>NC_013216.1:1298749-1948124 GCF_000024205.1 Desulfofarcimen acetoxidans DSM 771
ACATAGGTGGCGTGGTAAATGTTCCGAGTGCTGTTGAATATGCCAAAACACTACCTGGTGTAGTTTATGCTCAGGAGAGTCTGTATGTTTGTTCACAAGATGCTCAGGTGCAGATAAAAGAAAAGATTGCAGAATATAATTTAAACCGTGTTGTTGTAGCTTCTTGCACTCCGAGAACTCATGAGCCGCTTTTCCAAAAAACCTTACATGAAGCTGGTCTTAACCCGTATTTATTCGAAATGGCCAACATTCGTGATCAGTGTTCCTGGGTACACATGCATGAGCCGGAAAAAGCTACTGTAAAAGCCAAAGACTTGGTGAAAATGGCTGTAGCTAAAGCCCAATTGCTAACACCGTTATATGAGCAAGAACTTGATATGGATCACGGTGCTCTTGTTATCGGTGGCGGTGTTTCTGGAATGACTAACGCGTTAAATCTGGCTGAGCAAGGTTATAAAGTAAGCATAGTGGAAAGAACTGAAAAGCTGGGTGGCATAGCAAATCGTATAACCACTGGTTTTAAAGGCGAGGATATTAAAGGCTTTGTGGCTAATCTTGCAAGTAAGGTAAACAACCACGCAAATATAGATGTTTATCTGAACAGTGATTTAGCTGATGTTCATGGTTATCTGGGTAATTATTTGACTAAACTGACCGATGGACAGGAAATTAAACACGGCGTAACTATTATTGCCAACGGTGGTATGGAATACAAACCTACAGAGTATCTGTATGGTGAAAATGATAGAGTTATTACGCAGTTGGAACTGGAAGAAGCTATGGTTTCCGGCGATGCTAAGGTGAAAGATGCCAAAAACTTTGTTCTGATCAACTGTGTTGGTTCACGTGATAATGAAAGACCATATTGCAGTCGTGTTTGCTGTAATAAATCTATTAAATTAGCTCTGAAGATTAAAGAAAAGAACCCTGATGCCAATGTCTTTGTTTTGTACCGTGACATCAGATCTTATGGTTTCTTTGAAGATAATTATCGTGAAGCAAGATGCAAAGGAGTTATCTTCATTCGTTATTCTGTTGACAATAAACCTGTAGTAGAGGCTGTCGGTGACGTTATAAAAGTTACTGTAACTGATCATGTACTAGGACAGCCGCTTGAAATAGAAGCTGATATTATCTGTTTAGCAGCTGCTATAGTGCCGCAAAAGGATAACGGAAAATTATCTCAGTTCTTTAAGGTGCCTTTAAATGCTGATGGCTTCTTCCTTGAAGCACATTTAAAGCTTCGTCCGGTTGATTTTAGTACTGACGGTGTGTTTATGTGTGGTTTGTGCCATGGACCGAAATCAACTGAAGAAAACGTTGCTCAGGCCAAGGCTGCTGCTGCCAGAGCCGGTACTGCTTTAAGCAAAGAAAATGTACAGGCAGAAGGTAAAATTGCCAATATTAATAATAAAAAATGTGCAGGCTGCGGAGTTTGTGAATTGGTATGCCCGTCGAAGGCCATTGCCGTTGACACTGAGAAAATGATTGCCGTGGTTAACGAAGCTTTGTGTAAAGGTTGTGGAGCATGTGCTTCCTCCTGCCGTTGCGGTGCATTAAATATTAAGGGATTTACTAATGAGCAAATCGTAGCTATGATCAGTGCGCTTTAGTTAAAGGGGGTTATGTAAATGGAGTCAAAGGAATTTGAACCCAAAATAATTGCCTTTCTCTGCAACTGGTGTAGTTACGCCGGTGCAGATTTGGCTGGTGTTGGCAGAATTCAGTATCCTCCCAACATTCGTGTAATTCGTATACCTTGTTCCGGTAGAATTAATCCCCTCTTCATTTTTGCCGGGTTAAGAAGCGGAGCAGACGCGATTTTAACATCTGGGTGACACCCTGGTGACTGTCACTATGTTAGTGGCAATCTTGTAGCACGTAGGAAATTTGCGCTTATGAAAAGCCTTTTGGATTTCATGGGTGTTGAAGAAGATAGGGTGAACTTCTCCTGGGTATCTGCGGCAGAAGGTGGAAGATTTGCTGAGTTGGTTACTAAAGTTACCGACAGGGTAAAAGAAATTGGTCCCAATAACGGGATAATGAAAAAGCGGATTGAGGTGTAGCGGATGCAAAATTTATCAAATAAAATTCAAGACGCTGCCAAGAAACTGTTGGAGGAGAAAAAAGTAGACGTGGTTATTGGCTTTGAGCAAGGTAGTCTACCTCTCCGCAGCACCCCTTATTTCGCTAGGACACCGGAAGAAACTGCAAATTTGATTTGGAACAGTGGTTGTGAGAATAACCTAGCGAATTATCTTCGCAAAAGAAGCGACAAAGTTGCTGTTGTTGCTAAAGGGTGCGATGTAAGATCAATAGTTGTTCTGGTAAAAGAAAACCAGATTAATAGGGATAATTTATATATTATAGGTATCCCCTGCAGCGGCATGATTGATCAAAATAAAGTTAACGCAGCGGTAAATGGGAAAGAAATCAGCGAGGCTGCTGTAAACGGTGATCAAGTGGTAATTAAGGGCGAGGGGTTTGAAACGACTGTTGCTCTTGCTGATATGATTCATGATTTTTGTAATGACTGCAAATATCCTACTCCGGTTATTTTCGACGAATTAATAGGTGAAAAAATTGTCGGCAAGGATAATGTCAGCTATGCTGAAATAGATGAGTTTGAAGCAAAGTCTCCTGCTGAGCGTCAGGCTTATCTGGCTGCTGAAATGAGCAAGTGTATCCGTTGTTATGCCTGTCGGAATGCTTGTCCTATGTGTTATTGCAGCGAGTGTTTTGTTGACTGCAACACTCCTGAGTGGATCAGCAAGAGTATTGATGCAGGCGACAATTTGATTTTCCACGCTGTACGTGCACTTCACTTAGGTGGTCGCTGTGTTGATTGTGGTGCTTGTACAAGAGCTTGTCCCATGGGTGTAGATATCGGTAAATTAACCAGAAAGCTTGCCAAAGATGTTAAAGTGCTGTTTGACTATGAAGCAGGTGTAAGTCTGGAAGAGAAATGCGCTTTAAGCACATTTACCGGGGATGATTCGGAAGAATTCTTGGTGAAGGAATGAGGTGAAAAGGATGAAAATTAGCAAAAACGGGGTTGCCAGTTTATTGGACAGCTTGCTAGGTGACTATCTTGTGTTTGCTCCTGTTGATGAGTTGGGTAATATGCGTTTTTTACCGATCAAATCAGGTGCTGATGCCAAATTAGATTACAGTAATACTAAAAAGCCACCCAAAGAAATCCTTTTTCCTCAGTCCGAAAAACTATTTAGTTATGCTGTGGTAAATGACGGTGTAAGGGTGGAAGAGAATTTTGCCGATAAGAAGATTGTTGCTTTCGGTGTGCGTCCCTGTGATGCCAAAAGCATTTCCTTATTAGATAAAGTGTTTGATAATGATAAGTATCAAGATCCTTATTATTTCAATAAGCGTAACAATTTGATTGTAGTAGGTTTAGCCTGTAACGATCCGGCAAGTACATGTTTTTGTACTTCCTTCGGTATCGGGCCTTTCTCTACTGATGGCAGCGATGTTATGCTGGTGGATATCGGTGATGATTATATTGTGCAAACAGTTACCGAAAAGGGCAAAGAATTTGTAGCTAAGCTTTCTCTTACCGAAGAATGCGATGCCGATAAGGATGCAATTGTGAAGGCCAGTGCTGCTGCAAACGCTAAGATCACCAGCAAGGTGGAAATTTCCGGTCTTAAGGAAAAACTCGACAATATGTTTGAAGACAGCATCTGGAGTTCTATTCACGAGAAATGTCTGGGCTGCGGAACCTGTACTTATTTCTGCCCGACCTGCCACTGCTTTGATCTAATTGACGAGGCAGTTGATGTAAACGGTTGTCGCGTAAGAAACTGGGATTCCTGCATGTTCCCGCTCTTTACTTTACATGGATCAGGTCATAACCCAAGAACCTCAGGTAAGGAACGCTATCGCCAGCGTGTTATGCACAAGTTCAGGTATTTCGTAGAAAACGTAAATGAAACTGCTTGTGTTGGCTGTGGCAGATGCATTAAGAACTGTCCTGTTAATCTGGATATCCGTCAAGTAATAAGTTCAATTCAAGCTAAGAACATTGAAGCGGGGGTGGCAAAATAATGAATAATCCTTATCTGCCGCTGCCGATGAGGCTGGAGAAAAACTTCATTGAAACCGAAGATAAAAATATTCGTACCTTTACATTAACTTTTGTTAATAAAGAGGATGAGGAAAAATTCCAGTATATGCCCGGTCAATTTGCTGAAGTTTGTGTATATGGCAAGGGCGAAGCACCATTCGGTATTGCCAGTTCGCCGACAGAACCCGGCAAGCTAGTTTTTTCTGTTATGAAGGTAGGTAAAGTTACTACTGCTCTTCATGATATGCCTGAAGGAACTCTTTTGGGTGTGCGTGGCCCATTAGGTAATTATTATCCCCTAGAGGAAATTGAGGGGAAGGATTTGGTTATTGTCGGCGGTGGTTTTGCATATACCACTCTTCGTTCAACAATAGCTTATATACTCAATGAAAAAAACAGAGCGCGTTTTGGTAAGTTGACTGTTATTTATGGTGCCAGAAACCCTGGCTTATTCCTCTATAAAGATGAAATAGCCGAGTGGCAAAAGCGGGATGACATTGAGTTTATTACCACTATTGACCGTGAAGTTCCCGGTTGGACAGGTCGGGTTGGTTTTATACCCGCAGTTACCGAACAGGTAGCACCCAGCTCGGAAAACTCCTACGCAATTGTTTGCGGCCCGCCGGTTATGATTAAGTTTACTTTGCCGGTATTGGAAAAGCTAGGTTTCCCCCCAGAGAGAATTGTCAACTCGCTGGAAAACAGAATGAAATGCGGTATCGGAATGTGCGGCCGTTGTAATGTCGGAAATAAGTTTGTTTGCAAAGACGGTCCGGTATTTACACTGGCACAATTACAAAAACTGCCGGGCGAATATTAAAATTCGCCCCGGTTCTAAAATAAAAGTTTAATTGGCTTTAGAAGGGAGGAGTAATCCCGAATATGAGTACAGAAGTTATTAAGGCAGCAAAATTTGATCCTGCATTCAGAGCCGAGGTTGCCAATTTAGTTAAGGGTTTTGATTTCGGAAATTGCCTTGCCTGCGGTATGTGTACTGCCGGTTGTGCTTATTCTGATGTTCATGCGAACAATGATCCACGCAAGTTTTTGCGCAAACTTATCTTAGGCATGCGCGAGGAAGCAATGAATGATCCTTATTACTGGCTGTGTACAATGTGTGAGCGCTGCACAATTGAATGTCCGATGGGTATTAATGTAGCTGCTATAGTCAGAGGCATAAGAGGGACTACTAACGAAGCATTCAGTGATGATCCTGCAAAAAAAGGACCCGGCTTTATGGTCAAGGTTGTTGAAGAAACTATTGAATCAGGCAACCAGATGAATGTATCCCAGGAAGATTTTATGGATACAATTGAGTGGGTTGAAGAAGAATTGCAGGCAGAACTTGACGATCCTGATTATAAAATTCCCCTTGATGTTGAAGGTGCCGATTTTATGTTCGGGTTCAACGCTCGGGAAATTAAATATTACCCTCAGGAACTGCAAAGCATTTTAAAAATCTTTTATGCCGCAAAAGCTAACTATACTATTAGCTCTAAAAAATGGGATGCTACAAATTTAGCACTTTTCAGCGGTAATGATAAGGACTTTTGGACAATTACCAAACCGCTCTTTGAAGAAATGGAACGCTTAAAGGCCAAAGAGTTGATCGTTACTGAGTGCGGACATGCTTTCCGTTCCTGCCGTATGGGCTACAGGAATTTCTGGGATAAGGAGAGCGATTATAAGTTCCCCATCAGGCATATCCTGCAATTAATGGCTGAGTGGATTAAAGAAGGCCGGATTAAGCTGGATCCGGATAAAATTACTGAAACTGTTACCTACCATGATCCATGCAATACTGCCCGTAAAGAGGGAGTTTATGAGGAACCTCGTTATGTAATTAACAGTTTTATCAAGAACTTTAACGAAATGTACCCCAATAAGCAGTGGAATTTATGCTGCGGCGGTGGTGGTGGAGCCTTGGCTACTCCGGAATATAAAGTTGAGCGTTTAGCCAAAGGAAGGCTGAAAGCTGATCAAGTTATTAAAACCGGTGCTAAAATTGTTATTGTTCCCTGCCATAACTGCATGGACCAGTTTAATGATATTAATAAAGAATTTAAGCTTGGTGTTAAGAACGAACACCTTTGTGCTCTAATAGCGGAAGCTTTAATATTAGATGAAAAATAGGTTCAAAACAGCCGGTGCCGCTGAAATATGCGGCACTAGGCCTGTTTATTTTAGGTTTGCACTGCCTCGTAAAGTTTATTCGCAATTTTAGGTATTGGCGGAAAAGCATATGTGAAGCAGCATTTTTACAATTTAAATTTTCGGAATTATGCAAATTGACAATAAAAAATGATTATTGCTAAAATTGGCTTGTCGGATTAATAAATTTAGGTAGAAATGCTCCTATTATAAAAAAGGATTTTTAAATGAAGATGTTGAATAGTATATTAATTCATTAAAGATAGAACTGTCGCAAAATTCACTCATCCTATTTATTGCAATCTCAGATATATAAAAATAAAGCTTATCAGGAAGATTGTCGGACTACTATTATTATATCTGTGAATGCAATATCTGATGTGACAGCGAGTTTATTTACGGAGGTGTGTTAATGTATGGGAGATTTTGAACCTAAAATAGTTGCATTCTGCTGTCACTACTGTGCTTATTCTGCAGCAGACTTAGCTGGCTCCATGAGGTTACAGTACTCCGACAATATCAGAATTGTTGAGATGCCCTGTTCGGGTAAAACTGACCAGCATGTACTACTAAGAGCTTTTGAAGAAGGAGCCGACGGGGTTTATGTTGCCGGTTGCATGGAAGGTGACTGTCACTTCTTAAAAGGCAACTTTAGAGGCAAGAAAAGGGTTAAACAGCTTAAGAATATTTTAGACCAGATTGGTCTTGGTGCTGACAGGGTTGAATTTTATAACCTTTCAGCTGCAATGGGACCTCGTTTTAAAGAAATAGCTGACGAGTTTACCGAACGCATTAGAAATCTGGGGCCCAGCCCCTTAAATAAATCTGTAAAAAGCTCCAAGGGAGGTGACGTGGCGTGATCATAGCTGAACAAAAGCCCATGGAAACTATTGAGGAATTTATTAAGGATTATAAAAAGGTTTTATTCCTGGGGTGTGCCGGATGTGTTACTGTATGTCTTGCCGGTGGTGAAAAAGAAACTGATCTGTTAGCCACATCATTACGTATGAAACGGGAATTAGAAGGAAATCCGCTGGAAACCGTTACTTATACGGCTACTCGCCAGTGTGATCCCGAATACGTAGACGGAATTGCCAATTATGTTGAAGATGTGGATTGTGTTGTTTCATTGGCCTGTGGTGTAGGTGTTCAGTTTGTTGCTGAGAAGTACAGAAATAAGATTGTTTTTCCAGCTCTGAACACGAAGTTTGCCGGTGGTACTGTTGAACATGGTGTCTGGGAAGAGCGTTGTGGTCTTTGTGGTGACTGTATTCTGCATAAAACCGGTGGTATCTGCCCGATTATTCGATGTTCCAAGAGTATCCTTAACGGACCGTGTGGCGGTTCACAAGACGGTGTGTGCGAAATCAGTAAGGACGTTCCCTGTGCTTGGCATTTAATCGTTGAGCATATGAAAGAACTGGGTAGATTGGACATGCTTATGGAAGTTCAACCGCCGAAAGACTGGTCTACGTCTCGTGATGGCGGGCCGCGTAAAGTGGTTAGGGAGGATGTGAAGATAGATGAGTAAGAGTAAAATAGAAAGACTATTTGATCAGGGCGAATTTGTCGTATCTTGTGAGATTGGTCCTCCGAAGTCAACTGATGCTGAAGTCATCAGAGAATATGCCAGAATGTTGAAGAATCACGTTGATGCTGCTAACCTTACCGACTGTCAAACAGCTATCGTGCGTATTTCCAGTATTGCGTCTGCCTGGCACTGTTTAGAGGAAGGTCTGGAACCTATTATCCAGATGACCTGCCGTGACCGCAACCGTATTGCCATGCAGTCTGATTTGCTGGGCGCTTATAGTATGGGTATTAGAAACATACTTTGCTTGTCTGGTGACCACCAGAAGTTTGGTAATCATCCAACTGCTAAAAACGTTCATGATCTTGATTCTATGCAGTTAGTTAATATGGTAAAAAGAATGAAGGATGAAGAAGAATTCTGCTGTGGTGAAAAATTTAAGAATCATGCTCCAAAAGACTTTTTTGTGGGAGCAGTAGCAAACCCCTTTGCAGATCCGTTTGAATGGCGTGTTGCCCGGTTAGAAAAGAAGATAGCTGCCGGAGCTCGTTTTATACAGACACAATGTATCTTTGATACGGATCGTTTTGTTAAGTTTATGGATATGGTGAAGGAACGCGGCCTACATAAGAAATGTAAGATAATGGCCGGTGTTACCCCAATCAAAGCACTCGGCGCAGCTAAATATATGAAGAACAACGTTGCCGGTATTACTGTACCTGATGAGTTAATCACCAGGTTGGAAGCTGCCAATAAAGCCGGTGGTAAAGATGCTGTTAGAGAAGAAGGCATCCAGATTTGCATCGAACAAATTAAGATGTTTAAGGAAATTGAAGGTGTAGCCGGGGTTCACATCATGGCTATTGCCTGGGAAGAGCTTGTTCCAAGATTGGTTGAAGAATCCGGTTTGTATCCGAGACCTGCATTAAAAGAATAAATTCAAAAGAATAAATTAGAATAAAAATAACGGAGAAGCAGAATAACTGCTTCTCCGTTATTTTTATTCAGAATATGCTGCTGATACGTTTTCATAATGATTTTTGTTAGTAATACCGGTCCATGTAATTACAGGCACTGCTCCTTGTTCTCTTTTAGCCATGTAAATCAATAAATCCAGTACTCTACAGGAATAACCCCACTCATTGTCATACCAGGCTAAGACTTTTACCATTGTTTTATCCAATACAATTGTTGAAAGAGCATCAACAATGGAGGAATGAGGATCACTATAATAATCTCTTGATACCAGGGGGGCCTCAGTATAGGCAAGTATGCCTTTTAATTCATTATCGGAGGCGCTTTTCAAGGCACTGTTTATGTCTTCTGCTGTTACACTTTTATTTAACTCTGCCACAAAGTCAACAATTGAAACATTGGGGGTGGGTACCCGCATAGCAAAACCGTTAAGTTTGTCTTTTAATTCAGGAATAACCAGTGCAACAGCTTTGGCTGCACCGGTAGTGGTGGGAATAATAGATTCAGCAGCAGCTCTGGCACGTCTTAAATCCTTGTGTGGCAGGTCTAATATCTGTTGGTCATTGGTATAGGAATGAACGGTAGTCATTAAACCTCTCTTTACAGTAAAATTATCATTTAATACTTTGACCACAGGAGCCAGGCAATTTGTAGTACAGGAGGCATTAGAAACTATATTGTGTTTTGCCGGGTCATATATGTCCTGGTTAACACCCATTACAATGGTAGCATCTATTTCTTTACCGGGAGCGCTGATGACAACCTTTTTCGCTCCTGCTTGAATGTGTTTTGCTGCATCCGAACCTTTAGTAAATCTCCCTGTGGATTCAACAACCATCTGTATGCCCAGATTACCCCAGGGGATATTGGCAGGATCTTTTTCCGCAAAGACTGTAACTTCCTTACCGTTTACCGTAAAGCCTTTGGGAGTTGATCTGACATTAGCATTTAGCACTCCGTGAATTGAATCATATTTTAATAAGTGAGCCAGAGTTTTAGAGTCGGTTAAATCATTGACAGCAATTATTTCTATCTCCGGGTTGTTAAGAGCAGTTCGAAATACATTACGCCCAATTCGCCCAAAACCATTAATGCCAATTTTTATAGGCATAAATTTCACATCCCTTATAAGTATTCAAAATTATTATATCCATGTTTATGAAATATATTTAGAAGCATAATAATTGCCTGCAAAATCAAATTATAAAAATTTGCCAATATCTAAGTTTCCGATTATAATTATTATTACAGTATATTTAAGAAAAAGGTGGTGATGTTTTGCTTTTAACCACAACTCCCTTTGTAGATGGCAGGCAAATCAGTCAATATCTAGGGATAGTTACAGGTGAAGCAATAATGGGCGCTAATGTTGTACGTGACTTTTTAGCCAGCATAACAGATATCGTAGGTGGACGTTCAGGTGCTTATGAATCTAAATTGGCGCATGCCAGGGAAGTTGCTATGCAAGAGATGTCTGAACAGGCATTAAGACTGGGTGCAAACGCAATAGTCGGCATAGACCTTGACTATGAGGTAATCAAAGAAGGTATGCTCATGGTAGCAGCCAGCGGAACAGCAGTTGTTTTGAAGTAACGTTTCAGAAATATTTAAAAAATTGGTTCAAAAGAAACTAAAATATGAACATATTGGATCTCAAAGAAACTCGTATCAATGTGTGGTACGGGTTTCTTTTGTTTATGGGATGGAATCCGAAAATTTTTTAGCTATATGATTAATCAATTCTCCCAACAATTTGAAAGAAAACCACTTGTCTCATCGCCGAAATGTTTTAATATTCAGGGGAAGGAATATACTACTTGACTGAAGAAATATTACTAGGGTATATAAACTCTTTTATGAGACATGTTTTTAACTATTTATATTCGGACAAACATCAACTGCTTTAAAAATGCTGAGACCAAGACCTCCCTCGAACAATAAGTAAAGAACAACAAGACAAACTTATTTTAGGCTAAGGAAAAGGGTGGACAAACTATATACCTTCACCTAAAATAAAACATGGGAGTGGATATTATAATGAATCTTGACAGAAAAGCATTAAAAAAGTATCGTGCAGGAAATGTCACCTCTGCTTTTGGTACAGATTTAATGATGCAGGGCTTTACCAGTATACCTAATATATTATTGAAGCATTACAAAGCAATGGGTATTTCAGATATAGAAATGTTGCTTCTGGTTCAATTATTAAGAATACATTCAGAGGAAAAAGATTTTTTCCCCACTACTGAAACCCTGGCAAATTGTATGCAAAGTGATATCTCTCTAATTGAGGATGTCTTAGCCAGTCTAATTGAAAAAGATATTCTTGCTATAACCAAGTATTATGATGAATTTCATGATATGATTATATCCGGCTATGATTTTGAACCACTCTTTGAGTCAGTTTCTGAAATCTGGGCCTGTGCAAAAGTGAAGGAACTGGAAAAAACTCAAAAAATGTTGGAAGAACAAGAGCAGCAATCAGTTAAAAATAATTTTCCTGAGCCTAACCATGAATTAGCCCAGCTGTATAAAACCTTTGAGAATGAATTTGCCCGACCTCTTTCTCCTATGGAAATTGAGCAGATTCAGAAATGGGTAGCGGAGATGAACAGCCAATTAATTCGCGAAGCTTTGAAACGGGCTGTCTTGCTGGGCAAACATAATTTTAAGTATATTGACAGTATTATTATGGAATGGCAAAAGAATAATCTTCGCACGTTAGAGGCAATTAATAATTATGATATCAATTTTCAGCGCAGGCGCAATACAAAAGTATATTCCGGCAACGCATCGAAGACCCAAAGCAGCGATGCTAAAAAGAAGGCTATGATTGAATCACTCTATATGAGTTGAGTTGCCTGAAGCATAACGCGTACTTTGGGTAAGATAAAGGGGCTATTGACTGTGGACAGTAACTGTAGTTTGTGTCAAAATCGTGGTATTATTATTGATGCTGATAGTCAGCTGGCTGTACCATGTCAATGCATAAAACAAAAGGCTGTTTGGAATCGTTTTAAGCAAGCAAAACTTACCTTGAGAATGCTTAATCAGACTTTTGAGAACTTTAATTTTGGTTATTATGCTAAAGACTGTTTTGACCCGGTAAAAAATATATCATATTATGAGTCAGCACAAATAGCCTTTCAAGCAGCAAAAAATTTCACCAGAGATTTTATGAAAAATAATAAAATTGACGGTTTGTTATTCTCAGGGCAAGTGGGCAGCGGTAAGACCTTTTTAGCTTGCTGTATAGCCAATGCTCTCATTAAGGAAAATCAAGCTGTATTATTTTCGGTTGTTCCTGATTTGCTTGATCAAATAAGATTTACTTATGACTCGTCGCGCCAGGTGGAATATTCAGAGCAAGATCTGGTCGAAACTGCCAGGCAAGTTCCGCTGCTGGTATTAGATGATTTGGGTGCCCATAATTATACGGAATGGGCTCAAAATAAGCTTTACTCAATTTTAAACTATCGTTTGAATAATTATTTGCCGACTGTTATTACTACTAATATCAGCCTGGCAGAGTTAGAGCAATATCTAGGCGCCAGATCAACCTCACGTATTATTCAAATGTGTAATCCTTACCGTTTACTGGTTGATATGGATATCAGAATAGTTATACGAAAAAAACAGTCTGTTTTTTAGAGGGCATAACCAGGTCAGGAAGTGTATTTAGTGAATGAATTTAGAAAAAAACAGCTCCGGTTTGGTATAACCACCGGAGCTTCTGCGGCAGCGGCTGCAAGAGCTGCTGCATTGCTTCTTTTGAGAGGACAAACAGTGGTTGAAACTACTGTATACAATCCGGCGGGAGAAGCTATAAAAGTTCCCGTGGCCTCACAGGTAATTATTGATGAGTGCACTGCTTCTGCTACGGTAATTAAAGACGGCGGGGATGACCCGGATGTTACCCACGGTCTGTCGGTTGTAGTCCAGGTCGAAAAATGTCCGTCCAGTATTATTATTAATGGTGGTGCAGGAGTAGGCAGGGTAACCAAACCAGGTTTGCAAATACCGGTAGGTGAGCCGGCTATCAACCAGGTTCCCAGACAAATGATTATAGCCGCTGTATCTGATTTGCTGCCGGAGCAGCAGGGACTGAAAATTACTGTGAGTGTACCTGGTGGGGAAGGTGTTGCCGCCAGAACTCTCAATCCCAGGTTAGGCATCACCGGGGGGATTTCTATACTGGGTACTACCGGGATTGTTCGCCCAATGTCGGAAGAAGCTTTTAAAGATTCACTGGTTCCGCAAATAGAAATGGCTTTAGCTGCAGGTTATAAGGATATTGTTTTAAGCCCAGGTAGGATGGGCATAAAAAATGCTGTAGAAAAATATGGCCTGCCGGAAGCGGCTGTTGTAGAAATGAGTAATTTCGTGGGGTATATGCTGGATGCCTGCGTGGAAAAAGGTATAGAGCAGGTTCTACTCTGGGGTCACCACGGTAAAATTGTTAAAGTTGCCGCGGGAATTTTTCACACTCATAACAGAATTGCTGACGGCCGTTTGGAGACTCTGGCGGCATATGCAGGTTTGGCCGGTGCCAGCAGCCAAACCATGGCTGCTATTTTAGACTGTATTACTGCTGAAGCGGCCCTGCAGGTTTTGAAGGATAACAATATAGTGGAAGAGGTTTTTGCCAGATTGGCTCATCGTGCCAGTCAGCGAGCTCAGTATTATACCCAGGGGCGTCTTAGAGCCGGTACCGTATTGCTGGATATGGAGGGCCAAATTTTAGGTTTAGATGAGCAGGCCAGAATAGTTGTCAGAAAGTTGGGGTGCAATTTATGTCTGTAATAGCCGATAAGGAATACCAAAATACAACAATTAATGCTGCCGATGAAACTGTTTATGTTATGAAGAATCCTCTTACTGTTGTCGGCATCGGCCCTGGGGGTAAAGAATATCTCACTTTTGCAGCTCTGGCAGCTATAGAAAAGGCCGAGGTTTTAATAGGAGGTCAACGAAATCTGGATTTGTTTGCCTACCTGTGTAAGGAAACTTTCATAATAAAAAACAATTTGCAAGATATGCTTGATTTTATTAAGAAAAAAGATGACTGTAATTTTACCGTAACTGTTCTGGCTTCAGGTGATCCGGGGATATTTGGCATATTGAATTTTTTGCGTCGTCATTTCCCTCCGGAAAGCTTACTGGTGTTGCCAGGTATCAGCTCAATCCAACTGGCCTGCTCCCGTCTGGCTTTGCCCTGGCATGATGCTGTATTAACCAGCACGCATGGTCGTGATTACCGGCATTTGATTAATACAGTAAGAACCAATAAGAAGGTAATAGCCTTGACTAATCCTAATTCTTCTCCTTCTGACCTGGCCAGGTTGCTGATAGCTGAAGGTATAGATAAACGAGTGGTATATCTTTGCCGGAACCTTTCTTATCCTGATGAACAAATAAGCATGTTTAGTCTTGAGGAATTAGCCGATTTGGAAGTGACTCAATATTCTAACAATGTTATGGTGATTTTAGATGACGCATAAATGGCCTTTTCGAACCCCGGGAATACCGGATGAAATGTTTATACGCGGCAACGTACCGATGACTAAAGAAGAGGTGCGTGCTGTGACCGTAGCTAAAGCCAGGCTGAGAGAAGGACAAACAGTTTGGGATATAGGTGCGGGGACAGGGTCTTTATCAGTGGAAGCTGCTCTGCAGGTTGTTCGGGGCAAAGTATACGCTGTGGAAAGACTGGCTCAGGGAATTGATTTGATTAGACAAAACCGTGATAATTTTTCTTTGGACAATCTGGAAATTATTCAAGGGCTGGCCCCGGAAGCTCTCTATGATTTGCCAGATCCTGATCGTGTTTTTATCGGCGGCAGCGGCGGCCAGTTAGAATGGATATTAAAATATTTGGCCGGTAGGTTAAGGACCGGCGGGCGTATTGTGATAAATGCAGTAACTCTGGAAACTCCCGGCCGTGCAGTGGAAATCTTACATAAGCTGGACTTCCGAACGGATACCAGTCAAATTTTTGCGGCACGTGCATTAGGTATAAAAAATATGCATCTCATGCAAGGACTCAATCCTGTTTACATAATCGCTGCGGAAAAAGGAGGGGACAATATTGCCGGGTAAATTTTTCGGCATAGGAGTAGGCCCCGGTGACCCGGAACTGCTGACCTTTAAAGCGTATAAAGCACTTGAGCAGACGGAGATACTCTGTATCCCTAAGTCATCAGGTGACAAAGAAAGTTTAGCCCTGTCTGTAGTCAGTAAAATGCTGTCCAGAGAGTTTAATTACCTGGAATTGCATTTTCCTATGTCAATGGATGCCAAAGTGCTCAAGGAAAGCTGGGATAAAGCAGGTCAGGCTGTAGCTGAATGCCTTCTGCAAGGACGCTCAGTATCTTTTGTCACCATTGGTGATCCCATGTTTTACAGTACTTACGGCTATTTGCTGCGTTACCTCAAAAACAACCACCCAGATGTAGAAACGCAAACCATTCCCGGTATTACCGCATTTTCCGCCTGTGCCTCTTATTTGCAAATCCCCCTGGTAGAAGCGGAAGAAACTGTGGCGGTTATCCCTGCTGCCTATGGTTTAGATAAATTTCGAGATGTGTTAGACAGTTTCGATAATATTGTACTGATGAAGGTAAACCGGCGCTTTGATGATGTTCTGGCAGAACTGGAAAAACTGGGACTTAAAGATAAGGCGGTATTTATCAGCCGGGTAGGTTATCCTGAGCAGTATGCCACCCGAGATTTGGACAGCCTGGCAGGTAAAAAACTTGATTATATGTCCTTGATTATCGTGCAAAAACGGAGGGATTAGATATGATATATTTTGTCGGGGCCGGGCCAGGAGATCCGGAGTTGATTACCGTCAAAGGCTCAAGACTGTTATCGGAGGCCGATATGGTTGTTTATACCGGTTCACTGGTTAATCCTCAGGTATTGCAATATTGCCGCCCCGGTATTGAAATATATAACAGTGCGGGTATGGATTTAAGTGAAATAATAAGTCTTATGCAAAAGGCTGTGCAAGAAGGGAAAAAAGTAGTCAGGCTGCAAACAGGGGATCCCAGTTTGTATGGTGCAATACAGGAGCAGATGGATGCCTTAAACGCTGTAGATATACCTTTTACCGTAATTCCCGGGGTCAGTTCCTTTTTTGCCGCTGCTGCGGCAATCCCGCGTGAACTGACTCTGCCGGGCATATCACAAACTGTTGTACTAACCAGAATTGAAGGCCGTACTCCTGTACCGGAGTCAGAAAAGTTGTCTGAACTGGCTAGACACCACTGTACTATGTGTATCTTCTTAAGCGTGCATCTGATAGATACGGTTGTGCAGGAATTACTGGATGGCGGGTATAGTGTTGATACACCTGTAGTAATTGTTGAAAGAGCTTCCTGGCCGGAGGAGAGAGTTATCAAGGGAACTGTCTCGACTATTTCCAAGTTGATTAAAGAAGCGGGTATTACCCGGACAGCTATGATTCTGGTTGGGCAGGCTTTTGGGGCTGATTATCAGCCTTCCAAGTTGTATGACAAGAATTTTGCTCATGGATACCGGGGTTAGCAGTGAAAACAGCAGTTGTTACTGTGACCAGAGAAGGATCACTGCTGGGGCAAAAGCTATCCGCAATTCTAAAAAAATATGACAATTACCAGGTTGATTTGTATGTGCCTGCCAGATATGCTGAGCTTATCCCCGGGTCTGTTCCTTATGAAAAACCCATGTCTCTCTTGATAAAAAATATATTCTCTGAAAGACAGGCTATAGTGATGGTTATGGCTTTGGGAATAGTAATCAGGATGATTGCTCCCCATATACAAAGCAAGCTAAGCGATCCGGCAGTTGTAGTTTTGGACGAGAAAGGGCAGCATGTGATTTCCGCCTTATCCGGTCATTTAGGTGGTGCCAATCGATTGACTTCTCTTTTGGCGGCAGAACTTGGTGCCTGTCCTGTTATTACAACAGCAACAGATGTGCAAAATCGACCCGCTATAGATCTTGTTGCTCAGGAGTATAATCTGATACCTGAGCCTCAGGCTATGGTTAAAGAGGTCAACTCAGCTTTAGTCAACGGGGATCAGGTGACTTTATATACAGATTACCGGCTAAATATAAAAGCAATGCCGAATTTTGCAATTTCCGCTATGAAGGATTTCCAATATCAGTTACCGGCGGGAAATGACCGCCAGGTTTTGTTGACTAACAAAGTCTTACCAGGTTTAAGAAATACTTTATTTTTGCGTCCCGGCAACTTGGTAGTGGGGATTGGTTGTCGCCAGGGGACAGAGAAAAACCAAATAGAAAAGGTTTTGCAACAGGTGCTGGAACAAGCAGGTAAAAGTATCTACAGTATAAAATGTTTTGCTACGGTAGATATACGGGCTAATGAACCTGGATTGACAGGTTTGGCTGCCGATTTTAAAATCCCTTTGCTGGTTTTTTCCCGCGAGGAAATCAGACAGGCATACAGTAAATATCCCGGTGTTTTTCAGCACTCTGATTTCGTTCAAGAAAAAATAGGAGTTGGTGGAGTATGCGAACCAGTGACCCTGCTGGCCTGTCCTCAGGCCAGGTTAATCAGTCCCAAGACGAAGCAAAACGGGGTGACCATAGCTATAGCCGAGGACGACTGGCGGTGGTCGGGCTCGGTCCCGGAAGCCCTGAACACATGACCGGGCGGGCCCGCCTGGCTATAGCTGAGGCGGAGGTAATAGTCGGCTATAAGACTTATATTGAACTGATCAATGATTTAATTGACGGTCAAGAGGTGCTCAGTACCGGCATGACCAGAGAAGTAGAAAGGTGTGAACTGGCTATTGCCAGGGCAGTTGCCGGCAGTAAAGTAGCCGTAGTTTCCAGTGGGGATCCGGGTGTTTATGGTATGGCCGGATTGATACTGGAACTCTTGTACAGAGATGATACTCATAAGGAAATCGAATTGGAGATTATACCGGGGGTAACTTCGGCAACGGCCTCGGCGGCTCTTTTAGGCGCCCCTTTAATGCATGATTTTACTGTAATAAGTTTGAGTGACCTGCTTACTCCTTGGGAATTAATACAAAAGCGATTACACGCAGCCGGTGAAGGGGATTTTGTAGTAGTTCTGTATAATCCGTCCAGCCGCAAGCGAAAGGAGCATATTGTAACTGCCAGGTTGATTCTCCTCCAATATAAGCCCGCATCGACGCCTGTTGGTATTGTACGCAATGCGGAAAGGGATGGTGAGGAAATCATAATTACAGATCTGGAAAATATGCTTAAGCATCCGATGGATATGTTTTCGACAGTTGTAATAGGCAATAAAACTACTGCCAAGCTGGGACAATATATGGTTACACCCAGGGGGTACAATGTATGATCCTTGTTCTGTCCGGTACAGGTGACGGCAGAAGTATTATTAAGGATTTGGTTCAAAAAGGTTACCAGGTATTGGCTGCTGCTGCTACAGCTTACGGGGGACAGCTATTAGATGAAACTGGAGCGGCGGAAACCCTAGGCCGCCCGCTAAGCGAACCGGAACTGCTGGAATTAATAGCCGGCAGGGGGATTAAAGCTCTGGTAGACGTAACTCATCCTTATGCGGAAGCGGTTTCCGAAATGGCATTTAAAGTATGTGCCGAGATGAATCTGCCATATATCAGATTTGAGAGGCAGGAAATAAAACTTCCTGAGCACCCATTGATAATGCATGCTGCTGACTACCTGGCTGCGGCTGATAAGGCTGTTATGCTCGGGGAGTCAATATTCTTAACTACCGGCAGTAAAACATTGGGTATTTTTTTACGTGCTGCTCTGCTCCGGAAAAGAAGAATCATAGCCAGAGTTTTGCCCCATCCCAGGGTACTGCAGCATTGTTTGGATTTGGGTTTAACTCCGGCAGATATAGTGGCTATGCAGGGACCTTTTTCTAAGCAAATGAATATTGCAATGCTGCGCCATTACCAGGCTAACGTGCTGGTAACCAAAAACAGCGGTATAGTCGGTGGCTTACCTTCAAAAATTGAAGCCGCGCTGGAACTGCAGGTTCCGGTAATAATAGTTGACAGGCCCAGGCCGGTCTTAAGCGGGGCGATAAGTTCCGTGGATACCTTATTTCAGGAATTGGAGAAACATCTACAGAGCTAAAAATCTTTATATCAGCAGGGAGGTATTATTTTGCACCCGGTGATCACCAATCCCCGTGAGATTGAAAAAAACAGCATGCAGATTATAGAGGATAACGTACCTGAACTACATAAGCTGCCCCGTGAACATAAGGAAATAATCAAGCGGGTTATTCATACAACAGGAGATTTAACATTTGTAAATTTAGTTTATATCCACCCTGAGGCTGTGGCAAGCGGTCTGACAGCACTTCGTGCGGGCCGGCCGATAGTTACTGATATAAATATGCTAAAGACAGGAATTAATAAAAATCGCTTGCAGGAACTGGGTATTACTGCTTATTGCTATATAGCCGAGCCAAGAGTAATTGAAGAATCTAAGAAAACCGGTTTAACCAGAGCCATGATTGCCATGAAGTTAGCTGCAGCAGAAGCCAAGGACGGCATAATCGCCATTGGCAATGCACCAACTGCGCTCTTTACTCTGTGTGATTTAATAAAGAGCGGTGCGGCAAAACCGTCACTGGTTATTGGTACACCGGTAGGTTTTGTAGGAGCTAAAGAATCCAAAGATTTGTTAATGCAGATGGATATACCTCATATTGCTGTTCCCGGCACCAAAGGGGGAAGTACTATAGCCGCTGCAATAGTTAACGCACTGCTCTATCTGGCTTAAGAAAAGGTAGTTTATTGTGTGTTTAGCAGGCTTGGTTGTATAAATATTCTCGTTTAATTCCGCTAACTTTCTTAGCGGTTTTTTTTTTACTATGCCAATTGGATAAATTTTCATGTTTAAGGTAATACTAAACATGAGCAAAATATTTGCTGGGATAGAAAGGAGGAAAAATGTTTAAGCTAAAAAAAATTTTTACATGCTTTCTTACGGTGTTGCTGCTGGTGTTGTCCGTAGCAGGGGCAAAGTCAGAAGAACTGGAGACGGCACGTGCGGAAAACGATCGCTATACCGTACAAAAGGGTGATACATTATACGGAATAGCGCGTCGTTACAATATTTCTTTAAAAGAATTAATTAGAACCAATAATATAACAAATACTGTGATCTATCCCGAAGAATTGCTGGTAATACCCAGGAAAAAGTTTATCTATACTTCAAGGGGAGATATACCGCGTGATGAATTAATCTTACTGGCTAAAATAATTCACGCGGAAGCCAGAGGAGAGTGTTTAGACGGAAAAATTGCTGTTGGAGCTGTAATTATCAACCGTTTGGGGAGTCCCTATTTTCCTAAAACAGTTCGTGATGTTATCTGGCAGAGTTGTAATGGTGTATACCAGTTTTCACCTGTGGCAGACGGTTCAATAAATCTTGATCCGGACGAACAGTCAATACTGGCAGCTGAGCTTGCTTTCACAGGCCAGGACCCTACAAACGGGGCACTATATTTTTATAATCCATGCATTGCCAGAGACAGGTGGATAAAAAGCCTGCCTGTGTTAAACCGAATAGGTCGGCATGTATTTGCCACACAAGCCTAGTGCATGTCCGATTAAAATAAAATATTTATACAGCACCGGGCCTTCTTTCGAGAAGGCCTCTAATTATTTTGTTCATAATTATGGGAATAATAGTGTAAAGAACTCATTTGGAGGTAGAATGTTGAAAAAGATCTCCGCAATCTTGATTATTTTATCACTTGTTTTTATGTCAGGCTGTAGTGTTTTAAAGTCTTTGCCGGAACCTGAAATTCCGGTTGCCTCAAAAATATATGATGTAAACGGCCAACTGATCACAACTGTTTACAGGCAAAACAGAAATCCTGTGACTATGAATGAAATATCCCCGCACGTGCAGGACGCAATAGTTGCTGTTGAGGACAGCAGATTTTATAGACATCATGGACTGGATTTTCTGGGTATGTTAAGAGCTTTGTATAGAAATCTCTTAGCAGGCGGTGTAGTGGAAGGCGGCAGTACCATTACACAACAGCTGGCTAAAAATTTGTATCTGGGTAATGAACGCACTTTTTCCCGAAAATTAAAAGAGATGGTCTATGCTGTTCAATTAGAGAGAAGCTTCAGTAAAAAAGAAATATTGCAGATGTATTTGAATACGATATATTTTGGCCAGGGTGCCTATGGGATAGAGGCAGCATCCAGGTACTACTTTGATACACCGGCCAAGGATTTAGATTTAGCGGAGGGCGCTATGCTGGCTGGTATACCTCGTTCACCTGAAAATTATTCACCTGCTAATGACTGGGATGCTGCTAAAAAAAGACAGACTGTTGTTCTGGATCGCATGGCGGAGTTAAATTATATCAGTACTGAGCAGGCTGCGGCAGCTAAGAATGAACCTTTGATACCTGTAAAAGAAAAAAAATGGAATCAAAAGGCTCCCTATTTTATTGCTGAGGTTGTTAATTATTTTAAAGAGCATTACCCGCAAAACTGGGAAATGATTTTTACCCAGGGCTTATCAATTTACACCACTCTGGATGTGAAACTGCAGGATTCAGCGGAAAAAGCTGTACAGTCTAATTTAGCTAAGTCGCCGCCGGATTTGGAATGCGCGCTGGTAGCACTCGACCCGCATAACGGTTATATCAAGGCTATGGTAGGGGGGCGCGATTTTAACCGTTCTCAGTACAACAGAGTTTATGCCCGCAGCCAGCCTGGCTCAGCCTTCAAGCCTTTTCTTTACGCAGCGGCTATTGATGCCGGCTATACGGCTGCGACAACCATTAAATGTGAACCTACGGTTTACAGGTTAGATACAGGCGAGAATTATATACCGAAAGATTATCACGGCAATTATCATTATCGTCCGATGACTCTCAAAGAAGCCCTTTATATTTCTGACAATGTGGTATCTGTAAATCTCAACAATCAGATTGGTCCGGCCGTTTTAGCCTCTTATGCCGCTAAAATGGGTATAGATAGTCCCTTGCGTTCATATCTATCTTTAGTGCTCGGCACTTCGGAGGTGACGCCTATAGAAATGGCCCGGGCCTATGGGCCGTTGGCCAACAACGGGATAAAAACCAAGCCGTTTTTTATCTTAAGAGTAACGGACAGGTATGGGCGGGTATTAGAAAACAATAGGCCTTTTCAGGAGCAGGCCATAGATCCGAAGAGCGCCTATATAGTTACCGATATGTTGAAATCAGTGCTTTATCCCGGTGGCACGGCCCCACAGGTGGCAGGTATAATTAACCGCCCGGCAGCCGGAAAAACGGGCACCACCGAAGATCTTAAGGATGCTTGGTTTGTTGGCTATACTCCTGACATAGTGGCAGCTGTTTATACCGGCTATGATGATAAAAATAAAAAAGCAGGCAATACAGGTGGAGTAATAGCAGCGCCTATATGGGCGGATTTTATCCGGGAAGGCCTGAAAGGCCAGGAAACCAATGAATTTACAGTCCCTGATGGAATAGTTTTTACGGATATTTGCCCGGAAGACGGTCTTTTAGCCGCACCCGGTGATCCGAGAGCTATTCACGCAGCTTTTATCAAGGGAACTGAACCGAAAACACCCTGCTATTCTTTATTGCAGGATAATTTAATACAATTACCTGATAATCCGGAGATCAGGCCGTAATGTAAGTAGATAAACTTTTTCGTTTAAGAAAAAGCAGGAAATTTAAAACATATTAGCGAAAGTATTATAAAGAATTAAATAGATTCTGATGGGGGTAGGAATTTTGTGCCAGCAGTTTATTAGTATATTAAGTGAAAAATATAATTTTACCAGGGTTCAGGAAGATATTTTATCTAAGACCCCCAGTGCCTTAGGACGTAATGAAAGACGGATCCTATTCGAAACTCTCAAGCCGAGAGAAAGAGAGTTTAAAATATTTTTAAAAGAGAAATACGAGCAATTGAACAAGGAAGATCGTCATTTTTGGTTAGTTGCCACTGTTGATAGTTTGCTGGCTAAGGGTGGAGAATCAGCTATTATTGACGGTTTGCTGATGGATGTTATCGGCAGACTGGAAGTGTACAAGGTTTTACGACAGCGCTCAGAGATTGAGGGACGGGCTTTAAAGCCCTTGGTTAATTTTGGAGGTCTTAGCTTTGTTTTAGTGGCTATGGTCATTATAACTGCTATTATATTATATTTCTTACATTAAGGGAGGGATTTTATTGGCAGGTCCAAAAATTACTGCTTACCAGGAAGCGCTTAATGCGTTTTTAAGCAAAACACCTGAAGAAATTATTTTACCGAGCGGAGCTAAGTATGACCAGGACGCAAGATTATATAAAATAAACTATTGCGGCATGCAGTATTCCGTTAACCAGGATGGTGGCATTATTACGCCGCTGGATAAAGCAGAAAAGTTGGACTATAATGATGAAACTTTGATTTTGCAATATTTAACGCAGAGCAGCGGTATTCCTGCAAGAGAAAAATGGATTAATTTTTTGCAGCTGCCTGGTGGTGAGATGCACCTTCTGCCTTTTAAAAATGATGCTCTGTTTCCGTTGGCCAAAATGTTTGGTGAAGATGCTAAAGCGTTTTTCTCAGCGAGTCGCAAATATGGAGCTGAGCCTATTGAGGTAGGGGATCATGCCGTAGTGATACAGGCACTGCCCAAAATACCTCTGGTAGTTGCTCTATGGATGGCAGATGATGAATTTCCGGCCAAGTCTAATATCTTATTTGATGAAACAGCCCCTCTGCATCTATCAACTGCTTCCCTCTGGGTTCTAGGTATAGAATTGGCGAAGAAAATTATGAGGAATCGTGAATCTTAAGCTTTAGTAAAATTGGAGAGATAAATATGAAAAAGCATATAAATGCTTTAATTACAAAATTTTTATTTATTGCCCCTGTTATAGGCCTGGTGGGACCGATTTTCAGCGGTATGAATTATAAAATAGCTGTTATTGCAGCCGCAATTATTACACTGGGCACTTATTTGAGTGCTGATTTAATTTTGCTCCCACGAATGGGTAAGATACCGGCTCTAATAGGGGATGCCATTATTGCCCTGGTTGTTTACTGGGAGATAACTTTCGTCACGGGTTGGGCCAGATTCAGCCTGGTAGGAATGCTGCTGTCAACTCTGGCCATAGTTTTTGGAGAAATATATTTCCACAATTACCTCCTTAAGACTGTACTGCGGCAGCCCGGATACAATAAAAATATTGTTTCTCATACTGCTGTTAACACGAAAAACGAGAAAAGCCAGCAGATAAATAAAAAATCGAGAAGTGGCAAGAAAAGATAAGAAATCCCGTTTTAATACGGGGTTTTTTATTTATTTAACCTGACTTTTAACCTTCATACTGTGATTAAATTTAATTTAATATGGTAATAATTGTAATAGAGGGAGGTATCATAATTATGAAGAGAGACAATTATATCAAAAACTATATCCATTACAGAGAAAATCAAAAAACTGCTCTGGCCAGACAGATTGAGTTTGTTAGCGTTCTGCTCGTTCTCTGGATATGCACAGCCCTAATCATGCTTAGCATTTGGGGTTACGATTTAACTGTATTGGCGCTTACTTTCATAATACTTTTGGGAGAATATAAACTACTTAGTTTGATCAGGCAAATAAAACTGGAACATAGACTTAACCGCTATAAAATCTGGCTTTCCGGCAAGAAATGTCAGCAGAGTATTGATGAAACAGCAACTAGCGGGGAATTTCAGCAATTAGTCCAGGAAATACTGGAAAATACCTCCCATTTCTCAAAAGTTAAAGTTAATAAATCGAAAGTGAAAACTCATGGCATAGACCTAACAGCTCAATATAAAAATCTGCCGGTAGTTGTTCGTTGTGAAAAAACAACCGACCAGGAAAATAAAATTTCAATACAATGCCTGCATGAAATGGTAGATGATTTGGATAAGCTGGGTATGAAGAATGGAATTATTGTAACTAACGGTATTTTTGGCAATAAGAGCAGGGCCGCGGCTGAAAAATATAAGAAGGACTATGCTATTACTCTTATTGATCGATATAATTTGATCGAATACGCGCGCAAAGCCAATCATAAGATTTTTCCTGCTCCACATATTGTTGAGCAATTGATAACGGAACGCCAGGAACAAAAAAGTGCAGATTTAATACCCTTAAGCAGCAGGTTGATAGGTGACCGTCATAAAGCTGCAGGCTATTTTACTGCGGCTTCCATACTCGGGTTTATGTATTATCTAATTAACAATATAAGTTTTTTCAGTATAATTTATTTGCTGTTCGCTTTAGTTAATGTAACTTTAGGCATTATGTGCCTTCTGCATGGTAAAAGCAGATACGAATTGACCGCGATTAATATAATTGATACGGGTAAAGAACCGGGTTAAACCGGCTCTTTACCCTTTTTATACTCCAGGAAATTTTTCTCATTATGGATCTGTGGATGAATCATTGTTTAATGTGAGTGAAAATGGTACTTTTGAGTTTATTTTCATGGTAGTATAGGTACCTGTGGCTGATCGAAAGTCGCTATAGGCTATTTTCTTATTGAATTTTATAAACCCAGTTATTACCGCTGTTGTTGTCCCAGTTGCTGAGATTATCCTTAAAACAAAAATTTAATTGTTTATCCTTCATGTCCAGAGATACTTCAAATCCTGACTGGCCCTTGAGCATTTCTATTTCTTTAACATTTCGCCAGTTGTTTAAATCTCCAAAACCTGCATGCATAATGACTTTCTCAGCTCCCGCGCGTGCCAGAAGCCCGTCGTACAGAACGCTGACCTTATTGCCGTCTTCAGTTATAGGCTTTACTCGTACACCGTAAATCTGATCAGAGTAAGTATAGGGTTGCAAATTGTTCAATCGGCACACCTCCGAAGTATAAAATGTAATAGCTTAAAAACAATTTAAACATTATATAGTGTGCAACTAAACTCAATTAATTATAAGTCATAAAAAATTGGCTCGTATTAAATCGTAATATAGTGGGATAATTTTTAAAGATATAAAGCCAGCAAGTGTGGTGAGAAGGTTGAGGATTAGCAGTCGGTTTTTTGGCAAGTATTGCCTGCATTTGCTTAAAAAAATATTATTGTATATTGCAGTGCCTTTAAGCCCGTTAATTGTCTGGTTTATTCTGGTCATAAACCGAAATTTGCTGCAATATCTAGCCTGCTCTCCCTGGCTTAAGTATTATTTTCCCTCCGTTTCAAGTATTTTACGAGAAGATGTCGTTAAAGAGAATTTTATCTATTATTTTAACAGTGCCGCGCTAAGCGGCTTGTTAACTCTTTTTGGGGTAATTGTTACCGTTTGGTATTATTATTCCACCAGACAACAAGAGCTAATAGAAAGAAAGTTTTTTGTAATAGATGAACTGATAGCAGAACTGAAAAAAAACCGGCGAATGATAGAGCAAATTAAAGCTAGATTAGAATTAACAGAGGATTTAAACCAGGATAACCCGGAAATAAAAATATATACTGATGCATGGCATAAACTAGGAGCCGACGTAGCATTATTGCCCAGGCGAATGCATATGAGATTAAGCGTGCTTTACGGGTGTCTGGCTGAATGTAAAAAACCCATGGATTATTGCAGCAGGAAGCAAACCCTTGATAAAATAGCTGGTTTAATTACGGATATGCATAAATATCGTACTTATTTGGGTAAAAAAGAGGTATATTGAGTCTACACTGTACGAAGGTTACTTTTTTATGCTAATTCCACTTGAATCTCCTTTATGGTATTATTATCATTGTATTAATGTTTTGATAAGGAAGTGTAAGCATGACAAAACTACTTGCTATTGATGGGGGTTTGCCGGTCAGGGAGAGTTTTTTGCCGGTAAGCAAGCCATTTATTGATCAGGAGGATATTAAAGCTGCAGCGGCTGTTCTGAAAAGTGGGATCTTATCAGAAGGCCCGCAGACAGAGGCCTTTGAGCAGTCCTTTGCCAGGTATACAGGGGCCAAATATGCAGTAGCAGTATCCAGCGGCAGTGCCGGTTTGCACATTGCGCTAAGAACTGCTGCTATCGGGCACCAGGAAGAAGTATTAACGTCTCCTCTGAGCTTCCCAATAAACTCTAATTGCATTCTTTACCAGCAGGCTATTCATACCTTTGTAGATATTGATACGGCTACCTATAATATGGATACCAAAATTTTAGCTCAGAAGTTATCTTACCGGTCAAAAGCTGTTATACCTGTCCATTTTGCCGGTCAACCCTGTGACATGGATGAGGTTAATAAATTAGCCGCAAAAAATAATTTGATTGTTATTGAAGATGCTACACAGGCACTTGGTGCCGTCTATAAAGGTGAAAAAATAGGCAGTGCTGAGAATATGACCGTTTTTAGTTTTCATGCGAACCAGAGCCTGTCTACCGGTCAGGGAGGAATGGTTACTACCGGTTCTGAGGAAACTTATAAATGGCTTAAAATATTCAGCAACCTGGGCATTGTAAGAGAACAGGCCTCACTGGTAGAACAGATTGGACCCTGGCATTATGAAATGCAAGATCTTGGTTTTAACTATAATATAACTGAAATGCAGGCGGCATTGGGACTAAGTCAGTTAGCTAAGCTTGATTGGTTCCTGGCTGCCAGAAAGAAAATAGCCTCCTGTTACAATGAAGCATTGTCTGGCTTAGCAGGACTGGTGCTGCCTGGACAATTGTCCGGCGTAGAATCGGCGTGGCACCATTATATTATACGAATCAAACCGGAAGCTTTAAACACAGACCGCCAGGGGATATATCAAGCGCTCAGGGCAGAAAATATCGGGGTAGATGTAAACTACCTGCCCATCTTCCTGCATCCCTATTATAAATGGCTTGGCCATCCTGACGTATGTACCCTGGAAGGAAGTCTCTGCCCAAGAGCCGAAGAAGTGTATAATAATATGCTATCACTGCCAATATTCCCTGCCATGCAAGAGCAGGATATCGAAGATGTAATTAAAGCGGTAAAAAAAGTTTTTAATTATCATGCTAAGTGATTTGGGAGGGGTGACCAATTTTTTTTCTAAAAGGAAAGACTGAACCAATGGATCTGTGGTTTTTGGAAAAAAATCTCTACCTGTTTTTTCGGGAACAAAATTATACAGTTGAAGTTTTACAGAAGCCGGACGCTGATACTGTTTTAATGATTCTCGCTAAAAACGGACAGAAAACCTTGTTGCTTGGGAGGACAAGTCCTCTTGAGTTGGATCATCAAATTGTTCAGCAGTCAGTGCAGGCAAAAGTCAAATACAAATGTGCAGGGGTGGTTATTGCCGTAAATAGCAAATTCACCCGTGAAGCTCAGAAGATGGCTCGTTTGGAAAAAGTAGAACTATGGGACAATAAGAAAACAAGGAAAAACCTGCTGTCAGTTAGCGCTAAGAATATTGCCGCAATTAACCTGCCCGGGACCGGGGAACTGGAAAAAGCTCTTCAAGATATGTCAGTGTCTTTGGGAATCAATTCATCCATCATGGAAAATAATAATAAAACCAACTCTTGAAATTTGAAGGGGTGAAGAAGTGAACTGGCAATATATAATCAGTCCAATAACCGGAGCTGTAATCGGTTACAGTACAAACTGGATAGCCATAAAAATGCTTTTTCGTCCTCTGGAAGAAAAAAAACTTTTTGGCATAAGAGTTCCTTTTACCCCTGGGGTGATTCCCGGCGAAAGGGATAGGATTGCGGTAAGTATTGGTGAAGCAGTAAGTGCTCATCTTTTGACTGAAGAACAGATTACACGCACTCTTTTAGATAGGAAAACAGTAACCGCTTTAAGGAGATTTATCCGTACAAGAATATACCTTTTGCTGAAAAGTGAAGCAACTGTGAGTAATATGATTGCCGGCGCTGGTGGGGAGAATATCATCAAAATTCTTACCGGACAGCTGTCAGCCTGGGTTTATTCAGTGATACTGGACAAAAGCACTCAAGATACACTTATTGCTTACGTGCAAACCGCTGTTCGTGATTTTCTGGATAAAGAGATTGAAGAAACCCTCAATGAAGAGAAGGTAACTGAATATGTTTTTATCATAAAGAACTTTGTAAAAAAATTTTTATCCGGTCCGGATATTGCAAGCAGCATCAAAGGCTATCTTGAAGAGAAATTAATAAAACTATTTGCCAGTGAAGAGAATTTGCGCAGTCACTTACCTGCAACAGTTATTCAGGAACTGCAAGATCAAATTTCCAGGCAGGGGCCGGAAATCATCGGGATTTTTACAAAGTATTTAGAATCACCGGAAGTAAAATCAATCATAACTCAGAGACTGGAAAAGTTCTTTGAGGGTTTTTTGAATAATGGCATAATAGGTATGCTTTCTGGTTTTATAAAAAAAAGTATACCCAAATTGGCCGAAAAAATATACGAAACTATAGGTAACTTTTTATTGGATGAAAATTTGCAAAAAGAACTGGTGCGTTTCCTTCAAGACATGCTTAATTCAGCACTTGACAAAAAAATAAGCGAGATAGTAAAAGAACTTCACCTCGATCAGCAAGCTACCAGACAGGAATGGGTGAATGTAATATATGAACAACTGCTGGGAGAAAGAGAAATAGACAGCGCCTTTTCTTTTGCTGAAAACTATCTGATGGGCTGTAAAAATCTTACCTGGAATGAGTTGTTGGGAGACAGCCTCCCCCAAAATGGCATTATTGACAGTACTTTGACTAACTTAGTATATGGCTTGCTAAATAAACCGGAATTTCAGATAGCTGTGAACAGGACAGTGCAGTCAGCGGTGGATAATTTTTTGACCAAAAAAATCTGTGAACTGACTGCCGGTGCTAAAAATAAAGAAATTTTTGAGTTAAGCGAATACCTGGTCAAAAACAGTCAGAGTCTGATACCTAAATATTCGCCATTAATATTAAAAACAATAGATATTAAAAGCACCATTGTAAGAAGCGTGGAAGGGTTGGATGTCAGCGAAATTGAAAATGTTCTGCTGGGCATAACCAGTAAGGAACTGTCTTATATAACCTGGTTTGGAGGCCTGCTGGGCTTAATCATCGGTTTAGCCACCCCTTTTCTGCAATCTCTTGTTAAATAAAAAAGCTGCAAAACCGACCAAACAGGTCAGTTTTGCAGTTTAGAACCCTCCTAAAGAGAAGGCTTTGTTGTAAGCCATTTCCTTAACCCATCTTTCTGCGTCCGGCAGAGTGGGAAACAGCTTTTCTTCACCAACTCCCTTGACACTGTAAACTGCCAGCCATTCTTCAAAACTAATAGATTTTACTTTCCAAAAAGTATTAGGTAAGTTGTTGCTGGTTTCTCCAAAGCCTTCTACCGCGTCCTCAAATCGAGTGGGCAACTGATGAGCCATATTAGCACCGTCCTGTCTAAGAGTTTATTCTATTATAATCAGATTTTCGCTGACAAACAAGGAAAATAAAAAGGTTATCCCTGCAAATTAAAAGGATGTACCAAAAGGTACATCCAGTACAGCTAATTATTCTGCATAGTTTGCCGCTCAGCCCGTTCAATGGCAAGTCGCACAAGGTTGCCACAGTTTCTGGAAGAAACCCCGCCAAAACCTTCCCTGCTGACCACATCGGCAACACCCAGTTCTTCGGCTAACTCGAGTTTAAGCCTATCGGACATAATACCTTGACGTCTACTCACTTAGCCTTCCTCCTTTGCAGAATAATAGCTGCATATATAGGTTTTCCTATCTTGTCATTATTCTATTCCTTATATTTGTCACAAAACCTGTTAAAACTGCGTAACCTGATATAAAAATTATATTTATATTTTAGTTATTTTTGGCTGGAAAGGAGTTGAACCGGAGTGCCGTTAAGGAGTATTCTGTTGCTTTTGTGCTGCCAGAACCCCAGAATAGAAAATGATTTGGAAACACTGAGCGTTTTTGTCAAAGCTATGCGTGAATCGGTAGGTGGGTTGAAAACCAGTCTAAATAATCTTCATGCCAGTACAGCAGAATTTCATAAAAATATGAGTATTAATATGAATCAGCAAAAAAAAAATGACTATCCTGCCCAGGAATACCAAAAAGATGTTCTAGCTTATGATAACTACCAAAATACTGAACAAAAGGAAACATCTCCGGAGTTATCTGAGTGGCAAGATACAGGCGATTACACAAAAGAGGACACATAAAAAAGGAGGGATAAATCCCTCCTTTTTTATTTTACAGCCATGCCCAATTCCCTGGCCAGAGATTCAAAAGCCGGCAGCGAGTTAATAATAGTTTGTTTGTCAATACAATAAGCTAAACGAAAGTAGCCCGGGCAGCCAAAGCCACCGCCTGGTACCAACAGAATATTGAATTTTTTTGCTGTCTCAAGAAACTTCATATCATCGCCAATTGGGTTTTTAGGAAAAAGGTAAAAGGCCCCCTGTGGTTTAACCATTTCAAAACCAAGCGCTGTCAGATGGTTATACAACAAGTCTCTCTTCTCTTTATATTCTTCAATATCTACACTCTCCCGCTGCAAGTGAGTAACCAAACGCTGCATAAGAGCGGGTGCATTGACAAAGCCCAGTGTGCGATTGCAAAAAATCAAGCCGTCAATTAATAAATCAATATTATCGATAAGAGGATTTATTGCCAGATAACCTATACGTTCGCCTGGTAAAGCCAGGTCTTTACTGTGTGAGGTTACAGCGATGCTGTTGGTAATATGTTTAAAAATACTTGGTACTTGGTTACCGTCATAAACTATTTTGGCATAAGGTTCATCAGAAATAACGAAAGTATCATGCCCGTATTGTTTTCTTTTTTTACTGAGAACCTGTTCCAGGCTGTCTAATGATTGAGCACTGTAAATAACCCCGGTGGGATTATTAGGAGAGTTTAAAATAATGGCTTTGGTTTTTTCGGATATAGCCTGGTCGATCGCGTTGAGATCCAGCGTAAAGTCTTCTTTGGTTGCCACTTCTTTGAATACCCCGCCATGGTTGTCAATATAAAATTTATACTCTACAAAAAAAGGGTTCAGAATTATTACCTCATCGCCAGGATCCAGAAGGGTTTTTAAGACAACATTCAAAGCCCCTCCGGCACCGCAGGTCATCACTACATGCTTTTCGTTGAAATCCAGTCCTGACTGTTCAGCGAGCAGCTGCGCCACAGCCTGACGGGTTTCCATGTAACCGGCGTTGCTCATATACCTGTGCATCCCCGGAACCGGTTCCAGGGCAAGTTTTTTCAACTCTTCCTTGAAAATTTTCGGTGGTTCATTTACCGGATTGCCCAGGGTAAAATCATAGACTTTATCAGACCCGTGTATTTTACGAAGCTGTTCACCTTCCTCAAACATTTTCCTGATAAAAGAAGCATTGGCAAGAAATTTTTCTATCTTTTGAGAAATAGCCACCTGAGATACACTCCTTTTCTTCTAAACTCGTTTAATGGTATATTACACTATATAGCAGTAATTGAAAACCCTAAAACGATTTATAAAAAAGAGTGCTATTTTATTTGCAAATTACTGGTAATAGTCCGGCAGGCATGTTATACTGTGTTATTAAGAGATTTATTACTTCACCCCGACCATATATAAAGGGGGGAATGCTTTGATTTTGGTAACAGGGGCCGGAGGTTTTGTCGGACGTCATGTTGTAAAAGCTTTATTAGACAGGGGATGTAAGATTCGTTGCTTGGTCCGTTCAACTGATGCTGCTGTTAACTTATTACCCGATCCTGTTGATATAGTAGTGGGTAATGTTAATGACAAAAAATCTCTTATAGAGGCCTGTCAGAACGTTTCAGCGGTTATTCACCTGATTGCCGTAATTAGAGAGATTGGTGAGGATACCTTTGAGCTAATTAATGTTGAGGGAACCAGAAATTTGGTCGAGGCAGCTGAGAATAGCGGGGTTAGTCAATTTTTGCATTTGAGTGCCCTGGGAGCCTGTGATAATCCGGTATACAAATACGCATATTCAAAGTGGCAGGGTGAGGAATTTGTTAAAAACAGCAAACTAAATTGGGTTATCTTGAGACCCTCGGTTATATATGGAGAGGGTTTCGGTTTTATGGATCGTATGCTGCAGTCTGTGAATATGACACCTCCCTGGGTGCCTGTTCCTGGCCGTGGGAAAACCTTGTTTCAGCCAATATCCGTTCATGACTTAGTTAATTGTATCATAAAAGCCTTGATTAACGATGTTTACTGGAAAAAGGTATATGAAATCGGTGGGCCGGAGCATTTAAATTACCGGCAGATACTTGACATACTGCTGGAACATCTTGAATTAAAACGTATTAAAGTTTATATACCAACAATAATTTTACAAATTGTTGTACCGATAATTCAATGCTTTTTAAAAGATCCTCCGGTAACACCGGTGGAATTAAAACAAATGAAATTGAGTAATGTAACCGATCCAGATGCCGTTGAGAAGTATTTTGGCTTTCAGCCGGTGCAGTTAAGGGAGGGTATAAAATACCTGCCCAAAACAAAACCCACAAACCGCTAAGGTTGTGGGTTTTGTTTTTGATAAAATCTTTTACTGAGGGTTGATAGTTAGAATGCCTGTATTATAATCAAAAGATGATGTTAAATTGAAGGCTCTCGCCAAATCATCGACAGAAACAAAGGCGATACCGTTATTAAATACTATCTGGGGATAAATGGTAAAGTCATTTTCGTTTAATGAGCCGTTGTTGCTTTCAATAGGTAGTATTAGAATGTCTTCATTATGTTTTATTTTCACGGCAACTCTGCTTTCATCCCAACTCAACTCTAAGCCCAGCAGGTTTTCTAAAGCAATAACGGGAACTAGAATATGCTTGCCAAATAAAAGCGGTGTCTGTTTGTCATTTAGGGCAACATTTTTCGTACCTACGTTAATACCTATGGGGTAAGGAACCGGTTTGCCAACATTAGTGAGGTTGTCTGTTTCAAGCCAGGCTATACCTTCATTTATTTTATCCCAGTTGATTTTTGCACCCAGCAAGTCTTCAAAGAAGTACAGGGGCAGGTAAATGTAGGAATTATGGATTAACGGTGCAAATTGAGCTTCTCTTTTGACCAGGTTCAGACTGTAAGTTTTGCTGTCTACTATAAAGAATAATTGCTTTGTCTGGTTTACCAGCACCAGCGTGCTGTTAGGTCCGTCCCACTGGATTTGGAAGCCAAGCTGCTCAGCCAGTACAGTAATCGGTAAAAATACTTGCTCACTGCGAATAAGTGGTCCTGCCCCTCTGGGTAACTTAACTTCTTCCCCGTTTAGTTTAACTATAATATCCCGTCGTTCCCCATCTAATAGATTGTTGTCAAAATCCATAGAGTAATTAATAATTTCCACCGGAGTACCAATTGGTATACGTTCGTATAACCAGATTACATCGTTATTACTCATCCTGATACAGCCACCGGAAGCATAGGTGCCAATGGAAGCGGGATTGCTGTTACCGTGAATGCCATAAGTGCCGCCACCCGCATTAAGTCCCATCCACCTGTTACCCAGAGGATTGTCAGGTGCGCCACCGTCAATTTTTAGTTTGATATAATAAGGATTGATTATTTTGTTTATTATCTTGAATGACCCCTCAGGAGTGTAAGAAGGTTCTCTTCCTGTAGCCACCGGAAAAATTTTAACTAATTGATTATTTTGATAAAAAGCTAATTTATTATTTTGCTTATTTATGATTATCTTTGTATTTACAGCAGCCTCGCAGAAACCGGTTCCTAATATCCCCCCTAGAAAAAAAAATAACGTTAAGACAATTATGCGCACCATCTCAATAAGATCCCTCCAATTATGGTTTTAGTAATTAGTATTAGTAAGAACATTTTTTAATACCAGATAAATTTTTTATACTCCAGGAAATCACATCAGAATTTGCGGTGAAATATAAACACCATTATGGACTCATAACGGTGTTAGATTTAATAGCTTATTGTCAATACCAAACCAATAAAATTTCCCTTTTCGTTTAGTAGTTGGTTTAATTGGAGAAAAACATCTGTTATTTCCTGTCTCAGAAGGATACTTGCTTTATGCTGGATATTTTCCTGCTCTCCTGCCAGCATTGAAACTAGCAGGCTTTTGGCAGCCGAGTCAAAGGGGAAAATTCTGAAAAGAGAATTTTCCAACACTTCTTCTTCCGCTAACCCGGTCATTTCCAGTCCGAATTTATTAATGTATATTATAGTGAGATCTTTATCCAACGCCAGGACAGCTTGCTGCATATTATTTAAAACCAGGCTTTCCGGTTTTTTTAATTTAAAGACTCTATTTTTTGATTTCTTAAGCTTTGAAAATTCATACTCAACTGTTCTGCAAATGCCCAGGAGAACGGCTAGAATATGGGGAGGTACAGCGTCATTGGGAACAACAACTTCTAACAACCCGATTAATTTTTGATCAGCGTCTCTAATTGGAACCCCGCAACAAACCCAACCGCCATCAATATTGATTGTGTAATGTTCTAATTCATCTACAAAAACAGGTCCTTGAGCATTGTTGGCAGACATGTTAAAAGGCGTGGAAACATCAGTCTGGTTACTTAAGCTAATATTTAACTCATTATTCTGATAAATACGCTTTGTATCGGGATCACCGCGAAATTCAAGAATATATCCTTCTTTATCAATTAAAAAAATGGCGTAGGACTGGTTTATTAAAGTTTGTTCCAGCAAATTAATAAAAGATGAGGTAACGGTTACTAGCGCTCTGGAGTTGTTTTTCCTGCTGTATAATTCCTTACAGCTAGTGACCTTTTTCTTCTGAAGCTTAAATGAAGTTGAAGGTGAGTTTAAAAAGGGTTTCATTGTATCAATGGTTTGATTTATAGAAATACCTTCTCTTATCGGGAGAATCTTTTGACTCTTTTTATATGAATGATCTTCTGTCATAAATAAATACCACCTTACCAGCTATATCATAAATTATTTCACAAAATTATCATTATAATTAAAGTCTTTTCGGCAAGTTTTAATAAAATACCTGCTAAAACTAATATTTCTTAATAAAATAATTCAAGCTATATACATATATGCATTTGAAGTGGGGAAAATAATTGTGTAAGCAATCAATCTGGCCTCCTCATCTTTTCTATCTCCCTCATAACCCACCCTAACCGGTGGGCTTTTTTATATTCTGTTTTGTATAACATTTATTCTTGACTTTTTATATCTAATGTTGCATAATATATTTTGTCAGTCAAGATTAATTTTATATCGGGGCGTGGCTCAGCTTGGTAGAGCGTTCGGTTCGGGACCGAGAGGTCGCACGTTCAAATCGTGTCGCCCCGACCAGTTAAAACCCGTGAATCCTTGAAATACAAGGGCTCACGGGTTTCTTGATTTTTTGAGACAGTTTATATAGCTCCATGCGTATCCCTTGATTTTCGTTGGTTACCGGAACTATGCAGACAGCATGCAGACAGGGTGCAGACAAAAATGCAGACAAGAAGTTTATTCTGAATAATATAACTCGTTTGCCGGTTACTTAAATTGTAACTGGCTTTTTTTCTTATATAAAGGTTTAAAATATTTAATTTATTTTTATCTAATTTTGTTGAAGTGAAACATAAAAAATAACTTGAATTAGGTATATATCTATAGGCGGGTGGAATTTAATATATATTTATGTCAAATAAACCAAAATAATAGTGTCTTAATTGTAAATATTAATTTTTTACTTTAGGGAGTTGGATTTATCACAGGTGTTTAAGGTTTTAAAAAACAATGAGTCAAAAAATTTTTTGATGAATTTATCCAACAAAAAATATTGTCATAAGGGAATTTCATCAATCTTAATTTTAAAATTCGGAGGTGATGTTGTAGGAATGCAAAAACAAACAGACAGGGGTTGGTAATTATTTTTAAAACCAGGAGCATTATATTTTTTGCTGCTTGTTTAATAATTTGTTTAGCCGGTTGTAATAATTCTTCCTCAAACAGTCCCGGTCAAACCTTTTTATTGTTTTGGGGAAAAATACAAGAAGGTAACTATACACAAGCGGCCCAGTATGTATCTTCACAGACGGCAGTTGAGTACCAAACAGATATACCATCCTTTCTGACTTTAATGTCTAAGGGGGGAAACCCTGATAGCATCAGTAGGTGGACAAGCGTAAAAGTTATATCAGAACAAATAGACGTCACCAAAGCTGTAGCAAAGGTTAAAATAACAGCTAAACCTGATGGAAAGGAGACAACTTACGATTCTGAAATGCCTATGAGCAAAGAAGATGATATATGGAAACTGAGGCTTACTTCACGCGGCTATGTAATACAGTAATACTGCAAAGTGAACAAATGCAATCAAATATTTATTTTGAGAAATGTGTTTAGAAATGTAATGTTGGTGTAAAGGAGGTTTTTATGAACCGTCGATTATTATACCGCTGGCTGGCCAGCGGGGTATTGTGGCTGCTGCTTTTAATTGTAGTCGTGATCTCTATCCGAAGTGTAAATATAGTCAACAGTACTTTAGCTTTATTTGTCACCCATAGAGGAAAATTTTTGTTACCGGCGAAATATTTATATTATTGGAAATTGACCTGCTTGGGGGACAAATCTATGAGAGAACGAGCAGTGAGACTGTTGAAAGCTATGCTGGGTGCTGGAGTAGTTTTCAGGGAAGGCCAGTGGGAAGCAATAGAATCAATTATTAATAGGAAACGCACATTGGTTGTCCAGCGCACAGGTTGGGGGAAGAGTATTGTTTATTTTATCGCAACAAAATTATTGAGAGATCAGGGTGCAGGCCCAACAATTTTGATTAGTCCATTGCTTTCCTTAATGCGGAATCAAATAGAAAATGCTGCTCGTATCGGTATTAGAGCCGAATCAATAAACAGCCAAAACGAAGAAGACTGGGAGCATGTGAAAAGTACTTTGGTACGGGGTGAATGTGATGTGCTACTTGTTTCGCCGGAGCGCCTGGCCAATTTTTATTTTTTAGATCAAGTTTTGCCCTTAATTAGTAGCGGAATTGGTATTTTTGTGGTTGATGAAGCTCACTGTATTTCTGACTGGGGGCATGATTTTCGTCCAGATTACCGGAGAATTGTCCGGATTGTCAATAATTTGCCATCGAATGTTCCTGTAATTGCTACTACCGCTACAGCTAATGATCGTGTAGTTAATGATATTAAAGAACAACTTGGGCAAAATCTTAGCATATTTAGAGGTCCATTAAAAAGGGATTCTTTGAGATTACAAACCATACGATTGGCAGATCAGTCCGAAAGATTAGCCTGGCTTGTCGCAAATATTCCGAAGATGAACGGTTCCGGAATAATTTACTGTTTAACGGTTGCTGATTGCGATAGAGTAGCCAGATGGCTGCAAGAGAAAGGAATTAACGCTCTTGAGTACCATGGAAAATTGGGAAACGATCTGCGAAAAGAAAGAGAGCAGAAACTTCTTGATAATGAAATTAAAGCTCTTGTAGCGACGGTTGCATTAGGTATGGGATTTGATAAGCCCGATTTGGGTTTTGTTGTCCACTACCAGCGACCCGGTTCAATAGTTGCATATTACCAGCAAATTGGCCGTGCAGGTCGGGCGCTTGACAATGCTTATGCTATTCTTTTGAATGGCCGTGAAGATGATGAGATTCAAGACTATTTTATAAATACTGCATTTCCCGGTGCAGATGAAATGGATCGTGTAGTTCGGGTTTTGAACAGTTCACAAAGGGGATTAAAAGCTTCTGAGATAATGCTTTTATTAAATATTTCTCAAATCAGGCTTGAGAAATGTTTAAAAATGTTACAAATTGATGAGGCTATTTCTAAGAATGGCACAGTTTACAGTAGAACCTTAAACCCGTGGCAGCCTGATATTGCCAGAAGTGAGCAAGTAACGGCACAGAGAAAGCATGAACTGCGCAGAATGCAGGATTATGTTAATACCGATATGTGCCTTATGAAATTTGTATCTTTAGAATTAGGTGATCCGTATGCCGGTAATTGCGGGCGGTGTAAAAACTGTTGTGGGGAAGGATTTTTCTCTGAGCAGGTAGGTATAGAAAATATTTTGGAAGCGACTCAGTTTTTGCGTGGGAATTTCCTGGTGATTGAGCCAAGAAAACAATGGCCGCCTGGGGGAGTCGGCGATATGAAGGGAAAAATATCTGGTGAGCATCGTAACCAGGAAGGGTATTCACTTTGTATGTATGGTGATGCAGGTTGGGGGCGTTTGGTCAGGGAGGATAAATATGAGCAAGGTTATTTTCGTGATGAGCTTGTTTTTGCAGCTGTTGACCTCATAAAGAATCAATGGAACCCTTACCCGTTCCCGGTCTGGGTAACTGCAGTTCCTTCGCTGCGTCACCCTAACCTTGTACCTGATTTTGCCAAGAAAGTGGCTGAAAAGCTTGGAATTCCGTTTAATCCGGTTTTGGTTAAGGTAAAAAGTACTCCTCAGCAAAAAACTATGAAAAACAGTTTTCTTCAAGCTGATAATGTAATAGATTGCTTTGAAATTCAGTTCGGTTGCCCTGAAGGCCCGGTTTTGCTAATAGATGACATGGTAGATTCCCGTTGGACATTTACTGTTTGTGGGATGTTGTTGAGTAAGAGTGGCAGCGGGCTTGTATACCCGTTCGCCATTGCCAATACTGCTGGCGGAGGTGACATAGAATAATGAAAAATAATCTTTCCGAAGACAGTCTGGCTATATTGCTGCTGTGCTCTAACCTAGCGACTTACGGTAAAACGGGAAGTTTCTTTAAACCATTTACACTAAAAGAATGGGACAGTCTTTCCCATAAGATAATTGAATCGGTAATGAAAAGACCAGGTGCCTTTTTTTACACGACTCCTGAAGAGTGGCGGGAATGTCTTAATTTAACTCCCGAAAACATACAACGCATACAAAATTTGCTAACAGAGGGCGGGCAACTGGGAATTGAATTAGAAAGACTGAGCAGTCTGGGAATATGGGTGACAACAAGAGCAGAGGCAAGTTACCCGGCGCGACTTAAAAAAGTTTTGAGGCAGAAATCACCTGTAGTACTGTTCGGGGCAGGTGATGCGTCACTTTTTCAATCTGAAGGTGTTGCTATTGTAGGTTCGCGAAATGTTGATGAGATTGGTTCTTACTTTGCAGAGAAACTGGCCGGGCGATGTGTTACAGAAGGTCTGACAGTGGTTTCCGGGGGTGCCCGTGGGGTTGATATGATTGCACAGAATTCAGCCCTTCGCTCGGGAGGCAAAGTTATTTCTGTTCTTTCTAACAGTATGGAAACAAGTATCAGACAGAGGGAAAACAGAGAAGCTATTGTTGCCGGGCGGCTTTTACTGCTGTCGTCAACTCACCCCAAAGCACCTTTTAATGTTTATAATGCTATGGACAGAAATAAATATATATATGCTCTCTCCCACTATGCTGTGGTTGTATCTTCTGAGGAAAATAAAGGCGGGACATGGACTGGGGCAACGGAAAACTTGAAAGCAGGCTGGGTTCCGCTGTTTGTTCGTGTAGGGGGACAGGTTCCTGCGGGTAATAATCGTTTGCTGGAGAAGGGCGCAATTGCCTTTGACTCGGAAGTCCTGGCAGATGAGGCTGTTATACTACGTAATTGGTTGAGCGATAACATTCAGGTAATAGTTAACTATGAAAGTAGCAAAAGAAATGAAAATAACATAAGCTCGCCTAAGAAGGATCACCAATTGGCTTTTAGATTTGATGACTCAACTGTGTCTCACCAGATATTGGATAATCCAGAACAACTTTTCGCAGGTAATGATTTATTTACAGTAGTTTGGCCGTACATTGAAAAGGTATTAGAAAAAAGTCAGAAAACTGAAAAAGAGCTGGCAGAAATGTTTAATGTCCGGTCTGTGCAGATTCAGGATTGGCTGAAAAGAGCTGTAGATGAGCAAAAGGTGAAGAGGCTTATAAAACCTGTCCGTTATGTGGTGGCTTCTTATGGTCCAAGTGGGCAGGAGAGACTGCCAGTTGGTAATATTGAGCAGGCGGTGGTTTTTGAGTCTTGTGAGTGATTCGGTTTAAAATTGCTTAAGCTGTTGTGCCGTGGGAAGATAACATGACTAAGATAGGTATTATTTCACCGGAAAACAAGGGCTTAGTCTCATATAATTGGTGCCTTTCACACAAGACTTCTTCGACTGTCATTGACGGCCGGCCGGTAGATATATTGCATGATTTCTACACTTTATGTTGTTTTCTTTTTGGTTCTGCAGCATGGTATTGTGCCTCCCGGGATATTTTTATCGGTTGGAGTGAAGATGCAAGAAAGGTAAACCTCAAATTTCTGACTAACAATACGCGGTTTCTGATATTATCCTGGGTTAAAGTCCTATACTTGGCCAGTCACATTTTAGGATTATCTTGCGGCGTATAAGTTCAGACTGGGTAAAAAAATATGGACATCCCGTCTATATGTTAGAGACTTTTGTTGAATTGCACCGTTTCCATGGGACTTGCTACCAGGCTGCCAACTGGATTCATGCAGGTTTAACCGAAGGGCGAAGCCGTAACAATAAGTCATATACCTCAATAGTACCTGTTAAGGACATTTACCAGTGAACCTGCAGAACTGAAAAAGCAAATTAACTTCTTGCCCTCCCTTCGGGAAGGGTTTTTATTTTTTAATCCGACATGCTTTGACATATTTATTGAGAACTATTTGGTATGATATATTAGAAAGTTTACGAACTGTAAAAATAGGGTAGTATCAATATGTATTAGGGTGAGCCACTAAAGTTACGGATTACCGCTAAAGACGCAAAAAAAACCACCCAGACCCCTTGCTTTTTAGATGCTTAGATGCACGGACGAAGAAAACGGATATACAACATACATATGTGAGGACTGTGGAGAAATTTTATGATTTGAATTTTTTTGATAAAAATATTTACCAATAGAAGGAATAATTAGATTAATGAAGAATATTAAAATATAATGATAAAAAGTGTAAAAATCAAAGATTAATCAGTATTTTCGCCGCATCTTAGTTCAAGCTGCTTGGGCGGCTTTACATACAAAAGATACTCCTTTTTCCGGCTATTATTTTCGAATGGCTGAGAAAAAAGGTAAAAACAAAGTTATTGTGGCTTTAGCTCACAAAATTTTGAGAATTATATATGCTTGTCTTTCAAAAAACGAAGAATTTGATCAAAAAAAGTTTAGGGGTACTCAGCAAAATACCAAAAACACAGCCGTCTCCAATTTTCTAAAGAATGAATCTACCGAGATAACTGATCTTTTCGGTGTATCTGATCTCTTAGAATCAGCTATTGAAAGTGATGATGCTATGCTGGAAAAAGTTGAAGTTTTGCTTGCTGCTTTTCCTATTATTTCTAATGCTGAGCCTAATGTTTCCGAAACTTCTGTTAGCTTTATGAATGATAATCTTCTTGTTACGGATTCTCCTGATATTTCTTTAAACGAGAACCCTAATTTAATAGGGGGTTAACAATAGCACTATTTATCTTCTATGTTTGGTTGCCCGTTATTCCCCCGAAGGGGAGCCTTGCTTTGCTATTGCTTTCTTTAGCCCCGAAACCTTTTTTTCGTCAATTAAACACTTAACTCTTCAAAGTTACCTGATCGTATTTCCATGTCGCCGTAATCTCTGCCACTTTCCGAGGCATGTAGGCATTTCATAGGCAATTAATTTTCACACCATTCCATTCGCCTTCGCCGGGTAGCTGGCTGCTAATACTATACACAAGAACTGGGAAGGAATTTTTAAATATGAAAAAAAATATCAAATCTATTTATGAACCCATTGCTATTGTAGGAATGGGGTGTCGGTTCCCCGGAGGTGTTAATACTCCTGCCGGGTTTTGGGAGCTTTTACGTAATGGTGTATGCGCTATAACCGAAACACCGTCGGATCGTTGGAGCAACGATTTGTTTTACAGTAAGGATCGGGAAAAGCCGGGGAAGATCAATGCTATTCATGGTGGATTCCTTGATCGGATTGATCTTTTTGACCCTTATTTCTTTGGGATTTCCCCACATGAGGCTGCTTGGGTTGATCCGCAGCAGAGGCTATTGCTGGAAGTAACATGGGAAGCCTTGGAGGACGGGGGACAAAAACCTGTAGAGCTTGAGGGTACCGATGTTGGCGTTTTTGTGGGTGCCCTTGCTCTGGATTATCATACGCTACAGTTTAGTGATATGCTTCAATATGATATGAGCCCATATACCTCCACAGGAAGTATGGGAACTATGCTTTCCAATAGAATTTCTTATATTTTTAATTTTAGAGGGCCTTCACTTACTTTAGACTCTGCATGTTCGTCATCACTGGTGGCAGTTCATTATGCGTGTGAAAGCCTGCGGCGGGGAGAGTGTTCAATTGCTGTTGCCGGAGGAGTTACTCTTATGTTTACACCTCAGCATAGTATTGCCGAAGCCAAAGGTGGATTTTTGTCGTCCAGCGGGCTATGCAAATCATTTGATGCCGGTGCTGACGGGTATGTCCGGGGGGAGGGCGTGGGTATTGTCGTGCTTAAGCCTCTTGATCGTGCAATTGCCGATAATGACCAGATTCAAGCGGTGATACTCGGCAGTGCTGTGAATCAAGACGGACGGACCAAGGGAATTACCGTGCCGAATTCTGAAGCTCAGGAAGCAGTGCTTCGTATGGCATATCAAAAGGCTCAAGTTGAGCCGTCGCGAGTTCGGTATATCGAGGCTCATGGTACCGGTACACCGGTTGGAGATCCTATAGAAGCCAATACTTTGGGGAGATTTTTCAGTGCATATTCCGATGGTGCGGAGCTAATCATTGGTTCCTGCAAGAGCAATATCGGGCATACGGAAGCAGCTGCCGGGGTTGCCGGGTTAATAAAAGCGGTTTTATGTCTTAAGCATAATAAAATACCGCCGAATCTTCACTTTAATCGGCCAAATCCTAAGATTGACTTTGAAAAGTACCGTATGAAGGTTCCCACCAATGTGACAGCATGGCCGGAAAACGCTGAGGATGCTGTCTGTGGTGTAAATTCTTTCGGATATGGCGGAACAAACGCACATCTTGTTCTAAGTAGAATGAATAGTTATTGCAAAGCTAATGAGACTAAGCATAAGGTTCTAACCCGTCCGTTTCTTTTGCCGATTTCCGCTCGAAGTAAAGATTCCCTGCGTGAATATACTAAAGCATATGGACAGCTTTCATCGGGAATTTATTCTTCCGATGAGCTTTTCGATCTGTGCTTTAGTGCGGGTATGAGACGGGATCACCATTCTTACCGGATGGGGATTGTTTTTCAGCATCAAGCGGAGTTGGTAAGGCAATTGGAAGGATATTTTAGGGATGGGTATTCATCTTCAATTGTTTCCGGATATGCATCTGCAAACCCCAGCCCACGACTTGTCTGGGCCTTTTCGGGCATGGGTGCGCCGTGGTGGGGAATGGGTCGGGTTTTACTGGAAAAAGAAGAGGTGTTTCAACAAGCTGTTACCCGTTGTGACCGCATTTTTAAGGAAATTGCAGGTTGGTCGATACTGGAAGAGCTAACCCGGGACGAAGTTTCCAGTCGTATGAATGAGGCATGGGTTTCACAGCCTGCAAATTTTGCTTTGCAAATAGCTTTGGCTGCACTATGGCGCTCGTGGGGCATTAAACCTGATGTGATTGTCGGACACAGCGTGGGTGAAATTGCTGCTTTTTATGAAGCAGGATGTCTTGAGCTAAAGGATGCGTTGAGATTGGTTTACCACCGCAGCCAACTACAGAGAAGATTGGAGGGCCGGGGGACGATGCTTGCTGTTGGACTTTGTGCGACAGAGGCCGAAATACTATGCCGGGAATTTTCCCGCATATCGATAGCTGTTGTTAATGGTCCTGCTTCGGTGGTTTTGTCGGGAGATAGAGAGAAGCTTGAGAGTATTGCTTTAAGCCTTGAGAAAAAAGGCATTTTTGCAAAAATGCTTAATGTTAACGTTCCCTTTCACAGTTCTTGTATGGACGAGATATTGGATGAGTTCGGGGAATGTCTTAAAAGTATTGTTCCTCATAGTGCTGTTTGCCCGCTTTACTCCACTGTCACCGGTGGAATAATTCAAGGGTTTGAGGCGGATGCCGGGTACTGGCAGCGCAATTTGCGTGAACCTGTCCGGTTTGCTCCGGTTATACAGTCATTGATTGAAGAGGGATTTGATACATTTTTAGAGATCGGTCCTCATCCTGTGCTTTCGGTACCCATATCGGAATGCCTTGGTACAAAGAATGGGACTGTGCTCTATTCGCTTCACCGCAGAGAAAATGATCAGCAGACTATGATAAGGTCTTTGGGAGTTCTTTATACACGAGGCTTTGCTATAGACTGGAGTAAGCTTTACCCGGGAGGAAAAACAACTTCCCTTCCTACATATCCCTGGCAACGTGAAAGCTACTGGGTTGAACCGGATTCGGGAAGGCGTGTACGATTGGGGCTTAAGGACCATCCGCTGCTGGGTATTAGAATGCCGCAGGCAATTCCTATGTGGGAAAATGAGATTAGCTTGGAGAAGCAGCCTTTTTTAGCGGACCATGTTGTGACAGGACGTACCATGTACCCGGGTGCATGCTTTATTGAGGCAGCATATGGAGCGCTGCATACGCTTTTTTGTGATAAGAGCTGCTATATTTTAGAGGAAATAGAGTTTAAAAAGGGACTTACCGTTACGGGGCAGAACATTCTACAGTTTTATCTGGATAGGGAGCAGGCGGCTTTTTCTATCTTTGCCTCTGCCGATTTTGGCAGGACGGATATGGCCCTGCGTGCTTCGGGACGGATTCGGCAGACACCGGGGACGGATTGCTTAAATATTGTTGATATCAATGCTATACGAGAAAAACTTGCCTCTTATTTGTCCTCAACAGTTATCTATACAAGGTTGAAGGATATTGGGTTTGCTTATGGACCTGAGTTTCAGGGAATTTATGAAGCATGTGTTGGTTTGGATGAGGCATTGGCAGAGGTGCGTATGCCTTGTAGAAATGAAGAGGTAGACTCATCCTATTTCTTTCATCCAATTCTTCTGGACTCATGCTTTCAGGCATTGCTGCTGGCAGATATGGGGCCGGAGTCAGGTTGCAGGAATAAAGAGATTCAGATCCCTGTAAAAATTAAAAGCATGAGAGTGCTTCGACGCCCGCCTGAACGTCTCTTTGCCCATGCCCGTGTGGTAAGCCGTGATGAATCAAGCACAACCGGCGATTTGTGGATTTATGATGATGCAGGCTTTTTGGTAGCTGAAATTCGTGGCTTTTTGAAGCAAACCGCAGATATGGCCGTATTGCATATCGACCGGAAGACATTGGACAGCTGGGTATATTCGGTTTGCTGGACTCATAAAAACAATATAAATCTCCATGGGGATTCTTCAGTTGGTTTTCGTAAAGCGCCTGTCAACAGTCTTTGGGTAATTTTTTCTGATAATTCGGGGCTTGGTGAAAAGCTGGCTTTTTCTATTACTGCAAGGGGCGGCGCTGCTGTTTTGGTTTTTCCCGGAGAAGCCTTGTCTGCATCCTCAGACGGCACTGCATTTAAGCTTTCTCCTCAGAAGGAAGAGGAGTATCTTAGCCTTTTCCAATCTCTTAAGAGCAGGGAGGGGCAGGTTTGCCACAGGATTATTCATCTTTGGAACCTGGATGCGGGCGGCGGTGAGAAGATAAGATACGCTGATTATGTGCAAAGCCGCACGTTGGGGTGCCTGTCGGTTCTTTATATAATGAAAGCCATGGAGGCGCTGAATATTACGGCAAAGCTTTGGATTACCACTCGAAACGCTTGGCCGGCCGGAGATGACAAAACCGGTTTGAATATTTTTCAAGCTCCGGTTTGGGGGTTGGGGCGCATTATCGGACATCAGGAGATGCTAAGAAACTGGGGAGGAGCGATTGACCTTTCGCAAGATGCTTTGGGGAATTATGAGGCAGATTTGATTTTGAATGAAATTTTGAATCCGGACGGAGAAGATCAGATTGCCTGGCGTAATAAGGGGCGTTTTGTACTTCGGATGAAAAGAGCTTCACGGATTAATCCGTCGTTTCCGGCTTCGTTTCGTGCCGACGGTACATATTTGATTACGGGGGCATTCGGTGCACTGGGGAAGGAAGTGGTCAAAGAGATGGTCCGCTGTGGTGCCCGTCATCTTGTTTTAATGAGCCGGAGCAATATTCCGGACCGCTGCGAATGGGATTCGGCGGACCAAAACAGCAGTCTTGGGAAAAAAGTTGCTTTTATCCGGCAGTTGGAGAAAGCCGGTGCAAAAATTTACATAGCTGCGGTAGATGTAGGGGATATGGAACAACTTAACGAGTTTCTGACACGGTTCAGAGAAAATGAAGGGCTTCCGTTTAGGGGAGTGATGCATTGTGCCGGCATTGTACGGGATAAGCTTTTAAACCAAATGGATGAGGATACATTTAATGCTGTGCTCGGGCCCAAGGTCTGGGGAGCCTGGCTGCTGCACGAAGCTATGCGCGGGGAGCCGTTGGAGTATTTTGTTCTTTTTTCATCGATATCATCCTTGATATCTTTCCCGGGACAGGGTAATTACGCTGCAGCCAATACATTTTTGGATGCCCTTGCATCTTATCGGAGAGGCCTTGGTTTGCCCGCCCTATGTATTCATTGGGGGCCTTGGACCTTGGGAATGGCCCGGGATTTGAACCTTATAGATCATTTTCAGTCTGAGGGCATCGCTTGTTTTTCCCGAGGGGAAGGGCTGTGCCTGTGGGAGCATCTTATTGCCCAAAGTGTTGACCAACTGGGAGTTTTTCAGGTTGACTGGAATCGGCTTTTTCAGGTATTGCCGTTTTGTCCTCCGATGTTTTCCGAACTGTTAGAGGATGTTTCCAAACAAAATATACTGGAGGGCAGCGGTGCTGAAATGCTGCAAAAGAAACTGAGTGCTGCAAATTCCGCAAAGGCAAAAGAGAAGGTTATAGGTGAGTACCTTTTCGATTTGATTGTGGAAAAAATGAATTTTGACCGTTCTTTATTGGATGAAGAAAAGTCCCTTCCTGCATTGGGGCTTGATTCATTAATGGCTGTAAACCTTAGGGTCAGAGTATTTCAGGATACAGGTGTGGCCTTAACTGCCGGAGAGCTGTTGAGTGATCGCCCCTTAAAGGAGATAGTTTCTTTGCTTACTGTAAGTATTCAATAATAATTTTTGATATTAAATATTTCAATTATAAACTAATTTTTTTTGTGATGCATAAATCATGAAGTTTTAACAAATTTCAACAAGATAAAAGCAATTTGTTGGGCTTATATCATCAGGAAAAGGTTGGATTAAAAAGATTCAATAGTATAGGAGGAAGGATACGATGGCTACTATGTTCAGCCAGGAAAAGCTTTCGGAGGTTTTTTTGTATCGTGTCGGGGAGCTTGATCTGAGCCGGGATGATGTCCAGATGGGAACCATTAAAACTGGTGATGGAAAGGGAGAGTGTTATATCACGGCGGATCCGAATTATACCTCGGCAGTCAAATCCCGTACCTTAATAGCAAAAGATCAGGAGACATATATCCGTTACATGGGGATTCCGAAGGGGAATTTAAATGCTAACGAGATTCGCGCCCGGCTGTCTATGCCGAATGACTGGAATCAGGAAAGGAACGGGGTGTCAGAACAAGGCCTGACAGCAAACGAATATTGCAATGTTCGTAAAGCTATGAGGCTTATTGCGGCAGGGGATGGAGATTCGGTTAAAAGCTATAATGGTATAATTAACAGCCTTTATTTTCCAATGGAGATGGATGCTTTTGTTGAGGAAAATATTGTTATATCAAAAGATAAACCGCTTATATTAAAAAGCTTGGACTGCAGACCGATGGTTGTGGTGTTTGAATCGGTTACTTTGGAGGCCGGAGGTCAGATTATATGTCAGGGGGGTACGGTGATATCGCTTTGGACGGTAAATTTTACAAAAGAAAGTTAGTTTAGAAAACCACCATCAAAACGAAATAAGGAGATAAAATTGAGGAGGTTATTTTCATGGAAAAATCGCAGGATAATATTTTGAAAGTACTGGGGCTTAATGAAACACATGCCAATACCGGTGATTTTGTCACCGGGGAGTCAGGAAAGCCTGTTCCCAAAGATCCGGAATCCAATAATGCAGCATACCGGATTCACCTGGTCACTATTAAAGATGTTGACAGTTATAAATGGCTTATGGGTATAAATGATGAGCATTATGAGAGCGGCAGGATGGAAGATCCCCATGCCTATCCTGTTCCGTGGCCCGCCCGTAAAAACTCAATCTTTCTGGGAGAACTAGGGACAAAAGACAAACAGGATCTGCAGCAAGCTTTTAAAAATTATGTATACGGCAATTCACAAAAGACGCAGAGTTATCGTGATTTAATAAACCGGGCATATTTTCCGATGGAAATGTCGGTGGCAGTAGGAGGTAGTATTACTGTTACAAAAGTCAAACCGCTAATAATCAATGAAAATGTTCCTGTTTTTTTGAGTTATGACCAAATAACTTTTGAGCCGGGAGGCTATATTGCAAATTATTCAAATACAACAATTAAGGCTGAAAATACTGTGGTTCAGGGCAGTGGCCCGGATGCCTGGGGCGGTGTAGTCAATGTGGGCGGTGCAGGTGGCAGCGGAGGTAAGGGCGGTGACGGTGGAAACGGTGATCCGGGTTCTAAAGGTCAGGAGGGTGAGAGCAACAAGGGTGGCTGCTCCAGGAAAGCCGGTCAGGGTGGTACGGGCATAACCGGAGGCAATGGTGTCAAAGGTGGGGATGGCAATGATGGTGGTCCTTCCAAGGAAACTCACTTTGAAGTGACGAGTAAGCTGGTAGGAATTTACTATGTGGCTAGTATTGGGGGCCCGGGTGGCAATGGCGGAAAAGGAGGCAATGGCGGAGATGGCGGTGAAGGAGGCTCCGGCGGAGACGGATGCGGAGGCCCCGGTCCCCAGGGTCAAGGGGGAAAAGGCGGCGATGGCGGCGATGGTGGAAGCGGTGGCAATGGTGGTAATGGCGGTGATATATATGTGACATATACCGAAAAGGCTCCGGATGCGGATATTCGTATCGGGATTGCCCCCGATGAGTATAAAGATTACGGCAAGGGCGGAAGCGCGGGAGATGGCGGAAATGCCGGCAATGGCGGGCCCGGAAACCCGAAGGGCGGGGGGGGACAACCCGGTAATTCAGGCAACGCAGGTAAGGGAGGAGCATCAGGCAAGATTTATATCAATGGGCAGTAGTAGCCGTGGCTATCTTGCTAACTAACGAGGAGGTATAAACATGAGAAAACTTACAGCCGCACAGGAAAATACGCTGATGCTGGCATTAACGGAGATGGGGCTTAAGGCTTCGGATTTTCAAGAAGCATTGGATACCGGAAAAACAGATGGTTCTACATACTTATCCGTGGATCCCGAATATCCGTCAGCATTGAAACCAACATACGTAACTGTTGCTTCTGCCGCACAGCTGAAAAAGTTAGGTGGAATTGCCGACGAGGTTTATGAAAACGGCGCAGAGGAGCACCTTGCCCTTCCTGTTCCCTGGCCTGCCAAAAATGCAAATCTTGAGGTTTCATCGATAGAGGGGCCAAACAGATGGAATCTATGCCGGGCCTATGAGGTATATTTGTATGGAAATTCTAAACGCGTTCCAAGTTATTTAGATATCATTGATAAATTTTATTTTCCCTTTGAGTTGCCGGTATTTCTTATATCCGATGTGGTTGTCCGAAAAGACCATCCGCTTATAATAAAAAGCCCCGAACACAGGCCGGTTGCATTAGGGTTTAAAAATGTGACAATGGAGGCTGGTTCTGAAATTATCTGTTGTTCGGATGCTGGCATCAGAATATGGAATCTTGTGACGGAAGGCAATAGTCCGTCTTATATAAGAAGTATTGGTCAGGATGGAGCTGTAGGTACTAATGGGGCTCCCGGTGCAGCAGGTCAGTCCGGCGGCGCTCCCGGAGTTCCAGGTCAAGCGGGAGCTCCCGGCGGAGTGGGCGGCAATGGAAACCGTGGGGATCATGCTTACTGGGTTACCCTTCGTATTGATACCGTAACAGGAGATCTTCAGCTTTCTAACCGGGGAGGCAATGGTGGTGATGGAGGTATCGGCGGCAGCGGTGGTTATGGCGGAAATGGCGGCCGCGGAAATCTACCGGTCTCGGAAGGAGCAGGCGGAGATGGCGGAGACGGCGGTAATGGCGGGGATGGAGGCAATGGCGGCGACGGAACCTTCATTTATTTGGAATACAATACTCTCACGCCGGGAAGCACGGTTACGAAGGATGGAGAGGGCTGCAGTCCGAGTATACCGGGGAATGGTGGAAATGGCGGAATAGGCGGAATGGGTGGAACAGGACGCCCGATGGGACGCCCTGGATGTTCGGGGCATTCCGGAGCAATAGGTGAAGCCGGCCGGGCGGGCGGAGTTGTTATCAATGGAATACCCGTATAATGCTTGCGTAGTCTCTATTTAATGATATTGTGCTTCGGGAAAACGGATGGAAAGGGATGTTTTCCCGGAGCAGAGCTTCGGAGGGATGAAAATGGATGACTTTGTAGATATTCTAATTGACGGCGGGGCAAATGGTGCCAACGGAGTGGGGGGCCAGCCAGGATATGATCAGGAACCTGCGGGTGACGGGAAACCCGGAAGCTATGATAAAAAAAAGCATCAATGTATTCCTCCTACCGGAGGAGATGACGGAAAACCCGGTGAAAACGGTGAAAACGGACAACCTGGGGTAAGTGGAGGCAGTTCCTGCGACTTCATTTTCTATGCCATGCAAATTAACAGCGCCCAAAAGGTGGTCATACACAGCCAGGCCGGTAATGGCGGTAACGGCGGCGATGGTGGAAAAGGCGGGAAGGGTGGCAATGGAGGAAATGCAGGTAAAAGTGACACAAAGTGCCAGGAAACCTTTGTGACCGGCGGAAAAGGCGGAAACGGAGGGCATGGCGGCAGCGGAGGCGCCGGTGGCGCGGGAGGAAACAGCGGCAATATGTCTGTTTTTTATACTGATTATAGCGGAGAAGGGCTTCCGGTTCAATGCCTTTGCGTTGCAGGTGCGGGAGGGAAGGGAGGCCAGGGTGCTTCGGGGGGCAATGGGGGTACCGGTGGATTTAACAGTGACGGGACATTTGCTCAAAACGGGATTTCGGGTTTAAGTGGCGATGCGGGTGCCGGCGGAAAAGCAGGGAGCAGTGCCGAAGCAATAGTGAAACAGGTTCCTGCTCCGGTTTAGCAAAGGATATGAAGATCCAACTCTAAAAGCGTTTTTTCGAAAAATAAATTGCTTTTATCAAAATTTTGTTGGAAAATCGCTTTTTAGAGTTGATTTTCTATATTAAGTTTTTCATATTATCAATATTAATGGCGGTGTATGTAAAAACAAATTTCGGGAGGGGCCCATGAACCTAAATCAATGGCAACAAACGCTCCAGGCACGGTTCAAAGGTATCTATTCTATTCCCCAGCTTCTTGAGGAGATTGAAGCGTCACATAAAAAACTGCTGCGTGGATTTGACAGGAAGGCAAATTATATTCTTTGCATTATTGAATATGTATTCCAGGAAAAGACGTTAGCAGAAATTAAAAAAAGGCAGGAGGGCATTGCCCGTCTTCGTACGGACGGTCACGGTATGCTGGCTTGGTGGGGCGGGGAATTGCCTAAGGGCTGTCAGATATGTCTTCACGGCAAACGCGGATTTCAACCCATTCGCTCTGTAACAAAATGCAATCTGCGGTGCAAGTTTTGCTATTACAGCAGTGAGCACGATGAGTATGAGGAGCTTCTTCCCGGACATTTTCAGGTAAACTCCATGTACAGGCAAACAGACGACGTCAAGGTTATGATAGACAAGCAGGGCGCGGAGCTCGGGGGAGTTGCCTGGGTTTATTTTGAGCCCTTTACGGATATAGAGAAGCATTATGAGTTGATCCAATATATCCATAAACGGGGATTGTACCAGTGGATGTATACTAACGGAACGTTATGCAGCGAAACATCATTAAAAAAACTTGCTGAATGCGGGCTTGACGAACTCAGGTTTAATCTGGCAGCTACGCATTGCAGCAGGCCGGTACTGGAAAACATGCGTATTGCTGCAAAGTACGTACCGGCTGTCGGGATTGAATCTCCAATGTATCGTGAGTATTATGAAGCATTGCTGCAAAACAAAACGGAGATACTGGAAAGCGGCATCAAATTTATAAATTGTGCAGAGCTTCATCTCCACTCGGATAATGTACAAGACTTTTCTGACGATGGGCTATATGTCTACAAGTATGGATATGTTTCTCCCGTTACAAGCCGGCATTATACCTATGATCTGATGGAACTGGCGGAAAAGGAGGGGTGGAGAGGTATTACCATCCATGATTGTTCCAACCAGACCAAGGTTTACCGGGGCATTTTAAAAAGAGCCAATTTCGGTGTGGTGGATTACAAGTCCCAAAACGGACTGCCCCCGGGATGGCAGCGGCGGATTGTAGAAAAATATCCTGAGGTTTTCGAACCGTTTTTGGATGTGCGATAAAAATACATTACTCTAAAAAATCTAATAAGTATGGATATGCAGGAGAGTGGAATATGAACTTTATCGGAAAATGGAACTTTTCCACCCCGGATAATGCTTTTATAGGTATTGACTCTGGGGGAAAGCTGATAATCTATCCGAAACCGGTGGATGGAATGTTGAATTTTAATGCTTATGGCAGCAACAGCAAATTTATGCTTCAGTCTGCCGTTTTATCCGGAACAGGCGCCGGAAAATATGTGGAGGGAGCAGGTGATAATTATCAGGCTTCTCTGGAGCGTGAAGGTGCGGTGTATAACTTTGCGCTGGAGGATGCAGGAAATGACAAGATCCGGATTGTGGATTTCGGTATAAACGGACAAGGAACGGACGTTTATTATCTCAATGTTTCCGGTCAAACCCTTGGGCGTGTCAAAAAAGACAGCAATCCGCCTTCAACCACTCTATTTACTCAAACTGTTGTGACAAACGGTTTGGATTTTATCCAGAAGTGGGGGGGCGAAGGAGCAGATTTTACATGGGTATATTTCGGGGGAGTACAATTTTCAAGCGGGGTCAGGTTTTCCAATGCAACATTGTCCTATTGTAATTTTGAAGCTGCCGTTCTGCTCAATGCCCGTTTTCAGACTACCCAGTTGGATCATACGAATTTTAAGAAAGCTGCGCTGACAGGTGCTAATTTAAATAATGCCTGCTTAAATAACAGCGACCTTACCGGTGCTTTCCTTTCAAATGCAGTGATGAATCAGATAAAATGCCGGGAGGCAGTTCTTGAAGAAGCGAACCTTAGCGGGACTTCGTTGAATGATGCAGACTTCACTTCTGCCAGACTAAGAAAAGCGGACTTCACCAAGGCGATAGTCAACGGGGTCAATTTGACCGATACCGATCTCAGAGAGGTTAAGATGAGCAACCCCAAAGATCCCGGACAATGGACCATCTATATGAAAAATGCTGTTATCAGTTCAAAGACCAACTTTGCCGGAGCGCAAATGCAGTATTTAAACCTCACAGGTCAAAATCTGGACAACGTTGTTTTTGCCCATACGGATCTGACAGGGTCGGCAATGGACAATACAAGGCTCAATCATGCAGACCTTAGTTATGCAAACCTGTCAAATGTCAGTATTACCGGAAATATTCCAATGCATGGAGCAAATCTTTCCAATTCAGTTTTAAGCTCAACCAACCTGACGGGTGCTCAAATGGGCTCTTTGAGCGTGTTGTTCCGTATTACGGATCAAACGGGGGTTGCAGGGTTTAAAAAAGCGCTGCAGAATTCCGATACGGTAACGGTGAAAAAGATATTTGCCGATAACGGTGTACCTTTAGAGGGAGATATAGTAATAAACTCATCCCAGTATGCCCCGGAAAGGGTCTGGGAGGTCCGTACCGCAACAAAAACCTATACGGTCAGGCTGGAAATAATAAATAACGCTGAGGCAATGGTGGTGTATGAGACAGTTACTGCCGCTATAATTGAAAATGCCTATATGATGAATGCGGTGCTTACCTCTGCTAATCTTTATAATGTCAGAGCCTCAGGAATACAGCTGTTCGGACCCAAAGCAAAGCTGGACGGGAATGCCATTTTGGAAAAAGCCCAATTTGACGCCTCAAATTTAAGCGGACTTAATTTAAAACAAGCCCTGCTTTACGGCATTAATTTGAACTATAGCAATCTGGTCGGCGCGCAGCTTCAAGGAGCAAAGCTTGGGCTGGATTCCGACGGTGGGCAGGCTACCTTGAAAAATTCCAATTTACAGGGAGCGGATTTCTCGGATGCGTCCCTTGATTATGCCATGTTCACCGATGCCGCTGTTTCTGTGGGCAGTGATGATGGCATGGGTAGACCTGACGGTGTCTGGCTTTTTAGTGCCCCGTCAGACCAGACCGAGGTTTGCCTGCAAGAGTTGGAAAACAGCAAAAAGCTGTTCAATATGCCGATAGAAATGGAACAAAATTTGCAGCCGGGAAAGGTGAGCCCGGAGCTGAGGGATGCATTTGCACAGCATGACGTTGAATTGAGTGCCGATGCGCTTGTTTGCGGTCAGGAGATAGGCTTTCAGTGGCAGATAACCGATGGAAATGAGCAATATCTTATTTACGAAGGCTGCGATCAGCAAAAATATACACCTGCGTTGATCGTAGATGTCATTTCTACGTCCGAGAGCTTTCCGATTCCTCTTAGCCTTAAAAGTGATCTAAAGAACGGTCCTGTGTCCAATTTAATTAAAGTTGCTTTCGAAACATACGGCTCTATTAATTTGACCGACCGGGCCTGGCTGACCGTACAGCCGATATCTGTTGTATGGCAGGTGGTGGATTCCAACATAAATTATACTTTGTGGCGCGGTTTGGATATGTCCTGTTCTTTAGCCCTGTTTGCCCGCCCTAGTCTCTCAAACGTTACGGCGTTGTTCGGCTCCCGTTCAGTGGTGCTTAGTCAGCGTGCCCAGGTAACTGCAAACGGAACCGGTAAATATATGCTTGACAATGACAGCAATAATCCGTACAATCCGCTAAATGGTTATATACGGTTTAATGTGATTAAAAATGGTAATGTTCTGGATGTTTATGGGTATGCTGTTCGAATTTTGGCTACCGGTGCCGATAATCAGCAGGAATATAAAAACATTATATGTGAGGTTACCAAGCTGTCTGAAAATGAATTGACGGATCAAACTGTATGTCCGAACAGTGCATTCACCAGGACAAACAAAGCCAATATGCTGCCCTTTCGCCAATGGATGCGTGCCCGTGTACTTCCGCGGCCACCCGTATGTATACCGTCTCTGGACGGAACCTATTATTGTCCCAATAGCGTGGAAGGCGGTATGTAGTAACGGCTGAATAATTCTAAGTGCTTGCAATAATTTCAGTAAATAAAAAACAAAAGACCACGCAAAATTGTTAAAAAAAGGAGAGTGTAAAATGAAAAAAAGAGAGAGAGTAACATTGCATTTTGATCTCAGTCATTGTCCGCCTGATGTGGAATTTAAACTTTTGACAGGGAAAGGAACGGGGAAGCTGCTGACTTCCTACAAGGATGCTCCGGAGAAGCTAAAGGCACATCAAAAGTCCAACAAAGCTCTGTCCATGATACATTCCAGCCAGATCCACCGGATTACCCACTTTATAGAGGATGCCGAACTGAGTGCAGAGCGCCCGGCCATGTATCAGGTTACGTATCCGTCACTGGACGGCCATCCCCTGCCGGAGCTGGCTATGCTCTTTGTGCATATTCCCACTGAGGCGAGGAGAAAGCACATCCTGGAGAATAAGCATTCTCTGGAAAATAAGCATTCCCTGGCTTCGGTGCAGCATCCGATGCTGCTTGCACATTACAATGTAGACATGGGTCTTGCAGCAACCAAGGATATGGATGATATATGGCTGCATGCCGATCAGATCAAACCACCGTACGAGATCGCAAAGACATTGATATTTCAGCATCCTGAGATAGGCAGTGTGAATCCGAAGGTGGCGAGCATTGTTTTCGATAATCACGTTAAATACACCCAGGCATTTCAGGATTTACTGCAATATATTATAAATCACCCACCGGAATCGGGGCAGTCATGGTATAAAAAAGGCTACTCCACATGGGTTAATCCCGCCACCGGCAAGGAGGAACCCATACCTGCAAATGAGGACCTGACATATAAGAACGGTGCAAAAGCCAACTGGCCGGTGGTGAATGGCGTACCGGTCATTCCTCTGTATGATTTGACAGACAAGTACAATACCGGAAGCGACGGGGTGGTTGAGGCAACTGCGCCGGTGGTTGCGCAGGTTCTGGTATCCACCAAAAACGATGCCCTTTTAAATGGACAGCTCTGGACCAAGCAGGCAGGTGAGACTCAAAAGGTGCAAGCCGATGTTCCGCCCGCCCCAATGGTATTTAAAGCTATGAACACGTCTGCAAAAGGCTTTTCCATTAAAAACACCACTTCGCAGTATGGTCTTTATTTATATGATGACGAAATGGCCTATAAGAACAATAAACTAACTGTTCCGGTTAAAAACTGGCCAGCCCGCTATCTCGGAGCATATGTGCAGTTTTTCAAAGAGGATGGAAGTCCAATAAAACGAAGTGATATACCCGGGTGGGAAAATCAGATGCCATCTCCCTTGGACAAAGTACTTGAACCAAGTGATGTGAAAAACTTCCTCACATATATCAGCTGTGGAAATGCGGTGTTTGGTGTACCGGTGCCGCCTCTTACAAATAAAACTAATTTGGAATTTCTCTGGCCGCAGGAAGCTTCCAGAGCTCAGATCCTATTGGGAGGACTTGGCGTAGCTTCCGGCTTTACTGACTGGGATACAGATGTAGATGTGGTAGGAGTCCTTATGACTTCGTTTCTCTGTTACGGTTTTTCGGCACTGAGCATGGCCCTAACTGTCTATATTGTCAATCCTTTTCTAAAAAGCTTAGACAAGGATGCTTTCTTCGGCTTGATGGCTATTGCAGGTACTATTGGAGCAACGGCACTGGTTCTTGCTGTTAATTATAAGGATACCACTGCAGGAAAATATATTTTGGCCAAACTGGCAAATCAGGTTGCAAGTATTATTTTTGGTGTTGCAGTTAAACAAATAGCTAATAAGATATGGAAAGATGCCATAGCAGAGATTATTGCCGCTTCAGTGGCCCAAATCACTGCTGAGGAAGCGCTGGAGCAGATTCCGTATGCCGGATGGGCCCTTAAAATTGCCAGCGTTGCAGCAGATCTGGCTGCTATCTCAGCGACTACAGTTGAATGTCTCCTTTCTCCTGCTACCTACAAATTGGATATACAGCATACTTTGGACCTGACAGTTACGGTCAAACCGGACCCTGCTCACGGGAAACCCGGTGTACTGCCTGTATGGCCGGCAGTCAGTGATCATTATGTCATTCAGGTAAAATACCCCAAAGGAAACAGCCAGGATGGCGGAACTACCTATATCAAGGCCGGACCGATGCCCGGAAAACATGATGATCCCATCACAGTAGTATTTTCAGGCATACCGGCGGGGGGGAAAATTGATGTAACCGCAGGTATCTATTCGGATAACGACTGGCTGGCCGGTAAATGGGAAAGCGGTTGGATAAATGCAGATCCGGATAGTAACGATGAGCTTAAAATAGAAGGCAGCATAGAAGAAAACTTGGTTCCGCTTAATTCCGACACAAATTACTCTCAAAAACAGAGGCTTAATTATTCCGAGGCTCAGAAGCATTACTGGGAAGTAACCCTTTTCTCAATAGATGACACATTAAAGAGTGAATTGGATGCAGCGACAGCCGGAAGCGGAGTAAGAAAAGCCTTCCAGGATAACGGTAATCCGTTGTCGGCAAATGTGACGGTTACGGTGGTTACTAAAGGAAGCCAATGGACGTTAAAAGATAATCAGAGCGGAATTAGCTATAATATATGGGAAAAGATGATTTACAGCAGCGACGGGACAACTCTGTATGAGCTGGAAGTACAGAACCTCACCCATGCCTCGCCGCCTGCTCCTAATGTTGTCAATGACTGCGGCAATGATGGACACAGAATATGCGAGCGCATGAATATAACATATAATAACCGGGAATATCAGCTGGGTTACGCATGGAGAGCCTCAGGACAAAACCTGCCCAGGGATTTCGGAAATGCTCCCGATAATAACCAGATGTATACTTTCCAAAGTATATCCACGCTGGGAGAGCCTCAGGACTCTATTATTGAGCCCGGCCGCGGATTTTCCAATCCCTCGTATATAGCCTTTGATCAGTTTGGACTGACTGTTCTTTTTGATCTTGATCCGCAGACCTATATGTCTCTGTTGAATCAGGGTGGGGCGGTACCGGTAAGTATTAAGACCGAGTTTGCAAAATACGGTCTGGCTCTTCCCGATGATGCGCAAGTGACTGTGGTTGCAAAAAGTCAGGAATGGAATATTGGGCAGCCCGGCAAGGACCTGCTTTACACACTGAAGTTAATGAAGGAAATCAAAAAAGGAAATTGGCAGGATACGATAAATGTATACAGCTGGCCCATGCCTCATGTGGATAATTTCTACCTGGATTCCAGAAGCTATACCCCGGACAACCGGATTTATTACCTCCGCGGCATTACTTTTAAACAGGGTCAGTCTACATTTGAATACGATACCAAAAAAAGTTGGGGACGTTTTCAGGACATAACGATCAAGGCACTGGCCGTACATCCTTTGGGTTATGTTGTGGGAGCTGATTATGACAATCATAAGCTTGTAACCCTGCGTTTGCCGTCAGATGCCGTTGACGATGAGCAGTCGCCTTATGCAATGCCTCTTTCCGGGCAGGGGTTGCGTGAAGGTTTGCTGAACAAGCCGGTAGCACTGACAGTTACTGCCGATGGCAGGATTCTCATCCTGGAAGAGGGAAATCAGAGGATTCAGGCATTTGACATCTGTGGTAATCCGGTTTCTTGTTTTTCAGTAGGCCAGCCGTCCTTTAAAATTGGCACCCAATACAAAGAAGAGCTTGATGCCAAATCCCCGGAAACTGATTTGGTCCGGGAATTTCAGCAAAACGTCAAGCCGGAGTTGGCACCGCTTTTTACCGGTCACACCTCCTCGGTGGACAGTTTGAACAAGGGAGTTGTTGACGCAACTCTGCAAAATGATTTTAAGACCAATGGCTATACCTCGGGAGATAGTATCGATCTCAGTGCATCAGTTACAAAAACGGGTGAATTATGGTTGGTAACGGATAATACTTCCAAAGCGGTATATGACGTCCGGATGATAAAAGGAGTTCTAACAATATATCATAGCTTTACCTTTGATGTGGAGGTCAAAGTCAGGAGCAAGGCGTGGCGTCTCACAGACACCACCAATGCAATGGTATTTGAAATAACAGGATCGGATAAGGACCTCACCGTGCAGCGTGTAGTTTCCGTGATGCCTTTGCGTGAGCAAGGTCAGGCAGGCATTTCGTATCTTGACATTGCAGTTGAGGGCAAGGGGTATGTTTACGTACTGTCCGTGCTGAAGCAGCAAAGCAACTCTGTGTATCGGCTGGATATATACAACCCGGACGGAACTCCATTGCTTAACAAGCCGCAAACCGGAGTAAATGCAGCGAAATTAGCAGTTGATCAGTGGCGTTCACTATTCACAATGAACTACGATATGGTTCTTGGCCCGGGCGGAAGGACCGAACCCGGTATCAGTCAGTGGATTCCGTCAACTCCGGGGAAACCTTGATAATAAGATGGAGCAGCTGATACAGCCTGGTATTGTCAATATTTTCTTGCAAAATTGAAATTGCTACTTGGCATATGACCATGATTAGTGAATTTTGCGGCCACAAGATATTATATACCAAAAGTATTCCTATAAGCGTAATTTTTCGGCATTTTAGAACTTTATTTACGGTAATACTTTTAGGGGTAGTACCAGCATCCTGACACCTATCTCAACTATCTCGGATTAACGTCCATAAATAAGATACTATACATGTTGTTTATATATAAACAACATGTATAGTATTAAAAAATTCAGTTATTTATTAAATAATATGTGAATCAAGTAGATAAGCATAACGTGAAACTGAAACACACAAGAGCAAGTCGAAAGTGGCGGAACCGGCAGCGCAATGGACTTAACCTGTCTTGTGTTAACTGACTGTAAGTGGAGAATGGATTAGATTTCGCGAAATTTAACCGTTGATCTGCTAGGTAAGTTATTGGTTATGGCGTAATGGTGAAATACTTGACTATTAATAGATTGAATCAAACATAGTGAAAAAAGCCATAGATAGGATAAAGGTATGACTTTAAGGGTATAAACTTGTAGTCATGCTTTTTTTAATAATATTATCTAAATGGAGATATTTTTTAGTAAAAAAGAAAAAAGGTATTGACTTGGAGTTAACTCTAAGCAGTACCCTATACATAGTACCGGAAATATATCATGTGGATAAGTCAATAAATAAAGAGAAAAGGAGAACAGAAAATTAGTGAGATATTTGATTTAAGCAATAGTGTGATTTTCCCAATAGGTAAAAAGTTTGAAAGTTAAAATTTTAAAGGTACAGTATGGCTGAGTATGCTGACTTCCTTTGATACGGCATGCCCTGTTGGTAATGTAACATTTGAACCGGGCCGCCGTAATAGTTGGCATAAACATGCAGGCGGTTAGATTCTACTGGTTACCGGAGGCAGAGGTTATTATCAGGAATGGGGCAAACCTGCACAGGAATTACATCCGGGAGATGTTGTACAGATACCAGCAGATGTAAAGCGCTGGTATGGTGCAGCACCTGATAGTTGCTTTGTTCACCTGGCCATTGAAGTGAAAGAAATTGTTTATCAGTCAATACCATATACTGGTATCAACAACTCCTTTGATTTTATACACGCCACAAATGAAATCTTAGAAGGTAGAGGAATCAAGCTGCCTTTAGAAGGACAGTCCAAAACTATGCCAGAAACACGGTACGAAAAAGGATTAGAAATACAAAAAGCAATATTTGGAGAAATGATTGATAAGATGTATGAAGAATCACCGGAAAATCAAATTCATATTCAAAAATACTTATCGGCCAATTGCTTTGGTGATTACTATACAAGAAAGGGTCCTAATGTAAAACCATGGGAATTTTTAACCTTCCCTATGATTCTATCTTTAGGATGTGAGCCACAATTAAAGGGACATTAAATGCAATAAGGTGTTTGAATGAAGCAATACCTGAGTAGACGCACATTACACTATGTATTTAGAATAGCAGCATAAAATTTTGCTACTATTTTAAAACTCTTGACTTGGGGTTAACTCTAAGTATTAAAATATCCGATATCAGGGGATGAAATCTCGTGAAAATCACAGAAGTAAGTGAAAAATTTGATATCCCACAGGATACACTCCGCTATTATGAGCGCATCGGACTAATACCTCATGTGAACCGTAATAAAAATGGGGTCAGGGATTATACAAAAGAAGACTGTAAGTGGGTCGAATTTATCAAATGTATGCGCGGCGCAGGTCTTCCCATTGAAGTATTGATTGAGTATGTTGCGCTATTTCAGCAGGGTGATGAAACCATTGAGGCAAGAAAAGAACTTTTAATCGAGCAGCGTAAACAGCTCACAGCAAAAATGGAAGATATGAAGAAAACGCTGGAACGACTGGATTATAAAATTAATGTATATGAAAAGTCAGTAGTTGAAAAAGAAAAGGAACTAAGAAGACCGGAAAATTAATTCTATGGAAAAAATGTATTAATATTATCTGCGAGTCCAAGAAAAGGCGGCAATTCTGATTTGCTCTGCAGTCAATCACATGGTGACACGGGACTTGGTTGATTTTAGTTTTATAAAGATATTTATAAAAACTTATTGACTTGGAGTTAACTCAAAGTTGTAGCATAGAGTATGATTCAACATTTTAATTTATGTAGAGAGGGGAAAGGAAGCATGTCCAGCAAAGTATATTTTGTAAATTTGCGCACGAGGACAGATAAGGGTAATAAAATTAGCAAAATAAGAAACTTATTTGATCAGGCTGGTTTTAATGAGCTTATTAAGAAAGATGATATTACAGCTATTAAATTGCACTTCGGTGAACGTGGAAGTGATGGCTTTATTAGCCCTCTTTTTGTTCGGCAAGTGGTGGATAAAATTAAGGAAAAGGGTGCTAAACCTTTTCTAACCGATACTAATACGCTCTACTCTGGAAGTCGGCATAATTCGGTTGACCATTTACTGACTGCATTGGAGCATGGTTTTGATTATACGGTTACAGGTGCGCCAATTATCATTGCCGATGGACTACGCAGTGATAATATTACTGAAATAGAGATTGATAAAAAACACTTTAAGAAAGTGAAACTGGCTAAAGATATTGTTAATGCTGACAGCGTAATTGTATTATCTCACTTTAAGGGGCATGAGATGGGTGGCTTCGGTGGGGCAATAAAAAATCTTGCCATGGGTGGAGCACCAGCCATTGGTAAAAAGGAGCAGCATGGTACTAAGATTGTAGTTGATGAAGATAAATGTATTGGTTGTGGTGGGTGCAGCGAAGTTTGTCCAGAACAGGCTATAACTATGAGTGAAATGAAGGCAAATATTGACTTGGATAAATGTATCGGCTGTGGTGAGTGCCTAACCGTTTGTCCAGTAAAGGCTAACGGGATCGACTGGCAGACAGACTTAGAAGCTTTTCTTGAACGGATGGCCGAATACGGATATGGCTTTGCCAAGGCACATGAGAAACGTATCGGTTATATAAACTTTCTAATAAATATTACGCCTGATTGTGATTGCGCTTCGTGGAGCGATGCACCTATTGTTCCTGATATCGGTTTTTTGGCATCTACTGATCCTGTAGCTATTGATCAGGCAAGTTATGATCTGGTAAATAAACAGTGTGGGTTCTCTGAGTCTTTTCTTTCTTGCAATCATGAGTCCGGTGCGGATAAGTTTAAAGGTTTGCGCTCTTATATAGACGGTACTATCCAAATGCGTCATGGTGAAGAAATCGGTATGGGCAGCCGAGATTATGAATTAATCGTCCTGTAGGACTTAAGGGTTAATTAATGTCGGGGTAGATATTCTGAAATTATTCTTTTCTAAGTGCCAGGTCAAAATTCTGAAGCTTTTAGGCGGATAGCTAGAGTATGATTATTTTGGGAATTGTAGGAATGTCATTCACATAGAGGCGAATGATGGGGTAGAGTATCAAAAAGGTGGATGGTATTTAGCCAGTAGTGAGGTAATTGAATATGAAATTTCAGTCACTCTAATTATGAGAAAAATATTTACGCTTAATAAAGGAAATGATAAAATAATACAGAACAAGATAAGGGTATTATATCCTAACAATGTAAAATAATTAGCATAAAGAAAAATAGAAGTATTTGCCAAGGGAGTGATCCATTATGCAATGGGTAAAGGTACAGACTTTATATGACTCTGAGGAGAAAGCCCAATTAACTGCAAGTATTGTTGCCACTACAGAAGCAAGGTTAGCTAATCAACAACGTGGATCCCAGTATGAAGTGGAGACAAAAATAGAGAAAGTAGAAGGAAAATGGCAGGTGCTTTGGCGTAAGGTTTTTGTTGGCAATAAAACCGGCTGTGGTGGAGGATGTGAATCTTGCTGCAATAAGTTGCCAACTAAAAAGAATAAAGGTAAGGTCATACCTTTTAGAAAACCTTCTACGACCGAGGAGTTAAGATCATAATAAATATAGAATGAATCTTGAGATATCAGCGTTTATATTAAGGGTATGAGATTTGTATTTTTATTCATTGTTGTATTATCTTATGTTTTGTAGTTTTGATGGAACTGAATAAATAATAAGCTATTAAACCTCTGGGTATATATACCCAGAGGTTTAATAGCTTATTATTTGTAATTTATAACTTATTGTAAGGTTTTATACAATATATTTGTATTATGAAAATTCTCTAAAAGTGTACCAATAACAACACTAAGAAAATCTTAAGATTTGTATAAAGAATTTGTTAAGATTTGTTTGATATCATTATCTTCACAACAGATAATAAAGGAGCGATATAATATGTGCAAATTTACATGTAGGAGTGATTTTTGTGAATATACTGGTCTGTGATGATGATAAGACAATTGTAGAAGCTATAGAAATCTACTTGGAAAACGAGGGCTATAAAATATTCAAAGCTTCTAATGGAATAGAAGCTTTGGAACTAATTGAAGGAAATGAGATACATCTTATTATCATGGATATTATGATGCCTAAAATGGATGGATTAAGAGCTACCATGAAAATCAGAGAGGAGAAAAATATACCGGTAATAATGCTTTCAGCTAAATCTGAGGATACGGACAAAATAATAGGATTAAATTTAGGAGCGGATGATTATATAACCAAGCCATTTAATCCCTTAGAGTTAATTGCAAGGATTAAATCCCAACTGAGGAGATTTACAATATTAGGAAGTCTGGAAAGCAAAAGTAATGTGTATAGCACAGGAGGACTGGCGATCGATGATGAAAGTAAAATCATAACCGTTGACGGAGATGAGATTCATCTTACGCCGGTACAATATAAGATATTAAAGCTTCTTACTGCAAACGCCGGGAGAGTATTTTCCATAGATGAGATCTATGAGAAGGTTTGGAATGAAACAGCCTTTAGTCCGGAAAATACAGTAGCAGTACATATAAGAAAAATCAGAGAAAAAATTGAGATAAATCCCAAAGAGCCAAAATATCTGAAGGTGGTGTGGGGAATTGGATACAAAGTTGAAAAATTATAGCCATTTGATAACAACGAAAACTATTGTTTTTATCCTGGTAATCCTATGTTTTACCGGATTTATTACAGCATTTGTGAATATAGCAGTACTAAATGATGGTGACTTTGGTATCGTTTATGAAGATAACTACTATCTTAGCAGGTCATATATGCGGGAAAGTGAGAATATCTTGAATGATCTAACAAGACTAATAGGCGAGTATAAGAATGAAGAACAGATATTAAATGGCGGGACTGTTACTGAAGATGAAATGAGAAGAGAAGAAGAAAAACTATTTTCAGAATTTCAATATAATTTCAGAAGTTATAATCCAAACTTAAATGAGGAGGAAAACTATAAAAAATTTAAAGAAGTATATGCAGATAAACTCACTCAAGCAAGGGATAGGGTGATCAAGAATGATTTAAGGGAATATAATTTACTGCTGCAAAGATTAAAAGAGCACAAGGGTGTTTTATATTATGCCAGTAATGGTGTAAATGTATATACCAATAGTACTGAGCTAAAAAAAGAGCATTTTAAAAGCTATCCTTCTTTTATTATATTTGATAAGTATGAAAAAGAGTTTTATCCAACGGAATTAAAAGATAATCAGTATTTATATCAATTCACAAATATTGTTAATGATTTTGACCCGGCAAGCAATGTTATTTACATTGCTTATACGAAAGAGTTTTTAGATCCGAGTATAAAGGAATGGAAGGAAGACAAGGTAACAGCTACTAATAGTTTATATAGATTAGCGGGATTTTTACTGGGATTAGCACTGTCATTTGTATATCTGATTCTCGTTGTAGGGAGAAAATCATTTAAGGATCAAGAGGTACAATTAAACGTAGCAGATAGATTATATAATGACATTAATTTATTGTTGTGTATAGGACTTATAATACTGTGGGTTGGATTGTTGAGTGCGGTAAATTCTCAAAACATCCATAGAATGATAATTCCAGTAACTATCCCTGTTGCTGCAGTAGGATTAGTGCTTGTTCTTTCACTGGTAAGGCATTTTAAAAATAAAACGATTATAAAGCATACCTTGGTCTATAGCATTCTATATAAGGTGTTCAAATTTGCAAGAGATGTATATGACAGCGGAAGCGTTGGCGTAAAGATAGTATTAATTGTAGTCGCATATCCGGCATTGGTTGCTATGACGTTTTTTATGTTCCCGGTAACCCTGGGCATTGCTGCTTGGTTTGCCTTTAAGCAGATCAAGTCATTTAATGCAATCAAAGAAGGAGTGGAGAGAATAAAAGGTGGAGATATTCATCATACCATAGATGTAGATGGCAGTGGAGAGTTTAGAAGACTTGCTGCTAATATAAACAGTATCACACAAGGTTTAAAAAGCGCAGTCCATAACGAACTCAAAAGTGAGCGGTTAAAAACGGAGCTGATCACAAATGTGTCTCATGATATAAGAACACCATTGACCTCCATTATTACCTATGTAGATTTATTGAAAAAGGAAAAGAACCCATCAAAGGTGGAGAAATATATAGAAGTACTTGATCAAAAATCACAAAGGTTAAAAATACTTACAGATGATTTATTTGAAGCGGCAAAGGCCTCCAGTGGGAATATTCCGGTAAATCTTGAGCGAATAGATATTGTATCTCTACTAAACCAGGGTTTAGGTGAACTTAATGATAAAATTGAAGTCTTAGATTTAGAATTTAAGATAAACTATCCTCAAAAAAATATATATATTTCAGCCGATGGAAAGTTATTATGGAGATCTATAGAGAACTTAATATCCAATATATTTAAATATGCCCTTAAAGGGTCGAGAGTATATATAGATATCGAAGATTTAGGCAACGAAATACTGCTCACCATTAAAAACATATCAGCTTATGAGTTAAATATCTCGGCAGATGAATTAATGGAGCGTTTCAAAAGAGGTGATGAATCCAGAAGCAGTCAAGGCAGTGGACTGGGACTATCGATTGCGAAAAGCTTGATTGATATTCAGGGTGGAAAATTTGATGTACAAGTAGACGGAGATTTATTTAAGGCTATGATCTATATGCCTATACGAAAAAGTAATGAGTGAATGAAATTGATTGATTATGTAATCCGGATATGATCTTCTTAGTGCTTTAAAATTTAGCATGTCTATCATTTCTGCTTCCTCTGGCAGATAATATATGTTATAATAAAATTTAATGGGAGTATTGCCTTATTATATAAAGACAAGTGCAGGAGGGATAGTTTGTGAATCTTTTAATTATGGGGCCTCCGGGTGCAGGTAAAGGCACTCAGGCGGAAGTTTTGGTTAAGGAAATGGCTATTACTCATATTTCAACAGGTGACATGTTCCGTGCCGCAATTAAGGAAGGCACTGAAATGGGTAAAAAGGCCAAGGAATTTATGGATCAAGGTAAACTTGTTCCTGATGAAGTCGTAATCGGTATGGTTAAAGACCGCCTTTCACAGCCTGACTGTGCCAAGGGTTTTCTGTTAGACGGTTTTCCGCGTACAGTTGATCAGGCTAAAGCTCTGGACGAAACATTAAGTGCAATGGGCATTAAGATTGACAGCGTTATTAATGTTGAAGTAGCCAGGGAAAAGCTGATGGCCCGTTTAACCGGCCGTCGTGTTTGCCGTAACTGTGGTGCCAGTTATCACGTAATATTTAATCCGACCAAAGAAGCTGATAAATGCAATTCCTGTGGCGGCGAAACCTACCAGCGCAGTGATGACAATGAAGAAACAGTTGGCAACAGGCTTGATGTGTACGAAGCTCAGACCCAGCCCCTGATTGATTACTATGGCAAGCAAGGTTTGTTGAAAAATATCGACGGGGATCAGGATATTAAGAAAGTATTGGCTGATATTCTTGCTGCAGTTAAGTAAATCTATAACAAAAAGCCTCCCGGTTAACGGGGGGCTTTTTCAAATCGGCTTAGGGGAGGTGATCGATTTTGACACAATATCATGAATTAGCCGGAATATATGACTATCTGGTACAGGGAGTTGATTTTGAAGGTTGGATTGATTACATAGAAGAATTATTGGTAAAGTTTGAATATAGCCCAAAAACAATTATTGACCTGGCATGTGGTACCGGAAATACGGCTTTTCCTTTTGCCCGTAGGGGATATCGTGTTGCCGGAGTTGATTTATCTGCCAGAATGATAGATATTGCCAGAAAAAAAGCTGAAAAAGAGAATTTAAACATAAATTTCTTTGTTCAAGATATATGCTGTTTGAAATTGCCTGAACCGGTGGAACTGATAACCTGTTTTCATGACGGCTTGAATTATCTGCTTAATTATGAAGATATCAAATTAACCTTCAAAAAAGTGTTTGATAATTTGCTTTCTGGCGGGCTGTTTATTTTTGATTTGAATGCTGTTCGGTGGCTAGCTGACAGCAGTCAGGAAACCACTGTAGTTCAGGAAGACGACCTGACGTTGATTTGGCAGACTTCCTATGAGCCTGAAAAGGATATATGGACAATAGATTTAACAGGTTTCTTTCGAGAAGGGGACTTGTATCGTAAGTTTCAGGAGCGACATAGTGAAAAGGCTTATACGCCACAAGAGATAGAAACAGCTTTGAGAGAAGCCGGGCTGGAACTGTTGGCTGCCTATCACGCTTTTAGTATTGAGACTATCAAGTATGATAGCAGAAGACATTTTTATGTAGCAAAAAAGATGGCATAGAGATTGCAACATTTATAGTATAATAATTTACGCTTTAAATGTTTGATTTATAAACATTTGCTTGACTAAATATCAATAACTTAAGATAATTAGGGCAGTGAGGTGTATAATATATGGACAATTTAAAAGATTTAATTATTATCGGTGGAGGACCCGGCGGTTTGGCTGCCGGTATTTATGCAGCCAGGGCTGATTTGAAAACTGTTTTAATCGAGAAAGGTGTACCGGGCGGATTGGCTGCCACTACAGAGTTTATTGAGAATTACCCTGGTTTTTCAGAGGGTATCAGTGGTCCGGAATTGGCTATGAATATGGAAAGCCAGGCTAAAAGATTTGGCCTGGAAGTAATTTATGACTATGTAGAAGAGTTAAAACCCTTGAACAATAATTTTGCAGTAAAAACAGGCAGCGGTGAATTATATGCCAGAGCTGTAATTTTAGCTACCGGTGCCAGCCCGCAACTGCTCGGTGTCAGGGGTGAGAGCACATTGCACGGCAGGGGTGTATCTTATTGCGCTACTTGTGACGGTGCTTTTTTCAGAGGTAAAAAAGTAGCCGTTGTAGGGGGGGGTGACGCTGCGGTCGAAGAGGCGCTCTTCTTAACTAAGTTTGCTGAGGAAGTATTTATCATCCACAGGCGCGGTGAACTGCGTGCTGCTAAAATAATTCAGCAGAGAGCTAAAGATAATCCCAAAATAAAGTTTATCTGGCACTCAGTGGTTGAAGAAATTAGCGGTTCATCTGCGGTTGATGCTGTAAAATTAAAGGATGTTCGTACCGGAGAGTTTTCTGATTTGGAGGTCGGAGGGGTTTTCGTTTATGTGGGAACCAGGCCCAGTTCCGAACTGGTTAAAGATTTGATTGAATTGGACAGCCGGGGGTATATTATGACAGATGAGGATATGAAAACCTCCCACGCGGGAATATTTGCAGTCGGTGATGTGCGGCAAAAAACCTTAAGACAAGTGGTTACAGCAGTGGCTGACGGTGCTATTGCCGCGGTAGCTGCGGAAAAGTACTTGGAAGAACTGTGATTCATTGGGTAATAAGTGAACGGGGGTTTCTTTCTTTGCCTGATGTGCCAAAAATAAATCATGTTGGGATTGCAGTAAAAAATTTAGAAAAAGCTTTAGTTGTCTACCGGGATATGGGTTTTGATATTCTTCCCGCGGAATTATTGGAAAATCACGGTTTAAAAGTTGCTAATATCTCTACCGGTGGTGTAACGCTGGAATTAATGGAGTCGCTTGATTCCAGCGGGCCGGTAGCTAAATTTATAGCCAATAACGGGGAGGGAGTTCATCACCTGGCTTTTTCTGTTAAGAATCTGGATAAAACAGTGAAAAAATTGCAGCAGCAAGGATATAGTATAATTGATTATCCTCATTACGGCTTAAATGGCAGCAAAATTGCTTTTATGCACCCCAAAAGCGCGGGCGGTGTGCTTATCGAACTCATTGACATACAGGAGAATGTTTAGTGGATATGCAAAAATATTTAGATGAACTAGAATTCTATAGAAAACAATTTAAGCCAGAGAATCAGGAATTCAAAGATAAAAACGGTTCTCTTTCTGCCAGACAGCGCATTGAATATCTACTGGATCAGGGAAGTTTTATGGAAATTGGAACCTTTGTTAGCTCCGACTGGGAAAACTGTCGGTCAGAAGCCCAAAAAGTAGGCAGAGAAGGTGTAATCACCGGAACAGGCAAATTAGGAGGCCGGTCGGTATATATTTTTTCTCAGGATTTTTCCGTGCGCGGTGGTTCTCTGGGAGAACTGCAGGCCTTAAAAATATGTAATATAATGGATTTGGCTTTAAAAACTGGCGCGCCAATTATAGGCTTAAACGAATCAGGTGGTGCCAGGATACAGGAAGGCATCTATGGGTTAGTTGGTTACGGCAATATATTAAACAAAAATACCCTGGCCTCGGGTGTTGTGCCTCAAATATCGGTAGTTATGGGTGCCTGTGCCGGGGGGGCTGTCTATTCGCCTGCCCTGACTGATTTTGTTTTTATGGTTGCCGAAAAAAGCCGCATGTTTATTACCGGTCCGCAGGTAGTAAAATGTGTTACCGGTGAAGAAGTAAGTCACCAGGAATTGGGTGGGGCTATGACTCATAACCAGTCAAGTGGAGTGGCTCATTTTCTTGCGCCGGATGAAAAGGCTTGTTTAGATATGGTTAGAGCGCTATACAGTTATTTACCTCTTAATAACAGAGAAAAACCACCTCTCATCGCGCCGGAAACACCGCAAGGAAATCCGGAGGAAATCTTAAAAATAATTCCCATACAATCCCAGAAACAGTACGATGTTCGCAGACTGTTAAAACTCATTGCCGACAACAGTGAGTTAATGGAAATACACCGCTACTTTGCTCCCAATGTCATTACTTGTTTTACCCGTTTAAGCGGCGCAACGGTTGGCATCGTAGCAAGCCAGCCCTGCTATTTGGCCGGTTGTTTAGATATTCAGGCATCGGATAAGATTGCGCGTTTTGTAAGGTTTTGTGACTGCTTTAACATACCTTTGATTACATTTGTAGATGTTCCTGGATTTCTACCGGGAACCGATCAGGAACATGGCGGTATTATTCGGCATGGTGCAAAAATCCTATATGCCTATGCGGAAGCTACTGTACCCAAAATCACCGTTATACTGCGTAAAGCTTACGGTGGCGGTTATATGGCTATGTCCGGTCGCTCTCTTGGTGTGGATATGGTTTATGCCTGGCCTACTGCTGAGATAGCTGTAATGGGACCTGAAGCAGCCGCCAGTATTATCTATCGTGAGGAAATAAAAAACTCTGCCAGTCCTGATGCAATTTTGCTGGATAAAACCAGAGAATACCGGGAAAGATTTGTTAATCCTTATATAGCCTGTGCCCGCGGTTTGGTTGATGAGGTAATTGACCCGCGTGAAACCAGGGCAAAGCTTACCAAGAGTTTGGAGGTATTATCGGATAAACGGGAGCTCAGATACTCCAAAAAACACGGCAATATTCCCCTTTAACGAGGTGATTAGTAATGTTATTAGAAATATTGTTTAGCGATGATAAAACACTCACTGACGCACCGAAAACGAGAATATTTCAAGTCATCATTAACGGGAAAAATTACAGAGTGACTGTCGAAGAATTAGAAGACGAAACTTTAAATAAAGAAGCTGAAAGTTCTGTTAAAACAATTGATGAAAACAGTCAGAAAGTTTGTTCAGGGCAAGATAGCTGGGTAATAGACAGCGGAAATAAGATTAAAGCACCCATGGCTGGAATAGTGGTTGATTTGTTTGTAGCTGTCGGGGTGGAAGTGGCAAAAGGGGAATTGGTTGCCGTATTAGAAGCAATGAAAATGGAGAATGAATTGAGAGCTCATCGAAGCGGTAAAATCAATCATATAACTGTGAGCAAGGGGCAGTTTGTTAATCAAGGAGATACAATAGTGGTTTTTGAGTGAATTCAAAAGCATTAAAATTTTCTAAAAAAGGTGATAAGTATGCATATTCATTTTATTGGCCACGCTTGCTTTTATTTGGAAGGTCAGGCTAAAATAATAATTGATCCTTTTATATCAGGTAATCCGGCAGCAGTACAGTCAGTAGAGGAATTTAACGTGGATTATATTTTGCTCAGCCACGCTCACGGTGACCACCTGGGCGACGCCCTGCAAATAGCGAAAAGAACAGGAGCAGTTATTGTTTCGGTTTATGAAGTGGCCGCTTATTGTTCCGGACACGGTGCAAAAACCCATGCTATGCATATAGGAGGCAGTCACCGCTTCGGTGATATCAGAATTAAGTTAACTCCTGCCCTGCATGGGAGTTCGGTTGTAACTGAAGACGGAAGGGTTGAAACATTGGGCAATCCCTGTGGTTTTATCATTAACATGAACGGTAAGACCATTTATCATTCCGGTGACACAGGATTATTTTCCGATATGGGTTTGATAGGTAAATTTAATGATTTAGACTTGGCATTACTGCCTATTGGAGATAATTTTACCATGGGCCCGGAAGACGCTCTTGAGGCAGTGCGCTTTTTAAACCCTAAAACTGTTATACCTATGCATTATAATACCTGGCCTCTCATAGAACAGGATGCCGGTCTCTTCAAAAATAATGTAGAAAAAGAAACCATGTCCCAGGTGGTAATTCTGAAGCCAGGTAAAAGTTGCCGGTTGTAATTTTTTATTTGATCAGCAGAGGTGTAAAGTTTAGATAGTCAGCGCTTACAAGTTGAAAATTTAAGCCCCATTTTTGCTCGGGTAATCTATATTTGCTGGCTTTAGCGTGCAAGTGGCCGTAAACTACCGTACTAACTCCATATTGCTGCAATAATTCTATAAAAGCTGATTTATCATGCTTATCGTTGGTTGGCATGTAATGCATCATAACCATAATGTCTTTCACCGAGGATGTTATGCTTTTTAAGGAATTATCCAGGCGCATTAGTTCTCTGCGAAAAATTTTCTCATCACTTTCTCCGAAAAATGAATCATTGGGACAGATCCATCCTCTTGTGCCGCATATGGCGATATTATCAATAATTATATGGTCATTTTGCAGCAGCCGGGTGTTGACCGGCAGCCCGGCGCGAACTTTAGAGATACTCTGCCACCAGTAATCATGGTTTCCCTGTACACCTATAATATTACCGGGTAAAAAACCGAGAAACTCAAAGTCATGTACCGCCTCTGTAAGGCGCATAGCCCAGGAAATATCTCCGGGCACTAAAACAGTATCTTGGTCAGTTACAGTTTTATTCCAGTTCTCATATATTTTTCGGTAGTGTTCTGCCCAATCCTTGCCGAATATGTCCATTGGTTTATGCTGAGAAGCACTGTTCCAGTCCCTGGGGTTAACAGGCCGATCAAAGGAAAGGTGTAAATCACTGATTGCAAAAATAGCCATCTTTAGCCTCCCAAATCTACTAACCGGGAAGGTAGAGTTTAAAACACTCCGGCAACTTTAAAGTAGAATTTATATTTTCTATGCTGATACTGTAATAAACCGGGTTGTTCTTGCCAGGCGTATCATAGCCGCTTGTCAATATGAATTGGCAAATATTTTTGTATTCCGCGGCCAGAGAGGCAATATGCTTTGTATAACATGTTAACAGGTCACCGGTTTCCCCTGCCTTCCGGGGAATATTAATATAGAGAATGGCAGGTTTATTGATAAGATTTATTTCTGAACATATGACGCTGAGATCGGTTTTTACCTGATCATTTGGATTGCTCTCAATAACCCGGCAGATAATATTTATCTGCGTGTCTTTCTCTTTTAAGGATAATTGGTCTGTCAGCAAAGGTTGGTAGCCCAATCTGGAATAACCTGCGGCTATTGCTTGTAAATACCGTCTTTGTAGAAATATACTCTGATTACGGCTTTTTAACATTTTTAAGTGCTCGGCAAATCCCTCCAGATGTGCACAGTCATGCATATTAATGCCGATTTCGTAAGCGGCACTTAGTATGCCTGTCATTTTTACAAGCCCTGTTAAAGCAATCATTATTAGCTCATCGCTTGCCAAGCACCAAATTACGGCCAGCGGCGGAACTTTTTCCGCCAGTTCCCGGTAACTTTTAACAGGTGTAGAGGCAAATTCTAATTCCTTGATCTCATGTACCCATTTCTCCAGCCAGCCGGTTCCGACTGCAGCTTCTATTTTTGCTAAAACATCTTCCAGTTGTTCTTGTTTTACGGTCAAAATATAACCCCCGTTATGCTCTTATTGTTCTATATTATTAATTTTTCGCTGTTTACTATTATGTTCCTGCAACTAAAAAAAATATAAAGGAATTGTATTCTCCGACCAGAATAATTATATTGATAGAAAGTAATATTTATGGAGTGAAATTAGTTGTTGGAAAACTTTGTCGTAGCCCATATAATTACCACTGGTAATGACCCCCTAAAAGAAGACGTTATCGAAACAAGCCTGGTCAGAGTCAGCGGCTCTCAAATAGCGGAAACAATTTCTTTTTACAGCAAGCCTGCCCGTAAACTGCCTGTAAGGGTTAAAAATATAACCGGACTTTCTGATGAGACTCTGGCAGATAAACCTTTTTTTAACGAGCTGCTGCCGGAAATACTGAGTTTTATCGGAGCTTCAACCCTGGTCAGCTGTGAAGCGGATTTAATATATATCTTTTTTTCGGCCGCGGCAGGTTACCCACTGCCTAATCTTTGTTTGGATGTTGTACAATTGGCTCAGATATTATACCCTACTTTAATTAATTACCGGCTGGCTAATCTCTATGAGTATTTATTTAATACGGATGACATTTTATCTTCGTCTGATAATATTTTGGCCGGAGAAATGGCTTTGTTGACGGCCAGGGTTTTTCTAAAGCTCCGTGAGGGTTTTCGAGGAATGGAACCTGAGCTGTTAGTAAAATTAAATAATATTTTAAATAAAACTCCGGAAAGCCCTTTAATCAACTTTATGCAAGGCCTAACCGCCGGTGTAGTAAAAAACTACTTCCTGTCTGGCAGGCCGTTGGTCGGCACTGATTTACAGACTAACGCAGTGCTTGAAGATGAACAGAGCTCGTTCTTTGAGTCCTCAAATGAAACTGTACAAGTGTATGTCTCTAATTTGAATCAAAAACAAGTAGTTGATATCCTGGGCCCGGAAGGGGAGTTGGCCAAACAGCACCCTCATTATGAGCACCGTCCCCAACAGTTGCAAATGTCTGTGGCAGTAGCCCAAACACTTAACAAGCAGTCCCTGCTGCTTACCGAAGCAGGGACCGGTACCGGTAAATCAATGGCTTACCTGGTGCCCGCTGTATTGTGGTCCGCACAAAACCGGGAGAGAGTAGTCGTTTCAACTCACACGATAAACCTCCAGGAACAGCTATGGTTTAAGGATATTCCAATGTTGCAACAGATGTTTGGGAAAAGCTTCCGGGCAGCCTTGGTCAAGGGAAGACAAAATTACCTGTGTCTTAGCCGGTGGTCTGAAGTATTTTCAAGCACGGATAATCATAGTCGCTGGGAAGCCTTGTTTTACAGCCGTATTCTGGTTTGGTTGACAAAAACACAGACCGGAGATCGCAGTGAGATTAATTTAAACGGTGCGGAATATGATTACTGGTCAAAAATTTCGGCTGACAGTGACAGGTGTAAAGGCAATCAATGTCACTGGTTTCAAAAAGCCTGTTTTGTCAGCAGAGCTAAAAAGACAGCGGAAAACTCGGACCTGATAATTATCAATCACTCTCTTCTATGTTCTGATTTGCAGGTGGAAAATCGAATTTTACCGTCTTATGGGCCGCTGGTAATTGATGAGGCACATCACTTAGAGAATGTTGCCACAGAGCATTTTGGCTATATGATTTCCGAAAGCAGTATCAAGCGCTGGCTGGAAAGTACAGATAAACTGGCAATTAAGCTTTCTCACAATCCGGCTGCGGAGGCAAATAATAACTTCGACCAGAAAATTTATGCTGTTCGTAAGTCTGTTGAGGATATCCGTCATGCGTCCGGAGTATATTTTAACTTATTAAGAACCGAACATAGTATCAATGATTATGCTGAAGAACCTGTAGAAGCGGCAAACCAAAATGCAGGCGGTTTATGCGTCAGCAGACTTTATAAAGAAGCCGGTCAAGAACAATTGTTAGTCGAAGAGGACAACTTATTAACCGGATTTAAAATTCTCATGGATAATCTGAAGAAAATAATGTTGAAGCTTGAAATCTGGGCTGCACAGTATGAGAAGTGGGTTAACACGGCGAAAATATTTTCACTGCATTTAAACCTGGGAACGCAGCTTTTTGCTTCCATAGAGTTTATTCTAACCCACAGTGATCCAAATTTTGTTTATTGGATGGAAAAAAATTATTTTCAAAGCAACACTTATATAACCCTGCGCTCTTCTCCCATTGACATAGGAAAACTGCTTTATGAAAAACTCTTTGCTTCTAAAAAAGCGGTAATTTTAACTTCAGCCACATTGTCCATTGCCGGTTCTTTTGATTATTTTAAAGAACGCGTAGGATTGAATTTGTACACAGAAGAAATAAGTGAATTGCAAATAGATTCCCCTTTTAATTACGGAAAGCAGGCCAAACTTTTTCTTACTTCCGATTTGCCAAGTCAAAACGAAGTGCCTGAGCAATTCTATCATACGGAACTGGCGAATATAATAGAGAAATTGGTAAATGTTTCGCAGGGGAAAACCCTGGTGCTTTTTACTTCACACCGAAGCTTAAAACAAACATATTTACGGCTAAAGCCGGTATTGGAAGATAAGGAGATATTGTTATTAGGCCACAATATTGACGGATCCCGTTCAGCTTTAATTGAAGAGTTTGTTAGAAACAAGAAAGCTGTTTTATTTGGAACCGCAAGCTTTTGGGAAGGGATTGATATCCCGGGTGACAGTTTAAGTTCTGTGATCATAGTTAAGCTGCCGTTTTGGGCGCCCAGTATCCCTATTATTGAAGCCAGGTTGGAAAGCCTGATCAAGCAGGGTAAAAACGGTTTTTGGGAATTCAGCCTGCCTCAAGCAGTAATTCGTTTTAAACAGGGCTTTGGCAGATTAATTAGAAGCAGTCGAGACTACGGAGCAGTAATTGTACTTGATAAAAGAATTATACAGAAGAAATACGGGCGTTATTTCCTTAATTCACTTCCCTTGAAGCACCACCAGAGAGGGGATATGGAAAACCTGCTGACTCAGATGACTGATTGGTTGGGCAAAAAAAAGAGCACGGTGAAAATATAAAAGTGGTATCGTGAGACGGTGATCATGTTGACAAGGCTGATATCAGGATAGCTGTTATTTTATACTCTAGGAAATTATGCTTATGTTGAGTCAGTGGATTAGTAAGGTAAGCAATGCATAATTTCCGACGAGTACGAGTGCCTATGGCTGCTTGAAAGTCGCTTCAGCGACTTTCTTATGCACATTTGTGTGGTATGGTTAATAGGATATAGGGATTTAATCATAGATAAAAGGGGTGGTTATCATCATGAAGGTATACTATGTAAAACTTCCGTCTTTTTTAAGAACTTTTTTACTCAGGTTTTGGAAGTAGAATAGATTTTGGCAGGCCAAGGGCTTGCCGTTTTTATTTTTAGTTTAATTATTAAAAACTTTCTCAATTTTAGAGGAATTTTAACTCTCGATATAGAAAAGAAATTAGTCAGTACTTGTTTATAGTTTCAATAGGCTGAATTTTTGAACTTTTTAAAACAAAAACAATTGTTAATCAATAATCCTCTTTATGTTATACTAATCTTAAAAAATTAATTTGTAGTATCAGTTTTTTGCCAGATGAAAAAATTGAAGGGAGTGATTATAACTTAATTTATTTAAGTTTATGATATGCTGAGCCAATATATTTACGGACTGGAGGGAGCAAGCTTTGATGGAAAATGAAATTTGCAGTACGGCCCCCGGAACAGAATTCTCTCCTTCGGGGTCCCTGTTGCAGGAAATCCAACAGATGACGCACCAGAATATCAGCAGGTGTTATCAGTGCAAAAAGTGCAGCGCCGGTTGTAGTGTAAATTTTGTTATGGATTTAAAAGTCAATGAAGTTGTTAGGGCCATTCAACTGGGTGACCGGGAAAGACTTTTAGCTGCTAACAGTTATTGGGTATGTACGGCTTGTAAAACCTGTAAAAACCGTTGTCCCAATGATATTGATTCGTCTGCCATAATGGATGCTTTAAAAGCCATCGCTATTAAAGAAAACAGGGTTAAGAAGGAAAATAAAATCTGTCATTTCCATAATTCTTTCCTTACCGCTGTTAAATTGCTGGGTCGTACACATGAATTGGGGATGGTCGGCCTGTACAAGCATAAAACCAAAACTTACACGGATGATCTGGAAATGGGTTTAGAAATGTTTAAACGCGGCAAATTTAAAATACTTCCGGAAAGAATACGAGGCACCAAACAGATTAAGAAAATATTCGAAATGGCAAAGGAGAAGGATGCATGAAATACAGTTACTATCCTGGATGTTCACTGCATGCCACGGCTTTAGAATTTGATTTATCCACTAAGGCAGTTTTCAATAGCCTCGGGCTGACCTTAGAGGAAGTTCCTGATTGGAACTGCTGTGGAGCAACTTCAGCTCACTCTACCAGTGAAAGTCTAAATATCGGTTTAAATTTACGCAACCTGACGATTGCGGAAAGTGCACAAAATGATCTGGTTATACCTTGTGCCGCTTGCTATAACAATACTAAAATAACTGATTACCTGGTTAGAAACGGTCATGAGCAAGCTAAAGAAATAAACAGTGAGATGCTCTGGACTCTGGGAAAGAGTTATCAAGCTACTATTAATGTCAAGCATGCCCTGGAAATAGTTGCAACTGATGAGATGCTGGCAAATATCAAAAAGACAGTAGTTAACCCTCTAAAAGGCTTAAAAGTAGCCTGTTATTACGGTTGCTTATTGCTGCGCCCTTCTAAAATGGTTGCCATTGACGACCCAGAGCAGCCAAAGAAAATGAATAAGCTAATGACTGTATTAGGTGCAGAGCCGGTTAGATGGTCTGCCCAAACGGAATGCTGCAGCGGAAGCGCTTCAATATCACAGACCGAGGTTGCTTTAGACTTGGTTAAGAACATTATTGCTTCGGCCAAAGCTTCCGGTGCTGATGTGATAGCCTGTGCCTGTCCGTTATGTTTTACCAACCTGGATACCAGGCAGCAGAAAGCCATAGAAGAAAAGATTGTTGAGAAACCGATGCCGATACTTTATTTTACTGAGCTTATGGGACTTGCTATGGGTCTCAAGGATGCCCAGGGCTGGTTAAAGACGCACCTGGTTGAAAGCGTATCTGTATTTGAGTCAGCCAATTTATTGTAAAATATGACTTGTCAAAAATTTTGAATAAAGGCAGTGAGATAGCGTGAAGAATGAAGAAAAAACAGTAGGCGCGGCTCTAGTCCTTGGGGCTGGTATTGCCGGAATGCAATCCGCCCAGGATTTAGCTAACGCGGGCTATCTTGTCCACCTGGTAACAGACAGTCCCTCTGTCGGCGGTAAAATGGGCCAACTTGATAAAACCTTCCCTACCAATGAATGTGCTATGTGTATGTTAGGTCCTGTAATGAATGAGACAATGTCTCACCCAAATATTAAACTTCATACAGTGTCCAAGTTAATAGACGTAGAAGGGGAAGCGGGCAATTTCCAGGTAAAAATAAAGAAAGCACCTCGCTATGTTGATGTTGAGGAGTGTACAGCTTGTAGTGATTGTGAACAGGTTTGTCCCGTGGAGCTTCCTAATAAGTACAATCAGGGGATTGGTACCGTTAAAGCTGTTTATAAGTTATTCCCCCAGGCTGTGCCAAACAAATATTTAATTGATAAAAAAGGTACACCTCCTTGCCGCGAAGCTTGTCCGGCAGGAATTAATGTGCAGGGTTATGTTCAATTAACCAAGGTTAGAAAGTTTGACGAGGCTCTGGCTCTGGTACATGAAAAGAACCCCCTGGCTTCTATTTGTGGACGCATTTGTACACGTCCCTGTGAGTCTGCTTGTAATAGAGGAAAAGCAGACGATCCGGTAGCCATTAAAAATATTAAGCGGTTCTTAGCTGACCGCATATTGTTAGGTGATAATCCCGCTCCTGAAATTACCGTTAAGAAAAATAAAAAGATTGCCATTATCGGTGCTGGCCCCGGTGGTTTGGCAGGCGCTAATTTCCTGGCCTTAAAAGGCTATCAAGTTACTATATTTGAAGCTTTGCCGGTTGGCGGCGGTATGTTAAGAGTTGGTATTCCCGAATACCGCTTAACCAAGGATATTATTGAAGCTGAGATTGCCCGCATTCAGAAGATGGGTGTGGAAATCAAGTATGGCCAGGCTTTAGGCAAAGACTTTACTTTGGAAAGTTTGAAAGAACAGGGTTATGAAGCGGTTCTGCTGGCTATAGGTTGCCAAAAAGGAACCACTATGAATATAGAAGGCACTGATCTAAACGGTGTTATGAACGGTGTTGACTTTCTTCGTAAGGTTAACCTCGGCGAGCCGGTTGTTGTTGGCAAAAAAGTTGTTGTTGTCGGTGGCGGTAACGTGGCTATGGACGTTGTTCGCTCAGCTATTCGTTTGGGAGCTGAGGAAGCTACTATTGTTTATCGTCGTTCTCAGGATGAAATGCCCGCTGATCATGAAGAAATTGAACATGCCTTAGAAGAGGGTATTAATCTTGCTATTCTTACTAACCCGACAAAACTTATTGGGGATAAAGGCAGCGTAGTTAAGATTGAATTGCAAAAGCAAGCGCTGGGTGAACCTGATGCTTCCGGCAGACGCAGACCTGTTCCGGTAGAAGGTTCCGAGTATCTGATGGATGTTGATACTGTGATTATGGCTATTGGCCAGGCTGCCGATATGAACGGTGTCAGTGACAGTATCGTAGGTTCCGGTAAGATTGTAGTTGATAAAAACTCCATGGCTACCGGTATGGCGGGTGTGTATGCTTGCGGTGATGTTGTTACCGGTCCTGCCACAGCTGTTGAGGCAATTGCTGCCGGTAATAAAGCTGCAAACGCTATAGATTACTATCTGGAGGGCGGCAAGCCGGAAGAATTTAAGTTTGAGTTCTTCCAGGAGGTTCCTCCGTCTGAAAATCCTTTTGTTATGCCGGAAGATATACCGTTTGAAAATCGTCCGAAAATGCCCATGATCTCTGCCGAGAAGAGAAAGACTAATTTTGATGAGGTTGAGTTGGGTTATACTGAAGATATGGCTGTGGCTGAAGCAGAGCGCTGTTTAAATTGCGGTGGTTGTTGCGAATGCCTGCAGTGTGTGGATGTTTGTAAAAAGAATGCTATTGACCACAATGCAAGGGAAGAGATCGTTGATTTGAATGTAGGTTCCATCGTACTGGTGCCTGGTTTTGATCTGTTTGATGCCAAGCTTAAAGGTGAATATGGCTACGGTATCTATCCAAACGTGATCACGAGTATTGAATTTGAGCGTTTCATGAGTCCAACCGGTCCGAAGGGCGGACATATTTATCGTCCGTCTGATCATAAGGATCCGATTAGAGTGGCCTTTATTCAGTGCGTTGGCTCCAGAGATTGCAACAATGGCTCTGAGTATTGTTCTTCCATTTGTTGCATGTATTCGACCAAAGAAGCTATTATTGCAAAAGAGCATGACAATCGTATTGAGGCGACTATCTTCTATCTGGATATTCGCTCTTATGGTAAAAACTTTGACAAATACGTTAATTCTGCTAAAGAATCAGGCGTTCGCTATGTTCGCAGTATGATTTCTAAAATCAAGGAAGATCCCGCTACTAATAATCTGTTTATTAAATATATTGCAGACGGGGAAATTAAGGAAGAAGAATTTGATCTGGTTGTACTGGCTATAGGTGTATTGCCGCCGAAGGAAGCCCAGCTTCTGTCCAAGACTGTAGGTTTTGAGTTGAACGAATACGGTTTTGCCAAGACAGACATGGCTACTCCCACTAAGACAACCCGCGACGGTGTTTTTGTTGCAGGTGCATTCCAGGGTCCGCGTGATATTCCGGAAACAGTTGTTAATGCCAGTGCTGCAGCCGGTAGTGCCGGTGGTCTGATAGCCAGTGCCCGAGGCACTATGGTTAAAGGAAAAGACTATCCGGTTGAAATTGATGTTTTGGGACAGGAACCGCGCATCGGTGTATTTGTTTGTCACTGCGGTATAAATATTGCCGGTGTAGTTGATGTTGAAAAGGTTGTAGAAGCAGCTAAAAAGATGCCCGGGGTTGAGTTTGCGAATAATTACCTGTATACCTGCTCAGAGGATACTGTTAAGAGCATTGGAGATCTCATTAAGGAAAAGGGCTTAAACCGTATTGTTGTAGCCTCTTGTACGGTGCGTACTCACCAAGCCTTGTTCAGAGAAGGTTTGAAATTAGGTGGTTTGAACCAGTTCTACTTTGAAATGGCTAACATTCGGGATCAGTGCTCCTGGGTGCACCGTGATAATCCGGAAAGAGCAACCGAGAAAGCCATTGACTTAGTTAAAGGCGCTATCGGTAAAGTTAAGTATCATGATCCTCTGTATTTAGAGCCGTCACCTGTTGTACAAAAGGCACTGGTGGTAGGCGGTGGTATAGCCGGTATGACTGCTGCTCTGTCCTTTGCTGAGCAGGGCTATCCTTGCTATTTAATTGAGAAAGAAAAAGAACTGGGTGGCACAATGAAGCATATTTACACTAATTTGACCGGTGAAAATATGCAGGAACACCTTAATGAAACCATTAACAAGGTTAAGAATAATCCGTTGATTGAGATTTACACCGAAGCGGAATTATATGATTTCCATGGTCATAAAGGTAACTTTGTTTCAACCATTAACCAAGCCGGTGCCAAGATAGATTTAAGTCATGGTGTGGCTGTTGTCGCTACCGGTGGTAAGGAGAAAACACCGCAAGAGTTTCTGTATGGTGCAAATGACAAAGTCATTACCAACCAGCAATTAGAGAGTTTGCTTAATACAGGTAAGTTTGATCCTGCCTCCAAGCAAGTAGTCTTTATTCAGTGTGTTACAACACCGGAAATTGACGGTTTAAAATACTGCAGCAGAACTTGTTGCGGACAGTCTGTCAAGAATGCATTGCAGATTAAGAAACAAAATCCGAATACCCAGGTATTTATACTGCACCGTGATATGCGTACCTATGGATATATGGAAAAATATTATAAGGAAGCCAGAGAAATTGGTGTTATCTTTGTTCCTTATGACAGCAAGAAGGACATTAAGGTTAATTCTGCTGCTGATGGTAAGCTGAGTTTGCAGGTTCTGGATGCGGCTTCTCGTACTGTATTGAAGTTGAATCCGGACATCCTGTCTTTAGCCTCCTCAACAGAGGCTTCAGAAGGAGTGGAAGGTATAGCTAACTTAATGAAACTTACCTTAAACGAGGACGGTTTCTTTGTAGAGACTCACGCCAAATTAGCTCCGGTGGACTTCCCGTCTCAGGGTATTTTCCTTTGCGGTACAGCCCACTCGCCGAAGTTTGTAGGCGAAGCTATTTCCCAGGCTCAAGGTGCTGTTGCACGAGCTTGCACCATTTTATCTAAAGAGAACTTAATGGTAGGTGGTGTAGTAGCTGTAGTTGATGAAGATAAGTGTGCTGCCTGCCTGACTTGTGTCCGTACCTGTCCGTTTGGTGTACCTAAGATTAATGAGCGGCATAGGGCGCAAATTGAATCGGTACAGTGCCAGGGTTGCGGTACCTGCGTTGGAGAGTGTCCTAATAAGGCTATTCAATTGCAGCATTATAAAGATATTCAGTTAATCGGTAAGGTTGAAGGTATGTTTTATGAGATTAACGATAGTGCCAGTTAAGCTATAGAATAAAAAACCGGGGTATGCGCTAAGCATACCCCGGTTTTTTATTACTGTTGCATTTAGATAATACAACTGATCATAAATACAACAAGTGTATTCTTATGATACATCATGTAGAAAAAAAAGGTCTTTTGATAATAATTGAACTCTTGATATTATATTGATATTTTCCTTTAAAACGTACGAATATATAGATTTGTCTGAAAACTGGCATAAAATTTGCTTGTATTATGGGCAAGCCTACAATCAATGCCAGTTGTTAAATATAGCGAAATATGCGATAATAAACTAGTGTACTGGCATAAGAGATTTAAAGTAAAAGGAGTACTACTATGTCAGCTATAAATTTAACAACCATAATAAAGGATAACCAGGATTTCATTAAATATGTCAGTGGTGAAAGCGGACAACCCGTGCAGCAGTGCTACCAATGTGGTAAATGCACAGCGGGTTGTCCGGTTGCCTTAGATATGGATTATTCACCAAACAGTATTGTTCGGATGGTTCAACTTGGCTTAAAAGACGAAGCGTTAAGGAGCCAGTCTATTTGGATCTGCGCCTATTGTTCCACCTGTACATCCAGATGCCCGCGCAACATTGACATAGCTAAAATAATGGATTGCCTGCGTGGGATGGCTAAACGGCAAGGAATAAAGCTGGAGGGCAGAGCAAAAGATATAGCTTTATTTTATGACAGCTTTTTAAATACAGTGAAAGATAACGGAAGATTGTATGAATTGGGCATGATGCTTAATTTTAATTTGAAATCAAAGAATTATTTAAGAGATGCGGACACCGGTCTGGCCATGTTTACACGTGGTAAAATTAAATTCGTACCGATGCGCAATGAAAATTACAAGGAGATGGCTCTGCTCTTTAAAAGAGTTAAAGAATTGGAGGATAAATCCAAATGAGATATGCCTATTATCCTGGTTGCTGTGATCATACCAGCGCCAAAGAATATGATATATCTACAAGAGCAGTCTGCAAGGCATTGGGAATAGAGTTGATGGAGATACCTGATTGGAGTTGCTGTGGTTCCACTCCCGGACACAGCACCAGCCACCTGCTTGGAATAGCCTTGTCTGCCCGTAACCTGGCGCTGGTAGAGGAAATGGGACTTGACTGCACCGCCTCCTGTGCTGCTTGCTACCAGCGTCTGGCCATGGCTAATGTAGAGATGAAAAATGATACCCAACTTTGTGAAAAAATTAACCACATTACTGGAAAACCTTACCGAGGTGGAGTAAAGGTAAAATCCATATTGGAAGTAATTGCTGAAATGAATCAATCACAAATACTGGCAAAAGTAGTTAAAAGTTTAAAGAATCTAAAAATTGCTGTTTATTATGGTTGCTTGATGGTTAGGCCCAGGGATATTCAGATAGATGATCCGGAAAACCCGACAATTATGGATAACTTGTTGCAGAATTTGGGAGCCCAAACACTGGAGTGGAATTATAAAACTGAATGCTGCGGAGCAGCCTTGGCTATGTCAAATGAGGACATAGTATTAAAGTTGGCCAATAAGATTCTTGCCGATGCAAAGTCTGCCGGAGCAAATTGCATTGTTACCGCGTGTCCGCTCTGCCATTTTAATCTGGACATGCGTCAAAAGAAAGTCAATAAAGCTTATGAAACAGATTACAACTTGCCTGTGTTTTATTTTACACAGCTGGTCGGGTTGGCTCTGGGGATAAAGCCTGAGGCTTTGTGCTTAAGAGATCATTTTATAGATACCAAGCATATTCTCAAACTGATTGTTTAGAATGAATAAATAATTGGGTTATAGGGGCGATTTTTATGAAGCGGGTAGGGGTTTTTGTTTGCTGGTGCGGTTCAAATATTGGCGGTGTCGTTGACGTTGCCAGACTGGCTGCTGAAGCCGGCAAATTTCCATACGTTGTGCACAGTGTTGATTATAAATATACCTGTTCAGAACCGGGCCAAAAAATGATTGTTGATGCTATTAAAGAACACCGGCTGGACAGAGTGGTTATTGCGGCCTGCTCTCCTCGCCTGCACGAGCAAACCTTTCGCAAGACTATTGCCAGGGCCGGTCTCAACCCTTATTTATTGGAAATAGCTAATATAAGGGAGCATTGTTCCTGGGTCCATAGCAAAGAACCGGAAAAAGCTACTGAAAAAGCAATTGACTTGGTGAGGCGGGCGGTGGCTAAAGTTGTTAATCTGGAACCTCTTTCTGAAAGCAGCATTCCGATAACAAAAAGGGCGCTGGTTATCGGGGGCGGTATTGCAGGTATACAGACAGCTCTGGATATAGCAGACGCCGGGCACAAGGTAGTGCTGCTGGAAAAGGAGCCAACCATTGGTGGTAAAATGGTAATGCTGGACAAGACTTTTCCGACTATGGACTGTTCAGCCTGTATCAGTACTCCAAAAATGGTCGCGGTGGCTGAGCACCCCAATATTGAGCTTTTGACCTGCTGTGAAGTTGTTGAAGTCAGCGGTTATATAGGAAATTTTACGGTGAAGGTTAAGCAGAAAGCTCGTTTTGTGGATCATACAAAGTGTACCGGGTGCGGTACCTGTTGGGAAAAATGTCCTAAAAAGGTGCCGAGTGAATTTAATCTGAATTTAAGTTTACGTAAGGCCATATATATTCCTTTTCCCCAGGCTGTGCCCAATAAGCCCAGTATAGATGCGGAAAACTGCAGGTATTTAACTGAGCAAAAGTGCGGAGTTTGTCAGAAAGTATGCCCGGTGGGAGCTATAGACTATGAGCAAAAAGATGAAAACCTGGAAATAGAAGTCGGTGCTATAGTCATGGCTACCGGCTATGAACTTTTTGATTGGGCTAAAGCATATGGTGAATATGGTTACGGTAAGTATCCCGATGTTATTACCGGTTTGCAATTTGAGAGAATGGTTAATGCCTCGGGGCCTACCGGCGGAAAGATTATCCGTCCGTCAGACGGCAAAGAGCCGAAAAATGTGGTTTTTGTCAAATGTGTCGGCTCCAGAGATGAGGCCAAAGGAAAAGCTTATTGCTCACGTGCCTGCTGCATGTATACAGCCAAGCATGCCCATCAGGTTATAGAAAAAATTGCCGATGCACAGGCTTTTGTCTTCTATATTGATGTGAGGACTCCCGGCAAAGGTTATGAAGAATTTTATAAACGCACTACGGATGAAGGAGCTCAATATATAAGGGGCAGGGTATCAAAAATCTTAACCAGCGGTGACAGGCTACTGGTTAAGGGTGCGGATACTCTGATGGGGCGCCAGGTGGAAGTAGAAGCTGACCTGGTAGTCCTGGCTACAGCTATGATACCGGCTAAAACAGCGCAAGATACTGCCAGGCTGGTAGGTTTTTCAGTAGACGGAGATGGTTTTTATCAGGAGGCTCACCCCAAGCTAAGGCCGGTGGAAACAAATACAGCCGGCATATTTTTGGCCGGTACATGTCAGGGACCTAAAGATATTCCTGATACCGTAGCTCAGGCAAGTGCCGCCGCGGTTAAAGTTTGTGTACTCTTTTCCAGAAGGGAAATGGCAGCTGATCCTATGGTGGCACAAGTTAACCAGTCGATTTGTCATGGTTGCCTGGCCTGCCAAAAAGTATGTCCTTATAAGGCAATCGAAGCTAAAACTATATCTGAACGTTTAGGCGGGCAAGTCATTGAACGCACCGTAGCTCATGTTAACAGCGGTCTTTGCCAGGGTTGCGGTTCGTGTACTGTAGCTTGCCGTTCCGGTGCAGTTAATCTAAAAGGTTTTTCTGATGAACAGCTGTTGGCGGAGGTGGATGCTATATGTCTGTAGACACAGGTGAAAAATACGAGCCTAAAATTATAGGTTTTTGCTGCAACTGGTGTGCTTATGCAGGAGCTGATTTAGCGGGCATCAGCAGGCTCAGCTATCCCACTAACATAAAAATAATCAGGGTGCCTTGCTCCAGCAGAGTAAACCCTCAATTTATACTTAAGGCCTTTCAAAAAGGCGCTGACGGTGTAATGGTTTCCGGCTGACATCCCGGCGACTGCCATTATGTTAATGGCAATTATTATACCAGAAGGCGTTATCAGGTGTTTAAGCGTTTAATGGAATTTGTAGGTTTTGAACCTGGAAGATTTAATACACGCTGGATTTCCGGTTCAGAAGGGGATAAATTTGCTCAAACCGTTAAAGAGTTAAGCGAAAACATTGCCATGCTTGGCCCAAACAAAAAAATGAGGGAAGAAAAATGAATAATATCACTCTGGAATTAAGAAAACAGGCCAGGAAGTTATTAGAGGATCAGGTTGTTCAACTGGTTATCGGTTATGGAAGGGGTTCTGACCCTTTCCGTGTAACACCTGTTTTTGTACGCCACCCGGACTTTGTGGACAGCCTTATCTGGAATCCTTTTTGTATTAATAACCTGGCCAAGTATTTAATTGAATACAGGTATTTGCCCGGTAAAATAGCTGTGGTGATTAAAGGCTGTGATTCACGTGCGGTTAACCGTTTGATTCAAGATAATCAAATAGAACGGGATAAAATCGTTTTGCTGGGCGTTCCCTGCACCGGTATTCTGGAGGCGGAGAAAGTTGCCAAGACAACAGGTTATCAATTGGAACTGGAAAGGTGCAGCGAGCAAGAGGAGAAGTTTACTTTGCATACATCAAGCGGTGACTTCAGTTTTGCTGCAAAAGACAGCTTAATCACTAAATGCTATAGCTGTTATAATCATAATCCGGTAGTGTTTGATATAATGCTGGGACCTGCAGCTAAGGAAAACCCGGCAGCGGTTAAGTACTCAGAGGTTGAAAGTTTGGAGAAATTGAACGTTAAGGAAAAAAGTGAATACTGGGATATGTATTTCAGCCGCTGCTTGCGTTGTTATGCTTGCCGCAATGTATGCACGGCCTGTACCTGCCAGGAGTGTATCTTCAATCAGGCTAAACCTGCCTGGGTAGACAGAATAAATAACCTGTCCAACAACACCTCTTTTCATTTAATCAGAGCTTTTCACGTAGCCGGGCGCTGTGTGGATTGCGGCGAGTGTGATCGAGTCTGTCCGGTGAATATACCCTTGAGACATTTAAACCAAAAGATACTTAAAGATCTGCAGGAGTTATACGATGCCCCGATTCCCGGTGCAGACCTTGAAACTGGCCCGGCACTGGGCTGCTTTGTGACTGAAGACCCGGAAGAATTTATGTAGCTTTTCAACTCAAATCTATTACCGGAAATGAGATGGTTGACAGATGCAATACAAAGTTTTAGAGAAGGATAAAATATCTGGCTTTTTGGACTACCTTGCCAGTAAACATAACCTGATGGCGCCTGTCTCAGAAGATGAGAGTTTTAGTCAATTTAAGAGGGTTTATCAAGCTTCCGAGATAAATCTAAACTATACTAATACTGTTATACCTCCTAAAAATTATTTTTTCCCACCTGCGGAGAATTTATTTTCTTTTTCTGCAGAAAATGGGGGAATTGAGATTAAAGAATCAAGACAAGCTGAAAACATGGTTATATTTGGCTTAAGACCTTGTGATATCAATGGCATGTCAATGCTTGACCCGGTTTTTAACGGTAATTTCCCGGACAGTTATTATGGTCCGAAAAGGGAAAGAACTATACTTATCGGTTTAAGTTGCCAGGAGGTAATGCCTACCTGTTTTTGCAAGTCCTTTGGTACAGATCCAACTGATGGGTCAGGTGCCGATTTAATGCTGACAGGTTTAGAAAATTGTTTTTTGGTAGAAATCCTGACTGATAAAGGCGCCGGTCTGCTTGAGAATGCCGGCGGGTTTTTTAGTGATGAGTCAGTGGATAAGGCTATATCAGAAAAAAAGCTGTTAAGAGATAAACTGGCAGGCGCTTTTCTGCGCGAGCCTGATTTATCGGGGGTAAAAGAAATACTGGATAAGAATTTTGAACACCCTTACTGGGAGGAATTGGCGGCTAAATGTATCGGCTGCGGCATATGCACTTTTGTTTGTCCTACCTGTCATTGTTTTAATATGATTGACACCAGCCGGCCTGACGCAACCGGCAGTCGCTACCGCTGCCATGATTCCTGTATGTTTCCCGGTTTTACTAAAATGGCCGGTGGACATAATCCCAGGCCAACCAGAGTGGAGCGTGTTCGAAACAGATTTATGCATAAACTTAAATACCATCTGGATCGATATAATCTGGACGGGTGCAGTGGCTGCGGCAGGTGCATTGCCAAGTGTCCCGTAAATATAGATATCAGTCAAATAATAACTCATATCAGGGAGGTAGTTAAGGATGACTGATTTAACCGGCGGTAATCCTTTGCTGCCTAATATAGCCACAATTGCAAGCATCAGGAGAGAGACAGGTGATGTGAAAACCTTTCAAGTGGTTTTTGATGATCCGTTGGCAGTACAAAGTTTTGCCCACAAGCCAGGCCAGGTAGCGCTTATTTCAGTTTTTGGTGAAGGGGAGGCAACTATATCTATTACCTCTTCACCCACTGTTAAAGGTTTCTTGGAATTCAGTATCAAAAAGGTAGGCCGGCTGACTTCTGTTTTGCATGAAATAGAGGCAGGTGCCAAGGTTGCTGTGCGCGGGCCTTACGGAAACGGTTTTCCCCTTGATGAGATGAAAGGTAAGAATTTGCTGTTTGTGGGCGGCGGTATCGGCCTGGCCCCGCTGCGCTCTCTAATTGATTATGTGTTGGCTGAGGAAAACCGCAGTGACTATGGAAATGTGGAGATTCTTTACGGTGCCAGGTCCATGGCGGATATATGCTTTAAAGAGGATTTATTTAATAAATGGACTGCCTGCAAGGACACCAGGGTATATACGACTATTGACCGGGAAGAGCCGGAATGGAGCGGTCATGTCGGTTTTGTACCGGCCTACCTGGAAGAAATAAAGCCAGTATCAAATAATAAGGTTGCTATTACCTGTGGTCCTCCGGTGATGATTAAATTTATTTTGATGAGCCTGCAAAGACTGGGTTTTACTGAGGAGAGAATTATTACCACCTTGGAGATGAAAATGAAATGCGGTATTGGTAAGTGCGGCCGCTGCAATATCGGCAGCAAGTATGTATGCCTGGACGGTCCTGTTTTTACATTGAAGCAGCTGAAGGAACTGCCGCCGGAATTTTAATTTATACTTCGGGAAATTATGCTTATGATGGATTTGTGGATAAATTAAGGTTAATATTGCATAATTTCCGAGGATCACGAGTGTCTATGGCTGCAAGAAAGTCGCTCAAGGCGACTTTCTTGTCTAAATAATAAAAACACCGGAGAAAAGAGGGTATGTCGTAAGGAAGTTTTAGTTTTATAGAAGACGGTGTGGCCGGGAGGCTACGCCGTCTGTCTGTTTTTTGAGCATTTCATCGGTTAATTCAGGTATATTCAGTATGCCCACGCCATTATAGACAATCTCTACTTTCTGCTTACGTTTACCACTGCTTTTGTTAGGTGAATGGATGATAATCTTCGAGATAAACTCATTTAGAATTGTTGGCGTAATCTCTTGTATATCTGTATATTTTCTGACTGTTTCAAGAAACTGATCGGTATCTTCTGCCTGCTGTTCTTCCGCAGATAGTTCTCTTGGTAAATCAAATACTTTGTTCTGTAAATTCCTCTGCTCAGCCTCTTTTGTTCATCAGCGGATTTCTTGCTTACTTGCTTGACAAATACCTGCTCAAACTGCCTCACGTACTTTAAACTTCCCTTATGAAATGAACGGAGCATGTTCCTGTGTTGCTTTTGTAATTGGAACAAACAAATATAGTTCCGTTTTGCTGAGACTTTGAAAAAGTCTCTTGTTTTTGTAACTTTTTAATAGCAGAAGAGTCTATAATTGTGAAATGGGTTTACCGGTAACCTGTGAAAGGAAAGATTTATTTTGAATGCTGAATTTTCTACTTTATATCAGAAATATAAAGGACCTATATTCGCTTATATTTTTTATCTTGCCGGAGATAGGGCGGTAGCTGAGGAAATATGCCAGGATGTTTTTTTAAAGGTATACTTAAACATTGCCAAATTTGAGAGCAGGTCCAGCTTTAAGACGTGGATTTATAAAATAGCAAAGAATACATATCTTGGCCATGTTCGAACCCGAAAAAAAGAATTGGCAATTGACAACATAGAAATTTTTGCTAATGAATTAGAAGACAGGGGTATGGGCCCCGAAGAACATGCTGTTAATAGTGCAACTAAGAAGCTTATAGAAAAGACATTAAATAAAATGAATGAAAAATATCGAATACTTTTAATTCTGCGGGATATTCAGAATTTATCCTATAAGGAAATAAGCGGTATTACAGAAATGGAGTTAAACGCCGTTAAGACTGGAATTTTTAGAGCGAGAAAAGAGTTTCAGAGAATTTATAAGGAAATGGAGGATCTCTAAAATGCCCTGTGCTTATATAGAAAAAATAAAAGATTATTTAGAAGAAAAACTCCCCAAGAAGGAGATGGAAGCCATGGAAAAACACTTGGAGAGCTGTAAGGAGTGCCAGGCAAAACTAGATAATTATCTTGATAATAAGCTGAATTTGGAGACGGAGACACCGGATGTGGAAGACAAAGTCTTAGTTAGTAAAATAAAAGCCAGGATAAAAGGGATGAGGCGAATTACCCTATATGGCCTTTTAGGATTTACCTTGGGGTTATTCTCCAGATTTTATACTTTGGATAATTTTTTCTTAACGAAGGCAGTTATGGCTTTGCCTTATAAACTGGCGGAATTTGTTTTAAGCATTTTCTTTTCAGGAAATGTCCCACTGTTTTGGGAAGGGGGGGGTTATCATTATCAGGGGAAAATGGGCCTTTTTCCTTATCATCCAATGCTGGACATTTTGGCAACTACCGTAACGCCGTCAATAATTGCATCATTTATTGCTGTAATTATCGGTTATCTACTGAGTGATAAAAGGGTTTTCCCCCGCAAACATATTATTAAGTTCGCAGCAACCTGGCTGATTATTTTGCTGGTTTGGATTGGTATTCTTTACGGCACATATAATCATGCATTAGGAAAAATTAATAATCTTGAGGGGATTAACGCCATGACCGTTTATACCATAGAAGAAAACAATACATCATGGCTGATAACAATTGATAATGATGCACTAATGAATGAAAAATATGCTAGGCTGATAACTATAATATCCGAGGCAGAAAAAGTCGGGAAAAAGATTTATCCCCAAGGGAAGAATGGTTATGAAATGTTAGTAAATTTCTCCGGGGGAGGAACAATTCCAATTTTTGTGGACAACGATAGTGGAGAAATGGTTGTGAGAGATGGTAACGCCTATCAAATTCCACCTGAAAAACTGGAATATATTAATAGAGTATTAGGAGGGATACAAAATGACTAAGGTTTTACGGGATAAAGCATTCACAATAATTGGGGCGGGCCTTTTGGGGTATTACTCGAGTATATCCCTCTTCCGCGATCTTATCCGGGATAATCTGTTGAGAGTATTGCCGCCCATTAACGACCGCCACCTTCCGGATATATATGTAAATATTATGGGAATGGTAGTGTTTGCTATTCTTGCTTATCTATTGTTTAATATCATTGTAGAAAAAAGAAGTTTTAAGCTTCATAAAAAAAGTTATGTGACAGCAAGTATTTTACTGATTTTGGCACCACTTATGATTGCAGGTATATTTAGAGTCCATGCTGTAAATTTGGTGGCCAAGATGGAAGGAACTACTCCTGTGAAAATTGTAATTGCACCAAATAGTAAAGGCAGTTCTATTATGTTTGCTGCTGGTTCGTCATCAGCAGGTGGTGTAAATAAATCTGGTTATATTACGGAGCCATATCTAGAGGACTTTGGGAAAGCAATCGGGAAAATGGAATTAAAGGAAGTGGTTGACGGTGAAGAACAAAAGCAGGGTTCTCACTATTTAACAATGTGGATTGATTATGAGGTGGCCGGTGAATGGTACTCAAAAATATTAAGCTATGTCCAGGGAATGTTTGAAGAGCATGTTGCAGGCGAAAGAATAGCTTACTATAGCAATCCTGAACTTGAGAATTTATTAAAAAAGGTATTTGATGAATTAGCTGATATCAATAATTATGACCGGGCTGGAGTGATAAATTACGTGACAATTAATAAGGGAAATAAAGGTGAGGAAAAGGAAAGGCTGTTAACCCCTAATGACTTTCAAGTGTTGGTTAATTCCTTAAAAACTGATAACTTAATCAATCAGGATACAGAAGGGGTTAATCGAATTAAAAAAGCTTTAGATGGATGGATCCCCAAGGAAGAGATGAACATTTATGGGATTGAACTTTTTAAAAAGGGTTCCGCCCAAAATGTAGGCCAAAACTTTATGGTTTATGATAAACTTACTCATACTTTGTTATTTGAAGACAAGTATTATCAAGTAGATTTGGATGATATAGTCAAATAATAAAGTTTTATGGGGCTATTTAAATTGTTTAGCTACGCGTTTTAATGCTTTTGGGTCTTGAGATGACACTGCAGGTTAAGCGGAACCAACACCCAGGACTCCCCCGAGAGCGCCGGAAGTGAGAGATAATAATAATTTATGCAAGGAAGATAACAACAAAATATGTCCCGGTAAGATTAAGGCTGAAGCTAACCAGATGATTAAGAAAAAGAGAATACCGACAGACAGGCCATGCAGCAAGCCTTTTGTGCCGCTCATTTTACCGGCGAATAGTCCGCCACAAGTAACACTTAAGAAGATTATGCCGGCGCTTATCCAGGGAATGGTTGTTTCGGATATATCTGAATAATAAATAATCAGGCCTAATAAAGCAATTAGAACAGTGGAAAACATAAGCGCCACAAGGGTACTCTTGAGTACAGCGGTAATCTGAATAAATGCTGCGGAATCCTGGTTAAAGGACATATAAAAAAACCTCCCTTTATCAATTCTTTATATATTTCTATGTTCTGAGCTGTAATTTATGACTTTATAACCATTGATATGAACCTAAATTTAAAAAAATTCTATTTTGTCGCGCAATTTTGTTTATTTCATGCAGGACGTTGATAAAATGTGGCGAAATAAATATAGTCAGAGTAATTATATTGCTACAGGTTGATTTTTAAGGTATATTAACAAAGGGGTCAGATAAATTAGGAGGGGAAGCAATGATCGACCAAGAAAAGATTGAAAAGGCTGTATATATGATCTTAGAAGCTATTGGTGAAGATCCCGAAAGAGAAGGTCTATTAGAAACCCCCGCCCGGGTTGCCAGAATGTATAAAGAAGTTTTTTGCGGTTTATCTGAGGATCCTAATATACACTTGCGAAAAATTTTTAATGAGGAGCACGAGGAATTGGTTTTAGTTAAAGACATAGCATTTTCCTCTATGTGTGAGCACCACCTCCTTCCTTTTTTTGGCAAGGCACATGTTGCTTATATTCCGCATAAAGGTAGAGTGACCGGTCTGTCTAAGCTGGCCCGTGTAGTAGATTCCTATGCCAAAAGGCCACAATTGCAGGAACGCTTGACTTCACAAATTGCTGATTGTATAATGAAGCATTTAAATCCTTACGGAGTTATAGTTGTTGTTGAGGCTGAGCATATGTGTATGACCTTGCGTGGTATTAAAAAACCCGGCTCAAAAACTGTTACATCTGCTGTGCGTGGTGCTTTTAAAAGCAACGATGCTACCAGAGCAGAGGCCTTTGCATTAATCAGAACATTAAATTAGGGGGTCCCAATGATTAAGGGAAGCGATGGACCTAAATTAGAATTAATTGCTGCCAAAAGCTTTAAAGAGTATGATCAGATGTACAAAGTGGTTGATTTCCTGAATAAAACACTTAAAGAAAAAAACGTTATGTTTGGTTTAACTAAAAACAGTAATACTAAAGAAGTGACAATATCCATTTATGAAACATAAAAATACTTGGTGCCGGAGGGAAAAATGCGTCTTCTTTTAAGTAATGATGACGGGATCAATGCTAAAGGAATAAAAACTTTAGCAGAGAGATTAAGCAAAACAGCAGAAGTGTTTGTTGTTGCTCCGGATCGGGAGAGAAGTTCAACAGGTCACGGTATTACAGTATATAGGCCCTTAATGGTAACAGAAATGCATTTGTGTAAGGATGTTGTCGCCTGGTCGATTAGCGGAACTCCTGCTGATTGTGTGAAGCTAGGTATAGATGAGTTATTGCCTGCCCGGCCTGATTTAATCATTTCCGGCATCAACAACGGATCAAACCTGAGTACCGATGTTCTATACTCGGGAACTGTTTCCGCCGCTATTGAAGGCGTTATTAACGGTATACCGGCGATTGCTGTTTCACTGGCCAACAATGATTGTCTTGAGCCTGATCTAGTTGAGGATTTTAGCTGCGCGGTTGGTTTTACTGAAAACATGGTCAGTAATTTTATCAGTACCGGTATGTATCCGGGGGTAATGCTCAATATTAATGTGCCCGCCGGTAAACCGTCGGGTGTTAAAGTTACCCAGTTGGGACTCAGGCGATATGTTAACTGCTTTGAGAAGAGAACTAATCCCAGAGGCAAGGTTTATTACTGGTTGGCCGGCGAACCTATAGATGTGGAAACGGGTTTGCTGGATATAGATTCAAAAGCCGTTAAAGATAATTTTATCTCCATAACTCCAATCCACTTTAATCTAACTCATTTTGATGAAATAGAGAATCTTAATAAATGGGTAAAAGAATTGAGGGACTAGCATCCCTCAATTCTTTTTTAGGATATGGGCTGCTCTTTATATATAATATTTTAAAACCTGGGTTTTAAAAATCCGGTAATTTGCTTAAAGTCATCCATATCTATAGTTTTGGTGGCAACGAGCAGGCTTAAATATACCACCGTTCCGCATAATAAAATAAAAATTAAGCTAAAGAGATTAATGGTGTGGTGATGATTTATATAAATATTAGCCTGCCACATAAAATATGCCATACCTGTCACTGCCAGAAAGGGTTTGAATAAATGAATCACAGGATTTAATTTATATCCTGTAAGATATTGTAAATCAAGATAATTCATAACAGCCATAATTAAATAGCTGGCAGACAATGATATGGCAGCCCCCCTGATACCCCATAAGCCCGTAAAATAATAAATGCCGAAAATTTTGAATAAAGAAGCTGCAACCATATTCTTGAATGGTTTGGTTGCATTGCCCAGACCTTGTAGAATACCGGTAGTGGTTTGTGTAAAATATAAAAACGGTCCTCCCAAAGCCAGAAGGCTGAGAATAAAACCGGTTTCAGAATAACCGAAAAGAATGCCGCAGATTTCATTAGCCAGTACCGCTAAAACAGCTGCGCTGGGCAGGCCTGTAAGAATTGTAATACGCAGTGACTTGTTTATTCTGTTGTGAACCATTGTAATGTTGTTTTGTGCCATGGCATCAGAAATAGCGGGAACCAGAGCTGTGGCCAGTGAAATAGTAATAACGGTGGGTGTGAATAGAAGTGTTTCAGCTATCCCGGCTAATTGACCATAGATTGAAGTAGATGCTTTAAGAGATAAGCCTATTGCCTGAAGCTGTTGGGGTATTAATATAGCTTCCAGTGACATTAATCCTGTAGCTACAAATCTGGTTAATGTAATAGGTGCGGCCAGGTGAAAAATCCTCTTGCTGTTTGCGGCAAATTCCAAGCTGGTTTTTTGCCTTTTATGCTGCAAATAAGGGCGATGCTGAAAATATATGATCAGCATTAACAAAAAGCCTGAGAGCTCACCGCACACTACACCTAATGAAACCCCGATAGCCGCATACTCCAGTCCGCGCGGCAGCAGCAGGTAAGCGGCGGCAAGTCCTATGGTTATTCTGACTAATTGCTCAATTGTTTGTGTTGCAGCTGTGGGTGTCATGCGTTGAAGCCCCTGGAAATATCCTCGGAAAGCAGAACATATTGAAACAATAATAATTCCGGGGACTAAACACAGAAAACTATAATAAACCTTGGGATTTGGGAAAATATATTTTAATAATAAAGGAGCGGCCCAAACTATTCCAGCAGTGCATAATAGACTAAATGCTGTTAAATAAAACAAAGACACATGAAAAATATTACGGGCGCCGGCAAAGTTATGACGGGCCGTTTCTTCGGCTACCAGTTTAGAAATAGACAGGGGTATGCCGGCAGTAGCTACGACCAGTACCAGTACATAAATTGGGTAAACCATGTTAAAAAGGCCGATGCCCTCAGGTTGAATCAATCGAATCATAATAATTTGATATATAAACCCGATGATGCGGTTAATCAGGGCTGCGGCTAATAAAACCATCGCCCCGTAAATAAATGATTGACGTGTCATTTGATTTTTTCCTTTCCACGATGTATACTTCAAAATATATGTATGTCCAGCAGTGGGAAGCTATGTATTCAAAAATTTTAACTAAGAATTCTTGTCCTTAAGAATTCTTTTTTAAGGTAATTTTATCTTTATGACTAAGCAAAAAAAATTATTAAAAAGCTAGTATCTACAAGGATTTAGGCATCTAGATGTAGAATAGGAAATGGATTAGTCTAAAATTATATCTATCCGTATCGGAACAAATTTTGGGTAATTTTTAAAAGAAAAATAAGCTTCAAATTATAAAACCATTATTCCCCAAGTTTGGCTCTTAAGAAGTATAGAAGGATAGTTATATGGAAACCATTATTTACAAAGGAGGCAACAGCTTTGAAAAACTATCAAACCACACAGCTGCGTAACGTTGCAGTAGTGGCGCACGGGGGATCCGGAAAAACATCCCTGGTAGAGGCCATGCTGTTTAATACCGGGTTATTATCTCGTTTGGGTCGTGTTGAAGACGGTACCACCACTGCTGATTACCATCCGGAAGAAATTAACCGCCAGTTAACAATACATACCAGCATAGTGCCGGTTGAATGGGAAAATACCAAGATAAATCTTTTAGACACACCTGGTTTCTCAGATTTTATTGTTGACGTTAAAGGGGCTCTGCGTGTAGCAGAAGGTGCCTTGTTTGTTGTTTCTGCTGTTGATGGTGTGGAAGTTCAGCATGAAATTATCTGGGGTTTTACTAATAAAGAAGAGTTGCCCCGTCTGGTTTTTATAAATAAGATGGATCGGGAAAATGCTGATTTTGACAAAGTAGTAGACGAACTTAAAGAAAAGTTTAATGTTAATTTTGTTCCGGTTCAAATACCTATAGGATCTTTTGACAAATTTTCCGGTGTGGTGGATGTTCTCAGAGGAAAAGCCTACAGCGGAGACGGCAAAGGCAAAGAGATACCCATACCTGAGAGTTTGCTTGATACGGTTGCCGGTTATCGGGAGGCTTTGATTGAAGCTGCGGCCGAAAGTGATGACGAATTGACCATGAAGTACCTGGAAGGTGAAGAACTCACCCCGGAAGAAATCATAAGCGGGTTTAAAAAGTCTTTGGCCGACGGTAAAATAGTGCCTGTCTTAAGTGGTTCAGCTACTAAAAATATGGGCGTTGCTCAATTGTCAAGCTTTATAGCGGAATTTTTCCCGGCACCGCAGGAAGAAGAAGGCTCTATGGCAGCTCTTGTGTTTAAAACTATTGGTGACCCTTATGTTGGAAAAATGAACTTTTTTAAAGTATTTAAAGGTAAGCTTAAAGCAGATTCAGTTGTTTACAACAGCGTTAAAGAAGCTAATGAAAAAATTGGCCAGGTGCTTTATTTACGGGGCAAATCAACTGCTGCTACCGATGCAGTGCCAACAGGTGATATTGCTGTGCTGGTAAAACTTCACGATACCACAACAGGTGATACGCTTTGCGATAAGGATAATCCCGTCGTATTGGAAGGTATAGAGTTTCCTATTCCGACTCTTACCGCGGCAGTTAATCCTAAGAGTAAAAATGACGAGGATAAGCTCAGTGATGCCATGTCTAAAATCCTGGATGAGGATCCTACCTTAAAGCTGGAGAAAAATACTGAAACTAAGCAAACTCTGTTAACAGCCATGGGCGAACTGCATGTTAATATCATTGTGGACAGGCTTAAGAATAAATATGGCGTTGATGTAACCTTAAGCGATGCTAAAGTTCCCTACAGGGAAACTATTCGCGGTAAGGTTGAAGTGGAAGGAAAACATAAAAAACAATCCGGTGGCAGAGGCCAGTTTGGACATGTTTGGATTCGTTTTGAATCTACAGATGATGAATTTGTATTCTCAGAAGAAGTTTTTGGTGGCGCAGTACCCAGGAATTATTTCCCCGCGGTGGAGAAAGGCCTGCGTGAAGCTATGTCGGAAGGTGTCTTGGCGGGTTACCCGGTAACCGGTCTGAAGGCTACTTTGTACGACGGTTCTTACCACCCGGTAGACTCTTCGGAAATGGCTTTTAAAATTGCAGCATCTTTAGCTTTTAAGAAGGGTTGCGAAAAGGCTTCTCCGGCACTGTTGGAGCCGGTTATGAGTGTGGAAGTACTTGTTCCTGACAATTTTATGGGTGACATTATCAGTGATTTCAATACAAAGCGGGGCAGAGTACTGGGCAGTGAGCAGGTAGAAGGCTTGACTAAGATTATGGCTACTGTTCCCCTTTCGGAAATGTATCGTTATGCTATTGACTTGAAGTCTATGACACAGGGACGCGGTTCCTTTAATATGAGTTTTTCCGGCTATGATGAAGTACCGGCCCGCCTGGCAGAAGATATTATTAAAAAGGCTAAGGCGGAAAAAGAAGAGAGCAGATAAATACAAAGCAACTGACCCGAAAGGGCAGCAACAGTTAAGTCAAATACCAAAAAGAAACCCGTATCACCATAGAGGTGGTGCGGGTTTTTTGTTTCTAAATTAAATCATCTGATTGCATTCTGGCTAAAAGCTATTAAAACAATGGCTATAAGTACGACAGAAGCAGTCATGATCAAATCTATTGTGTAAGGGAAAATACCTTCACCTTTTTCTATTTCTTTTCTGAAGAATAAAAAACGGGTTGTTGCTACCAGATTTATCACTACACCCAGCATAATAAGTAATGAACCATATACTGCTGATTTTGACCAGTTCAACTTGTTTTCTAAGATAATCGATGATCCGGTTAAATTAAATCTAAATACAAGAAATCCTATGGCAATCATATTCAGGGCAGTGCGTGTCCAGGCTAAAAAAGTTCTTTCATTTGCCATATGCAACTGTAATCTATCTTTAAAAGGCAATTTACTGTGCGGATTTTTTTCCCTCACTATATCCTCTCCAAAAAAGTTCTGTGTACTTTATGTAAACAATTTTATAATAGAAAAATTCTCATGCGCATGTCTTTCCATATATCAAGTTGTATATTTAATAGATAAATTTGCTATTTTACCTCTGGGTAAATTATCATTATTAATAAATTCAAAGCCAGCAACAGGTATATTTTTGGTTTTGTTCTGCCATGATAAACGCACTTCGCTATAAAAACTGCTATTTTCAATTTGTAAAGAAACAAACATTTTATGCTTTGAATTTATAATATTTTCTAATTCAGGAGTTAAATATACCTGAACACCTCCGGCGGAAAAATCAATCATAGTTGTAAAGGCTGTAAGATTTTCCGCGTTAAAAATAAGATTATTAGAATAAAGTGATCTTCTGTATTTTCTCTCTCTGGTTTTAATAAAATTATCAGGTATTAAAAAGCCATAGAACTTTTTACTGTCGTTATTAATCTTTTCTAAGGTTGTATTGCTCGTATATAAACCTAATTTTAAAGCCGCACTTATCTCAACATTTTGTTTTATTGTTAGAAATAAAGGTTGTTTGTTATAGTTTGGAAAATTAATCCAAAATATGTTTTCTTCGATGCTTGTGATAATTGCTTCGTGAGTATATTGATTAGCAGGTGTAATACAAATTTTATGGTTGACCACTAAAATATCTTTACCATAGATCAATCTAATTCCTCCATTTCAAGAGTTGCGAGAATATAACGTAATCAAAAGTTAATATGCCCAGAGCAAATGCTATGGGTTTAACGTAAACCTCCAGTTAATCTTCTTATCTTTAGTATTAGCAACTAAATAATAATATTTTTCTCCTTCTTTTGGTTTGAATAACAGGTATTGTTGAGGAACACTGTTAAGCTTGACTTTCGAATTGATTAACTCCTTAATTGCGCTTTGCTCTACAGGCAGTGGATTATAGGTCCTTCCTTTTTCATCGATTAACAACCATCTTATTTTATATTCTGGTTTTGATATATAAACAGGGACAGCCATTAAGGTAAATGCCGGTTCCACAGTTACATTATTAAGAGGCAATTTTATGCTGTCAGAAGTAATAGCCAAGGGGGAATCTCCTGCTCTTACTATAACATCATGAAAACTTGTTTCCATACCACCATCTATAAAATTTTGAGGAATCGAGCCTGTATCAGGTGTCTTATTTTGACCGGATTGTATATAAAACCAAATAATCAAAAAGGCACCGGGGGCTATTAAAAGAAATAAGAACCATTTCCTCACCAGACTTAAATTTCTCATTTCCTTTTTCTTATTCATTCACATAGACCTCCTGCTTTAAATACCCTAATTTTAGGAAACGATAATAAAGATTTACTTGATTTTAATTGTTATTAATATGAATGTTTCACTTAAGTCTCATTTTTATACTTTACCCGGTTGGAAAATCAATTGGCAACAAAGTCAATCATTAATCAATAAGTGCCGTAAATTGCTAACGGCACTTATTGATTAATGATTGACAAGATTATTTATTAATATTTCTTTTGAAAGCAGCTAAACACCTTTTACTGCCCTAAACAACAGTTTTATCCCCATGATCTTGTTTTAATAACATTAAAATGGTAGTATAATAAACATACAGATAATTTATATTTCAACATATGGCAGCAGTTTCCTGCATAAAGCTAAAGTACCAAAAGAAATTTTTTAAAGTTATCTCTAAGAAAGAAAGCGGGGTGAAAGAAATATAAAGCGACATAGTTGTTAACGCCAGTTTTAATGCGCAGGATTTCTTCAGGCAAATAAATATCAGGAGGGTTGCCGTTTTGAAAGTCAAACCGTTTATTATTATTTTCCTCAGTTTGCTCTTATGCTTTAGCGCAGTATTTTCCTCATCTGCAGCGTTGCTGTCGGCTAAAGACTTACTTATTGATAAAATTAATAATTATAAATTACCATTTAATAAGGATTTCTATAATAAGACGTCAAGTGATATCAGTTTAGAAATCAATAAGTTTAATGGCACTGTTAAGGAGCAAGCCGGTGACTATACGGGTAGTAAAATTGCCTTTAATGTACAATTGGACGAACCCAATAAGGCTATTAAACTAAACTATGATGCAAATATACAAAAAAATAGCTGTAAAGGTGATATCTACTTGACCGAAGACAGGATTATCTTCAGCAAGGATATTATCTCGTTAATTAAGAACTTTAATATTGATGAGTTAGACAGTTTTCCTTTGTTAGAACAAGGTCCTGATTACCTTTATATGATAAGCGGCCAGTTAAAACCTGTTTGGGAGCAGATGCAAAGCTACCAGTCCCAGAAGTTGCCCGTCGAGTATCAGGATTTTATGCTCTTTATTGTTGAAGCTATACCGGACAAGTATATTAACCAGTCATCAGGCGAAATAACCATTAAACTGGACCAGTCAGGTTTTGAAGATGTGCTCTACTGTTTGGTAACCAAGGTGTTTAATGAAAAGGAAAGGTTTGCTGACATTATCTATAAAATCAATAAATATACTTTTGAGGCTCAGGGACTTAACCCCGAGGCTGCTAGAAATTTAATAATTTCCGGTTTTGCGGAGATCTCACCTCCGACCAGGGAGGAAATACACGCTATAGGCAGTTTTTTAGATGTCAGTCTGCTTTATTCTTGTTCACTGCAAACTTATGGAACGGGTAATTTTGAAATAAACATGGCAATCAAGGCCCCTGATCAATCCGTGAAAGGCAGTATAGATATTTTATCTAAGTCTGTCACTAATAAAGATAATTACGATGGCTCATATCTAATCAAAATCAATTTTGAAGATGACAAGAGAAAAACTCTGGACGGCAGCGTTTCCGGGGCTTTTAATTACAAAGCCAGCAGCGCAACGTCAGACATGAAGCTGGATCTTACTGCCAAAGACAATGCCGCAGGAGAGGTTTATTTTGATATCGGAGCAACCATTAAATCAAAAGATAAAATAAATCAGGCTTTACAAATAAAAGTACCGGAATTAAATACCTCTAACAGTATAAATATTACAGATATAATGCCGGCTCCAGGCAAAACGAATCAACAGGTAAAGGATATTTTTATTGACGGGAAAAGAATCGATTGCCCCGTGAATCCTAAAATAGCTGAAAAAGGCATTATGCTGCCTGTAAGAATTATTTCCGAGGCTTTAGGTTATCAAGTTAATTGGATTGAGCCCAATGAAATTAGTATTACCGGTAAGAACAAGGTTATTACTTTGTTTGTGAACCAAAAGACTTATACTGTCAACGGTCAAGAAAAAGAACTTGAGATGGCGCCATATGTTGAAAACAATAGCACCATGGTTTTAATGGATTTCATATCGCAAGAGTTGGGTGTTTCTATTAACCTGTCAGGTGGCAACTTGTATATTATAAAAGCCCAGGAATAGAATTTAGTTAATGGATTGATTGAAAAGCAAGACATAGCTTATAAAATCTTAAAACAAACCCGTATCACCTAAGATAAAGTGGTACGGGTTTGTTTTACTCCAGAAATTATGCTTATGATGGCTCTGTGGATAAGTCATTGTTTAATGTGAGTGCAAATTTATATTTGACTACAGCAGCAGTTTTTTGAATTCATCTAAACCAATACGTTCGATGAGATTGCCAATTCTCTCACCTTTTTTAGCCTGTTCGCCGTATACTTCAATTATTTTACTAATTAATTCTAGAGCTTGTTCATCAGTCAGACCTTCTGTAATCTGATCGGCAATTCTGGGACGTGCTCCGGCGCTGCCGCCTGCAACCAGGGTCCAGCCGGCGGCTTTACCTAAAAGACCGATATCACGCACTTTGGGTTCGGCGCAACTTAAAGGACAACCGGAAACACCGATTTTTACTTTGCCGGGCAGTGCTTTACCGGAGAACATTTCATCAATTTTAATCCCAAGCTGCAAAGAATTCTGTTGGCCGTTTTTGCATACCGCATTGCCAGGGCAGACTTGTACACTACGTACAACCGAACCGGTAGCAGGAGCCGGTTCCATGCCCAGGTCAGTCCAAATAGCCTCAATATCTTCCGCTTTCATGCCGACGAGGGCCAATCTCTGGGCGCTGGTAAGCTTAACAATAGGTATATTATACTTCTCTACTGTAGCGGTTAATTTTTTTAATGTCGCTAGATCCAGAAGACCTCCCTTTATTTTAGGTACGATAGCGTAAGTTTGACCGTCTCGCTGCAGTATTGCTCCTCTTGGTTTATCCGACATATTGCTGCCTCCTCGACTGAAATTTATAGTATCATAATAAGTTGTTTTCTCTGATTTTTCAATGATATTGATCACATTATATAAATTAAAATTTTGTTTTACTTTAATTATATCGCTGTGGTATATTATGGTGGTTAACGGCAACGGAAAGTGGGGATTAAAATGAGCCAGGTAGAGATATATACTGACGGTGCCTGCAGCGGCAATCCCGGTCCCGGAGGCTATGGTGTAGTTTTAAAATACGGGGATAAGATAAAAGAACTGTCTGCCGCTTACCGGAAAACGACTAATAACCGGATGGAGATATTAGCTGCCATTATTGGTCTGGAGGCTTTAAGGAGACCTTGCACGGTTACACTCTATAGTGACAGCCAGTATCTGGTCAATGCCATGACCAAGGGCTGGGTTAAACGCTGGAAGGCTAATAACTGGATGCGCAACAAACAGGAGGCTGCAAAAAATATTGATCTATGGGAGAGAATGCTGCCCTTGCTGGAGCAGCACCAGGTTGATTGGGTCTGGGTGAAGGGTCATGCAGATAACTACTACAACAACCGCTGTGATTTTTTAGCTGTCAGGGCAATTAAGGAACAGGCGCTTTTAGAGGATGAAGGTTTTAAAAAATAGTGTTTTACGCTAAATTAAGGAGGAAGCATGCAGGATTATCTTATTCGAGCTGTTGGAAAAAAGGGGCAGTTTCGTGTTATTGCCGCTGTGACAACCGGTTTGGTAGAGGAAGCCAGGCGCAGGCACAGTACCTGGCCCGTGGCGTCCGCAGCTCTGGGCAGAACTTTAACTGCCGGGCTTTTGCTGGGAGCCAATTTAAAAGGCGATGATTTGTTGACTGTTAGAGTTAGGGGTGACGGTCCGTTGGGAGCCATAATAGTCTCAGCTAATGGTCACGGTGATGTGCGCGGCTATGTGCAAAATCCGCAGATTCATGTGCCGGGCATTAGGCCGGGCAAACTAGGGGTAGGAAATGCTGTGGGGAAGGGGACCCTCTCTGTTTCTAAGGACTTGGGCTTAAGAGAACCTTTTACAGGCAGTGTTGAATTAGTCAGCGGTGAAATAGGTGAGGATATAGCTTATTATCTACTGGCCTCTGAGCAAACACCCTCTGCAGTATCATTAGGTGTGCTGGTGGAAACAGACAATAGTGTGCGGGCCGCAGGCGGGTTAATTGTCCAACTTTTGCCGGGAGCAGAAGAAAACATGTTGGCTGAGCTGGAGGATTGTTTAAATAGGTTGCCGCCTATAAGCAGTCTGGTCAATGAAGGAAAAATCCCTGAGGAGATAGTAAAACTGGCGCTTGGCAATTTGGATATAGATATTATAGATAATACTCCGGTGCGCTTTTACTGTTCTTGTACCAGGGAAAGAATTGAGCGCATGCTGGCGGGCCTGGGTGAACAGGAGTTGAGAGATATTTATGAAACAACAGGGCAGGTTGAGGTAATTTGCCACTTCTGTGGGGAGAAATATAATATTCAGGAGCAGGAGTTAGGTAAATTGTTGCAGGATATTAAGAAAGAATGAAGAATATTTCATAATAACTCCCGGGATTAAGTGATTTTTAGGATAGGAGATAAAGCTATGAAATATTTGATACTTTTAGGTGACGGTATGGCCGATTATAAAATACCTGAGTTGGGAGATAAAACACCACTGCAATATGCTAAAACGCCGCATATGGATTACCTGGCTGCCAACGGAGAAATAGGCCAGGTCTGGACGGTGCCTGAGGGTTTTCCTCCGGGAAGTGACGTGGCCAACCTCTCAGCTATGGGCTATAATCCTAAAACTTGCTACTCGGGCCGCTCACCGCTGGAAGCTTACAGCATGGGTATTATCATGAGTGAAACCGATGTTTCTTTTCGCACCAATCTGGTCACTCTGACCGAAGAGCCGGAAGAATACGAGCAAAAAACTATTCTCGACCATAGTTCAGATGAAATAACTACGGAAGAAGCCAGGGAGTTAATAGGGGAAATAAGAAAACACCTGTCTACCGAAGAATTGCAGTTTTTTGCCGGTATCAGCTACAGGCATTTATTGATATGGAAGAACGGGCACCTGGATATAGAACTGACACCGCCTCACGATATACCCGGGAGATGTATTGCGGATTACCTGCCCAAAGGCCCGCACAGCCGGGTACTGTTGGAGATGATGAAAAAGAGCTATGTTTTGTTGAATGATCACCCGGTAAACAGGAGCAGGCGCAGGAATAACCTGCGTCCTGCCAATTCCATTTGGTTTTGGGGTGAAGGCAAGAAGCCCTCAATGGAAAACTTTTATAAGAAATACGGGCTTAAAGGCTCAGTCATTTCAGCTGTTGATTTAATCATGGGACTTGGCAAGTGTGCCGGCATGGATGTGGTTAAAGTGGAAGGGGCGACGGGCGGTACACATACAAATTTTAGAGGAAAGGCTCTGGCTGCTCTGGAGGAACTGAAGAAAGGCAAGGATTTTGTTTATATTCACGTAGAAGCCCCGGATGAAGCCGGACACAGGGGGGAACTGGATACCAAGATAAAAACCATAGAAGAAATAGACGGGCAAATGCTGTCTGTTTTGCTGCCGGGGCTGGAGGAATTCGATGATTACAAAATAATGCTGCTTCCGGATCATCCTACCCCGCTGGCTATCAGAACGCACACCAAAGACCCTGTACCCTTTGCTATTCTGCGCAAGGGTGTGAAGAAACAGAGCAATGTCACCTACTGTGAAGAGGATGCAGCGAAAAGCGGCTTAAAATTTGCTGCCGGGCATGAGTTGATGAATTACTTTATCAACGGTTAAAAGGCTGTCTTAAAATCAGAATAATAAATATGCCCGTACATTTTGGTGGTACGGGCGTATTTTATGAGTTTTATTAACTGTATTTTTCTTTTGGGTCAGTTTTTTATATTTTCATGCAAAGGCAACCGGACGGTAAACTCAGAGCCCTGGCCTAAAGTACTCTTAACCTCGATTCTGGCATCATGCTGCTCGGCAATCCACCTAGCGATGGAGAGTCCCAGTCCTGTTCCTCTGGATCCCCTTGATTGGTCGATCCGGTAGAACCGTTCAAAGATTTGTTCCAGGTTTTCTTCTGCAATACCTGTCCCTGTATCTATAACGGCAATGCAGGCTTCTTTATCTGCCAGTTCTGTTTTAAGCAGCACGGAACCGCCCGGTTCTGTGTATTTAAATGCGTTGTCCAATAAAATTAAGATTAGCTTGGCCAGGTATTCTTTATTGCCATAAACATAATTGTCCTCGCTAACAAAAATATTAGTTGCTTCAAGATTAACCGGGCCGGCCAGTTTTTCTGCCCGGTGAATTACATCAGCCAGCAATTCCCGGAGTGATACAAGCTCTTCGCTCATTTTCTGCCCGGCGTCAGCCCGGGCCAGGGACAGCAAGTCCTCAACCAACCAGGACATTCTCCTGGACTCCTCCGAAATATCCGCCAGTGCCTCAGTTCTTATTTCAGGCTCGGCATCTCCCATTTGCTGCAGCAATTCTATATTGCCCCTGATGATAGTCAAGGGTGTGCGTAACTCATGTGAGGCATCAGCCAGAAAGCGCTTTTGCGAGCGGTAGGACTGGTCCAGTTTCTGATAGGCAAAGTTCAGTCTCTCCAGCATGGCGTTAATGGTTTCAGCCAGACGTGCCAGTTCATCTCCTGGTCCGTCATATTTGATACGCCGGTTTAAATCATGTGCTTCTTGAATGGCCGAGGCTGTTTTGGTTATTTCATCAATTGGCCGCAGTGCGGTACGGGCCAGGAGCCAGCCCAGTGTACCTGCCAGTACCACAGTTACACCGCTGCCGGTAAAAAGAATAAAACGAAGCCGACTGAGCGGTGTTTCAATAGCCACCAGGGATTGACCCACCTGTAAAACTCCGATAAACTTCCCCCCCAAAATTAAAGGCAGGTTATAAATGCGCAGGGGTTGCTCGCCCGAGTAAACCGTCTCATAAAAAGCGTTGCCCTGGCTTGCCTTTTTCATGGTTGACGCACCGAGAGGAAAAGCCTGCCGTCCCAGATTATGCGAGCTGGCTTTTAGCACTCCGTGGGCATCAATTACCTGCAAATAAGTGTTAGGAGAAGCGAAAACATCTATATCAGGCAGGATGATTTGTTGCAACGGAAAATCAAAAGGACCGATAATGGTAATGGATTGAACTACCTTTTTAGCCCTTCCGGCTATGGAGGTATCAATTTCCGAAACCAGCATTTGCCTTAAAAAAACATATACCAGCATGCCGAACAAAAGAAGAGTCAAGCTTAATACACTGCTGTACCAGAGGGTTAAACGCAGACGTATGGAAATATTGTTCTTTATTCTTTTAATACATAACCTGCTCCTCTCACTGTATGAATAAGGCGCTTTTCACCGCAAGCCTCCAATTTATTTCTCAGCATGACAATATAAACTTCCAAAACATTTGATTCGCCCTGGTAATCATAACCCCATATTCTTTCCATGATCAATTCCTTGTTGAGTACCAGTCGGGGGTTTTCCATAAAAAGCTTTAACAGTTCATATTCCCTGGCAGTTGGATTAAGCTGTCTTTTATTTCTGAATACCTCTCTGGTGCCGGTATCCATGGACAAATCGGCATAACTGAGTATTGCCGGCTGAGCTTCCGTTTTACCGCTCCTGCGCAGCAGCGCGCGGATCCTGGCCAGTAACTCAGTCATGGCAAAAGGTTTGACCAGGTAATCATCGGCTCCCAAATCAAGCCCTTTTACTCTGTCTTCCACTTCATCCCTGGCGGTCAACATTAAAACGGGTAAATCATAGTATTCCCTGATTTGCCCGCAGACTTGCCAGCCATCCAGACCGGGCATCATCACGTCCAGAATTACTAAATCAAAATGATTATTTTCTAAGAGAGTAATCCCTGCCTTTCCGTCATTGGCTGCTTCAACCGTATATCCGTTAAAAAGAAGAGTTCTCTTTAACAAAGCTGTGATCCTGGGATCATCATCTATAACCAAAATATTGCTTGACAAGTTCAACCCCTCCGTTACTTAGCAGCCATAAGGAAACGCTAACCCTAATTATATCTTACTACTGGCTGTTCTTGTCCTCAATAGTTGCCGTCAGAAAAATATTGTTTTTGTTTCTGACAACTACCATTACGGCGGTATCTCCCACCTTGCTTTTCTGAACGCAATCAATCAGCTTTTGTTCATTATCGATTTGTGTATCATTGTACTTGATAATAACATCCCCCCTCTGCAGTCCGGCTTTTTCCGCCGGGCCGCCGGAAGAGACACTGCCGACCAGCGCTCCCTGAGTGTTTTGCAAGCCCAGAGCGTCAGCCAGCTCCTGAGTTAATGCCTGTACAGATACTCCCAGCCAGGGATGCTTCAATTGTCCGGTTTCCAGATCATTTAGTACTGCCTGGACAGTATTGCTGGGTATAGCAAAGCCGATACCCTGCGCGCTGGCATTGATGGCTGTATTTATACCGATTACCTCGCCCTTCAAGTTGAGGAGCGGGCCGCCGCTGTTGCCGGGGTTAATGGATGCGTCAGTTTGCAATAGGTTTTTATAATGCCTGTCTTCAATATCCACCGGGCGGCTTTTAGCGCTGACCACACCTACAGTTACAGTATGATCAAGCCCGTAAGGATTACCGATAGCCACTACCCAGTCAGCAACCCTGGTATTGTCGGAATTGCCAAGCTTTAAAACCGGTAAATCCTTAGTCGGTTCAATTTTTAACACGGCTAAATCCAGATCTTTATCTTTACCAACCAGTTTGGCGGTTAGGGGATTTTTATCATTATCCAGTAATACTTCTATCTTGCTGGCGCCGTCGATGACATGCTCGTTGGTCAAAATCAAGCCTTCTTTAGAAATAATAAAGCCGGAGCCAATACCGTGCTGTACTTCGGTTCTGCTCGGCACTTGATATTGATGACCGAAAAACTCCCTGAAGAACGGGTCACTAAACAGGGGATTGACACCGGTAACCTGCTGCTCAACGGTGGTGTTTATTTTTACCACTGCTGAACTGGCTTTATCCACCATATCAGCTATGGTGTTTGGGCCGACTGCCGGCATGCTGATGGTTTGTGCCGTATTGCCTGTGTCTTCTTCGGCGGAAGACCTTTTGGCTGTGATCGTAGCGGCTATGACAGTGAAGATCAGGATAACCAGAAGTAAATTAGTTAAAGTTATTTTTCTGTTTTTAAATACCACTTCTAAATCCCTCCCTAAGATTTATCTTCTTATATTTTCATAGAGCAAGCTTAAAAAAAAATTAAAAAAGGAAATAAAATAACTTTGGTTTTGCTATTTAAATCTGGCAGGAATGTGTCTAAAAATATTGAATTGTTCTAATTAATATATCCCTTATATAATAGATAGTTTAACTGCATATGTTTTACCGGAAATGATACAGTAAGCCTTACTAAAATGTTCAAATATGGAGCAATGCAACTGCAAGGAGGTGTTGTTATGAGAGCCGTTCTGGTTGTAGGCGCCGGTCTTGCCGGCACCAAAGCTGCATTGGATTTGGCGGAAGCCGGCTTTGATGTATATATGGTGGAAAAATTGCCTTTTGTCGGTGGAACTATGCCTAAGCTGGATAAAATGTTTCCTACGCATGATTGCTTAATCTGCACCTTATCGCCTAGTTCTATGGACATGGGTTGTAAGCTATCGCTAGTTAACAGGCACCCGAACATTAGAACTATCATTAATGCTCAAATTTTAGACTTTACCGGAAGGCCCGGTGATTTTCAAGTTACTCTCAACGGAACCTGCAGTGTACCTACGGAGCCATTGAATTCCTGTAAAATAGGCATGGATTTAAAAGCCTTCACTGTTAATGTAGGCTCGGTTATTTTAAGTCCCGGCTTTAAAGTGGCTGATCCGGGTGAATTGAGCTATTATAAATACGGAATTTATCCTAACATTGTAACCAGCCTGGAATTTGAAGAGATATTGAAAGCTTCTAAGACATCAGAAAAAGCTATTCTAAGACCGTCAGACTATAAACCTGCGCAAAAAATTGCCTGGATACAGTGTGCGGGTTCCCGAAATGAAAAATTAAATAAAGGCTATTGTTCTTCTATTTGCTGTATGTTTGCCATTAAGGAAGCTATGATGGTCAAGGAATGTTCCGCTGAAATTAAAACGAAGATTTTTTCTATGGATTTGCGTATACATGGCAAGGGTTATGAAAAATATCACAGAAAAGCGGAGAAGGATTACCGGATAGATTTTGTTGCTTCCAGAATTTTTGAAATTAATCAAATTGAAGAAAGCCATAATTTGGGTATACGTTATGCCGCGGAAGACGGTACCTTGTATTATGAGGAATTTGACCTGGTGGTTTTGTCTATCGGTATGGAACCCCCGGAAGACGCTCTGGAATTATCTGAGATATTCGGTATTGCCTTAGACAGGTTTAATTTTGCTAAAACTGTCGACTTGACGGGAGTCTGCACAACTGCTCCCGGCATTTTTGTGGCAGGCGCTTTTGCCGGCCCAAAGGATATCCCGGAAACTATAGCTCAGGCCTCGGCCTGTGTAGCCGAGGTTGCTCTGGCAGCAGGGGAGGAAAAATATATTTCAGGGGAGCCATTGCCGTTAACAGACAATTTACCATGGAACCCCCGTACCGGTGTATTTATCTGTACCTGTAATAACCAGTTGGACAGCATACTTGACTTGCGGAAAATTGCAGAGAAACTGGGGGCGGATTCAGTACATATAGTTTCTGAAATTTGTACCCGGGAGGGTAAATTTGCTGTTCAAAATATTATCAAGCATGAGAAATACAGTCATATTATCATTGCTGCTTGCGGTTCCAGAACCAGTGCTTTTTTTATGAAGCAATTAGTAAAAGAATGTGGTTTGCCGGAAAGCCTGCTGCAGATTGTGAATATTCGGGAACAGTGTGCCTGGGTGCATGCAAATGAACCGGCAAAGGCTACTCTAAAGGCCTTTGAACAGATTCGCATGGCATTCGTAAAAGCAAGTATGAGCACTGTTCTTCCTGTAGAATTTAGCCATATAGTTCCCGCAGTTTTAATAGTGGGAGGTGGAATTGTTGGCCTTACCTCAGCGCTATACCTGGCTAAACTAGGTTTTAGGGTACACATGGTGGAAAAAGAAGCTGTGCTGGGGGGGAAAGTGGCACGGATCAAAGTCGGTTTAAAAGGTGAGAACATTTCCGTCCATTTGCAGCACCTGGTTAATGAGGTGATTAATCAGCCTAATATAAAGATTTATCTGAAGACTCAGGTGAAAAGTCATTCAGGTTTTGTGGGTAATTTTAAGTCTCTTTTATCCAGCGGTGAAGTTGTTAGGCATGCTGTCACCATTATAGCCAGTGGGGGACAGGAATATATCAGCGATGAATACTATTGTAATCAAGATCCTCGTGTTTATACCCAATTGCAGTTGGAAGAGGCCATTTATAAGAATGATGCCTCTGTCAGAAAGGCTAAAAATATAGTTATGATTCAATGTGTCGGATCACGGGATAAAGACCAGAGGACCTATTGCAGCAAGATCTGCTGTACTAAATCATTAAAACTGGCCTTGCAGCTAAAGGAACAGTATCCCGACAAGAATATCTTTATATTATACAGGGATATCAGAACTTATGGAACTTTTGAAAAATATTACAGTGAGGCCAGGCTTAAGGGAATTATTTTTATTCGCTATAATTTAAATAATAAACCGGTTTTAGAAAAAACTGAAGAAAATCTGAAAGTTTATATAGACGATCACATTTTAGGACAGAAAATGGAAATTGAGGCTGATATAATCAGCCTCGCTACCGGTGTGGCCGCTTCAGCGGAAAATCCCAAGCTGGCCCGTATTTTTAGCTTGCCCCTGGAGGATAACGGGTTTTTTAAGGAAGCTCATATGAAATTAAGGCCTATTGATTTTAATACAAACGGTGTTTTTGTTTGCGGTCTGGCTCATGCGCCTAAATCAATTGAGGAGAGTATTGTTCAGGCCAAAGCGGCAGTCGGCCGGTCCTGTACTATCTTATATAAGGATTACCTGCAGTCTGCCGGGCCTGTTGCTGTGAATAACGGCAAATGTGCTGCCTGTTTAACCTGCACCCGTGTCTGTCCTTACGGCATACCCAGAGTGATTAATAACAAGGTGTTTATTGACCCGGTGCAGTGTAAGGGTTGTGGAATATGTACTGTAGAGTGCCCGCATAAGGCAATTGAACTGCAGAATATGAGTGATGAGATAATGATGGCGATGATCAGGAGCTTATTTATTCCTGTTGAGTTTTAATTTTAAAGTCCTTTATTTTCTCGAACTAAGAAGGAGAAAGTATATTTATATAGAAATTAACATTAAGTTAGCATTCTTCATATAGGGGGGTATTGTTATATATATTGGCATATTGATGAAATTGCTTAGCCTGGATGCTATGAATCAGGCCTTAAATAACTCCTCTTCTGTTGATTCCCAGGCGAATAAAAAGGATTTTGAAATTATGCTGGCCAGGGCTATGCTTGAAAAAGCAGATCTAAACAGTGTTTTAAATTATGGAACGTTAACATCACCCAATAATTGCTCCTTAAACCGCTCTGTAACTGTGGATCGTTTGCCCTTTGAGCAGACAGCACAGGCAGAAAATAATATAAAACCGGACTGTGTAAAAGCAACATCTGATCTTGCTGTTCCACAGGAATATTTACCCTCCGACAAAAGGTATGACTCTTTGATTGTGGTTGCAGCAGGCAAATATAAAATTAACCCGGCTCTTCTCAAGGGGTTGATTAAAGCGGAGTCGGATTTTGATGAGGCTGCCCGTTCACGTGCAGGTGCCCTTGGTTTGACCCAGTTGATGCCTTCTACAGCCCGCTCACTGGGTGTAAACCCGCTTAAGCCGGAAGAGGCGATAGAGGGTGGGGCTAAATATCTAAGCCAGATGCTTAACCGCTATAATGGTGATCAGGCTCTGGCTTTAGCCGCGTACAATGCCGGTCCCGGTAATGTGGATAAATACGGGGGAATACCTCCTTTTAGAGAAACAATTCATTACGTTAAAAAGGTTACACAGAATGCGGATAATTACAGCAGTGATTTTGGAAACCCGGTTACCTGAACCGGGTTCCGCTCAAAGTTTTATATCTTTAATATTAATACTATTTTGTTCATTAATATCAGGCAAACTTATATCCAGCTTTTTGACAACAGTTGTACTCGCTCCTTTAAAAATTATACTTCCTCCGTTGGGAAAAACAGGGCTTTTCTCAATACCGCAATCAAAATCTAAAATAGTATTATATTCAGGGGGGTTATTTTTTATAGAAAGAGAAAATTTATTAAGATTAATTACCTGATTAAAGCTTAACCAGGCCTGGTTAATATTTGTTTTTACATCACTGAGATTATTATTGCTAATAACTTCTATTATCTCCTTTTCAATTCTCTTGTTCTCCATTGAATTGCCGTCAAATGTTGTCTGACTGATTAATCCGGCAAATGTCCTACTGTTGTTCCAAACTTTTTCAACCAGGCTGAGGCTAATTTCCTTTAAACCTGGTTGGGTAAAACTCAGGCTAAACCATCCTTCACTGTCTTGTGAAAAGTATTTTTGCGGTACAGATTTTAAGATAAACTCTGTTAACTGTTCAACAGCAGCCTGCTGCCCGGTTTTGTTGGGATTATTAAAAGTGTTCTCCAGTCTGTTCCACAATATATGTATATAATCTTTGGTTTCCTCGTCTGTATATATGTACTCAGGCAGTTTAGGCTTTTGTTTTTCAGGTACTATTACTTGATATAATTCTAAAAAACCAAGAGTGTTTAATATAAGTTGATCGCCTGTCAGATAAGCTTTTAACCTGTACCGGTGATGCAAATAGTCAATAGACAAATCAACAGTCATTTTACGGGGTTTAAAGCTTAACTTTCCGTTATAGAAAATTTTAGTGCCGCTTATATCCGGCGCTTTCATCATATATTTTCCTTTTATATATGAAGCAGCCAAATTTAAATTATATTTTTCAATATCCATGTGACCAAAAATTTCTGCCTGGTCAATAGCCAAAGGCTTATCAGAAATTGTTTTAATGTACTTGTACTTCGGATTATTTGTTATAAGAATTCCGGCCAGAAGCATGGTCAAGCAAATTATAATCAGCAGCAATACTACAGGCTTAACTTTAAATATTAGAGATTTTTTATGCTCGGATGATTTAATTTCCTCACGATTATTCGTTGGTTCATCTTTCCTTTTGGTTAGCTGTTCTTGCTCATCATCACTTGGCAATTCTTTAGTCACCTTCTTTATTTAAGATTTACAAGAAAATATATGCTGCCGGGCAAGATTACTTTCCTATAAATCTTGTTTATATTAGTTACGGTTCCAAATACAAATATTATAAAAATTATTGCAAAATTGAATGAATAACAAAGGAATATTGAAAACAATGTCAAATTATAAACTAAGCAGGCATAAAGCCAAATTGTAGGAATATTCAGTGAAGTAGATCTCTGTGTTCAATAATAGAGAAAGGAGGAAGATCAGCTATGTTCAATAAATCTCTCCTTGTACAAATTGACTTAATGAAAATAATTTATGATTTAGAGGATTGCATTGCTGTAGTAACTGATAAATTAGGTAAAATTCTGACTGTTAGCAAAAAAGCTGAGAAGGTATTTCCCAACTGGGTAGACAACTACTTAATTAACTATATAGTTTATGATAATAGAAGATTTTTGGAATTGTTTAAAAAACTGGAGGAAAAAACTTGTGTTTTTAACTGGGAGATGTTTTTTTCTTTTGCCGGAAATCTTAGCTACCTGGAGATTACTGTAATAAAACTAACAGAGTACTATCTGTTGCTGGCTAATGAAAACTCAACAAAAATAGAATATATAGATAGAATAACCACATTGACCGGTGAAATTAATATCTTAAATCAAAAATTGAGCGGCAGAAACGTTAAAAATATTGTTAGTCCAGTTAATACCGGCAGTCCTAAAGAAAACTTAATGATAGCTATGAGTGCGGAAAGAATAAACCTGACCCCACATTTGTCGGATATAAACATTACTAAGAAGATAGTTTATCCTGACTTTGAAATATGTGCGGTAACGAGAAAAGTAACTGTCAATGAAAAGAACGTGCGTTTGACTTCTCGTGAATTCGAGCTTCTCTGGTTAATGGCATCTCACCCTAATCAAATTTTTACCAGAAACAACCTGCTAACCACCATATGGGAAGCCGATAGCGCAGGTGATGATAATACAGTAACAGTACATATTAGAAGGCTCAGAAAAAAAATTGAAGTAAACCCCAATAAACCCAGATATATTAAAACAGTTTGGGGTGTAGGCTATCGTTTTGAACTATATATATAACCAAATATTTTTTGCTGTAACCTCCGGATTGCTTGTATAAGGAACAAGTTAGAAGAAAAAGCTACCTTTAAGGAGGTGAAGCAGAATGGAAATAGATGTGTCTTGGAACGGATGGAAAAAAATGTTGGGCAGAGCTGTTGATGCCGTTGAATCAATTGGCGCATCAGAAGATACTATTGACAGTGCTGCTTATCATGTGGGAAACTTTTTATCTAAAAATGTTGATCCCGCTAACCGGGAACAGTGTCTTTTGAAAGAAATGTGGGATGAAGCCGGCAGTCAGGAACGCCGGGTTATTGCTTCAGTAGTAGTCAGACTGGCTGATAAAGAGGATAGAGGTAATCTATGAGCTTAATATTTGTAACCACCGCAGGGTGGTATTTTTTTATGCTCTGGGAAATAGCACGAGTGTCTGTGGCTACAAGAAATTCACTTAATGCGAATTTCTTGTGTTTTTAGAAAGGTATTTTTAATTTAACATAGAATTAATAATTTAACACATACTTAAAATATAGAATATAATGTATGGAGATAATTCAACCTGTGCTGTGTTGTTTTTAAGTAAGAAAAATTAGGGAGGTCATATTTTTGCACTGCAAAGACTGTAAGTATTTTAAAAAGTGGTACTCCTTTAATACTGCGTTTTGCGAAAAATTAAACCAATCAATTGATTGCGATTCGAGACCCTGTGATGAGTTTGTTTCCCGTATTTTGCAGTCAGATGAATGGGGGCAATCTCTCACCAACCGCTGTGGCTGCGATTAAGAAGGGAAGAACAAAAAAATATTGACGCGAATCTAATGAAATGTTAACATATCTCAAAAGATAAAAAATATCATAAAAACTATGATGGAGAAAAGTAGGACGGTTTTCGATCTTTCAGGGAGGGGTTAGCCGTGACTGTAAGCAGCCCTAAGCATTCACCGTTTGAAGTTCGCTCCTGAGTTATCAGGCTGAAACACCTGCAAGTAGGCCTGATCGGAAACTTTCACCGTTAAAAGAAGATGGTATCGGAAATATTTTTTTCGGTTACTTATAGAGTTGTCTGCCGGATCTAAGACGCAGATTAATATGGGTGGTACCGCGAAAGACAGAACTTTCGTCCCGTAGTTTATACTACGGGATTTTTTTGTACTCTGGGAAATTATGCTTATGATAAATTTGCGGTTAAGTCAATGTTTGCTGCAAGTGCAAATTTATGTTCCATGAGCAAGATTAGTGTTATTTAGAAGTTGAAAGGAGTGAATTATTTTGTCAAATATTGATAATATAGAACAGTTTAAAAACAAAATTATTTCCGGAGATCTTTTCCCTAAACATTTAGGTATTGAATTTCTTGAAATAAAACCCGGTTATGCGAGTGTGAGCCTGGAAATAAAAGAACATATGGTCAATTTTCACGGTATTACCCATGGAGGAATTGTATTGACTCTGGCTGATACTGCTTTAGGTATAGCCAGCAACTCTTACGGCAGGCCGGCTGTTGCTTTAAATTTCAGTATGAATTTCATCAAGAAGACTGTTCCCGGACAGACAATAACTGCAACCGCGGAGGAAATTAACCGAACCTACCGTACAGCCCTGTACAGAGTCACGGTTAGAGATGAGTCAGGTGAGCAAATAGCTGTAGTTGATGGGTTGGTCTATGTAAAGGATAAAAAATAAATAGAGAATATATTTACCAGGGAGTGTAGTGAGATGAAGTATTGGGATCAAAAAAACGAGACAATGTCCGGGGAAGAGCTGGCGGCCCTTCAATTGGAAAGGTTAAAGAACCTGGCAGTCAGGCTGTATGAGAATGTTCCTTTTTACAAACAGTCTTTTGATCAGACTGGCATAAAACCGGCCGATATCAAATCTATGGAAGATTTAAAATACCTGCCTTTTACCACTAAGCAGGATTTGCGCGATAATTACCCCTTTGGCATGTTTGCTGTTCCTATGCAGGACGTTGTAAGAGTACATGCATCCTCAGGGACAACAGGCAAACCTACCGTTGTCGGTTACACAAAAAATGATCTAACCATCTGGGCGGATTTGGTGGCACGGGCTTTAACCATGGCAGGAGCTACCAGGACAGACCTGGTGCAGAATGCTTATGGCTATGGATTTTTTACCGGGGGACTGGGCGTACATTACGGTACTGAGCGTATCGGGGCCACTATAGTTCCTATTTCAGGCGGCAATAGCTCCAGACAGCTCATGATTATGCAGGATTTTAAAACTACCATCTTGACCTGTACACCAAGCTATGCACTGCACCTGGCAGAGGCTGCCTGTGAAGCCGGTATTGATTTAAAAACTCTGCCCCTGAAAGCCGGTGTTTTCGGTGCGGAACCCTGGACAAATCAGATGCGCAACCAATTGGAGGAATTATATGGTATTATGGCTCTGGATATTTATGGATTAAGTGAAGTGCTGGGACCGGGAGTGGGCTGTGAATGTGCTGTGAAAGATGGCCTGCATATTTTTGAAGATCACTTCATTGTAGAAATCGTAGATCCGGAAACAGGAAAGCAAGTGCCTGACGGGGAAAGGGGTGAGTTGGTATTTACCACTTTGACCAAAGAGGCCCTGCCCATTATTCGCTACCGCACTAGGGATATTTCTGTGATTAGACGCGAACAATGCGCCTGTGGCCGTACACATGCCCGTATTGAGAGAATCACCGGCCGGACTGATGATATGCTGATTATCAGAGGTGTTAATGTGTTTCCTTCTCAAATTGAAAGCGTTCTGCTTGAATTTGGGGAAACAGAGCCTCATTATCAATTGGTAGTGGACAGAAAAGGCAGTCTGGATAATCTGGAGGTGTGGGTCGAACTTTCCAGCAGCATGTTCTCAGACAGGGTAAGATTTTTGGAAGATTTAGAACACAGGCTGAGACATAAAATTTTATCTGTATTGGGTATTTCCGCCCGCATCAAGCTGGTAGAGCCTCATACAATACCCAGAAGTGAAGGTAAGGCTAAGCGTATAGTAGACCGCAGAGAGCTTTCTTAGGGTAAAAACATGCCTCTTAGACCTATAGACTATCCAATTGAAGCCCAGACTCACCCGGCTCATTACTTGATGCATAAGTATTGGGCCAGGAAGCCCCATAATCTGGTTAACGCGTATATCAAACATTTCACCGGGCCGGGCGATTTAGTGCTGGATCCTTTTATGGGAAGCGGAGTAACAGTAATAGAAGCACTTAAGCTAAAACGTCGAGTATGCGGGGTTGATATAAACCCGGTAGCACATTTTATTGCCACAAATACAATTGTGCCTGTTTCACTGTCTGAACTGCAAGAAAACTATACATTATTGTCCGGTCATATTGCTCCGGTTATTAACAAGTTTTATTCGACCATCTGCATACACTGCGGAAAACCTGCCATTGCTGTTTCCTATCAATGGTTTAACGGAGAACCCAGAGAAGTAAGTTATAAATGCAGCTGCAGCTCCGGGAGAAAGTCCTTAACCAAAGCTTTTTCCACTGCCGATCAGGAGTTGTTGGAAGCTACTGAGAGAGATTTTGCCGAACTGGTTAATGTTTATGATATTTTGCTGCCTACAGGGGAATTACCCCAAAATAGTCAGATTAACGCTCCCGGTTACCGGGTCATAGATTTGTTTACCAGGCGCAATCTTTTGGTGCTGGCCATTTTAAAAAAATATATCGAAGAAATAGTCTCCGAAGATGTCAGAGAGCTTATGCGATTTATTTTTTCCGCTTCTTTAGTGCAAGCATCTAAAATGATATTGCATGCCAGGGGACAGGGCCCCGGGTGGAAGGTAATGGGATACTGGGTTCCGCTTGATAAAGGTTCCCAGGAGTTAAATGTTTGGCATTACTTTTCCAATAAATATAAGCGTGTTTTACGAGGCAAGACTGAAACCAATAAATTAATAAGCTCAACTGATTATTGCCTGCTTCAGCAGAGTTCTTCCGACTTGCCGCAACTGGCTGATAACAGTGTGGACTATATTTTTACCGATCCGCCTTATGGCGGTTCAGTACCTTACCTGGAGATGAGCGCACTCTGGGCAGCCTGGTTAGGTTTTTCCTTGAATTACCGGGAGGAGATTGTTGTCAGCAAAAATGAGACGTACAATAAATCCCTGGAAAACTACCGCCAAATGCTGTTGGCTGCTTTTTCGGAAATATATAAAAAACTTAAAAACGGTTCTTACATGTCTATAACCTTTCATAATAAGGATTTGCGTACCTGGAGGGCCCTGCTTTACAGTGTGCGGGAAGCAGGTTTTACGATGGTTAACCTGGTACACCAGCCTCAGGCCAAACTGTCTTCATCCCAGGGACTTTACCATAAAAAAAGAATCACCGGAGACTTTATCCTGAATTTTATTAAATCACCTTCAAAAAATATATTTAAACCGGCCGGGCTTAATTTTGAGGCAACAGTTCTCAGCAAAACAAGAGAACTGTTGACCGGGCAGAAAAAGGTTACCACTGACTTGGTCTACAGGGAGTTAGTGCCTTTATTTGCTAATACCGGCCTGTTGGACGAAGAAGAAGTACTGCAAAAGAATTTGGAGCAAATACTTAATAAACACTTTGAACAGGTTAGAGAGATAGAACAAACAGGAAATCGTGGTAAGGAGTTAGAGGTGTACACGTGGAAATAATAACCGGCAGCAATGAGGCTGCCCATGCCGCGTTAACAATATTATTTCATTTATCGCTAATATTTGCCGGTCACGTTGCGGGTGATGTTTTGCTGCAGATGAACAGGCTTTCCAAATTAAAGAGAAAACATCTTTGGGCACTGGGCTTGCACGTGTTTCTGTGGACTGCCATGATCTGTTTTGTGCTGCTATATTTAAAGATTTTTGCATTCTGGAAAATGCTTTTCCTTTATATTACTCATTTTATTATTGATTGGCTGAAATCTTTTTTTAAGCCTACTCCGGGCAGTTTAGGTGGATTAACCAAAGTAGATGTCGTGGACCAGTTGCTTCACCTGGCAACTCTGGGTCTGGTGTATTTTTTTTAGAAGAATCTTGAGGCTAAACCGGGGTTTCGTCTAAAGACTTGGTTTAGCCCTTGATTTGCTTCGGTTAGTATAATTTTTAGTCATTTAACTTTTTAAAACTGTTGACAGGAACTCATTTTTTTTATATACTAAAAAACGCAAGGAATATAATAGTTGGAGCTGTGGTGTAGTGGCCTAACATGCCGGCCTGTCACGCCGGAGATCGCGGGTTCGACCCCCGTCAGCTCCGCCATACATACACACGCGGAAGTAGCTCAGTGGTAGAGCATCGCCTTGCCAAGGCGAGGGTCGCGAGTTCGAATCTCGTCTTCCGCTCCATTTAAAAGCCGTAAAGCTGTTACTTACAAGTAGCAGCTTTTAATTTTATATCTTTTATCCGGGAGAGGATATTTTTGATTGCAACTAAGCTTAACGAAGAACTGAAAAAGATAAATGTTGAGCTTAAAAACCGCTTCACCGGTTTTTTGTCAAAAACTGAGCTGCGCCAAAAGCTGGCCGATAACCTGGGTAATTTAAAAGAACTGAGCAATCTTAACGCTGAAGAAATAGTAAAATGGACAGGTGGCCGCCCCGTGGCCGCGGTTGATGGCTCCGTAAATTCCGTTGGCTCAGTTTTTCCCTACATAATATATTTGTTGCAAGCCCAAGCCATGATCTCAGACAGCAAAAATGAGGTGCTGGCAGAAATATTTTCTCCCCTGGTGCCTGAGCATTACCTGCAGCTTTCTAATCTGGCGGAAGAATTGCAGACATTGCCCGAGCAAGCAGTAATGCAAAAAAAGGATCTTGTCCTGACTGAGTTGGAATTAGCCGCGGCCATCCGGGCTGTACAAACCTATCACCCATTTTTAATATTATTTGACGGGGGTTTTGCCAGGTTTGAAAGATATGCTTTTGCTGCCTGGCAGGAATACCAAAAGCTGGCCTTGGCCGGCGGAGTGCTGACAGTTGGAGTCATAGAGGAAGCAAAATCCTTCGGTCTGGCAACCGCCCTGGGTTTATCCGGCAGCAATCCGCAGGTTTATGACCGGGAACTATTATTTGGCCTGCTGCAGCCGGGCGAGGCTTTTTTGCCTGACTTTGGGAATGTAATAAAAAAGCGGGGTTATTATACTGCTTTTGCTCGTTTTTCTCAATCTCCTCAGGCTGTAGCCTGTGATTTTCTGGACGAGCAGCAGGGACAGGCAGAACAAATCATGAACTACCTCTATGCGATTACCCCTTCCGGCTCACGGGGCATACCACTGCTGCTGGATATCGTTGATGCAGAAATTAAAATCTCCCATAAGGAAATGGAGATGCTGGCAGAGGTATGCCTGGATTCTGATATCAGGGAAAAATACTTGATAGCTAACAGGAAACGACGAGATTTTTAAGCAGGCAGGTGAGAAGATGCAGGTTGTAGGTGTAACAACTCAGCAGGAGATATTTGTCGCCTCACGTGATAGAAAGTTTGAGATAAATGAAATTTTACTGATTGAAGACAGTGAGAGGAGCAACCCCTGCGGCGAAGTGGTGGAGACTCAGTCCTTTAACAGGTATATTCCCCTGTCCACCGAACATAATGCTATTGTCGATGAGAAGGTAATCCTTGCTTTAAAAGCAGTGGGCTATGAAATAGATAAAGAGGAAATAAACCTGGCCAAGCTGAGGATTATCGGTGAAATCAGCACGCCTGTAAGCGTCGGTTCCAAAGTCAGGCTGCCTGACTTCGGTGAAGTCAGTGATTTATTGCTTCAAGTGAAACCGCAGCAAGGACTGACTTTGGGAGAAATTAGGGGCACGGGCAGTCTTTTTTCCACAATGCCGGGAGAACTGCAAAAGGTCCTGGCCATGTATGAAGGAAACAGGGTTGCCTTGCAGAAATCGGTGCCTTTCGTATTTAATTATAAGGCTATGAATGAATATCCTCATATCGGTATTTTCGGCGGGTCGGGTTCGGGTAAATCCTTTGGGCTCCGGGTAGTAATTGAGGAATTTATGAAAAAGCCTGTTCCCGGCCTGGTTTTAGACCCTCATTATGAAATGGATTTTTCCAGAGATTTTCCTGGTCTGAAGCCGGAACAATGTTATAATTACCGTGACAGGTTTTTACTGTTTTCCGTAGGCCGTGAGGTCGGTGTCAACTTTGAGGACCTGGATACGGGTGCCTTAAAAGGTTTGCTGGGAGCGGGAGAGCAGCTTACGGAGGCAATGGACAACGCTGTAGGGGTTTTGCACAGCAGGAAGGATTCTTACACTTCTTTCAATTCAAAGATCAAATATATGATGCTGGCGCTGGAGGGAACCGAACCTGAGGGATTGGCAGGCGCGGAACGGAAAATATATGAGGCCATGCTAAAAATAAAAGACCGGGTCGGCCACCTGGCCACAGTAAGAGGTATTGCCTGGAGATTAAACAACCTCTTCCATGAGGGTCTTTTTGCCTCTAATACCAGACCGATTGAGGACGCCCTGATGGCCGGTAAAACAGCTGTGCTGAGAGGCCCGCTGAAACTCTTACAGATTTACGGTGCCTATGTCTTTGACCGTCTTTATAAAAAACGCAGAGATTACCGCGATGCCTGCCAGAAAGGGGAGTCAGGCGACTGGTTTCCGCCTTTTGTCATATATACGGACGAAGCTCACTCTTTTGCCATGAAAGGTGACCGGGACACTCTTTCCAAACGGGTGATTAAAACTATAGCCCAGGAAGGCCGCAAATACGGGGTTAATATTTGCCTGGCCACACAGAGGCCGGCTCTGCTGGATGACACGGTGACTGCTCAGTTGAATACCAAAATTATCTTTCGTACCGTGCGCTCCCATGATATAGATGTGATTAAGGAAGAAACTGATTTGGGCCCGGAGGAGAGCCGGCGGCTGCCTTATCTGAACTCGGGCAATGCCTTCATTTCCTCCGCCATTACCGGCCGGGCCATCCCCATCAGGTTCAGGTGTGCTTCTACGGTAAGCCCGCATGGGATCAATCCGTTTGACGAGCTGGCCGAGTATTTTAGCGATCATGAGCAAACCTTATGGTCGGCTGTACGCGAATTGCTCCCTATCGAAGAAGGTGGTGAGCATATTTTTCTACCCTTACTGGAGAAAAAACTGGGTAAAAATATTACGGCTCAAGAGATGTTTGCCTTAATGGAGAAGTACGTGGCGGAAGGTAAAATATTAAAGGAAAAGGCACTATTCGGCAATAAGTATTTGCTCTACAATAAATAAGGACGTGTTGGTTAATGAAGTTTCTCTACATGACTGATACCCATATCAGGGGCAACAGCCCGCAGGGACGGCTGGACAATTTTCCGGAAACACTGGCTCGAAAACTCAGTGAGGTTGTCCAACTGGCCAACCGGCTGGAAGTTGCAGCCCTGCTGCACGGGGGTGATTTGTTTGACACACCTAATCCAACCCTGGCTGTTACGGGTATTTTTACCGATATATTAAAGCAATGCCGCGCGCCGGTGATTGCTGTAGCCGGCAACCACGATCTTTTTGCTTACAACCCGGCAACACTGGGCCGTACTATGCTGGGCTTTCTGGCCAGGCTGGGCTTGCTTAAACTGCTGCAGCCGGGAGAAAGGCTTTACTTCAAATCACCTAATTTAACAGTTCAATTGACAGGGCAGCATTTTCATGCCGAGCTGGACAGGGAAGAACCCCGCCGGGGTTACCTGACAGACAAGAAAGACTGTGATTTGGCCGTTCATATGGTGCACGGCATGCTTTTGCAAAAAAATATATTCCCGGGAGCTTTGTATACTTTGATTGAGCATATAGCCCCTCATACCCAGGCTGACTTTACATTGTGCGGTCATGCACATCTGGGCTTTGCTGATACCAAAATAAACGAGCGCTATTTTATTAATCCCGGCGCCATGGTCAGGCTCAGCGCGATGCCGGAAGAGATTAGCCGCAGGCCTCAAGTTGTTTTGCTGGACTTTTCCTCTGCTGCAGCCAAATACAGCAAGATACCTTTACAATCTGCCCTGCCTGGCGAACAGGTGTTGGACAGATCACACATAGATGCTAAGGTTTTTCAGGAAGAAAAACTGGCCGCTTTTGTGCAAAGCATTAAAGCCGCGGGAGAATATGAAATCTCTGACATTAACGATATTGTCAACAATATAGCCGTCAGTAAAAAGCTGCCGGATGAGGTGAGAGAGGAAGCCTTAAAACGCCTGGCCGCAGTTCAGGAGACTTTAAGCTAAGAGTTTTTTGGGGTAGGTGGTATAAGCTTGTTTATTAAAAAAATCAGTCTGGAAAATTTTCAATCACATGCCAGCACGGAAATTGAATTGCCGCCCGGTCTGACTATCATTGTGGGCGAGTCTGACAGGGGCAAATCAGCTATAATCAGAGCCCTGCGTTGGGTTTTTGAAAATGAACCGAGCGGTACGGAGTTTATCCGGGCAGGCACCAGGTCCTGCCGGGTTTCAGTGGAGACAGATGAAGGAGTTGTCGTAACGAGAGAACGTACGCCAACCAGGAACCGTTATATTGTAAGATATGCCGACGGCAGGGAGGAAACCTTTGAAGGTTTCAGAAATGAAATACCGCAGGAAGTTATTGCCGCCCACGGCGTAACCAAAGCGAAACTGGACAATGACCTGGAGGTGTCTTTGAATATTGCTCCCCAGTTAGACGGGCCTTTTTTGTTGACTTCTCCCGGTTCTTTGAAAGCTAAGGCCATAGGCCGCTTATATAGAGTTCACCTGATTGACGCGGCTATCAGAGATGCCGCGCAGGATATTAGCAAACTAAGCAAAGAAAGCGCGCAGATAGAAAGCCGTTTAAGTGAGTTGGAGCAAAAGCTGGCGGAATTTGAGGATTTGCCGGATATTGAAGCCAGGCTGAAAAAAGCCGGCCGGCTAATGGAAAATATGAATAAACTTACGGAACGAAGAAACATGCTGCTGCAGGTGCAGTCTAAACTGAATTTGCTGTATAACGAGAAGGAGCAGCTTGCTTTGACTGCCGAAAAACTCGATCGGTTAGAACGGGCTTCCATGCTCTGTCAAACTGCTGAAAACTTAACCGGTAAAAAACAAGAACTTTCAGCGATCTGCCGGAAATTAAACACAACAACGGACCAATTGCGAGCAGTTCGTATAATGATAGAAGCTACAGCCAGGATAGAACAGGGTCAAGAGCAATTTGAGCTTTTAAGCAAAATATCGTTGACTAAAGCTGATTTGGCTGTTTATTACGGCAAGCTTAACAGGATAAAACCTGCCAGGCGGCTTCTTGCAGAAACTGTCCGGCAAACCGAGCCGGTGCCGGCCGCAATAAAACGCCGGCAATTGCTGGAGGACAGCGTTAATGTCTATAGCAGTTTGGATACTGTAAAAAAGAAATTAAAAGATTTAAAAAGCCGGCAAAAAGAATATCTGGCCGTAATGAACCAAACCGATAACCTTAAACTGGCATTTGTTAAGCGTGATCTGGTCAGCAAGATTGAGCAGAAATATATAGCTATGGTTAATATAAAACGCCTGTTGTCTGAACTCAAACAGGAAATAACAGCAGAAAATATTTTTGTAAACCGGACAGATCGCCTGTCGGCAATTCAAAAGCAGTATGAGCAGATATCAGAACTAACGAATAAGTTGTCTCAGCTAAAAAACTACCTGCTTCAGAACCAAAAGCTAAGGGAAAGGATTAAAAAGGGCCATGAGTTTTTGCAGCAAAGAGAGGCCGAAATACTCTTAGCTATTGAGGAATACAGCACTCAGCTGAAAGAATTAGGCCAGTGTCCCACCTGTTTCAGTAAGTTGGACCAGTTTACTATTGAGCATATTGTCTCGGAATTAAAATAAGGGGGCAGCAGCGTGACTGTTGATTATACGGAAAAGTTAACCCGGTTAAAAGACGGGCTGGAGAAAGCCAAAGATCTGAGAGTAAAGGCTTTAACCAAACTGGAGGGACTGGAAGCGCAAGAACAGGAACTGGTTAAAGAATTAAGAAGCAAATATGAGGTTGACCCGGAGAAATTGGAAGATGAAATTGCTAGGCTGGAAAAACAAATTGCAGAAATGATTGCTGAAATTGAAGCCATCATCCCCTGGGATCTGTTGTCTAAATTCAAGCAATGAGGCCGGTGAGCATATGGGTATGAAAGATTTGCATGGCGGGATTAAAGAACTGGAAAGATACTATACCAGCAAAAAGACCAGGATGGAAGTTATGCTGGAAGAAAAAGCGAAGCTGCTGGCGAGAGAGAAAGAAATACAGAATAAAATTGATTTGTTGCAGCAGGTAAAACTTCTGCTGCAAGAGTCAGCAGGCTACGCCCGCGAATTGGCCCGTCGCCAGATTGAAGCTATGGTAACACACGCTTTGCAATTCACCTTTGGCCCGGAACTGTCCTTTAAAGTGGAATTGACCGAGAGACGCGGCCAGCCCGAAGCAGATTTTTACGTGGTTTCAAACTACGGCGGCTTTGAAGTTAGGAATACACCCCAGGATTCAAGGGGCGGCGGTGTCGTAGATGTTATCTCACTGGCTTTGCGCATCTCCTTGCTGCATGCGGCCCGCCCGGCTGTACCCGGACCTCTTTTAATGGATGAACCGGGCAAACACCTGTCAGAACAGTTTGCTCCCAATCTGGCAAGGTTTTTAAAAGTAGTATCGGATACCGGCAGACAAGTAATCATGGTTACCCATAACACTCATTTAACGGATGCTGCTGATGCAGTCTATAACGTGACCTTAGAGGACGCTAAAAGCCTGGTTACAGAAATTACTTAACCAAAGATAAAGAGCATGTTGCAATTTATCTGAGGAATAATTTTGCGGGTGAGGAAAATGGTTGAACAGCCAATAAACGGTCTGACCAGAATGCAGGCACGTAAGATTCGCCAGAAGAAGTTCAAACGAAAGCTTATCTTTACAGCAATACTGATAACTATAGTTCTGGTCTTAGGAGCACTGTTTTTTATCACAAGTAAACTGATTACTTCTTTCACGCCGGACATAGCTATAACTAATTTCAATAAGGCCATGCAGGCGGGGAACTACCGTGAAGCCTATAGGTTTCTTGAAGCTAGAGGCCCTATGTTGACAGAAGAAGCTTTTGTAAAAGTTCAACAAAACCAGGGTGCTGTAAAAGAAATAATTACAGTTAAAAAGGCAAAAGATAAATTTATTATAAAAACCATAAGAGAAGCCAATACTAAAGAATACAGTATTAAGATGATTAACAAAGGAAACAGGGTGTTAACCGACTGGTGCCTTGATGCCACCCCTTTTATTGATCAAATAAGCATCTTCACCAAAACCAAGGGTGCGGTGCTAAAAAGCGGGAGTATAGAATTAGGCACCAGTGACGGTAAGAATCCTATAACTTATCTTGCATTTACCGGTTATTCTCACACGGCTTTCATGCAATTAGAGGGTGCGCAAAAGCTTATCTTTGAAATGCCGGTTAATCTTAGGGCCAGTACCGAATATATGCCGGCTACAGAGGAACTGAAAGAAAGTTTGGCCGGTGTCATTGAACAATACTACGGAGAGCTGTCTAAAACCTATTTGGATAATAATATAGAGCGGCTTAGCCCGTATTTAAAAGCCGGTGGAGAAAGCTTTAACTGGGTTAAAAATACTTTTAACAATACAAAAGCTAAGAAAAATTATCTTAACAAAAAGCTGTTGCAGGCCAGTGCGGAAAATGCCTATATGGAAGACCCTACTCATGCTGTAATTAAACTCAAAGAAACTTGGAGTGGCAATAATCAACCGGTCATAGTAAACTATGAATTAGAGAAGCTGGATAAAAGTTGGAAAATTGTTAGAACAATTTGATATTATATATTAGAACCGGTCTAATAGTAACAGGAATTTTATCCTATGGCAGTTTACCGGTTACTTTTACCATGATAAAATAAAGAAATTGATAATTGAAAGGAGATATTTCATGATAAATATATTATCTCGCATTATAAAACGCGAATTAAATGAAATTGAGGAAAAAATTAATCACGGTGTCGAGCAGGAACAGGAAAAAGCGGTATATACGGGTCAGATACTGGCCTATCAAAAGGTTCTTCATTATATTGAAGATATTACGGGAAAGAGCTTATCAAATACCGGTACCTTAAATTTCGGTTCTGAGCAGAAAAAGGACGGCCTCTCACTGGACGAAATATTAAAGTCTCTCGGTGACGGTTTTAAAAAAATTAAGGAGAAACCATCGCAGGATTAGAACCAGAGGAAGACCTTTACGGTCTTCTTTTTTACGCTGGGAAGTTATGCTTATGATAGAGCTATGGATAAGTCATTGTTTAAAGCAAATGGGAGTTGATTAAACTGAGAAGAAGGTTAGGTGTAGATATTGACGGTGTTATAGCCGATACGCAGCCTGTGATTATTGAGGAATTGAATAAATACTTTGCTAAAAACTATACCGTTCAAGATTTTATAAATTTTGACCCTGTGGAGAAATATGGTATAAACAGGCAGGAACTGCACAGATTTATTATGGAAAGAGAACTTATTTTAATAGAAAAAGCTCGGCCTATGCCAGGTGCAATTACGTCAATCAATAGGTTAATTAACAAATATGAGATTAATATAATATCAGCCCGCACACCTGTCTACCGTCAAAACACGCTGAACTGGTTTGCCAGGCACAATATTGGTTTCGACAATGTTGTGCTTACCGGGAGTCATGATAAACGCGGCCAGGTTAAGGATACCTGCGTGGAGTTATTTATTGAAGATAGCCTGAAGAATGCCGTTCAGATAAGTTCTACCGGAATACCGGTATTTCTTTTTGATGCAACCTATAACCAGGGAGAATTGCCGCCATTGGTGTACAGGAAATTTTCCTGGACTGAAATTACCGGCAGTATAGATAATGTAACTCCTGCTAAATAATAAAAGAAGCTCATTGATTTACAGTCAAATAATCAATGAGCTTCTTTTATTATTTAGAGGCGGATTTATTAATAGTTATGTGTACCGATAACTACCGGTTTACCGTATTTGGCCTCTAATTTTGCTTTAATATCATTGAGATCAATGGGACAAGCAGCGGTATTTTTTGCTCTCACCATACAGGTAGCCAGATGAATAGCATCTACATCTTGTAAAAGATAATCAGCCATTTCCATAACCAACCCGACCTTGGGCATAACCAATCCGGGACAATCCCCGCAGCCGCTAAGACCGGCTATTTGTACTGAGTCATACCGTGCAAATTCACCTTCCTTCAGTTGAGCAGCTTTAAAACACTTCAAACAGGCTATGCAACTGATATCACGGATCTTATTGCAAGCCACGATTAAAACATTTGCCACATTCTCATCTCCTCATAAGCTGGTTGAAATTATTACATTACCTACTTCCCTGAAATCGACAAAAATCCTGCTTTAAATTAAAAAATTTTAATATTTGATAAATTAAGTGTTTATTTTTGATTGCTAATTAATAGATTATATTATAAAATATGTAAATAATATCTGAAGGGTTGAGTAACTATGTTAATGTTATATTTGCAATTTTTTTTAGCTATGACAGTATCATCAATAGACGGTTCAGGGACATTGGTCTTATCGAATGCAATTTTAGAAAACACACTTCAGAATGCACAGATAAGCGATACTGAGAAAATGGCCAATAATAAGGCAACTGAAATAAGCAATACTGAAATAACTATTACTTCCATTGGTGATAACACAATAGGCTATGATACTGCATTCGGTTACTCCGGTTCATTTATTCAAGAAGTTGATTATAACGGTATAGACTACCCTTATAAAAATGTAGCAGGCCTATTTCTAAATGATGACCTGACTATTGCCAACTTGGAAACAACCTTAACTGATTCTAAGAACAGGGCAGTTAAAAAATTTAAATTCGCGGGCAAGCCCGAATACCGCAATATGCTTGTAAACAACGGAATAGATGCCGTTAACCTGGCTAATAATCATATCATGGACTACCTGGAACAAGGTTATCAGGATACAATGGCGAATTTGAATCAAGCTGGTATTGGGTTCTTTGGAGAGGATATTAGGCTTGTAAAAGATATTAAAGGCGTGAAAGTTGGCATGCTTGGATACCAGGGTTGGTCAAACAATGCCGCCTTCAAAACCAGGGTCAGCAAGGATATAGCGGGGCTTAAAGAACAAGCAAAAATAGTTGTCGTTAGTTTTCACTGGGGTAATGAAGGGGTAAATTATCCTAACAATGCACAGATGGATTTGGGGCGTTTTTCTATAGATTGTGGAGCTGATTTAGTGTTAGGCCACCACCCGCATGTGATACAGGGAATTGAAAACTATAACGGCAAAAATATTGTTTACAGTCTGGGCAACTTTGTTTTTGGCGGTAACAAAAATCCTGCTGATAAGGATACCTTTATCTTTCAACAAAAATTTGTTGTCAGTCCTGAGGGTGAATTAACCCTAGCTGCACCAAACATTATCCCGGCTTCTCTTTCTTCAGTCAACTGGCGGAATAATTACCAACCTGTGCTTCTACAGGCCGAAGAGGCTGAGAGAGTGCTGAACAGGCTGCGAATATACAGCAGTGCTTTGGAATATGGTTTGAAGTTTTAAATTTTATCAATATTTTTATTCTTGACTTTTACGACCAAAATGGTTACAATAGAATCTGTCAGTTGAACAATATTTATCGGGGCGTAGCTCAGTTTGGCTAGAGCGCTACCTTGGGGTGGTAGAGGCCGCACGTTCAAGTCGTGTCGCTCCGACCAGTTAAAACCCGTGAATCCTTGAAATACAAGGGCTCACGGGTTTTTTGATTTTTTGAGATAGTTTATATAGCTCCCTACGTATCCCTTGATTTTCGCGGGTTCCCGGAACTATGCAGACAGCCATGCAGACAGCATGCAGACAGGGTGCAGACAAAAATGCAGACAAGAAGTTATTCTGAATAATATATGTTAACTCATTTGCCGGTTACTTAATATGTAACCGGTTTTTTTCTTAGTATAAGAGTTTAAAATATTTAATTTATTTTTATCTAAATTTGTTGAAGTGAACCATAAAAAAATAACTTGAATTAGGTATATATCTATATGCAGGTGGAATTAAATGTATATTTATGTCAAATAAACCAAAATAATTATTTATTAATATTATAATTATTAATTTTTTACTTTAGGGAGTTGGATTTATCAATGGTCTTTAAGATTTTAAAAAATAATGAGTCAAAAAATTTTTTGATGAATTTATCCGACAAAAAATATTGTCATAAGGGAATTTCATCAATCTTAATTTTAAAATTCGGAGGTGATGCTGTAGGATTGCAAAAACAAATAGACAGGAGTTGGTAATTATTAAAACCAGGAGTATTATATTTTTTGCTGCTTGTTTAATAATTTGTTTAACCGGTTGTAATAATTCTTCTTCTTCAAACAGTCCCGGTCAAACCCTTTTATTGTTTTGGGGAAAAATGCAAGAAGGTAATTATACACAAGCGGCCCAGTATGTATCCTCACAGACGGCAGTTGAGTACCAAACAGATATACCGTCCTTTCTGACTTTAATGTCTAAGGGGGGAAACCCTGATAACATCAGTAGGTGGACAAGCGTAAAAGTTATTTCAGAACAAATAGACGGCACTAAAGCTGTAGTAAAGGTGAAAATAACAGCTAAACCTGATGGAAAGGAGACAACTTACGATTCTGAAATACCGATGAGCAAAGAAGATGATATATGGAAACTGAGGCTTACTTCACGCGGCTATGTAATACAGTAATACTGCAAAGTGAACAAATGCAATCAAATATTTATTTTGAGAAATGTGTTTAGAAATGTAATGTTGGTGTAAAGGAGGTTTTTATGAACCGTCGATTATTATACCGCTGGCTGGCCAGCGGGGTATTGTGGCTGCTGCTTTTAATTGTAGTCGTTATCTCTATCCGAAGTGTAAATATAGTCAACAGAACAGGGCGGATAGCCGCAAATGCATTAACAGGAGAAAATGAGCAAATCATTACCCTTGTCAGAGATACTGCCCGGTCCTTTGCTGTGGAGTGGGCCACGTGGAATGGAAACCCTGACAACTATGCCCAACGAACGGGCTTATTTTTGACTAAAGTTCCTACTCTGCCTCCTCCCAGTGCTATACAGGAAGTAACGGCAGCAACAGTACTGTCAGTAAATTTGAAAGATAATGATGGTTACAGTGCCAGGGTATTATTACATACCCACCGGTTAGTTCCGGTTACTAATGCGGGCAGCGTACCGATAACACTTGTTCCTGTCACAAGAGAAGATTTAGCGCGTTTGCAAAGCAACATATCATTGGATCTTTCACAGCAGCCTGCATTATCCTGGCAAGATTTCTTGCTTTACGTAGAAGTACCGGTGAAGTTAGTAAACAAACAACCGGTGGTTGCCGGTTGGCCGGTAATCATAGCTCCTGACTATCCCAGAGGCGTTATAGAGCAGTCCAATGAATGTAAAACTTTAGCTTCGGCTGAATTTGTAACCTTCATTAACCAATTTATGAATATGTACTATAGCGGTCAACCGCTGACTAATTTTGTTATGCCGGGAGCTAATGTTAAACCTGTTTTCGAATGGAAACTTGATTCCGTCAATGAAGTGCGCGTAAATAATGAGAAAAACCCCACGCAGGCCTGTGTACAAGTGCTTGTGTCTGCTCCGGGTGTCAGTAAACTTACCCAGGTTGTTTACTTAAAGTTGCACCCGACCGGAGGTAGTTACCTGGTTGAAGAACTGGGCAGTATTTAAATAAAAAGATATCAGAGCTAAGAACACAATTATTGAGGTAGGTGGTTATAGGAATGTTTAAGAAGAGATCCGGTATAGAGGTTAATAAAGGCGATATTATTAAAGCGGGCCAGGTCCTCGGTTTTGTTGGTTCTACGGGTAACTCCACCGGCCCTCACCTGCACTTTGGAGTTTATGTTAATGGCACCGCAACGGATCCCGAACAATGGCTGAAAGAACAGTCAAAAGCTAACAGTGAAGAATAGAAAAAATCAATAAAATTAAGCAAAAAGAGAGAACCGTGCATTTTAACGTTCTCTCTTTTTGCTTAAGAAAATTTGTATATAGCCCTGTTTATATTACATTTGGAGGCTTAATTATGGAAGTTAGAGATTCTTGTAGTATTAGACCTAAAAAACTCAAAAGGGTAGTGATTAAAGAGGAATTAACAGCCCTTACAGGTGACATAGTTAAAGCCATTATTTTAAACCAGTTTATCTACTGGAGTGAGAGAGTGCAGGACTTTGATAAGTTTATATCCGAGGAAAGATCCAGGGCTGAGCAGGCCGGTACAGAAATAAATATTGAGTATACCAAAGGCTGGATATATAAATCAGCTGAAGAACTATCCGAAGAAACTATGTTAAAAATGTCTGCAAGCAGCATGAGAAAACACTTAAAAGAATTAATTGACAAAGGCTGGTTGCTTGAAAGAACAAATCCGTTCCATAAATGGGACAGAACTAAGCAATACAGGGTAGACTTACTGAAAATTCAAAATGATTTATGGGACTTAGGCTACGTTTTGCAGGACTATAAAATACCTTTTTTTAAAACAGAAACTCCATTTTCTAAATCTGAAAATGCATTTTCGAAAATAGAAAATGGAGTTTCTAATTTAGAAAATCCAAACTCTGAAACAAAAAATCAAACAGCAAAAAATCGAAAAGCAATACCAGAGATTACTACAGAGATTACTAACAAAGAAAAAATATCAATCTATCCGGCAGAAACATTTACTGATGGATTGACTGACGAGGAAAACTTAAAACCACCAAATAGCCAGATCGATTATAGAGTAGATACTGAGCTACCACTTCATTTCAGTAATACAGAAGAATTATTAGCCGAACTTGTTAACCGAACCGGTGCCTCTAAGGAACAAGTCTGCCGTGCTGTTCAAAGAACCAAGGAATTTGAAGCTCAGGGTAAGGTTAAGAAAAGTTTTATGGGACTTCTTTTTTCAGTCATTGAAACTATCAAAACTGAGGATACGGCCAAAGGTTTAACAAGCGAAATCAAAGAAGGTAACTCAGCTGCAGCCAGTGAAAAACAAAAAAGATTGCTGGAAAGTCTTTACATGAATTAGGGCTTTTTTAACTCAATTAAACCTGATCAAGGAGGTAGAAATTTTGGCGATTATGGAATTTATACTGCGATTAAAGAAAACAACCAAATGTAAAGCATGTTTCAAGGAAAACATGGACCGGATCGGTCGAATATATTTGCCTATCCCATTGCTGGAGAAAATGAATATCGGGGGTGAGATAATTCTTCAACTGGCACCGGATAAAAGTTATTTTTCTCCTGGTGGATATGCTGCGAAGTTTGTGCAGGACAAAGAAACAGCAAAGAAGGTGAGATACACTGAAGACATTATTGAGCAAGGAGAAATGGGATTTATATACGTCAACAAAAACGTGCTGGAACGTTTAGGAGTCGGGCAGGAGATAGCTGTCCGAATTGTGGCGCCCAGGGAATACGGGGGTGCAATAATTGCCAAAGGATAAAGTATCTATTAAGATCGGTGGAATCTTAGATAAAAAGCCGGGGGATATGATAAAAAAATGGGTGCAGGAACATAAAAAAGCAGCGCTGCTACTGGGAGGTTTACCGGTTACTGTGCCGCTTATTTATTTTTTCGATGTATGGATTCTGGGAACCGGTGCAGCGGCAATATTCAACTCCCGTGCATCAGGGTTACCCGGCATTAGCCAGTTACCGGTATTGGACCAGAACTTCACGGATGTAGCACACAATAAACTGTGGTTGTGGTATTTTTCTCATCCCCTGCAGGTGGGGTGGAACTGGTTAACAAAACCGGCGGACCAATTAACACACCCTGGGGTAAAGTCTCTATGGCAGTGGCTTAATGCCTTAGTACTGATGGTATGCGGTTTAGGTATCTTGGCCAGTAGATGGAAAGGGGGGAGGAAAAACAATTCGAAATATGTACATGGTTTAAAGGTTGTTGATAACCCCGCATTTGGTACCTCACGCTGGGCAGGCATTAAGGATTTAGTAAAATTTTGTGAATTTGGGCCACCGGTGCCGGCGGAGAAAAATACGAGGAACAAGGTTAACTTCCCCGGTGGAAATTTAATTGGAGAACTGGATGGAAAAATGGTCAGAGTTAATTTTGAAAAAATGCCTAAATCTACACCGAAAACAGCCCCGCACGCCATTGCATACGGGGGAACCGGTTCCGGTAAGTCTTTTAGTTTTGTTTCCGGCAATATTATATCTGCAGTATCTGATGGTCAAAGCATAGTTGTGATCGATCCCAAAGGCGAGCTTTTTAAAACCTTTGCCGGGTGGCTGAAAACAATGGGTTACGAAAATGTTTGGATTTTAAATTTTATGACACCCGAGCACAGCCACAGGTGGAATCCTATCATAGAGTGCCGGGATGATGCAGAAATCTCAGAAATGGTGGATACACTCTCCAAAAATGCAGCCAGCGGCAGCGATTCATATTTTATGCTTAAAGCATTAGAGCTAATGGAAGCCTTAATCGGTCTGTTGAAGGGTGATTTTCCTGTTAAGCAGCAGCACATGCGGTCTTTAATGAGTCTTGCTTCCTGGCCGGAAGAAAAACTGGATAACAGGTTTAGAACTGCCTTTAAGTCAGGAAAAATCAGTCCCATTATATACGAAAGATGGAGGGGGGTAGTAAAGAAAAATTATGAATACGCGGTTTCCAATCTGACAGCTGTTTTAAAAAACCTGACTACAGCACCACTGGCAGCATTAATGAGTCAGCAGGAAATTGACCTCTGGGACATTGGCAGAAAAAAGACAGCGTTATTTCTTATCATTCCAACCGGTGGAGAGGGAATTTATTTAAAACCGATATTATCTATCTTCTATAAATTTCTGTTTAAGAGGCTGGACAAGCTGGCCTTTATCAGTTCCGGTCAAACACTGCCGGTAAAAGTTCGCAATATATGGGATGAAACGGCCAACGTAGGCATGATACCGGGGTTGCCCGAGATTATTTCAACTGCTCGCAGTAAGGGAATTCACATACAGATGATTTTGCAGACACCCACACAGTTGGAATATGTGTATGGTATTGAAGAAGCCAAAACGATTCTTGGAAACTGTCCGACTGTTATGCTAATTGGTATAGCCCCCGCAGATAGGGAACTTGCCCGGATGTTCAGTGAGAAACTGGGTAGTGCAGCAGTAAAAGCTGATATAGTCAGCCAGGATATAACCATACCTGGCATGCAGCATTTTGAGTTTAAAAAGAGAGTCAGGACAGTAATCGAGAGGCCCTTAATGACTTTGGATGAAATATTACGGCTCAACCCAAGGGACAGTATAGCCCTCCTGCAGTGGTCTTATCCTGTATATCTCAGGAAGGTTGGCTGGACAAAACTGCCGCAAGCGAAAGTAATTCAGGAGTGTGGCATGCTGCCTATAGAGCAGGTAATACCGGTGCGTGATTTTGTGGTAAGTTTACCCGAGATTGATGATGAAGAGCCGGTGCAGGTATCAGAAGACCCCTTGTTATTCCTACAAAAGAAGCTAGATCCGATTAACGGTGAGAATAAAAACAATGTTGAAGTAGGTATTCCTACTTGCATGAAAGGTCCTCCAGTCAATGCATCCGGGCAGACTGTTATTTCAATTGATAGCAGGTTTAGTGGGGAATCCGATTATAACAAGCAAAGTGAATTGTTAAATGTTCCGGTAAAATCGTTGTTGCAGAGCGAAAAAAGTGATTTGACAGCGATACATTACTCACAACCAAATTTAACGATGGATACAGGGCACGACATTTTGCAGAGTAATGAGGCAATTTTATGTAATGAAACTACTCACGAAAAAGTAACGGTGCTTGATGAAATAGCTTTACCGGTGATTTCTTGTGCAGAATCTTCGTCCGGTGAAAAAATTGAAAATCACAGAGCTGAGGAAGGATACCCGGATATTGCTTCAGATAGGCCGCGAGAGGCTGCCTCCCCCTGGTAAATATCATATAATTACAATATGAAAGGATGGTTTTAGATGACTTTTAAACTGGCACCGGAAGGTTTTAATTTAAGAGAACTCGATGTCTGGGGTGCTCTCTATGAGGCTAGAGAACTTGGTTCAGTAGTTGAAGCTAAGGTCAGCCGCTTGCGGCATATTGAAGGCCAGGGAGAAACCTGGGAACTGGAATTTCCGGACAGCCCAGGTGTTACCGGACTGGTACCTGCAGCCGAAAGCGGTCTTCCTCCAAGATGCCCAATGACTGCTTTTGTAGGTAAGCTGGTAGGGGTAAAAATTAAGAGTATCGATAAGAAAAACAGCATGGTAGCCTGCAGCCGTCGAGAAGCGGTAGAAATGTCACTGGGACGTCTGATGGGGCAGTTGGAAGAAGGAGAAATTATCAATTCTCTGATCCGGATAGTCACAGAATATAATACTTTTCTGGACCTGGGCGGTGGAGTAATTATAAATATCCCCCGTGAAAAAGCCCGGTTGTCTGCCGGAGTTCCTTTGGATGTGCAGCACCAGGTAGGTGTTGTAATGAAAGTGAAGGTAACCAAACTAAATAAAGATCTTAGAGAAATTCAGATTGAACCTGTAGACCCCTGGGAAGTTTGGGAGTTCAAGCGGGGAGAAATTATTTTAGGAAAGGTAGCAGCTGTGCGGGGGCTGATGGTTTATGCAACGGTAAAACCAGGCCTAATCGGGCTTATTTCCTGTAAGCCCAATGAGTATTTTGCAGAGGGTAAACAGCTGGAGCTTCAGGTAATTAGCTTTGACAGAGCTCAGAGAAAACTTCACCTGACTGTTTGGAATCCCCGGAGGGCTGCTGAACGTAAGAGAGAGAAGAGTCGAAACAAGCGAAGGCAGCTTGTAGCCAGATAAGCTGATGATAAATAGTCCGGAAAGAGGTGCAGGGAAATGTCGTTTCAGGAGCCTTCGCAGGAAATACCGATCAAGGATAGTTGTTATGCTTTTGGAGTTAGTATGATGGCGCCTAAACTATCTCATGAGATTAAATCAACTACTTTAACAGTACGGGCATTTGAAGTAGTAAACTACTTAAATGAGGCAGAAGGGTTAACAGTTACAGCATTAGCAACGTTAATCAAGCATAACCGGGCAGCAGCCGGTCGGGTGTTAAAAACTCTTTACAGTTCCTGCATGGTTAAATGGCTTACTGTATGCGGTAATAACACCGTTTTTAAATTATGGATGTTAGCTGACAGGAAGCCGCCAAAGACCTCTAATGAGGCCTGCCGCATGGCAGTATACGGGTTTTATTATGCACTGGCCAGAAAAGAAGTACCGGGTTTTTCCTGGCGTTTAATAAGAAAACCTAAGACACCGCTGTTGGCAGAGATGACTTACCTTGCAAGGGACACCGGAAAAGAAGCAAAAATGATTATTGATGCTCCCAGGCGCGGAGAAAAACCATGGCCGGAGGCCGGTATAATAATATTTCCATCTATAGAAGAAGCTAATAGCTTAGTGCTGTCTGGTAAAAGGTATACTTCTGACTTCCACCTCTTAGAAAAAAACGGTAAGCTACTGGCTAATCGGTTATTTGAAAAAGCATAGAAAATAAGTGTTTGCTTCATCAGGGCCGCAATAACTACAAATTATACAGGAGGCAAAAAGGTGGTATTGAAAAAGAGATTTGAAATATATCACATTTGTAAGCAGATAGAAAAAGTTATAGGGAGGCGTTATAATATCAGGCCGGATTTAGATGAAGGTGACTCACCTGATTTGCCCGGTTATTGCAGTAAGGAAACAATAGCCGGCTTATTTCGTGCCTGGCGTTTGAATGAGATTCATTTACAGCTTGTTATTGCAGTTAACAGACTCCAGGTTGTTAATTTTCAACAATTAATGAAAGTTACTGCTATGAAAAGTGACGATTGTTTTGCGTATTTAGATGAGTGCGTAAGATTTGGACTGCTATGTGAGAATACCCCGCAAGATAAGGACGGTTCCACAGTTTATGATAAACTTTATTTTGTTGATACCGGGGGGATTTTTGCCCTGGAGGAAACAGAGATTCCCTATAACAAATTATTATATACATCGGGCATTGATCAAAGGATAAATATCTGCCGCCGTAATATATTTATTGTTGAGAACGGCTATAAAGAAGTACCACGGGGATTAACCCTTTTTGAAAATATAGTAGGGGATAGTTACCACCTGGAAGAAGGTATTGTTTTATACGACAGTTCTATAGCTTTATCCCTAGGTTTAGTACAGGAAGTAAAAGAATATCTAACAGAATTAAGCTGTAGCCAAGTAAAAGTATATGACTTATATTTAAAAAAATATGGTATTGACAACCTGATTTAACAAGTTTATAGTTTTTACATACCAATTAAATTATTTTTTTTCACAAGTTCTTTGTTACATTATCCGAGTGTAGCACGGTTGGAGGTACCGGAGTGCAATCGAAGGTGAAGAGCGAGATTGCAACTAAGAACTTTGGCCAGGAGAACAAAATCAAGAGCGATGAGCGAGATTTTATCTTACTGGAGCACGTGCCAAAGGCGAAGAGCGAGGCATGATTAAATCCTAACTGAAGGCGAAGAGCGAAAGTTAGGCGTACGGGACCCAACGAACTGGGCAAAATGGTTCCTGCTGAGAGCGAAGAGCGAGGAGGAACCTGGCAGAGACCGGCTAGAACAGGTCTCGGGACTGAAAATCTCTTATGAGGTTGACGTATGTAGGGTGGACTCCTACCGGTATACGTTAAAAGCAGTACCGATAAAAGATTACCGTCCTAAGCACCGCATAAAACAGGGTCAATGGGAATATGTCTCTGCGGTGTTAAATGTCAAAACACATTGGATGTATTATTCCCCGTGTGAAGGAAATCCTTCTGTAAATTTTTTGATTGTTATATGTTTCTGAAACTAGAATGATAATAATGGATATTTAAAAGTTTGAAAGACACTCTGGCAGTATAAAGCAGTCAAGTAATTTGGCTTGTTATATTGAGGTGTCTTTTTGTGCTTTATATTGCCTATGACTATTATTAAGAGCGCCCGTGAGGAAAAAAGTAGTATGAAGAAACGGAATAATAACGGCTTTTAGCCGTTAAAGAAAGAGAACGAATGCAGGAGTTATATTTCCTGATCGTTCTCTTTTTTTGTTTGCGATTATTAACAATAAAAATGCGAGGTGATGAACAGTATGATTGAAGAAAAAAGGATAAATGAACCGTTTCAAAGAGTTAATCAGCGACATTTATGCCCGGTATGTGGGAAACCGGACTGGTGTGCTTTTAACTCCACCATAGCTATTTGTATGCGGGTTGAAAGTAAATACCCAATTAAAAACGGGGGTTGGTTACACAAGCTTTCAGAACCGCTGTTAGCGGAAGCGCTGGCTGAAAGAACAGAAGATAAAAAAGAAATTGCACCGTTAGAGGTAAGGGATGAAATTTATAAGCGTTTTCTTAACTTACTAACCTTATCAGCGGAGCATATCCAAGAACTGCTAAAAAGGGGCTTAAATACAGATCAAATAAAAGAAATGAGATCTCTATCAGCAGCAGAAAAACCCTGGTTAATATGTCAAAAGCTTATTGATATGGGTTACGAGCTAAGAGGTGTTCCCGGGTTCTATCGAGCGCCTAATAAGCATGGAGGCTATTACTGGACATTCAAAATGAAGCCGGGATTTATCCTACCAATCAAGGATAAAACTAAAAAAATACAAGCGCTTCAGATTAGACTGGATCGCCCGGACAGCAAGGGAAAATACCGGCTCTTTAGCAGTTCAAATAAGAGAGCTGGTTCATGCAGCGGTGTTCCGCTTCATGTAGCAATACCAAGAGAAATAAAAGACCGCAGAGTATGGATCACAGAAGGACCGCTTAAAGCAACAGTAGCAGCTGAATACCTGGAAGCAGTAGTGCTTGGCCTTATTGGTGCCACAACATGGAGAGCGGTACCTGAGATTCTGAAAAGTAGAAAACCGGAGGTAGTTATAGCCTTTGATATGGACCAGCAAAGCAATTGCTGGGTTGGCAGGGCTGTGAAAGAGTTATCCGGTCAATTATCCCTAAGTGGTCACAAGGTTACTTTAGCCACCTGGATAGGCCCGAAAGGAATTGATGATGCCGTAGTAAGCGGTGTTAATATCAAATATGAGGAAGTGTGAGGTGTATACCATGACAAATGTTAAAAAACTAATTAATAAAGAAGTGAACGAACTAACCCGGATGTTAGAAACCCTTAAAGCTAAGATTGAGCAAATCCCACTTCTGTATCCCTATATAGACAAGTCAGAAGGAATTGAAAAAGCTGAAATTAAAAAATTAATTGCATTATGCGAAGGATACTTTAGTGATGACTTATCGGTTTTTACTGAAAGGGTAGAACGGTTGGCAAAAAGACGTGTGGAGGGTAACTTGCTGTTAAAGTCAAATGGCCGGTTTAGTTTAGATAATAATACCCGTGAATTTACTTCCGGACATAAAATTGAAATTTTTGTTGAGGACAAGAAACATGATGATTATGGCTGGCAATTCGGCAGAGTGGAGCATTCAGAAGAATTTAGTGGATACTATTTCTTTAATGAAAGCGGAATAGAACATCATAAATTGACAACCGGAATGAAGGCAGCAATAAGAGAGTCGTAAGTTGTTTTTCGGATTGCTACATGATATGTTTTCAGGCTCTTTATAACCTTTTACAAACCCGGCAGGGGGAAAAATACTCCCCTGTCAAGGGGGAGCAAAAGGAGTGTTGATAAAATGAAAACAAATTTATTCGGAGATGCTGTTCCTGTAAATAAATGTTTTGGTTTAAACAAAATACGCGAGCGGGGACTTAATTACGGTACATCAGTTTTAAATGATGCAGAATTGGTTATGACACTGCTTGGCATTAATCTGGAAAAGGCCATGAATTTAATAAACATAATCAACGGTATACGCGGGCTAATGGATGTATCTGTTGAGCAGTTAGCAGAAGTGAAAGGTGTTGGTAATAGTAAGGCGCTGGCATTAAAGGCTGCGGTTGAGATTGGACAGAGGATTGCGAAAACCAAGGCAATGGAATGCCCATCAGTAAAAACACCTGATGATGCTGTGAATTATGTAATGGAAGAAATGAGATATATGGATCGTGAGCATTTTAAAGCCTTACTGTTAAATACCAAGAACCGGGTAATAAGCCTGGAAGCTATCTCTGTGGGTACATTGAATTCCTCCAATGTACACCCGAGAGAATTGTTTAAAGTTGCTATCAAGAGAAGTGCGGCAGCTATAATTCTGATTCACAATCACCCCAGCGGAGATCCTACTCCCAGCCGTGAAGATATTGATGTCACTGAACGTCTAGGCGAGGCCGGAAAGATTGTGGGCATTGACGTTTTAGACCATATCGTGATTGGTGATGGAAAGTTTGTAAGCCTTAAAGCTAAAGGCTTGTTCTAAAAAGTGAATTAATTATGTACTGCCCTTTTGGCCTGGCAATTTACTTCTTGGGAGGTGAATTGGTACACCAGGCCACGGGGCCGGTGTACCGTGTTATATGAATAAAGATAAAAAAGACCGGATTGAAGAAGCTACGAATAAACTGTTTAACATGTTTTCCAGCGGCAATCTGCCGGAGGCAATCGCTAAAACATTGCTTTTTCCTCAAAAAGATGTTCCCTCGGCAAAGTGGTCTCTGGGAAATCAAATATTAATGTTAGCATCCGGTACCGCTGATGCTCGTGGGTTTGAACAGTGGAAAAAGGTTGGGCGCTTCGTCAAAAAAGGGTCCATGGCTATATATATACTTGGTCCGTGTAATAAAAAAGTTACAGATAAAGAAACAGGAGAGGAGAAAGTAATTATAACCGGTTTTAAAAGTATACCGGTTTTCCGGTATGAGGATACTGAAGGGACAGATATGCCTACAGTGGAATATTCACCTGCGGAAATGCCACCTCTAATTGAAGTGGCAGAGCGGTATGGTGTTAAAGTAAGTTATGGTCCGGTTACAGGACGTTTTTATGGTTGTTACCGGTCAAAGGATAACAGCATTTTACTATGTACTCATGATATAGATACCTTCTTTCATGAATTAGCCCATGCTGTACACGCTACCATTCGCCCGTTAAAGGGCGGACAGCATTCAGAACAGGAAGTAGTGGCTGAAACGGTAGCAACGGTTCTTTGTATACTATATGGCTATGAAGGCTATGTTTATCATGGGTATAAATATATAAAACATTATGCTGATGAGCATTCTGCTAACGGGGCCGTTAAGGCTATTATGAAAGTATTGGCTGATGTACAAGCAGTGCTCGAGTTAATTTTGAATGCAAGTGACGCTGCTGGAAATACAGCGGCGGAAAATATGCCCGCATGGTGCGGGAACTGTGGGGTTCGCCACCCCACGGGGCCGAAAGGCTTAAAGGCACGGTAGGGCTGGGTTGCCTGGCACCTCGAATCGAGGTATCTACCGGCTGCAGTATACCTGGTATACACCCGCAAAAGCGGGTAAGCAGCAATAGTGCTGTACGTGCAAAAAAATGGTGATGGCTGCGCATCACTACTCAGCCTAAAAATAGCGCAGAAGGCTACACGTCGGAAGACGATGGATTATAGGCCGGGGGCGCTGGTATACGGGGTATTGCCCCGTCACATTTGGTCTGATAGGGCCGGATGTGACGGGGCGCCTGGTTGGAAGTTGGAGTCTTGTTGTTCTTGGGTCGGCGGGTTTTTATTGAACCGGTTTTAATACAAATACCGGAGGTAGAAAGACGCGGGTCCGAGGGCTTGATTTAGTTTTGCTATTTTTAAAGAAGGATGGTGGTTGGAATGAGAGCAAGTTATAAGAAATATCCTGAAATGCTGGTCAATCAATTGCTGGATCAGTTATCTGATATTGCCCGGCAAAGCCGGGCTGGCTGGGTTAAGACAAGGCGGGTTAGGTATCACCAGGTTAAGCCCTTTATACATTTTTTAGGATCAAGATTCAGATTAAAAGATATCAGGGATATTCAGCCTATGCATGTGCAGGCATATATTAAATATCGTTTGGAAAATGAAAAGGTTAGCGATAAGACTGTTTTTACTGATATCTCAACTATTAGATTTTGGCATCGCCAAATACCTATGAGGCGATATCTGATTCCAATTAATAAACTTTTACTGGGGGAGTTGCTGTTGAATGGCCAGGAGTTCAGGCAGAAGTGGTAATTCCGGAGCAACAGATGGGATATATCAAACCCTGTTAATACAATTTGACAAAGTTTTCAACTCTGCAAGGAAAGATTACCCTGGGGCAAAGAGTTCTATCTACAGATGTAAGAGTAGTATGCGCCAGTTTCTGTTTTTTTGTGCTAATAATTATAGGATGCAAAACATCCGTAATATACAGGACAAGCACATTAAAGATTTTATCGAGTACCGGCGAGATCAGGGAATAAATGAAAAGGTAATAAAAAATGATATTTGGGCTGTTCGGTTATTTCACCGCTATACCCCGAAAGCAAAAAATAGAATATCCGATAACGAAGTTTTCGGATTAAAGTCAACCCCGGACGGTAGAGTTGACCGGGCATGGACGGAGGGAGAGTTTAAAAAAATGCTTGATTTTGCAGAAAAGTTGGGAAGGCAAGATGTAGCCTTTACCATGCGTTTAGCGCAACATGCCGGATTGAGAATACATGAATGTTTACGTTTAAGTAAAGAGGATGCAGAGGCAGCTCTCAGAACAGGGATACTGCATGTTAAAGGAAAGGGTGGACGCGAAAGAGATTTAAAGTTATCCTCTGAAGCGTTACAGGCTTTGAGTGAAGCTTCGGTTCGAATTAATAATGATGCAGGTAAGCTTTTCGTTCGCCCAGGACAAAAAACTCATAGTGCTAAAAAATCTATAGAGGGGTTTATTAGCAAGCATAGGGATAAGTTTAGGGAGTTGGAAGATCGGGAAAAGAATATGACATTTCATGGGCTCCGGCATACATTTGCAAGGAAGGAGTATTTTCAGAGAATTGATAGAGGGATGGATATACAACGGGCGTTAGTTGAAGTATCACGGATTTTAGGCCATAATCGTCCGGAAGTTACTAAGATTTATTTAGGGACATCTCATTTAAATTTCAACTATGTTAAGTAATGTTTCTATAAACTGTACTGAGTGGTAATAGTTTATCTGGATATCTTCAACGGTACGGTAGTCCCTTGCTAGTTCCTTAAATAAAAACTGTGTAAATGATAAAGACTTACCAATAAACATCAGCCTGGCCCCAAGGACTCGTAAGGAATGACATTCACAGGCCGAAGCCTGCACTGACGGAGCCCGTGAGAATTTACATGCAAAAGACCCTAAACAAAGGGCAGGATGCAGACAGAGTGCTTAGTTGTCCCTTTTCATCTCTGGCTGCATGTTGTCCTGACACGAATTGTGTTTTTACGAATACTTTTGAAACGGTATATGTAATAAGTGTTGTAATAATAATTGATATAATAACATTTTCTTAATAGTATTGTTGAATTATGAGAGATAATATCGAAAGAGTAAATATTTCCTTTAACGATGGTAAAATTAATTATGTCTTTAGAAAACCCAAAAGCTAAAATCTAAGGACAAATAATATCATTTATATTGTTTTTGGTGGTGTGTAAATGACACTGCAATTAATCAATAACTATGCCCCCGGAGCCCGTGTAGAAATCCGGGGTGAAGAGTGGCTAGTTCGCCGGAGGGATACGACCTTTTCCGGCGGGTACGCGCTGGCCTGCACCGGCCTCTCAGAACTTGTGCGCGATGTAGAAGCGACCTTTCTTACCGAAGCAGAAGAAATCCGGGCGCTTCGACCTGAAGAGACCATCTTGGTACAGGATGACTCGCCGCAGTATCGCCGCTCTATTCTATATATCGAGAGTTTGCTGCAAAAGACGGCACCGACAGACGGTAACCTGTACGTCGGACAACGGGCCGCCATGAATGCAGTACCGTACCAGTTGGACCCGGCCCTGCAGGCACTCGCCCGCCCGCGGCAGCGCATTTTGATCGCGGATGCTGTCGGTCTGGGAAAAACGCTGGAAGCAGGAGTTCTCATAAGCGAACTGATTCTGCGCGGTAAAGGCAAGCGTATTTTAGTCCTAACTGTAAAAAGCATGCTAACCCAGTTCCAGAAGGAGATGTGGAGCCGTTTCACTATTCCCCTGGTCCGTCTCGACTCAGCCGGGATTAACCGGGTACGCAGCAAGATCCCCAGCAACCAGAACCCTTTTTACTATTACGACAAGACAATTATTTCTATCGATACTCTGAAGCGTGACAGGGAATACAGGTGCTATCTGGAGGTTGCTTACTGGGACATTATCGTTATAGATGAAGCTCATAACGTGGCGGAAAGGGGCACCAACTCGTTGCGCTCTAAACTGGCTAAATTATTAGCCTCCCGCTCTGACACGCTGATTCTTCTCTCAGCTACACCACACGACGGCAGTGCGGAGAGTTTTGCCTCGCTCATGAACATGCTGGATCCCACGGCCATTGCTAATCCCAAAAGCTATGGCCCTGAGGACATTAAGCAGCTCTATATCCGCCGCTTCAAGAAAGACATTCAGTCCCAGGTGGATAATGCTTTTAAAGTTCGCACGGTTCATAATTATCCCTGCCCGGTGACTCAGTGGGAGGAAGCCGTGTTTGATCTATTTGCGGAAATGAAATTCGAGATGCTGGATGACCGGCGTTCTGCCGGGCAGCTTTTCAAGACCACGCTGGAAAAGGCTCTCCTTTCCAGTCCTGCGGCTTGCCTGCAAACAATCGGAGCCCGCCTGCGCCGCCTGGCCAAGGATTCCGGTCCGGCTGCGGAGCGGGACAGGCAGTCGTTGGAGCAGTTACAAGCCGCGCTGGAAACGGTTACAGTGTCACACTTTGGCAAGTATCTGTCTCTTGTGCAATTGCTGAAAAGTGCTGCCTTTGGTTGGACAGGTCAGGATACCACGGATCGCCTGGTTATTTTCACGGAACGAATTGAAACCCTGCGCTTCCTGGAGCGTCAACTTCCTGCTGATCTGGGACTACCTCAGGATGCTGTGGCCGTTCTCTACGGTGAGATGGGGGACGGGGAGCAGCAGGCTGTGGTGGAATCTTTCGGACAGGAAAACTCACCGGTTCGCCTGCTTATTGCTTCTGACGTGGCCTCGGAAGGGATTAATCTCCACTTTTTGTCGCACCGTCTGATTCATTTTGACATTCCCTGGTCTCTGATGACCTTTCAACAGCGGAACGGCCGTATTGATCGCTACGGTCAGGAGTGTACCCCGGAGATCTATTATCTTGTCACGGAGACAAGTAATCCGAAAATCCGTGGCGATGTGCGGATTTTAGAGGTCTTAATCCAGAAAGACCTGCAGGCGATGCAGAATATAGGTGACCCTTCTGCCATTATGGGGGTGTATGACGAAGAAAAAGAAACGGCTATTACTGCTGCGGCAATTGAGCGGGAAATGTCTGCCGATGACTTTGATCAGCAGCTTAAGCCGCAGTTTGATGATCTCCTGGAGCTATTTCTTAATTCAGCCCAGCAGAATGTTCCCAAACAGCCGGGGGAGCAGGTGCAGCGGCAGCGGGTTTCACTTTATGCCGGCGAGTTTGAATTTTTGCAGGATGCACTGCAGTATCTGAACAGCTTGCAACCCCTGCAATATGATGTGGATACAAGGCGGCGTGAAATCAAAATGACCGCCCCGCCGGATTTGGCCCACCGCTTTCAATATTTACCGGATGAGATTTACCCTGAACACGGGCGGTTTGTTCTTTCAGCCCGGAGTGAAACTATGGACGTGGAAATCCGTCGCAGCCGGAAAGATGCCCGGACCTGGCCCGCCGTTCATTATCTGTGGCCGCTTCACCCGGTCCTGGAGTGGGTGTCGGATAAAGTAAACTCCTCGCTGAGAAGGCAGGAGGCGCCTGTTCTGCTTTTGCCGGAATTACCAGGGCAAGAGACAATTTTTCTTATCTCCGGGCTGGTTCCCAATCGTAAAGGGCACCCTCTGATTCATGAGTGGTTTGGAGTACTCTTTGATGGTCATAAATACAAGGAGATCATATCCCTGGAGGAAGTAATCCGGCGCACAGGGTTGGGGAAAAAGGTTATACCCAATACTGGGCAGGGTCTGGATTTGGCTTCACTCCGGTCACTGTTGGGCCAGTCAATTAACCAGGCACATATCTACCTGACAAACAAGCTAAAGGAATTTACAGAGCGTACACTACCGGAGATTAACAGGCAGCTTGAGGCTCTCGCGCTTTTAAAAGGCAGCCGTATGCAGCAACTGGAATTTGATTTTGGCAGTGACTCAGGTACAATGGCACTTCGCCGCAAAGAAGCCAAGCAGAGGGAAGCGGAGAAGGTCTTTGCGGAATATCAGGATTGGTTACGTGATACCATGACAGCCGAGAATATTCCCTATATCCAGGTGGCTGCCGTGTTCAAAGGAGGCCGGTAATTATGCCTGTTGATCTGACCGGCATCAGGATTGAGAATGAATTTTACAGCCAGCACTATCTGGCCGCAATATTTGAAAACGATCTGGGAACCTGGAGGACAGCCCTGGCCCACCAGGCAGATCGCCAGCCCTATGAGAGTTTGAGGGTCTTGTCCCGTGATTTCAACCGTATGCGCGAAGAGTGGCGGCGATCCCGTCGCTCCGAACTGCGATTGGGCGGCCAGCGGGAGTTTTTGGAGTCTTTTTTGACAGTATTGGGCTATCTGGTACACGACATTTTATATGTTGAAACAGACACCGGCCACCGGTTGCCCTTTTATGCGGAAATCAAGCATGCTAACGGTGCTGCCAGGCTGTGGATTGCCGAGGCTTTTGATATTGAGGATGAGGGAGCCGATTTGCTGGATTTGCCTCTGCATCCGTCCCAGTTTGCAGAGGGTGAGCTTGAACCGGATGGCGGGGAAACTTGGGCAGATTATGCGGGTATGATTTTTTCCCAAGACGAGCCGCCGCGCTGGTTAATCCTGGCCGGGCACACACAGCTTGTGCTGCTGGACAGGGAGAAATGGAATGCCAAGCGGCTTATGCGCTTTGACCTGGCAGAGATTTATTCCCGCCGGGAAACCACAACCTTCCAGGCTATGGCTGCTTTTTTGGCCGCAGATAGCCTGTGCCCAGCGGAAGGGGAGTCTTTGCTGGACGCATGGGACGAGAATTCTCACCGGCATGCTTTTGCCGTTTCCGAGGATCTCAAATATTCCCTGCGCGAGGCTATCGAACTCCTGGCTAACGAAGCTGTCTACTCGCAATTGCAAGCTCACAGGGGCGTGTACGGACGGCAGTTGGCAGAACAACTAAGCCGCGAGTGCCTGCGGTTTATGTACCGGATACTGTTTTTGCTGTATGTGGAATCCCGGCCTGAACTGGAATATGTGCCGGTAAATTCACAAACATATTTTTCGGGTTACAGCCTGGAAAGCCTGCGTAATCTGGAGATGGTGCAGCTTACTACTGAGGAAGCCCGCAACGGTACTTATATCCATGAAACGTTGAAGACCCTTTTTGCAATGATCTACCAGGGCTTTCCTCATATTGATAAGAACGCAGGTCTTTTTGCACAAGGCCCCGGCACTGATTATGGTTTTGTCATCGCGCCTCTGGCGGCGCACCTGTTTGACCCGAATCTGACCAAGCTTCTGAACAAGGTCAAGATCAGAAACTTTGTTATGCAGAAAATAATCAGGCTGATGTCTCTTTCCCGCAAGGGCCGGGGTGGACTGAGAGGACGGATCTCCTATGCACAGTTGGGCATCATCCAGTTGGGTGCCGTGTACGAGTCACTTCTCAGTTACCGGGGGTTTTTCGCGGAAGAAGATTTGTACGAGGTCAAAAAAGCCGGCAGCAACCCGACTGAACTTGATACTGCCTACTTTGTCACCGAAAAACAGTTGGCACAGTACGAGGAAAACGAGCGTGTGTATGAAGCCGGTGGAGCCAGGTTGAAAAAACACCAGGAAGGTAAGTTTATCTACCGCATGGCCGGGCGTGACCGCCAGAGATCGGCATCCTATTACACTCCGGAAGTTTTAACCAGATGTCTGGTCAAATATGCCCTGAAAGAGCTGCTGGAGGGTAAGACGGCGGATGAGATTCTGACTTTAACTGTCTGCGAACCGGCTATGGGCAGCGCGGCCTTCCTCAATGAGGCAGTCAATCAATTGGCAGAAGCTTACCTGGAACGCAGGGAGGAAGAGACCGGAGAGGTTGTTCAGCACCAGGAGCGGGCCAGGGAATTGCAGAAAGTGAAGATGTTTATAGCTGACCGCAACGTCTACGGAGTGGATTTAAACCCTGTGGCAGTGGAACTGGCGGAGGTGTCGCTCTGGCTGAATACTATCTATAAGGGTGCTTATGTTCCCTGGTTCGGCAATCAACTGCGCTGTGGCAATTCCCTGGTAGGTGCACGGCGGCAGGTCTTTGCCGCTCATCTTTTGCAGCCTGAAAAACGCGATGATCCGGTTTGGTTGAAGCAAGTTCCCTCCCGTGTGCTACCCGGTACCGGTAGGGAGCAGGGAAGGATCTATCATTTTTTGACCCCTGACAAAGGAATGGTCAATTACACTGACAAGATAATTAAAGAGCTGCGTCTTGAAAAAATAAAAGCAACTAAGGAATGGCTGAAAGGTATGAAAAAGCCTTTCAAACAGAGTGAAGTGCAGACTTTACAGCGGCTTTCGGACTGTATCGATGTGCTCTGGGAGCAGCACACCGGGCACTTGCGGGAAGTGCAGCGTCGCACACAGGATGCTTTGAGCGTTTTTGGCCATGACGAGGAGGAGGTCAGCCCGCTGCCTAACCAGATGAAAGACCGTATTTTCCGTGAGGAGGTTCTTTCAGAGGGCTTGCGCAGGTCGAGCCCTTACTTGAGATTGAAAATGGTTATGGATTACTGGTGTGCCCTGTGGTTTTGGCCCGTTGAAGCAGCAGAAGAACTGCCCACACGTTCGGAATGGCTTATGGATCTATCGCTCATCCTGGAAGGCAATATCTATGATTCCGAGGAGAAAGGACAGTTATCGCTCTTTCCTGAGACCCTGCCCAAGCAGATGGCGTTAAATTTCTTTGCCCGTGAGGGAGTGGATCTGGCAAGTCTGTGTGAGCAATCGCCGCGTCTGAAGTTGGTGCGAGAACTGGCTGAACGATATCGCTTTATGCACTGGGAGTTGGAGTTTGCCAATATCTTTGCTGACCGTGGAGGTTTTGACTTGGTGCTGGGGAACCCGCCCTGGATTAAGGTGGAATGGGAAGAGGGTGATGTTCTCGGTGACGGGGATCCGTTGCTGGTGATTCGCAAAATGAGTGCAACTGAGATGTCGCGGCGGCGTGCTGATATGCTGGCCCGGCAAAAAAGCCTAGAATGGCAGTATCTTGCTGCCTATGAGGAGGCAACCGGTACTAAGAATTTCCTTAATGCCTGGGTGAATTATCCGCTGTTGCAGGGGGTTCAAACCAACCTGTACAAGTGCTTTTTGCCACAGGCGTGGATGGTTTTAAATGCTCGCGGGGTGTCTGGGTTTGTGCATCCTGAGGGTGTCTATGACGATGCGCGCGGCGGAGTTTTGCGGCAGGAAATATATTACCGGTTGCGTTATCATTTTGGCTTTTATAATGAACTGATGCTTTTTTCAGGAATTGATCACCATAATCAGTATGGAATCAATATTCACAGTAATGACATGGCCGGGAAAGTTAGTTTTCAAACTATTTCAAATTTATATGTACCGAAAACTGTTGACCAGTGTTTCGAGAATGATGGTACCGGTTTAGTAACAGGCATAAAAAACGATAAGGGAAAATGGAATACAAGAGGTCATTTTAAACGAATTATTCATGTTTCAGAAGAGGAACTTGCCTTGTTTGCTTCTTTATATGACGAGGAAGGAACTCCCGTGTTACAAGCCAGGATGCCCGGTTTGCATGCGGCGAGTCAATTAAGCGTTTTGTATCGGATATCTGAATATCCACATAAGATTCGTGATAAATCGGGTGAAATTTATTCTACAGAATTTTGGCATGAAACGAATGCTCAAAATGACAGAATAATTCGCCGTGAAACCAGGTTTCCCGATATACTATCCGAGTTGATCCTAAATGGCCCACATATTAATGTTGCGACACCGTTTTTTAAAACACCTCGAAGTATTTGTGAATTTAACGGGGATTATGATCCAATTGACCTGACAGGAATTACTGATAATTATCTCCCTCGTTCAAATTACGTTTCTGCTTGTACTGAAGAAGAATACCGTAATCGCATACCAAGTATTACGTGGGATGGCAGTAATGTGATAGAACACTATAGACTGGCTCTTAGGAATATGCTTTCTCAGTCTGGATCTAGGACTATAGTTTCTGCAATTATAGCCAAAGGAGTAGCTCATATTCATGGCATTGTTTCTGTTACTTTTGAGGATAAATCAATTCTATTGAGTACTGCTGCTGTAACACAATCCCTGATCGGTGATTTCTATATTAAGACAACTGGTCGTAGTTATCTTTATACCACATGGATGAACTTACCTCAAATTGATTTGACTAACGATGTAATAGTTCGTATTCTTGGGCTTAATTGCCTTACAACTCACTATGCCGATTTATGGTGTGACTGCTGGCAGCAAGAATTCCTCCAAGATCGTTGGACTAAAGAAGATCCAAGACTTGACAACACCTTCTTCAGTAACCTTACACAGGATTGGCAGCGGCAGTGTGCACTACGCACAGACTATACCCGCAGGCAAGCGCTGCTCGAACTGGATGTGTTGGTAGCCCGGGCGGTAGGTTTGACCCTGGAAGAGCTCTGCACAATCTACCGGCTGCAGTTCCCGGTGTTCCGCAGTTATGAAGATGATACCTGGTATGACCGGACGGGCCGCATTGTCTTTACGCCAAACAAGGGGCTGCCCGGAATCGGGCTGAACCGTCCCAGCTGGGAGAGCATCAAAGACTGGACTGAAAGCGAATATTCCGTTACCGTCCAGGATGATACAGTTCCCGGCGGCCCGCATGAGCGCACAATAACCTATGCAGCACCGTTTGACTGCTGTAACCGTGAGGAAGATTACCGTACGGCCTGGGAAGAATTTGAGCGGCGCGGGGAAGGAGTGAACCGGAGATGATTCCATCCGTACTGGCAAGACAGGTGAGGCAGGGAGTGGAGGACTTCCTGCGCACCACCTTTCCCACCTCCACGCCATATTTCAGCGGTATGCTGGAGAGGTTTCTGGTGCGGGAAAAAGAGCTGTTCCAGGGCCCGTACCTTACCATCCGGCTGCCCTTTCGCAAGGGTACCGGTAACCGGAACCGTTTTACCGGAATTCCCCTGCCCTATACGCCTTATCTGCACCAGGAAAAGGCTTTTGACCGGCTTTCCGGTGATTTTGCCCGGTCAACTCTGGTAGCCACCGGAACCAGTTCGGGTAAGACCGAGTGCTTTTTGTTTCCTGTCCTGGATCACTGTCTGCAGCACGCGGGAACTTCAGGTATTAAGGCTATTTTTATTTACCCGATGAATGCTCTGGCAACTGATCAGGCTATCCGTATTGCCAGATTAATCCACGATATACCTGCACTGCGCGATAATAAAATTACTGCCGGTCTCTATGTGGGTGAGAGTGAGCAGAATCCGTCCAGGGTAATGCTGCGGGACAGTGTGATCACGGATAAGCTTACCCTGCGCAAAAGTCCACCGGACATTCTTTTGACCAACTATAAGATGCTGGATTACTTGCTTATCCGTCCTGAAGACCGGGAATTGTGGCGGGGTAACAGCCCGCATACCTTGAAGTACCTGGTAGTGGATGAACTTCATACTTTCGACGGTGCTCAAGGAACAGATTTGGCCTGCCTGATCCGCCGGCTCAAAGCCCGGCTGGATATTTCGGCGGGCTGCCTGTGTTGTGTGGGAACCTCCGCCACACTGGGCGATGACAGTTCTTTTAGTGAACTTACCGGTTATGCGGCTCAACTTTTTGGCGAAGAGTTTGAGCGGGAAGCGGTTATCACAGAGGATCGCCTGAGTGCAGCCGAGTTTTTGGCCAGCAGTTTTATAGAATCCATGTCTGTGCCTGACTTTAGCAGCCTGGAAAAACTTGACCCGGAGAGGTATGAGAGTGAAGGGGAATACTTGCGTAGCCAGATTGCCCTGTGGTTTGACTGGCAGCTTGCGGATGCTGAAATGCAGCAGCCGGACTGGCAGGTCAAACTGGCGGAGCGGTTAAAAGGACATTACCTGTTTCAAAATATCATGAAACAAGTGGACAGCAAAATTCTCAGTTATGAAGAAGTGCTGCAGCAGATGGAGCGTTTTTTGCCGGAGCGGGGTGAGAGAGGGAGTAGGTACCGGGAACTGCTGCTCACCGGCCTGCTGGCTTTGATTGCGGCCTCATGTATCTGGCAGGAGGAAACTCCTGAAGATGCAAGCCGGCGGGAAGCAGAGGGCGGCTCAAGGCCCTGGCGGCCTTTCCTGCAGCTGCAGGTGAATTTCTGGCTGCGGGAACTTGTACGCATGGTAGGCACTGTGATCAAGCCGGCCGAAAATGACGGTGAGCCATTTCTGCCGGAACTCCATTTTTCCGATGATCTTAAGCATGAACAGCTTCGCCGCTCCCTGCCGGTAATCCATTGCCGGGAGTGTTGGGCTACCGGTTGGGTATCGGTGAAGAAAAGTGAAGGTCTGTATGATTCCGTTGCCCTGGAGGATTTAAAAGCCTTTTATGTGCTGTTTTTTGCCAAACACCCGGATGTTGCTTATCTTTTTCCGGTTGAGAATGAGGAGCAAGTTCAAGGTCAGCACTACCTGCTCTGCAGCCGCTGCTTGACTTTATCCGACCCGCGGTTTCAAGAGAGTTGTGCAGCTTGCGGCAGCCGGGAGGTTATACCGGTATTTATGCCAAATATGCTGGAGAGTTCAGCTTCCGGGCAGGTACATATTACGGAAGATTGCCCCTTCTGCGGCAGCAAGAAGAGCCTGACCATTTTAGGCTACCGGAGTGCCGGGCTTTCCAGCGTGATGATCTCTCAGGTTTTTGCTTCTCCGCACAACGATGATAAGAAACTCCTGGCTTTCTCGGATTCTGTGCAGGATGCCGCCCACCGGGCCGGTTTCTTTTCAGCGAGAACCTATCGTTTCAATCTCAGGACGGCCCTCCAGTGTTTTGTGCAGGACGGGGGGAGCGGACTGGCTCTGGATGACTTTACCGGGGGCTTTGCGGCCTACTGGCAGAACAGAATGACACCGGAGGAGTTTATCACTACCTTCCTGCCGCCGGATAAAATCTGGTTTAACGATTACCAGGAGATGCTTCGCACGGGCAGGCTGAAGCCAGGATCCACGCTGCTTGCCGATGTGACTAAACGGTTGGTCTGGGAAATTCATTCCGAGTATGGTTTGAATGCCCGCATTGGCCGAACCCTGGAGAAGTCAGGCTGTTCTGTCTTAATGCCCGATTCTGACAGGCTGGCCGGGGTGATTAAGGTTATTCAGGAACGGATTGCCGGTGAAATAGAGGCCTTGAGATCTGCAGATATGGTTAAAACCACCTGGCTGGTAGCCGGTTTGTGGCTGCGTCTGAAAAATAACGGGGCTATTGACCAGTGGATGCTGGATTCATATATTCAAAATTTCGGGTCACCCTGGCACTTGGGCAATTTGCTCAAGTGGCTGCCCACGGCCGGGCCCGGTACCCGTTTGCCTGCCTTCTTTTCCGAGACTGTAACCCGTAAGAGCCGCTTTGACACACTGCACCGGAGCCACGGGTCCACCTGGTATGAACGCTGGTATGACAAGTGTTTGGGGTCAACTTATGTCCTGTACGCCACACTGATCGACGAGGTATTCAGGATTGTCCTTGCGGAAATGGCCGCTGCTGGGCTTTTAGTGCAGCGGGAGGTTCAGGGCAGGAAGGTTTGGGGTTTAAACCCGGTGCACAGCCTTGTGAGTGACCAAGTGGCGCAGCTCCGCTGCCGGGAGTGTGGGCATGTGATGGCGGTAGCCCTTGCTTTTCTGCCCAATATGGAGGGGTCACCTTGTACCCGTGCCGGTTGTGCCGGTGAGTACAGTTATGACAGGGAGTTGTCCGGCAAGGTTAACTACTACGGGCATCTCTATTCTTCCGGGCAGGTGCAGAGGGTATTTGCCAAAGAGCATACTGGCTTACTTAAACGCGAAGATCGTGAAAAGGTGGAGCAGGAATTTAAGTCTGGCATTACCACGCGCAAACCCTGGTTTTCCAATCTCCTTTCTTGTACGCCGACACTGGAGATGGGTATTGACATTGGCGATCTTTCTTCGCTGATTCTCTGTTCGGTACCGCCGGGACAGGCTCAGTATACCCAGCGCATAGGTCGTGCCGGACGCCGTGACGGTAACGCCTTTCATGCTACTGTGGCCAATGCGAAGCCGCACGACCTGCACTTTTTCCTGGAGCCCCAGGAGATGATGCAGGGAGGTGTTCCCACGCCGGGGATTTATCTCAATGCTCCGGCAGTTCTAGAAAGGCAGCTTACAGCTTATTGCCTGGATCAGTGGGTTAATACCGGAATTCCGGTTACTGCTATCCCGCGCAAATTAGGGCAGGTATTAGCGGCATGGAAAAGCAAGGACAGAAGTACACGCTTTCCGGTAAACTTTCTGACCTATGTGCATGAAAACAGTGCTGCCCTGTTGGCAGGTTTTATCGCGCTATTTGATGATGTTCTGGAGTTGTCTACTGTAGACCGCTTGCGTGTTTTTCTGCAGGGTGAAGCAGGCGACAGTGATCTGAGATACAGGGTGGCCGAACGGTTGGAGGAAATCCTCAAGGAATTGGATGTCTTGAATAAAAAAGTGACCAAACTGGGGAGCCAGATCAAGGCCAATCGTGCCAAACCGCGTGATGTGGAAACGGAAAGCGAGTTAAAAGAACTGCTCAGTGAAAAAGAAGCGTTACAGAGTGTTATCAGCAAGATCAGGGAATGTGACACATTTAACTTTTTTACCGACGAGGGGCTGTTGCCCAACTATGCTTTTCCGGAATCGGGAGTTACTCTGCGCTCAATAATCTGGCGCCGCCGGGAAACTGTGACGGAAGGCCAAAGCACTTACGAAAACTTTATTTATGATTATGAGCGGGGAGCTTCAGCCGCGATGCGGGAACTGGCACCGGCCAGCACCTTTTATGCCGGCGGGCGCAGAGTGGTGGTGGATAGGCTGGATCTGGGCATCTCCGAATTGGAGAAGTGGCGGTTCTGTCCTAATTGCACTCATGCCGTCCGCGAGGGTTTGGAACCACCCGGCGGGTCCTGTCGCTCTTGCGGAGATACCAGGTGGGCGGATGCCTGGCAGGTGCGCCAGATTCTGAGGTTGCGCCAGGTTTATGCAACTACTGAGGACAAGGTCAGTTATATTACTGACAGCAGCGATAACCGGGAGACGACTTTCTTCAACCAGGCCTTTCTGGTTGAGGTTGGGCCAGGGCAGGTGCAGGAGTCCTATGCACTGGCAGGCAGTGATGTTCCCTTTGGCTACGAGTATATTGCCAGGGCCACCTTCCGGGATGTAAATCTGGGTTTGGCCGAGGATCTTACCGGCGGGTTTATGATTGCCGGGAATACCTACCGCAGTAAAGGCTTTGAGGTATGTCCCCACTGCGGTATGGTTAAATTGCCGGGTAAGGAAATTCGCCATCTTCCCTCCTGCAAAACCCGCCGGCAGTCAACGGAAGACAAGCTGACGGAATTTGTCTGCCTGTACCGGGAAATGGCCTCGGAAGCTGTTCGTGTTTTGCTGCCGGTCCTACAATGGGGTGATGATATCCAGGTTGCACTTTTTTCTATTGTGGCAGCCCTGCAGTTGGGCCTGGAGCGGGTGTTTCAGGGCAGTGTTGACCACCTGAGTACGACCTTGCAGGAGGAGCCTGTACCCGGTGCCTCTTACCGCAGGCAGTACCTTGTCATCTATGACCGGGTTCCCGGGGGAACAGGATATCTCAAACAGCTGATGCAGGAGGAAACCTCTTTAATGAGAGTACTGACCGAGGCACTGGAAATCCTGGAGCAGTGCTCCTGTAAGGATGTGCCGGAAAAGGACGGGTGCTACCGCTGCCTTTACAGCTACAAAAGCAGTTCCCGGATGAACAATATCTCGCGCCGTATTGCTATAAAGCTGCTGGCAGGAATTGTTGCGGAAAAGGACAAGCTGCAGAAAGTTGAGGATCTGGGCAGCGTGAAGATGAACCCGCTTTTTGACAGTGAGCTGGAGCGGCGTTTTATTGAGACACTGGAGCGCTATCACTGGGGTGGTGCCGGTGTGCAGGTGAGCAAAGATATTGTCAACGGCAAGCCGGGGTATGTTTTGACCGTAGATGGGAGAGTCTGGCTAATCGAACCGCAGGTCAACCTCGACCAGGCGGACGGTGTCTCGCTGCCTTGCCGGGCTGATTTCCTACTCCGGCCCGCCCGTTCTTCGGAACAGGTGCTGCCCATAGCTGTGTTTACGGATGGTTACGCCTTTCATAACCGGCGTGTGGGAAAGGATATGGCCCAGCGTATGGCAATTGCGGTCAGCGGGCGTTTTCAGGTTTGGTCCTTGAGTTACAAGGATGTTGAACATCATTACGGTGCCGGTCAGGGTGATTATTACCTGGACGGTTTACGCCCGGAGGTTCTTTTAAACGGTGCGATGCTGGCACCGGTCTGGCAGAGATTTTTCACGCGGCCTTTTGCCCGGATGGAGCGGCAGGACAGCTTTACAATGCTGGCACGTTATCTCAAAGATCCCGACAGTGCTGCCTGGAGCAGGGGTGCACTGGCTTATTTGCTGGCTTCCGTCAATCCACAGGATGCTGAGGATTTAACTGACTGGCAGGAGCAGGTGCAGAGTTTACTGCCGGCCGGTGCCGGTAATTTGCTCCCTGAGGAAGGAAAATTCTACGGAAAAATTGTCCTGCAGAGAGCCAGGGATGTGCCCGGGATCACCGTTTATGCGGCGGCAACTCCGGCAGCAATTCAGCATGCCGACGCTGTGGAAGCCTTTATCCTCTTGCAACTGCATGACCTGACCGGGGAACAGGGGGCTGATAACGAAGCTGTGTGGAATGGTTTTCTGCGGTTGTACAATCTATTTCACTTCCTACCCAATGCTCTGGCTGTAACCAATGAGGGATTGGAGCAGCATGAATATGACGGCATTTGTTTCAGGGGGAAAAGCGCCCCGGCAGCCGGGCTGGAAGTTATGGTTACGGAAGATTGGGCTGCGGTGAGAGACCTTGTGGCTGCTGAAGTTCACCCTCTGCTGGAACTTCTGGCTGCTGACGGTTGTGAGGTACCGGAGGCCGGTCTGGAAATCCAGAGCGGGGGACGGGTTGTGGCAGTGGCCGAACTAGCCTGGGAAGACCGGCGCATTGCTGTTCTGGAAGAGGAATATCTGCTGCTGGTTGATAAACTGACTTCTGAGGGATGGCGGGTTTTTGCCCTGTCTGAATTAACGGCGTTGGAAACAATCCCTTTAGATTTTCAATCAGTATTAAGGAGGGATAGGCTTGAGTAATCGTATAACTGTAGCCATTGCTGCGGATTTTTTAAGCTGTTTTTCTCGTATTCCACGCAAAGAACAAGATAAAGTGGCCGAGTTTATTAATAAATTTCGCACTAATCCCACTTCTTCCGGCATTAACTATGAGAAAATCAAGGGAGCCAGGGATCCTGACTTTCGATCAGTGCGGATCAGTGGTTCCTACCGGGGAATTATTAAAAAGCCGGAGCAGGGGAATGTCTATTTGCTGCTCTGGGTGGATACGCATGATGAAGCTTATGCCTGGGCTGAGCGTAAGAAATGCAAGATTAACCCGGAAACAGGAAGTATTCAGGTCTATGATGTCTGGGACAGCCCGCAGGAGACCGGTCAGGCAGCGGGGGAAGTCCGGCAGCCCGGACTGTTTTCCGGCATCAGCGACCGCCACCTGCTGAAACTGGGTGTTCCCAAAGAGTTGCTGCCGCTGGTAAAGTCCCTGCGTAATGGTGAGGAACTGGAGGAAACTGCGGGCAGGTTGCCCCAGGAGGCTTTTGAGGCCCTCTTTTTCCTGTCCTGCGGTTATTCTCTGGAGGAAGTCCTGCAAAGCCAGGAAACAGAGGCGGACAAGCAGGTGGACGAAAACGATTTTCTGGCGGCACTGGCTGATTTGAATTCTCAACGCCGCTTTATGGTAGTGGAAGAGGATGAGGAATTGCACGCCATGTTGAAGGCGCCTCTGGAAAAGTGGCGCGTGTTTCTCCATCCTGCCCAGCGCAAGCTGGTGGAGCAGAACTGGAACGGCCCGGTTCGTGTGCTCGGTGGGGCGGGTACGGGAAAGACTGTGGCAGCGATTCACCGGGCTCGCTATCTGGCGGAAAATGTGTATACGGGGAGTAAAGATCGCATTCTGTTCACCACTTTTACCCGCAACCTGGCGGCGGATATAAAAGATCAACTGCGCAGGATCTGTTCACCCGGGACAATGGCCAGGATTGAGGTTGTCAATCTGGACCGCTGGGTGGCTGGTTTTTTGAAGCAAAACGGTATTGCAGCCACACTTCTGGTTAACGGCGAGGAAGCAAGATCATACTGGAGGAAGGCTCTGACAATGGCTCCGGTTGAGCTTGGTTTTTCGGATGAGTTCTACCTGGAAGAATGGGAGAGTGTGATTCAACCCCAGGAAGTTAGCAGTAGGGAAGAATACTTGAAGGCTTCCCGGCTGGGACGGGGAACCCGTGTTGATCGCAAGGTGAGAGCCGCCATCTGGCCGGTATTTGAGGAGTATCGTTTGCTGCTACAGTCGGCGGGCAAGCGGGAACCGGCAGATGCGATGAGGGACGCACGTATTCTCATCGAAAGAGGGTATCAGATCCCGGAATATAAGGCTGTCATTGTGGATGAGGCTCAGGATATGAGTGTGCAGGCAATGCGGCTGCTCAGGGCGGTTGCCGGGGAGGAGAGGGAGAACGACTTATTCATAGTGGGTGATGCACACCAGCGCATCTACCGGCACAAGGTTGTTTTGTCCAAGTGCGGGATTAATGTTCGGGGCCGGAGTAGAAAGCTGCGCATAAATTACCGGACGACTGATGAGATTCGCAAGTGGTCGGTGGCGATTCTTAATGATCTGCCGATCGATGATCTGGACGGGGAATTGGATGACCAGAAGGGTTACAAGTCTCTGCTGCACGGCCATCCTCCGGTTATCCGGGTGTTTGCCTCAGAGGATGAGGAGATTGGATTTATCGTTAATTATCTTCAGCATTTGGGGCAGGAGAACTGGCGCGACACCTGCCTGGTAGTCAGGACGGGCAAGCTGCTGGAGGCTTATAAGGGTTTGCTTGAAGCTGCGGGACTTCCGGTATTTCAGATCAACCCGCATAATTCCGATGATAGGGCAGCGGAAGGCATCCGGCTTGCTACTATGCACCGGGTCAAGGGGTTGGAATTTGAGTTTATGATCCTTGCTTCGGTTAATGATAATGTGGTGCCGCTGCCTGTGAGCGGTGCGGTATCGGGTGATCAGGTGGTCAGGGAAGAACATGAAATCAGGGAGCGGGCACTGCTTTATGTGGCGGCGACTAGGGCTAAGAGAGAGGTTGTGATTACCTGCTGCGGGAAGCCCAGCCCCTTTATCTTGTTAATATAATAATCCGTTATTTATCGCATGGTGTTTTTTATAGAGGTCGGTAAAAAGCTGATAGAGAATAATGCAATCATCTTTAATGCTAAGCTCTAATTCTAGTCCCGGTTTGTATGTGTCCACCGGTACCGAGTAACGGTTACTTTTGTAGAGGATGGTGTTGTCTTTTCTTACCGCCTACTGCTACACGCCCGGCCGGGGCATTGATTTGAAAGAACCTATTATTTTTGCGTAGTTGATTAACACAATCCTGGTCGGGAATTGAGAAGATTCTATATTTATGAAAATAGGTTCCACAGAATGATTTGCATTTACCAGGTTCCAGTACCTGCGCAATTCACGTTGTACAAAGCCAAAGAAAGTATAGATATTTAATTTACCAGCGGCAGAAACATTTATACTTTCCCGCCATTTACTGCCCTGCTGTGCAGTAGATGTAAATACCCGTATATTGTCTGAGTTTATTCCCGATTTAAGAAGGTTTAGATATCTTTTTTTTAGTTCCGTGGTTTTACCGGACACCCGGTTGGTCCGATATGCAGGTTATGCAACAAACCATCTCCTGTCCAGTTATTATGAGTTTTCTAAGGATTATGTTGTAAATAATTCAACGTAATAACACATTAAGCCTTTAATATTAATATTAATTTGTTATTGTGGGATTAATATTGGGCTTTTTGAAATATTTAAAGGAATTTCAGGTAATTTATAGAAATATATTAGCAATCCGATGAATGTGTAAAAAATGAAGGCGTAGTGCTGATATTTAGTCAAATAGTAATAATGTTCAGCTAATTCTAGGATGACTAAGCAATGAAGCGATCTGAATTGTAATTCACTTAGCTTATGTATTATCGCTTGTTCGAAGGGATAAGAAGATATTATTTACTATATATGACTCTTATTTTTGATTACTTCTGTTCGGATTATTTCATTATGTCTAATAAATTTTTGCATTAATAATTAAAGTGAGTGCTTTGGCTACCAGTTAAATAAGGCAATGGAGGTGAATATATGGGATGGTATGTTACAGTTAACGATATTACCAATTGGACCGCTACAGAAAAGCGTAGGGCAGAAGAAACTTTGCCTTTGCTAGTCAAAAAATTAATTCTAGCATCCTGTAGACCTAAAACAATTAAGTTTCCTTCAGGTGATTCTATATCGGTAGGAGGTTGGGATGGTCTATTGGAGGTTGAGGAAGGCAATGAATATATACCGGAAGGAATATCGGGATGGGAGTTTGGTACTAATAGCGATGTTAAAGATAAAGCTGATGATGACTATTCCAAACGTCTTACTAATCCTAATCCGTTAAACGCAGCTGATACAACATTTGTTTTTGTGACTTCTCGTTTATGGACTAAATGTGATGCCTGGATTCGGGCTAAACAATCCACAAACGAATGGAAAGATGTTAAAGGCATAAATGCTCAAACCTTACAGAATTGGCTTGAACAGTGCCCATCGGTCCATCGTTGGTTTGCCGAGGTAATTGGCAAGCGCTGTGCCGATATTTGGGATGTTGATCAGTCGTGGCAATCGTTCGCTTCACTTACGGCGAACAATTTAAAGCCGGAGTTCTTTTTATACGGTCGTGAGAATGAACAGAAGCTACTTAAAAACCTATTGGCTGGTTCTCCAAGCGTTTGTAAAGTTAAATCTAGGTCTTCAATTGAGGCAAGTGCTTTTGTATTGTCGGTTATACAAAGTGATGATGTCCTAAGGTCACGCTGTTTAATTATTAGGAATCAAACATCATGGGATTTAATGGCGGGTAGTGATCAGTCACTCATTCTAATACCAAATGGATTTAAGCCAAACCAGGTAGGTTTTGCTTTATCGAAAGGTCACAAGGTATTACTAGTAGTAAATGAAGCGGACTCAAAGGATGCTTCCGTTTTTCTTACACGCCAATCCCGGACAATTAGACAGGAAGCAATTAAAAAACTTGGATTTGATGATAAAAAGGCTTCTCAAATCTATCAGGACACCAAAGGCTACATTGAACCCTTGCTGCGCCATAACTTAATGGAACCGATAGATTATGTAACGCCTAGCTGGCAACGTCAGGCCTCTCCGGAAGTACTTTTCGCAATGTTTTTTGCAACGGAGTGGAACGAAGATAACGAAAACGATAAGAATATCTTATCGAAATTATCTGGTATGCCATATCATGAATTTGAAAGAGCAATCATTAATCTCTCAAATGCGGAAGACCAGCCAATACGTAAAGTTGGCTCAGTCTGGCAAATTATATCTAAGATGGATTTATGGTTTTTAATAGCTCCATTAGTGGCAAAGCCCTATATAGAGAGATTCGGTAATGTAATCTCAGAAGTTATTCCTGAAGTCGATCCATCATACGATTTACCCTCAGAAGAACGGTACATGGCGGGGGTAATTGGTGTACTTCCACGCTATTCGAAGTTTATTAGACATGGTTTAGCTGATAGTATGACAATTTTGTCAGTGTATGGAGATGAATATGCTGAGCAGTTGGGTGGAGTAAAGCCTTCTGATACGATAAGTGGTTGGATTAAGAAGATTTTTGATAATAATAACAATACCCCTTTTTGGTACTCTATAAGTGGTATCACCAAGCTATTAGCCGAAGCTGCTCCTAATGTTTTTCTAGAAGCCGTAGAGAATGGAAGTTCTGGTGAGGAATCTCCGCTGCTAGGTTTATTTAAAACTGAAGGTAATGGTACATTTAGTGGTTGCTACCATTCAGGTTTATTATGGGCCTTAGAGTTGCTTTCTTGGAATAAACAATATTTTGCTAGGACAAGTTTGTGTCTTGCACGCTTATCGGAAATTGATCCCGGTGGAAATTGGGCTAACCGCCCTTTTAATTCCCTGATTGATATTTATTTGGGATGGATTAATAATACATCAGCTACACATGCAGAACGTATTCAAGTATTAACAAAGGTTTTAATACCCAGTCAGCCAAAAGTAGCCTGGCGGCTAATGATTTCAATCTTAATGAACAATAGGCATGTGACCTCCGGAATATGTCAACCGGAGTATCGGGAATGGTCCGGAAATATAGAAAAACGCCCGTCCGGGGAAGATTATTCATCATATGTTTCACAGATTGTTGAGTTGCTTCTTCAAGAGTTTGAAATAGGTAGTGAAATTAAAATCCTTGATCTTATTGACAAATTCAACTCTTTTAATGAGCAACAGCAGAATAGAATCATTGAACGAATGTTTTTGATTGATCCAAAGGAAATTAAAAAAGAAATAAGAGATCAAATATTAGAGAAACTACGTGCTACTCTGGCACACCACAGAGAATTTCCTGACGCTCAGTGGTCCTGGCCAAGCACCTTATTAGAACGGTTAGAACAGGTATACAATCATTTAATTTATGATGACATAATTAAAGTAAAATCTTTTCTTTTCAGTGAATATTGGCCAAAACTAATTGACCCAATTAGTAGGAAAGAAGTCAACTATGAAGAACGCGAAAGTTTGATATTGGATAGGCGTATAGCCGCCATAGAAGCTATATATTCGGAACGCGGAATTGATGGTATCAATGAACTATTGGGTGTGAGTGGATTTCCTTATATATTAGGTTCCTGTGCGTTTAACTCGTCTTTTTCAAAAGATGTATTCCCCTTTGCTTTAGATTGGTTAAATCGCGAAGGAAAGACAAGAGAATTTTCCAATGGGTATATTTCTAGTTTAGCAAATAAAGATTTGCAACATGCGATAAGAGTTTTAGAAAAAAACGAAAATTGGCCACCAATTACCAAAGCCAGATATCTATTATGTATGCCTTTAAACCGAGAAACATTGAAAATCATTGATGAATTACCTGTTTTAGGAAGTAAAGAATTCTGGACTAATCTTAACTATTACCATGTTCCGAATAAAGAAACTCAGATAGTCTCTTATGTTGCTTCTAAACTCCTGAAAAATGATCGGCCCTTAGCTGCTATGTTTACGATTTCAAGAGTACTATTTGGAAATAATGACTTAGCTCAACTTGATTCAGGGTTAGTCGCTAATATTTTGGTCAAAATTGTAACCAATTTAAGTAATACCGAAAAAATATCTATTCAGACCATCCGGTACGAAATCATTAAAGCTATTCAATTTCTACAAGATGCTGATGGGCTTCCGGAGCAAGTCATGTGTCAAATTGAATGGTTATACCTAAAAATCTTAAGATTTGAAGAAATCACACCGCGCTTTTTGATGAGAAGTGTTGCTGAGGATCCGAATTTCTTTACCCAGCTAGTGTGTTGGGTATATAAAAGAGATGATGGTCAAGAAGACCCTAAAGAAGATTTAGAACAGGAACTAATAACTCAAAGGGCGGAGATTGCTTGGGAATTACTTGATACGATTTCAGTTATTCCCGGTGAAAAGGGTGCAGATATAGATACAAAAGTTCTAAGTGAATGGGTGAACGCAGCTAGAGAAGCATTGGAAAAGGCCGGGCGTTTAGAAATAGGGGACGATAGAATCGGTTTTTATTTATCGCGTTGCCCAGTTGGTAAGGATGGTATTTGGCCACATGAATCTGTCAGAACGATTATAGAGAAGTTAAGAAGTAAACAGCTGGATGTCGCAATGGAGTGTGGTCGATTAAATTCCAGAGGTACAACTTCGAGAAATCTCTATGACGGTGGTGATCAAGAACGTAGGTTGGCCCAAAAGTACCGTGAAGATGCTGAAAAAATTCAACTGGTATCACCTAGTAGAGCAATTCTTAATTATCATTGAACCACAAATCGGCATGGTATATAATTTCCTATAATACATAACAGGTGGGGAGACCAAACTATGCCATTCATAAGTCAAAGAGCAAAATTAGATTTGACAACAGAAGAAATAAATAGATTAGAAAAAATTATACATTCAAGAACAGAAAGTGTGAGTCATATTGAACGGGCTAAAATGTTTCTCTTGTATCATCAAGGAGAAACAATAGCTTCAATTGGTAGAATATTAGAGACTAACCGTGCAAAAGTAGAACGACATATAGATAAAATTTTACAATTTGGCTTAGATATAGCACTCAATGATCTTCCTCGTTCAGGCAGGCCGGATACAATAACCAAAGAAGATAAAGCGTGGCTTGTTTCTCTTGCTTGCCAAAAACCTAAGGAATTTGGATATAGCTATGAATTATGGACAACAGATTTATTAGCCAAACATGCACGAAATCATTGTGTAGAAAATGGCCATCCAACCCTGCAAAATCTAGCAAAAGGTACAGTATCAAAAATACTTTCAGCAAACAAAGTTAAGCCACATAAAATTAAATATTACTTGGAAAAAAGGGATCCAGAATTTGAACAAAAAATGGCTAACGTGTTATATGTCTATAAAGAAGTTGAAATGGTATCAAAAAATGATGAACAATCAATGTATGCTTATATATCATATGATGAAAAACCCGGTATTCAAGCTATAGAAAATATTGCTCCGGATCTTTCTCCTTCTCCTGGAACGTATTCATGTCTTGCTCGTGATTATGAATATGTTCGCCATGGTACACTTAGTCTCATGGCCGGTATTGATTTGGTAACAGGTCATATCTTAGCTCAAGTAGAAGACCGCCATCGTAGTATTGAGTTTGTAGAGTTTCTAAAAATGATAAGTGAGTACTACAAAGATATAGAGAAAATAGTAATTATATTGGACAACCACTCCGCTCATATTTCAAAAGAAACAAGGGCTTATCTTAGTACTGTCCCAAATCGTTTTGAATTTGTTTTTACACCAAAACATGGATCCTGGTTGAACTTAATTGAATCATTTTTTGGCAAAATGGCTAAATCAATGCTGAGGGCTATTAGGGTAAAAACTAAAGAAGAATTAAAAGATAGAATTTACAAATATATAAAAGAAATTAATGATTGTCCTACTGTTTACCGCTGGAAGTACAAAATGGATGATATTGAAATAATTTAAATTATTAGTAGAAATTATATTATTTAACTAGCTTATTGATATGTTAATTAGGAATCGTTCTACTAGAACGGCTGCGATTATCTTTTCTATTGCTAAGAGTTATGAATACGATGCTGATATGCAGGATAGAGAAGTAGAGTTAAGAAAATAAAAATTAATAACCCTTCAGTTTATGCAAGAAATTCAATTAAATATTATAGATGACACCGAAAGATAATAGCACTTTGGTTCAAAATGCATTTGAAAAGGTTGGGACTATGGAACTGTTGTATATTTGGATAAACAATAGCGAAAACAATTTTATTGTGAACGAAGGTTTTAACCTATATGGTGAGCATCGCTTTACATTGCAGGTCAGAGAAAAGTACATATTATCGTATGAAAGCAGAGCCTCACTAATTGGATCGGACCTGTACTGCACAGGCTGCATAAAAAATATTACGGCGATTGTCGGTGAAAACGGTTCCGGAAAGACAACGCTATTTAAAAGTATCTATTTAGGTAGCTGCCTTCCATATCAACAACACGATGATCCTAAGTATCATCAAATGAATCAAGACGATTATGAAATGAGCAAGAGAATTCTAATATATCAATTTGGAAATAATATTGAAATTATTCACAACTTGGAGTTGGGAAGGTTTGTAAACAATACTCCGTTTGTTGTTCACAATATTAATGAAGCTGACCAAGAGGAAAGACTCCGTTTACTTGAATTATTAGAACAGCAAACGATTATTTATCTTTCCAATAGTAGATATACCTCCGACTTAAATGGATATGGAACTCATGGAAATCTCAATAAGATTAGTTTGACAGCAGATTCTCTGAAAAATATATCTGGTAGGTTCTACAGAAAGATTGTGCAGCACCCGCAGGGGTTGGTAATAAAGCTTAATCCGTATAATATATTGCAAAGTATTCTAATAAAAAATAAGACTGTAATAGAGTTTCAGCAAGTATGTGATGTTTTGTATTATCATCACCTTTATTCGAGAGGATACACTGATTTATATATATCAAAACTATGCAAAGACCTTTATGTTGATTTTTCCTGCACAATTCCGATAATTGAGAAAGTGGAAAATTATAGGTATATTGCTAAGGATGATTTTAAATCAGAAGATCCACATATAAACAGGCTATCGGCAAAAATCAAAGAATTCTCCGCGTGGTGTTATACGATTCCGATAGAAATGAGGGGAGAGATATTTACTAAACAGTGCCTTAATCTCATCTTTGAAATGTTCTATTGCTGGGATAACATTGAACTTAATAAACACTCCGTTACCTCTATGAAAATGTTTCCTGCTGTTATAACTGATATTATTGACTCGTATAAGAGACAGCAAGGATATGATTCGAATCAATCAGATTATTATGAGTGGGGGCTAAAGGAGATTGAAGAATTAAATTCAATCTTGTGTGATTGCAAAACGATATATTCCAATGTACCAGAATATGATTTAGCTCATCGCTTTGATAAGGTAATATCATATGAAAGCAATAAGAAGCAATACCTATTGTTTTGCCGTTTTATTAACCAGTTAGCTCGTAAAGATAAATCCGTTTTGCTTAAATACATAAAGATTGATAACCTTCATATGTCCTCCGGAGAGCGAGCGATTCAAAACTTCTTTTCTTGGCTTAATTTGCTTCCATTCTTTGACGAATTTATTGAGGGGGAACCCATTCGGCTTAGGGAAAGTGCGCTATTGCTTATTGATGAAATAGATTTATATATGCATCCGGAGTGGCAAAGAAAATTAATTAAAGTGCTATTTAATGAACTTTCCACACAATTTGAAGGCAAAGAAATACAAGTTATTATTTCTACCCACTCACCGCTTGTGTTGTCGGATATACTGAGACAGAATACCATTTATCTTCAACCAAAAGAGGGAATGTTTCATTTGATCGATGCTGACAGCCGTGCTCAAACTTTCGGAAACAACATTTATACTCTCCTAAACGATTCTTTCTTTATGAAAAGCACGATTGGAGATTATGCAAAAGAAATTATCAAAGAAATAAGTGATAACTTAATTCTTTTAAGCCTTGATCCAGGAAACAGTGAATTGCGAAAAAAATGCGAAAAATATAGCCGGATAATTGAATCAATTGGAGAGCCACTCATTCATAAAAAATTGCAGCATATGTTTTTCAGATATTTTGAAAACCAGCAAGATACTCAGTTGAAGGTCTTCCGTAAACAGGTACAAGCCCTTAAAAAGTCTTTACATGAAAAGAATCCGGACAAAAAGAAAATCGAAGAGCTGAAGGAATCGTTAAAAAATGCGTTAGCTGTGATAGAGTCTATTTCGGGGGATATCGAATGATCCAAATAAATACAAAGAGATTTGAATGGACAATAATAAATGAAATATTTAAGAGCACTGGAAATCTCATATGTTCATTGTTTAAAAAAATAGAACTATATTATACTGCTCCAGAAACATCTGAAGTTGTCAAGCAACTGTTAACGTCATGGTTTTTTGACTGTGGCTCAATATCAGCGTCGAAAATTTCTAAGTATCTTCTTAATCAAAATCTGACGCAAAAAATTAAGGAATTTGATGAAGGAATATCTTTAGTTTTGCATCCAGAAGATAGGTGCCATTCAAGTTTAATATATGCCTGGCCTGTAACAAAGCAAAAAGCTTTAAAATATTCCCGCCCTTCAGAGAGAAAAAAAATTATCTTAACCGTTATTAATATAGGCAATGTTCACTTGTTTCAAGGTATCTCTCGGGATGATTTAGAAATCGAACCAAGAAGAAATACTGTATATTCAAGCGTGGATCGAATAAAGAAAATTACATTATGTTGTGATGATCAGGTATCACTTGTTATCACACAGTTATCTGAAATATTTGACTATGATACTTTTGCACTAAAGTATAGGGATCAATTGTTATCAGCATTACATGTTGATGTATGCCCATACTGTAACAGACAATATATTACAAATTATATAGCGCGTGAATCTGCTCGTGCTACCGCTGATATCGACCACTTCTATAGCAAATCACAATATCCATTTTTGGCTTTGTCAATGTACAATTTTATACCAAGCTGCCAGATATGCAATTCGCGTTTTAAGTTAACTTCAGATTTTGGACATAAAGAGCATATTTATCCTTATGAACGGGGGTTTGGCGAAGATGGGAAATTTAAATTTGAGAATATCGACTGTTTGTTGGGCGGCGAACCCCAATATACCATAGAGAATCTTAATAATTTGGAGGCAATAAAAAACTCAATTGATACATTTCATCTTCGGGAAATCTATCAGTCACATAAAGATTATGTCCAAGAGCTGGTGCGAAAAGCGCAGATATATAATGATAGCCAATGTGCGGAATATTTGACAAACTTCCGTGGACTATTTAAAAATAAAGAAGAAATGCTTCGAATAGTATTTGGTTATTATATTACTGAACCGGATTTAGGAAAACGACCATTAGCTAAGTTGACCAAAGATTTGTTGGACGATTTAGAAATTCAAATAGAAGGCTAAGAATAATAATGCGAAGGTGGAGATGAAATATTTTATTGTCCTCAGTAGTAAATTTTGTTATATTATTTTAACATATTATTTGTAACGAGAAGCATTTGCCGGTGTAATGAATATTTTATAAATATTTCTATCTATATAGAGCTATACTGAGTATAATATTTCGCAAAGAAGCAGGAATAATATGGATGATACTAAATTAGTTAAATTAAAAACCACTCCCAAATTAAAAAATAATAATATTTATGCAAACAGTAATTGGTATTGTTATTATGCTGGATTTTCTGATGCTTTTGTTAAAGAATTATTTGATGTTTATTGTCCTAAAAACAGAGATATTATTGTTCTAGATCCATGGAATGGTTCAGGTACAACCACGCTAGTTGCTAGCATTTTGGGGTATGCAAATTACGGGTTTGATATTAATCCAGTAATGGTAATTGTTGCAAAGGCAAAGTTGTATAATGTAGGTTCAAATGATATAAATAAAATGTCTTTGGTTATTGGAAGTAATAATAAAGCCAAAGAAATAAGAGATATAAATGATCCGCTAAGAAAGTGGTTTGATCCACAATCGACATCTGCTATAAGGAAGTTAGAAAATGCAATACATTCAATTTTTGGCTTATCCCAAAGCAAGCAGCATATAAAATCCTTATGGGACTACGAAGCAATATCAAGTGAACTTTCCTTTTACTATATTGTTTTATTTATCTTGTTACGTAAGCTAACAACGCCTTTTGTTTGCTCAAATCCTACCTGGATAAAATCTAAAATAGAAGAAAAAGATAAAATAAGTATAACTTATAAAAATCTGTGCGAATTATATGTAGATATATTTAAAAATACTGCAAATATATCTGAAAAAATACCAGATATTAATGCTACAATAAAAATCGGCAACTCTAAAAATATTTGTATTACTAACAATAGTGTAGATTTTATCATTACCTCGCCCCCTTATTGTACTAGAATTGATTATGCAGTATATACAAAAGTTGAGCTGTCTTTACTTGGATACACAGATCAAGATATTAATTTATTGAGAAAACACATGATCGGTACTCCCACAATTACAGGTAATACCAATTACATAATAAGTAATATTGACTCTTTAAGCGGTAAAACTTTGAATAGGATAGCGTGTCATGACTCAAAAGCAGCAAAAAGTTATTATTATAAAACCTATTATCAATATTTCCGAGATATGGCCTATTCATTACGAGAAATTAATCGTGTTCTTAAAAAAAAAGGGATAGCTATAATTGTAGTTCAAGACTCTTGGTTTAAAAACATTCATATTGATTTGCCTAATATTGTGACAGAAATGTGCCAAAATGAGGGCTTAGAACTTATAAATAGCGAATATAATTTTGTTACAAATAATATGAGATATGTAAACACAAAAAGTAATAATTATAGAAAAGAAAAAACAAATTGTGAATTCGTACTTGTTTTCAGAAAAGGGTGTAAAAATGAATAATGTGAACATAACTGAGATCATTGAAAAAAAGATTAGAGAATTAAAGATTACAGCACTTGATATTTCTTTTAATGAATTGGCTGATATGTACGATAAGAATGAATTAATTATTAACCCTGACTACCAAAGAACATTCAGGTGGGATATAGAAAAACAGTCAAGGTTTATTGAATCCCTGTTAATGGAAATGCCAATACCAGCTATTTATGTTATAGAATTGGAACAAGGAATATACGAACTAATTGATGGTTTGCAAAGAATATCTTCATACTTAAATTATCGTGGTATGTTAAAAAAGCTTGATGAAGTTGAAACTAATTTAGTTCAAAACGTTGAATCAGAAGAGATAGAGATAGATGACGAAGATGCTATAATTACAGTTGACTTTGCACCATTCGCTTTGCAAGGGTGTGACATAATAAAAGAATTGAATGGTTGTGTTTTTGAGGATTTGCAAGCAGCTTTAAAAATAAAATTGAAACGTTCGTATATACGGATGGAAATTCTGAGAAAAGGAATCAATCCAGAACTAAAATATCATATGTTCAAAAGATTGAATACTGGTGGAGAAAAATTAGAACCACAAGAAATAAGAAATTGTACAATTAGGCTAGTTAATAGTAAGTTTATAAACTTTATCAATGAATTAAGTAGAAATAAAGATTTTATTCAGACAATTGCATATATTAGTAGTTCAAAAAAACAGAAGAAACTTCCGGAAGAACTTGTCCTACGATTCCTCGCATTAAAAAATGATGAAAATGGTTTTAAACATGACGTTGCTTCATACTTAACTAATTATATGGAAATAGTTTCCTTGGCAGATTCAAGTGAGAAACCTATATTTGATTATGATAAAGAAAAAGATATTTTTGAGAATACATTTAGTACTTTAAATGCAGCGTTAGGGAAACAATCCTTTTCGGCTTATAAAGGTAATTCAGAAAATTTGAGCGGATTTAATGTTTATCAATATGAGGCAATAACAACTGGAATGCAAATAGTTTTAGAACAATTAGTCGATAAAACCATTAGTGTTGAAAACTTTCGTGAAAAAATAATGGAGATTAAAAAGAACAAAGATTTCAAATCTGCTACAGTTGGTGGTGGTAAAAATTCAATAGGTGTTTTCAGGCAGAGAGTAAGTATTGTTAGGAAAGGAATGGAAGAACTAATTCATGAATTACAATGATATGTGTGAGCAGCTTCAACAAGAAATTGAGAATGAATATTCCATAAGGCATTATGAATTGGTATCTATGGAGAATTTTTATAAATTAAATGATACAGGAGATGAAGATTTTGCGGGACTATATAGAAAATCGCTAATAATCATTTTATATTCCCATTTTGAAGGTTTTTGCAAAAAAGTGCTGTTGATATATGTAGATTACATTAATAGAGGTGAATTACTTACTGTAAATGTAAAAGATGGGCTTGCTGCATCAAATATATTATTGGAATTTAGACGATTAAACGACAGTAATTACAAGCCGATTACTCTAGGTGAAAATGCTCTGAAAGCGGATGGAATACTACAAATGTATGGAAAGCGTAAAGAGTTTATGACCACATACCGTGAAGTAATGTCAAAAAAGCTAAAGATACCTGATGATATAGTTGATACTGAATCCAATCTTAAATCACATGTTTTGAAAAAGTTATTATTTCAATTAGATATGGATTTTACTATAGTAGATTCATATCAAAAAGAAATAAATGAGTTAGTGCATAAGAGAAATGCATATGCACATGGAGATTTGGTGAGACCACCGTCAATAGATGAATATAACAATTACAGAAAAAAAGCACTTATGTTGATGGAAGAAATTAAAATTATCATTTGTGATAATTATATTAACCAAAAATATTTAAAAACAGTTTAAATATAGAAAATGAAATTTTGATCATAGGTAAGTAGTTTTCAGGGAATGTATTACACGTTACTTGTTTTGTAGTAGATTGTATTTTGATCAAGGGAGGTAGGACTATATTTTCTATATACTTTCACATTATCAATATAACCAACTAATGTCTACTCTGTAAAGTTAATTAACTTTTTATTTATTTGATGGTGTGGCATAGTGTGCCGCATGGGAGTCTATAATGTTAAGTTAAGTCTAGTATTAGTCAAGTCAAATATTATCTAATACCGTAATTAAGGGATTGAAGATTTATTAATCTATCAAAAGATATCCTTTGCCTGCGATTGACCTAGTAATTACTACTCACTTTGAATTTTTAGAATGGGGATGGTTAGCTAATGAGCGAACATATTATTATTACTTACAGTGCTGAATGTGCTGAGGCAGGCCATGTAGATCCAAGTTTTACGCAACTTGTTTACGGAAACAGTGGCAAAAATGGTACCATATTAAAGAATCATATTAAACCAGGCTCATACGTTTTTTTTAATGCTAGGATAGGTGATAAAAGGTATATCACTGCATATTTTTATGTTGAAAAAGTTTTGTTTCAAGGAATCAATGATAATGAAATTGCAGCATTGAACTGTAATGCAAAAGATGATGAAGTAGTCATTATAGGTAGCAGGAATTTTTCAAAAATATTAACAATACCGGTTATCTTGGATAAAATTTTAATTGGAAAAATTAAATCTTATGAAGCTGACGATGCATATTTTAGTAGAAAATTAGCCTCCGGTTGCAGTGAATTAGAATCAATTAAAGATAAAACATTAAATCCAAAATTGATTACAGAAGGTGAAAAAGAGATGTTAATTGAGATATGTAGAAATAGAGGATAGGGACACAAAAACTCTATTGTTATAGATTGGAGGGATGCTAATATGCAAGAAATCAGTGTTGATCAAGTGTTTGGTGTAAGTAGGAATATGATATTAAGTTATTTGGAACGTGAGCAGGTAGATGGTAGATTTAAATTAGCTCTTGAGTCAGATAAACATATGGTTATATATGGTTCATCAAAGCAAGGGAAATCAGCACTTGTTCATAAACACCTTAATAAGAACGATTTTTTAGCTGTAGGGTGCACACCAAGGTCTGATACAGAGTCAATTTATAGTTCTGTATTAAGGCAGATTGGTGTAAAGATTAAAAGTACCAATATCGAGAAAACAGGGACAAGCGGGAAAGTAGCAATTAAAACATCGTTTAAGGCAATGATTCCATTTTTCGGGGAAGGGAAAGCCGGTATAGATACTGAATAAGGAGGCCAATTAGGTCAAGACATCACTTATAAGGCTATAGAGTTTAATTTGGGTATTGCCCAGGTTATAAGCGAACTACTAGAGAAATGTCAATTTAAAAAGTTCATAATACTAGATAACTTCCACAATTTAAATGAAGAGATTCAAAAAGCTTTAGCTTTTGATTTGCGCCTTTTCCAGGAAAAGGGGTACCGGTTTATAATCTTAGGGGTTTGGAGAGAGAAAAACAGACTTATTCAATTTAATGGAGATTTGGTTGACAGAATCATGGAAATACCAGTTGAGCCATGGGTGGAACACGAATTTAAAACGGTTATTGATAATGGATGTGCTCATTTAAACATATCCATAGGAACCGAAATTATATCAAGAATAATATCCGTTGCTTTTGGGAGTATTGGAACAGTTCAAGAACTATGCAAGGAATTATGTTTTGTGGCAGGAATACGAGTTAAAACTTTATCTCATTTTGAGATTAACAATCAGGATTTTATTGAGCAAGCTATAAAAATTAAGGTAGAGGAATATAGTTCCCGCCATTTAAGAGCACTAGAAAGCATTGCTACTGCAGGAGTTCAAGTTCAAGGATTGTCTATGCCTTACTATGTAATAAGAACTATTATTGAGATGGATATAACTGATTTGCTGGATGGACTAAGCCGTATGGATCTTCAAGATAAAATTAAAGCTATACATTATAGACCTGATAGCGTAAGGCCGAGTGATATATCATATGTATTACATGGATTGTCAGAAATCCAAAATAATAAAATAATAGTTCCCCCATTGCTTGATTATGATCGTTTGAATAGAAGGCTCAGAATCATTGATTCAACTTTATTCTTCTTTTTGAAGTTTAAGAACAAGCAAGAGTTATTGGAAGAAATACCCAGTCCATTGGATAATGATCGAGAAAGATAAAAATAGGATTATATCATCTTACCCCGCTTACAATATGATCTCTATAATGCTCCGGGCTAACTTGCTAATCTTAAGGCTGTTACGCTCTTTTATAATCCGGGGTAAAAAACGAGCATTAAGGAGAGACACAGTTCAAATAGCTTAGTAAAATAACTTTCCTATCCTTAAAAACTTAATATTATTTAGCTTTATAGAAATTGAAGATAAAAATAAGTTTAAAACAATGATCTACTCTTAAGGAGGAAATCTTGTGTCTATAAAAAAGCTTAGAGAAAAATGCAAATTACTAGGGATTAGAGGTTATAGCCAAAAAAAGAAACAAGAGCTAGAGGAATTAATAAAAATATATGAAGACAAAAAAGAAAAGATCGAAAAATATATTAGCGAAGTTGTTAAGCTAGTAGGGGAGAAAAAATATAAAATTGAAAGAGGATTAGCTCTGCATGTTGACGACTGTCCGATAAATATTAGGATGTGGCAAGGGAAGTCATATGCAAATCTAATCGATGACTGCTTATACTGTAAGTATTGCCTTGCCATTTCAGCTAATTTAGGTAACTACGATTATCCTGAACAATTTATTGTCTGTGGAGGGAAAGAAATGATTGAGAATAAGTTGGGGGAGGTTCCCAGGGTGTAAGATCGCATAACGTAATTTACTTCCCATTTTTCATATAATGCATGATTTTTGAGTCACAAGAAATTGTTGTCCGAGTAAATAATAGGTATTCGTGATTAACTCTGGTTGCTAGTTAATGTACAAGACCATAACTAATATAAGATAATATCTACGAATTATGTTAAAGCATATTAGACACAGTTATAAATAATATGTGTCGGTAACATCCGGCCAGACTAGCCGGAATACACAATATGGGTTGTTGTTTATATAGAAGGACCAAGGGTTAATTACAGTTAATATCTATTTTCAAATATTACCTATTGATTTATACTTTAAATTTCGGTAAGATACATATTGTCGCCGCTGCGGTGGAGATAACAAAAACTGGTTCTTGACCAAAAGGACAAGACCTGCTAAAATAAATTCTTGCCGGCGGAAAACCGGCCAAACAAACAGGTCTTTGAAAACTAACAGTGTAAGATGGATGAATTAATAAACCTCGTCAAAAGCGAAAGCTTTTAATGAAAAAAGTAAGACCAACACAAATGAGCAATCAAACTTTTCACATATTTAACGGAGAGTTTGATCCTGGCTCAGGACGAACGTTGGCGGCGTGCTTAACACATGCAAGTCGAACGGAGTTAAGAAAAAAGTTTACTTTTTACTTAACTTAGTGGCGGACGGGTGAGTAACGCGTGGATAATCTGCCTGTAAGACAGGAATAACGCCGGGAAACCGGTGCTAATACCGGATAACCTCTTTAAATCGCATGGTTTGAAGAGAAAAGGTGGCCTCTTTACAATGCTGCCGCTTACAGATGAATCCGCGTCCCATTAGCCAGTTGGTGGGGTAACGGCCCACCAAAGCGACGATGGGTAGCCGGCCTGAGAGGGTGACCGGCCACACTGGAACTGAGACACGGTCCAGACTCCTACGGGAGGCAGCAGTGGGGAATCTTCCGCAATGGGCGAAAGCCTGACGGAGCAACGCCGCGTGAGCGAAGAAGGCCTTCGGGTTGTAAAGCTCTGTGATATTGGACGAACAGATTCTCTGTTAATAGCAGGGAAAAATGACGGTACAATAAGAGGAAGCCACGGCTAACTACGTGCCAGCAGCCGCGGTAATACGTAGGTGGCAAACGTTGTCCGGAATTACTGGGCGTAAAGGGCGAGTAGGTGGTTTATTAAGTCAGAAGTGAAAACTCCGGGCTCAACTTGGAGACTGCTTCTGAAACTGGTAAACTTGAGTGCAGGAGAGGGAAGTGGAATTCCTAGTGTAGCGGTGAAATGCGTAGATATTAGGAGGAACACCAGTGGCGAAGGCGACTTCCTGGCCTGTAACTGACACTGAGGCGCGAAAGCGTGGGGATCAAACAGGATTAGATACCCTGGTAGTCCACGCCGTAAACGATGAGTGCTAGGTGTCGGGGGTATCGACCCCCTCGGTGCCACAGTTAACACAATAAGCACTCCGCCTGGGGAGTACGGTCGCAAGACTGAAACTCAAAGGAATTGACGGGGGCCCGCACAAGCGGTGGAGTATGTGGTTTAATTCGACGCAACGCGAAGAACCTTACCAAGGCTTGACATCCCGTGCCAGCTATAGAAATATGGTTTTCTTAGTTTACTAAGACACGGAGACAGGTGGTGCATGGTTGTCGTCAGCTCGTGTCGTGAGATGTTGGGTTAAGTCCCGCAACGAGCGCAACCCCTACAGCCAGTTGCCAGCACATAAAGGTGGGAACTCTGGCAGAACTGCCGTTGACAAAACGGAGGAAGGTGGGGATGACGTCAAATCATCATGCCCCTTATGTCTTGGGCTACACACGTACTACAATGGCCTGAACAGAGGGCAGCGAAACTGCGAAGTAGAGCCAACCCCTTAAAACAGGTCCCAGTTCGGATTGTAGGCTGCAACTCGCCTACATGAAGTCGGAATCGCTAGTAATCGCAGGTCAGCATACTGCGGTGAATACGTTCCCGGGCCTTGTACACACCGCCCGTCACACCACGAAAGTTGGCAACACCCGAAGCCGGTGACTTAACTCGCAAGAGAGAGAGCCGTCGAAGGTGGGGTCGGTGATTGGGGTGAAGTCGTAACAAGGTAGCCGTATCGGAAGGTGCGGCTGGATCACCTCCTTTCTAAGGATATTGGAAGTAAGTTAGCAATCAGAAATGACCTAACCGGCTTCTCAATATTGGTCGGTCATCCATCGACACAACTGTTTAGTTTTGAAAGACTTTTTCCGGTGGCAATAGCGAAGAGGTCATACCCGTTCCCATCCCGAACACGGAAGTCAAGCTCTTCAGCGCTGATGGTACTTGGGGTTACCCCCTGGGAGAGTAAGACGTTGCCGGAAACTAAATTTGCCCCTAAAAGGGGTTTTTTCTAACACATAATCAATAGCCAGAAATTAGCTGTTGATTTGAGTTAAAATAACATCTTGCCGGTACAAACCGGTAAAAAAAGTTCTTTGAAAACTACACAGCGTGAAGCAAAAGAAAGCTCTATTTAAGAAACACAAATAGAACTCTCAAGCGCAAAAAATAGGTCAAGCAAAAAAGAGCATACGGCGAATGCCTAGGTGCTGCAGGCCGAAGAAGGACGCGGCAAGCTGCGAAAAGCCACGGGAAGCCGCAAGCAGGCAACGATCCGTGGATATCCGAATGGGGCAACCCGGCGAGGCAAACCCTCGTCACCTGTAACCGAATACATAAGTTACAGGAGGGCACCAGGGGAACTGAAACATCTTAGTACCCTGAGGAAAAGAAAGCAACAGCGATTCCCCGAGTAGCGGCGAGCGAAAAGGGACCAGCCAAAACCTAAACTGCTTGCAGTTTAGGGGTAGCGGGACACTCATCACAAACCATTGCTTTAGTCGAAGCGGCCTGGAAAGGCCCGTTATAAAAGGTAACAACCCTGTAGACGAAAAGGCGAGAAGTTTAGAGTGGATCCCAAGTACCGCGGGACACGAGAAACCCCGTGGGAAACAGGGAGGACCACCTCCCAAGGCTAAATACCTGCAGCAACCGATAGAGATAAGTACCGTGAGGGAAAGGTGAAAAGCACCCCGGAAGGGGAGTGAAAAAGAACCTGAAACCGTATGCTTACAAGCCAGTCGAAGGACGTTAAAAGTCTAACGGCGTACTTTTTGTAGAACGGACCGGCGAGTTACATCTAACGGGCAAGGTTAAGTCAAAAAAGACGGAGCCGAAGCGAAAGCAAGTCTTAACAGGGCGGCAAGTCCGTTGGAGTAGACCCGAAACCGGGTGATCTACCCATGTTCAGAGTGAAGCTTTAGTAAAATAAAGTGGAGGCTCGAACCGACCTTCGTTGAAAAGGAGGCGGATGAAACGTGGGTAGGGGTGAAATGCCAATCGAACCCGGAGATAGCTGGTTCTCCTCGAAATAGCTTTAGGGCTAGCCTTGAGAAAAAAATCCGGAGGTAGAGCACTGACTGGGCTAGGGGCCTTCACCGGTTACCGAACTCAATCAAACTCCGAATGCCGGATTAAAAAATACTCAAGAGTCAGACTATGGGTGCTAAGGTTCATAGTCAAAAGGGAAACAGCCCAGACCGTCGGCTAAGGTCCCAAAGACATGCTAAGTGGAAAAGGATGTGGGGTTGCACAGACAACCAGGATGTTGGCTTAGAAGCAGCCACCATTCAAAGAGTGCGTAATAGCTCACTGGTCAAGTGGCCCTGCGCCGAAAATGTAACGGGGCTAAAGCATGTCACCGAAGCCACGGATGTCGCAAGACATGGTAGAGGAGCGTTCCATATGCAGCGAAGTCGTACCGTAAGGAGCGGTGGAGCGTATGGAAGTGAGAATGCCGGTATAAGTAAGCGAAAAGGCAGGTGAGAATCCTGCCCGCCGAAAACCTAAGGATTCCTGGGGAAGGCTCGTCCGCCCAGGGTAAGCCGGGACCTAAGCTGAGGCCGAAAGGCGTAGGCGATGGACAATAGGTTGAAAATCCTATGCCACCAAAAGTCGTTAACAGGATGGGGTGACACAGGAGGGAAGGCCAAGCGCGCGGATGGAAAAGCGCGTCCAAGCTCGTAGGGCGTCAGATAGGCAAATCCGTCTGACACAAAGCCTGAGAAGTGATGGGGAGGGAAAACAAGTACCGAAGTGGTTGAACCCATACTGTCAAGAAAAACCTCTAACGAGACTAATTGGTGCCCGTACCGTAAACCGACACAGGTAGGTAGGGTGAGAATCCTAAGGCGCGCGAGAGAACCCTCGTTAAGGAACTCGGCAAAATGACCCCGTAACTTAGGGAGAAGGGGTGCCTCACTAGCGTGAAGATTTAACTTTCGGAGCGTGAAGAGGCCGCAGAGAAAAGGCCCAAGCGACTGTTTACCAAAAACACAGGTTCCTGCTAAATCGCTAAGATGAAGTATAGGAGCTGACGCCTGCCCGGTGCCGGAAGGTTAAGAGGAGAGGTCAGAGGCAACTCGAAGCTTTGAATTGAAGCCCCGGTAAACGGCGGCCGTAACTATAACGGTCCTAAGGTAGCGAAATTCCTTGTCAGGTAAGTTCTGACCCGCACGAAAGGCGTAACGATTTGGGCACTGTCTCAACGAGGGGCTCGGTGAAATTGAACTGCCGGTAAAGATGCCGGCTAACTGCGATAGGACAGAAAGACCCCGTGGAGCTTTACTGCAGCTTGATATTGGATTTTGGTATTGCATGTACAGGATAGGTGGGAGACAGAGAAGCCAGGGCGCCAGCCTTGGTGGAGTCAACGTTGGGATACCACCCTTGCAGTATTGAAGTTCTAACATACGGCCATGAAACTGGCCGGTGGACATTGTCAGGCGGGCAGTTTGACTGGGGCGGTCGCCTCCCAAAGAGTAACGGAGGCGCCCAAAGGTTCCCTCAGCGCGGTTGGAAATCGCGCTCACAGAGTGCAAAGGCAAAAGGGAGCTTGACTGCGAGACATACAGGTCGAGCAGGGACGAAAGTCGGGCTTAGTGATCCGGCGGTATCGAGTGGAAGAGCCGTCGCTCAACGGATAAAAGCTACCCCGGGGATAACAGGCTTATCTCCCCCAAGAGTTCACATCGACGGGGAGGTTTGGCACCTCGATGTCGGCTCATCGCATCCTGGGGCTGTAGTAGGTCCCAAGGGTTGGGCTGTTCGCCCATTAAAGCGGTACGTGAGCTGGGTTCAGAACGTCGTGAGACAGTTCGGTCCCTATCCATCGTAGTCGCAGGAAACTTGCAAGGAGCTGTCCCTAGTACGAGAGGACCGGGATGGACGGATCACTGGTGTACCGGTTGTCGCGCCAGCGGCAATGCCGGGTAGTTATATCCGGAAGGGATAAGCGCTGAAAGCATCTAAGCGCGAAGCCCACCTTAAGATTAGGTTTCCCTTCGCAAGAATAAGACCCCTGGAAGACCACCAGGTAGATAGGCCGGGTGTGTAAGCACAGTAATGTGTTTAGCTGACCGGTACTAATAGGTCGAACGCTTGACCTTAATATTCACGCTGTGCAGTTTTGATGGAACTGTATAAATAATACAATATTAACCTCTAGAGATATTCTCTAGGGGTTTGTTGCATTTACCGATGTTTTTTCCTATAGTAAAATATTTTTGCCATACGACATATTACGACAAAATCTCTAAAGGAGCGTAAGCGCTTAATTTAAGGGTGCATTAAAAAAAGAACTCCCAGTACAACTCAGGTACCGGGAGTTCTTTTTATTGTTTTGTGTTGCGGCAGCAATCTGGAATCTTTTGCGACCAGGGCATCAAATCCTCAAGTAACGACAGATCGCTTTTAAAGTCTAAACCTGGCATTTTGCTGAAGATATGTACGAGATACATATATCCCACGTTCCGCATCTAGCATATACAAACACAAGCAATTTTGCTTTAGGCCGATAAATTTACTTTTATTAACATGACATATTATTGAATTTACACTTTTTATACCTTACTATTGAATTTTATATTTACATTAATTCAATATATTTACATTGCAATAAATGCAAACCACCTTAATGTTTTTAAATAAACAAATTTAACATTTTAGGGTGAGTAGTTATGGGTTTATGATACTATATATAATTCTTTTAGGTATATCGACTCATCAAATCCTGTCAACCGGATTATTTCTAATTGTTGTTTGCTTGTTTTGGTTGGTAAATATCTCTCTTTCTTTCCTAATTTATAGGTAATATGAATTATTGTAAAGTTCGTCATCTCTTGCAAAATCAACATTCCTGTTGGTTGTTTAACTTTTGAACGATAGCTTAATTGAAGGGCTTTCCCTTCTGCTGCTAGATTTTGTCTAACTCTACGTTCCATAAGTGCATAAATTAACAGGGTTATCAAGAATATATATCCAAGTGCTTTTACTCTTGACGGCTTTTTCAAAAAGACTTGACCTAATATTGCGGGGTTTTTTAGAAAGCGAAAGCGCATTTCCACTGTGTTTTGTTCTTTGTAATGCCGAAGGATTGTTTCTGCTGTATTTTCCCTTGGATTTTTTAAATTGGTGATCAGTACAAATGTTGATGCCCTTTCTTTTGCCATTTGCCAAGCCGTTTCATTCATTACACTAACTATAGCCTTTATGCGATAAATTATTTTTACGGGGGACTTTTCTTTTGTTTTGGGGCGCCCTACACCTTTTTTTTCTTCAGCAATTACTTCTGCATCTAAATGGTAGAACTGTCCGTCTTGTTTCTTTTTCATATGTCTTAAGTACGAGATGGCATCTTTTTCGCAAGCAAATTCTCGTTTACCAATTTCTTTACAGATTTTTTCTAATTTTTTCTGTTCATTCTCAGCAGTACGTTTCAATGTTTTTTCTTTCTTTTGATCAAGATTTGATGAATGTACGATAATAAACCGGTAACGACGGTCGCCCAATTTCACTTTTATGGACTGAAGCTTATATACAGCAGCGTTTTTATCCAGCGATATATTCTCTATTTCTTGCCACTTATCTTGGCGAAAGGCCCAATCTTTAAGTGACGGTACTATTCCAAATGTCTCAGGAATTCGGGATATGAAGCGAATGTTTTTCTTGGCTAAATGTTTTAGGTTATCTATGGTAACCAGTTTTGAATCAGCTACGTATATGGTTTCTGGACTATTAAGTGATTTTAACATTTCCGGCAATTGTTCGATTATTTGTTGATTCCATTTCACATCGTTTAAGTTGCCATCGTTTATTGTTCCCATAAGAGGTATTCCTTCGGGAGTTACTACTGCACCAGCTACTATTTGCTTACAGTCCCGATGGCCGTCTTTGTTAAATCCTCGAACTATGTTTAATGTCTCCGACGAAGCATTGGCATAATCTCCATAAACAGTAATGGATGTAGTATCACCATGTGCTAAATCTACTCTAAAACGGTGTTTTAAATGTGCTTGTAAAACTATGTTAGAATACAAATGGTCTAGATTTGATTCAGCTAATCGATCCAATGTATTTCCTAAAGCATCGTCGTTGAAATCAGTTGCTTGTACCGTTGGACCAAATAATGCTTCTACGTCCATATCTTTAAAAAATTCAGATACTCGGTACAAAGGTTTTCGGTCTGTCAATATGTTTATAATCATGGCTTCTACATAAAGGCCTGGTGAATTATTACATTGTTTTTCATCCCAGATTACCTGATTGTTAATGATTTGTACTAAATTTATTTCTCGGGTAAGTGCAGCTATTATTGCGCTGGGCCCCACCTGTAAGCTATTAATATTTTGTAGTATTTGGTTTTCCATTTACTTACCCCCCTAATCTATTAAGGAGGCATTTGACATCATTGCTTGTTTTTCCTGCAAAAAAAACATCTATTACCATTGCATTTTTCAACAAAAAATATTTAAATTTCAGCCTAAGTTTATCTGTTTGTAATAATTATTGATTTATTTCCTTAAGGGTACGGAATGTGGGATATATGCATTGAGTTGATTCGCTTTTGCTGTTTCTACAATGCTGTAAACCACTGCGCTCGCTTGGGCTCCTTTTTTCGTAGCAGCAAACAGCCATCCTTTGCGTCCGACTACAAATGGACGTATTGCATTCTCAGCGCGTAATCCAAAACATTGGATTACGCGCTTTATCCACAGGAATATATAATCCTCAGGATTTGCAGAAAACCCTTGTTATTAGCGGAGTTTCTGCCTGAATCCTGAGGATTATGTTTTTCACCTAAGACCACATAGCTTAGCCATTTCCTCTTCAGAGCCAACCCAAAGCGGTTTTTCTTCTCTCGTCTGGGGAGCTTCAACAGAATCCATCGCTTCGCGCATCATGGCTAAGGAAGGCTTTGCGTAATAGACCCGTGTAGTATCGAGAAAGGCGTGGCCCAGTATCCTGGAGATAAGTGCAAGCTCAATTCCGTTCTGGTACAGATTTGTAGCCCTTGTTCGCCGCAGCATATGGGGATATACACGTAGCGGTATATCCGGACAAGATTCTCTAGCTTTGTCAGCATACTGCTGTATGAACCGTTCCACGTTACCCTCCGACATTTTCCCGGCTCTGCCTTTAATGACTGTATAGAAAAGCAGATTGCTATCCGGGTTGTCCCTTGAGCGATAAACATCAAGATATTGATTAACGTGTTTCACGGTTTTGATGTTAATTGCAACAACGCGCTCCTTGCTGCCCTTACCCATAACACGGATGTAGGGATTATCTTGGTTCAAGCAGATATCATTTACCCGAAGGTTCAATATCTCCGCAAGCCTGACAGCGCTGTCGTATAATAAGATCATAATAGTTCGGTCCCTTAATCCCATACGGCTACTGGCTGGTTGGATAAAAATGGCATTTAGGGCTTCCTCAGAAAGTACGAATTTCTCAGTCACAGGGTTTTTTAATTGGGGAATACGGCTTAGCTCAAGAGCGATGGATTGCAGGGTCACATCTTTGTCTGCTGCAAACCATAGATAGGATTTGAGCGCCGCCAGGCGTTGGTTACGTGTGCCGGGCTTATTCCCTTGAGCTGCCAAATATTCAAGGAACCCGAAAATGCAGTTCCGCGTACACTGTGCAAATGTAAATTTAGTTATGGATATATTGAGCTCGTTCAGCACGTATCTGCGAAAAATAGTCAGAGCATCCCTGTAAGACTCTATCGTGTCAGGACTCCGTCCCACTTGCTTTACCATATATATGTCAAGAAACTCATAGGTCATTGAGAAAAACAGATTACTGTTGCTATTCTTCATGGGGGACCACCTCGGGGATAACCCTTTTAGCAACACTGTCGTGCTTTCTGACTATTTCAAATGCGAATACAACCAGATGATAATAATACTGTGTTTCATCAATTGAGGCATGTCCAAGATATCGGCTCAAATAAGGCATCATGGCTTCGAAATCCTTGCCTTCTTTCATCCAGTCATTCATTTTTGTTACCACATATGTATGCCGGAGGGAATGAACTGTAGGTTTTTTATCAACCTTTCCCGCATAAGGAGTCATATTCCACAATTCGCTAAACTTTTTATCAATGCTTGTTTTCGAAAATGGTTTAAATTCATCCCGCCCCGGGAAGAACCAATCCCTGTCAGGCAACAATTTCTGCATGAGCCTGTCATAGTTCCTACACATTTGCAGCATGTCTCCAGACATGAAAACCACACGGTCCTTATGCCCCTTTGACTGGTAGATGGAAAGACAGCCATTTTCGAGGTTGACTGTGGATCTTTTTAGATAACAGCCTTCGGACAATCGTAACCCACAGCAGTAGAACAGCCTGAACAACACACTGTATGATAATGAGAAACGCCGAAAATTTGGCTGGCAAGGTAGGAAGTTGTCAACAGCTTTGTAAAACTCATGTACTTCATCGAATGATAGAATATGCGGGACTGAAATTTCGTTTGACTCGAAAGCGCGGGGAATGTAGGCCTCCATATTTAAAGAAATCACATACAGAGCTAATTGCCTGACGAAAGAAACCCTCTGATTGCGATAATTTTTACTTTCCGATGGCCTTTGCTCAGCCCAGGCCATCACCAGCTCTCTTGTCAGGCTGCCATTATCATATCCGTTTTCGATACAGAATCGATCAAAGCGTTCCAGCATATACGCTTCAAATTCGTAGCTATAGCCATCAGCCCGTTTTTGCCGGATCAAGCCCGAAATATATGGGGCCAATTGGCTTTGATACTCATAGTTTTTCATAGACTGAACCCTCCTGAATATTCGATACCCTTTAACCCAATGGCACATAAACGCATTTGGTCTTCATTGGTAGCAAGATACTCATCAACTGTATCGACGCCAACATGTCCCAGTGCTGCAGCGATTGTTGTAGCAGGATTGCCAGTTGCCAGAAGCTTTGAAGCAAATGTTTTTCTGGTCACGTGGAAACCGTGTATTGCCTCATCTTCACACTGAGCTGTTACCGCTGCTTTCAATAACCTTCCAAAGGTAGCACTACTAAATCTACAATAGGGAGCCCGGTGATGAATAAAGATATGGTGGGAATTGCTTTGGGGTCTACCTTCACATATATAACGGTACAGGCTGTTACCTACATCAACAGGTAATGGTAGTTTTAAATGCACACCTGTTTTTTGCTGAATAAAAGAAATTGAACTATCTTTCCATGAGATGTCGGTCAGTTTAAGGTTTGCAATGTCGGATGCTCTTAAACCCATTCTGAGCCCCAACATAATAATTGCAGCATTTCTCATCTCAATCGGGCGGTCAGCGTTTTGCCGAAAGGCATAGATAGCGTCGATTTGGTTATCTGATAAAATATTTACAATAGATATGTGCGGTGCCATTTCTGTAGACACCGCAAGTTCGAGTGTCTCAGGTACCAGACCTCTTCTGGCAAGAAACCTTAGAAAACCACGGATCTTAATAGCATAGGCGTTCTTTCCTTCAACTGTACTGTGGTTATCCTGAGCCTGAAAATGCTTAATAACTTCAGGCGTAATCCCCTTTTCACTGATAATACCGTGATTATCTAAAAAAACAATGAAACGGGAACAGGAATGGAGTATCATACCCAGGGTGGAACTGGCGCAACCTTCGCGTTTTCTCTCCAGGAGATACTGGGATAACAAGTTGTTGCCCCAACCGGGAAGTGAGTATTTGGGTTTATGAGTTGAAAAGCAACTGGTTGACAGAGTCCCCGTTATTAAAATCTCATTAATGCTTAGAAGAACTCTTCTAAAGACCAGGTACTTTGTTCGGGACCATTTTGCTCTTTGAAACTCAAGCCATTCCAAAGCCAAATCATTGGAATATGCGAATAAGTTTGCATCCATAAAAACTTTAAAATCTCTTGTAGCCTGAATAAACGACTTTCGAATAGAGAACGAATATTTCCAAATTTTATGTATTTCAGCTAGTTGAGTAGTAGCCGCGTCATATTCCATCTTCGACCGGGAGATTTCTTTCTCAATATTATTAAAAAACCTTGAGAATCTATTGCGCTCTGATTCCGGTAATTCCGAAACAATAATAAGATCGGGAATGACAAATTTGTTGAGTGCAAGTCCTACGGTTTTAGGAATTAGTCCCTGGTCAGCCATATACATAAGACAATGGCGAATTTCATTGTTACATCGATCCTTAGACTCTGATGAAATATGGCTATCTTTGATAAAAAATGATTTCACAATGTCATGGGTAATCTCAGAGGGCTGACTTATATCTGCATACTCCAAAAATAAAAAGAAACGCGAGCAAGCGTTTCTTATCTGATTCAGGTATAAAGTTCCATAGACGCAAGTTATCCTTGTAAGATAGTTGTCCAACAATGTTCTGCTCCAATTTGGAAGCTGAGTGTAGGGTGGCATACGTTCAATTTTAGTTTGCAGACTCTTGGTTACACAACCGTTTTCCATAATGTCTGCCAGTACGCTCATCGCTTTTCTTGAACTTTTGAGTTTGGAGTTATTCCAGTGTTCTTTACTGTCATTAATCCACTGTTGGGCAAGTTCGGGGGAATGTTGAAGACCGGTTGCTTCCAGATATACTTTGAACTCCCTAGAGGCAACCCGGAATGCAGAACGGCAACTTTCTGCATATTCAAGCGTGCGATATGCGCTGAGACCGGCTTGAACTGCTTCATCATAACATAGATCCATGATAACCCTCCTCGTAGTTTTACCACTAGTATCCTATGCCGTTGATGAATTGTAAACATAATCCTCAGGATTCAGGCAGAAACTCCGCTAATAACAAGGGTTTTCTGCAAATCCTGAGAATTATATATTCCTGTGGATAAAGCGCGATTATTGGATAATTCAATGCATCCATCTTCTAGAAACGTATTCAGCGATGTTTTTTGGTTAACTGAATAGGTTATAGCCTCGGCAAGTCGGGAGCCTTTTAGAGGGTTTACTGTTTCAAGCCATGACCAATAAGCCTCAAGAACTGGTTTGGATCGTTCCTGACGCTGTAATTTTCGTTTTTCCGGAGAGAGTTGTGCCAAATCCCTCTCAATGGCGAACAGCTGGTTACAGTATTCAAAACCCACCGCCGCAACAGAGCCTTCAACATCTCCACTCTTGGGTATTGCCTCCTGATATTTCCGGCGCAGGTGGCTCCAACAACCACATCGGGTTACCTCCGGAACTTTGCCATATCCGCTGTAACCATCAGTTTGTAAGAAACCGTTAAAACCGTCTAAAAACCGCCTCGCATGCTCGCCTGACCGAGTGGGTTGGTATTCAAACAGCACTACTGGCGAATCTCCGGTATTACCCGAGCAGTAGACCCACATCCGAGACTCTGAGGATGGCTTCTTTCCTTCCTCTTTCAGCACCTGGATTACAGTTTCATCAGCATGAATTACTGCCTGCTTCAGGAGATGACACTTCATGGTCTCCCAAAGAGGTACCAACCAGTCGATTGCAGCTCGGATGATCCAGTTAGCTAAAGTTGCTCGAGAGAGTATTACACCCTGATTGGCCCAGTCTTTTTCCTGCCGGTACAGTGGCATGCCGTTAACATATTTCTTATACATGACATGGGCCACCGTAGATGCTGAAGCCAGACTGCGTTTGATGACAGGTGCGGGAGTGGGCGCCTTCACAATGGTTGCTTCACCCGTTTCTTTCTCACAGCTTTCGCAGACATAGTTTTGCCGAATATAGCGAAGAACTCTAACTTGTGCCGGAATGATTTCTAATTCTTCCCGAACTGTTTCCTTGCCGAGAACCCGCAGGTCTCCGCCGCATTCTTCACAAAGAAGCTTATCTTCCTCCAGTTCGCAGAGGATTTCCACTACGGGAAGATTTGCCGCCAGTTCTTCCTTGGTCCGCTTGGCTTTCCGTGTGTGCCCGGCAACAGCTACTTTGTTGGGCTCTGGAGCATGTCGGTTTGACTCGACCTCCGCTTCGTTGAACAGGGACAGCTGATTATTATCCTCCCCAAGCACATACTTGCTTTTTTCGCTGGATTGGCCATACATAGACTTCTGGAATTTGACTAATATATCAGTTAGCCGATCAATACGTACCTTTTGTAATTCAACTGTTTTAAACTGTTCCTGAAGTTGAGTTTCAAGCTTTGAAATATATTCAGTTACCTCGGGTGTAAGACCCGTCAAATTTATCTTTTCCATAGTTGTAATTATACCACAAAAATGCCTATTTTTCTAGCAATATCAGGGGATTAAGGCACTTTTATAAAAATATTCGTGCTTTTATGTCAGATAATTTTTGTGCATTTACAGTTAATTTTCTCAGTAAAAATTCCTGGCAGTTATCTCACCAAAACCCCTTGGTGGATCTATGGACATGCCTTCCATGAGTAGTTGTAGTTGCTTAACTGTTATGTTTCTCACATCGGTCGGCTTTTTAGGCCATTTAAATCGGGCTCCTGCACCATCTAGCCTCTTGTAGTATAATACAAAGCCGTTTTTGTCCCAGCTTAGGCCTTTTAAACGATTGCGGCTTCGGTTACAGAACAGGAAAAGATGGTTTTTAAATGGATCCATATTAAACTGCTGTTTTACCATAATAGCCAGGCCGTCTACCGAGCGCCTTAAATCTGTAACTCCACAAGCCAAAAAGATCCCGTCATAGCTGGTGATGTCTTTCAGCATACGCCATCAACGACTCTAAGCACGTCTGCAAGCAGGGCAGGACTGAATCCAGATTCAACGCAAATTGTCCATTTACCGCAGCTAAGCCGGATTTCACCTTGGATACATTTTTCCTTTTCTATCGTTACATTTGCCCACTGCTGCAGCGCATGTTGCTTTTCTCGATTTACTCTCCTTGCCCAGTTAAGATACTGACTATATTCGATATCCTTTGCTTGGCACCACGCCTTTGCGGTCATTCCGCTAGCCCTACATTCAACTACAAGTGCATGCTGTTCTTGCTTATCCAATTTTATACCTCCATCCCGTGGCTTAATAGAGATATTTTCTCACAGATAAAGTATGTTGACCATGCGCCTTTAAATTAAGCGCTTACATTCCATTCAAAGAATCCGTCAGTTGGTATAAGGCAGTGCCGTTGATGAAAAGAATCTCTAAAGGCTGGTTTTTGTTCTACTGTCTCTGATCTGGCATTTATCAACTTATAACCGATAGATTGTTCCTTTGCCCAGCGAGGTATTAATCCCCATCGCATCAGGGAAATAACCCTTTGATTTAGAGATCTTGGATTATATTTAAATTCTTTTGCATTAAGATGAAAATGATTTTTAATTTTTGCTACATCAGTTGTTAAAGTAAATCGACCGCACATGTAAAACAATTTGTTTATTCTTTATGCTCATAAACAACTTAGTCCCAATAGAAAAAAATAAATTATTAGTGCATATCTCAAAACAATTATATTTAAGTTCTATTGGATATGATTCGACATAAAAAGAACTTATCCTACCAGTTTATGGATCAATTTTTCTAATGGTTGTAATTGATTTTACTTATGCTTTTGTGCTAATGTTAAAACATGGGTTCCGTAATATTTAGTTGAGTTAGTTAATTATTTAGGAAAGGATTTACGGAACAGTCTACTAGTACGAGAGGACCGGGATGTACGGATCACTGGTGTACCGCGGTTGTCGCGCCACGCAATGCCGGGTAGTTATATCCGGAAGGGATAAGCGCTGAAAGCATCTAAGCGCGAAGCCCACCTTAAGATTAGTTTTCCCTTCTAAAAGAATAAGACTCTTATCATCCGTCAGGGTGTAGCTAAAGATAGAATCATATCAATAGAAGACCCGGAGATGCGTCATGGACGCAAAACTACCAGCAGCAAAACAGATGGATATAAGGGCCATATAAAGTCCGGTGGTAAAGATAACAAAATAATTACAGCTGTAGAAGTAACTGCAGCCAATGTCCCGGATAGTGAACCGATACCAGACTAGATTGAGCAACGCAAGGAAAATACAGGTAAAAATCCTGATACTCTTAGTGGCGATACCGCCTACGGTGGCGCAGAAACAAGAAAATATATGGAAGAAGAGGAAATCGAACTAATTGCAAAAGTACCGCCAGCAATAAATAAAAATGGTTGTTTTAACAAAGACAAATTTGTCATTGATCTAGATAACAAATATATAGAATTCGCCGGAGTTCGGTTGGAAATAAATAAGGAACTTGGAGAAAAAGAAGTATGCTGTAAGTTTCCCAAAGAACAGTGTCAAAACTGTCCATTAAAAGATCAATGCACCAAAAGCAAAGATGGTAGAACGGTAAGAATACACCCACATGAAGTAATATTACAAAAAGCACGCAAACAACAACAAACTGAAGAGTTTAAAGAGACATACCGTTTTCGTAGTCGCGTTGAAAGAATAATTTATTGTGTTACAAAAAACGGGGGTCGGAAGGGTAGATATAAGGGGCATGAAAAAAATAGATTCAAGTCGCAGCTTCATGCAGCCATAAATAATATAAAAGTTATTCACACTGTAGCTGAAAAAAATCCTGTTTCAGTTGTATAGGGAGAAGTGCGCCCATTTATAAGAAAATTGAGATATATCCCTATGTTAGTTATTTATATAGTTAAATTACCATATTAGTACTAAGATTTTACTAAATTATCTTCAGTAGTTGAACATATTTGCCTAATATTGGCACATAATAAACTTAGCTTGAAGAGGGTAATAAAAAAAGAGTATTTTTGAAACACTCTCCTAGGAGACCGTTTCAAAAATACTCTTTTTTTGATTTACCTTAATAATTTCAACTACACAACTGGAATTAATAGATAAAACCACAGTATTTGGTGATTGTTTCTATCAAAAGAGCATCAAACAATTTAATTAAACAGCATAATGAAGCATACACAACACCATTTTCCATATAATTCCTAACGAATAGACACACTTATCCCTATACAACTATCGCAGGATTTTTTTTAGCTAAAGAAAGTATTGTTTTGATATTATGTAAAGCCGTATGGAGTTGCAACTTAAATCTATTTTTTTCAAGTCCATTATATTTACCCTTTCGGGCTCCATTTTTAGTAACACAATAAATTATTCTCTCAATCCGACTACGGAAACGATACTCCTCTTTAAACTCTGCTGTTTGTTGTTGTTTACGTGCCTTTTGCAATAATGCTTCATGCGGATGTATTCTTACTGTTCTGCCATCTTTACTTTTGGTGCATTGATTTCTTAGATCGCAATTTTGACACTGTTCTTTTGGGAATTTACAGCATATTTCCTTTTCTCCCAGTTCCTTATCTATTTCAAGTCGAACTCCGGCAGGGCATTCTATAAATTTGTTATCCAGATCAATGATGAATTTGTCTTTATTAAAACATCCATTTACATTGGTTGACGGAGGTACTTTGGCGATTAGTTTGATTTTTTCTTTTTTAATGTGTTTTCTGGTTTCAGCACCACCATATGCGGTATCACCGCTAAGGGAATCAGGTTTACTTCCTGTATTTTCTTGACGCTGCTTGATTAAGTCAGGTACAGGTTCACTGTCCGGAACGTTAGCAGCAGTTATTTCTGCAGCTGTTATTATCTTGTTTTCTATACCGCCGGACATGATGTGTCCCTTGTAACCATCTGTTTTACTGCTCGTTGTTTTGCGTCCATGACGCATTTGCGGATCTTCTACTGATATGATTCTGTCTTTAGCTACACCCTGACGGATGGCTATATTTCCATCTTTTTCTTCAATGTCCTGCTCTGCTACTATTTGCAAAAGTTCTATGCATTGGTTTAGTTCTTCACTGATTTTGGCTTTGTTCTCTTTTGCCCATAAGGCTATTGTTCTGGCGTCAAGGACCATTTCTGTGAGTAATTTATTGCGAGCTTCTATGTTATCCCAGTCTATAGTGGGTTTTTTATTGTTAAGGTAATCATCACGATTGAGTTTTTGTCTTATATCTTCAATAAAGCCCTCAACGTCAGCCTGGCGTAATACCCGGGCTGTGGCTTTCCGGATCATGGTAAAGGTACTTTGACGGGCTGCCGCTCCATGAATCATAAATGAGTCGACAGCATCTTTATTAGCTTCTTCGAATAGCCCTGCTTCTGCTGCATTTTCTATTGTTTTCTTTAATATTTTCTTTCCCTGCTCGTCTTCTAAGAATATTTTGCGATATCTGCATAATGTGGCATGGTCAAGTTTTATCTGGGGGGTACGGCTAAGGCAAAGTGCATATTTTACGCGGTCATCGAACATTGCTGATTCTTCCATAACACGATCGGAGTATTGTTTTTCAAGCTGTATCAGTATGGATTTCAGCATAAACACCGGGGGTAATGACGGGCGTCCCCTATTACTGGAATATAGATGGGCAAAGTCATCATCTGACAGATTTTCTTCTGCCCATTGACGCACTTTATGCCAAAATGAATTTTGGGGTATTCGTTTATACCATTCATCTGTATCAGAAAAGTTAATTTGATTTGTTAGTTTACCCATCATGGCTAAATACCCCCGCATATGGTTATTTATTTTAATTATACCATATTTACTCGTATTTTTGGGGACTTTCTTTGGATCTTATTAATTAGGTTAAAGCCTGCTTTGCAATATCTATACATTATATTAGGGAGATTGATTTTTGAAACAGTCTCCTAGGTGAGGCAAATATTAAAGGGAATTATTGTTTCTGATGATCTTCAATGTAAAAATTATTGCACTAATTTATAGACATTTGTATGTGCCGAAAGTGCGAAATAAAGCCTTAAAGGACTTTATATATTAATATTATTGACTTTTATGTAGTTAGTGGTATAATGTTCCTAAAAAATATTAATATAAGGAAGGTTGATAAAATGAAGAAAATTACTTTAAAATGGAAAGTTGCTAAAATCAAAGACAGTGCTCGAGTAAGCGCGATGTATTGCTTTAAAAGCTGTGAAAAGAACCAAAATTAGTTCTACATAGTATTGATCGATATGAGATATATTATATAGATACGATTTATTTGTCGCTTGGTAAATAGGATGAATAAATCGTTTTTTTTATAGATTATTTTCTTTTGAGGGAGTATGTACGTGACTATGGATGAACGTGAGATGCAATTAGACATTACAAAACAATACAACATGCCGAATAACTTATCTCGTAAATATTTGCCGGATGGTATTTTAATAATTTCTGTTGATACGGCCAATTGGGTTTTGTTGCATAATCATGAGCAGGAAAAGATATTTGACTTGTTAATTGCCTATTCTATTGAAGATGTCCTAAACCAGCTTGAAAGTTCTGACCTGAGTCTGGACGACCTCTTGTATGTGCTGACTGAATTGGAAGCAAAGCAATTTGAATCCGACAAGCAGAAAGAGCAGGGATTGAAAAGCCTAAATCTATATATGACGAACAAGTGCAATCTTTGCTGTAGACACTGCTATATGTTTGCGGGCACGCCGCTGGAGAATGAGTTGCAATCAAACGAAATACTTGTTTTGCTGAAAGAATTTCAACGGTACGGTGGATGTAATCTCATTTTATCCGGCGGAGAGATTACAAATCGTGAGGATCTGAGAGAAATTGTCTCAGCAGCAAACGAACTTCATCTAAAAACCACTTTGCTTACCAACGGAACCGATTGGCCCGATGATTTAGTCGAATATATTTCCGATAAAGTTGCCGAAGTGCAAGTGAGTATTGATGGTTATGATGAGGAGAGTAACTCGAAAATAAGAGGTATCGGACAATTTCAACGAGCTCTTGATACTGTTAAACGTTTATTTGACAAAGGAGTTCGTGTAACAGTTGCAGTAACCCCTATGTACCCCATTGATAAGGTGAAATACATTAATTTTGGTAAACTGTTGATGGATACATTTTGTAGCGAAAATTTCAACATAAAATTCTCGTATGAGCTTATGGGGGGGCGGGATTATTCATCAACTCATATTGATAATGAGGCATATCGTAAAACTGTCGAGGACATTGTGGAATTCATTTATCCGGGTAACAAACTTGAAAAATTTGCCCTTAATCACAAAAATAAAATGTTATTCAGCAACTGCGGATACGGAGCACTGACGGTAGCTGCAGACGGTGGTGTGTTTTTTTGCAATAGGGTGTCTGATTTAAAATGTTACGGAAACATAAGAGATATGACTTTTGAAAAAATTGCTCAGCTTGCGGATAAAATCTGCGTGCTGTCGGATGTTGATAATTTAATGCCCTGCAAAGACTGTAACCTTAAATATATTTGTGGAGGTGGCTGCAGGATTGCTTATGTCCCGTCAATTTTACAGGCTGATCCGTATTCGGAGCTTGTTTTTCAAAGGGAGGGTTGCTCTGAGTCCGACAGGATAAAATTGTATAATAAAATGATAGCGGCAAACCACTTATTCTATTGGTAGGACTTAGGGGATGTTACAGTGAACGATTTAATTATTAAGATAAATTTAAAAGAGTCCACAGAGCAATACTGCCTTGTTGAGACATATCTTGGCCAGTTAAAGGTCCTGAAAAAGCGGACATTTTCAGGACCTCTTAAGGCAGTTGATGTCTTGTTGGTTGATTGTGTAAAGAATCTATCTGATGATTTGTTGGAAGAAATAAAGGATTTCCTCCGTGATGAGTCGCGACAAATTAAAAAGAATAAATACCTGCTTTCATTTTCGCATTTTATAAAATTTCTTTCATTATTGGACAATGTCAGAGGGATCTTTTGCACGTCTTACGATAGATCTCTATATGAATTGGACGGTCTGAATAAGGCCGAATTCAAAATAGCTGCCGGCGATACTTCAAATTTTCGGGGGCGGCTCTATCTCGAAATTTCTGGTGGAGAACACATCTATCTTAACAAAAAAAGCTATTGTTTTAATGTTTTCGGGGAAACATTCATTTTTACACGTAATCATCTTTTTATTATTAACCAAAGTGTGAACGTTCCTATATTGAAAGAGCTTCTCACGTCAAAGCGAAGCATACTATCAGAATCCGATCTAAACCGGCTCCATAATACGAAAGAATCAGGAAACACGGAAAAAGTAATCGCGGATCTGCATCCAGTTCCAGTTTTGTATGTTATGTTTGCTGGTGCAAAGGTTTCCGGAAAACTTTTCTTTTCCTATAATGGATATGAGGTGCCATGGAATTCATCTGAGGAACATCTTAACGATGAACGAAACGGTACCGTTTATCTGCGCAGTTTAATAGACGAGAGGCGTGCTTTGTCGCAGATAAGAACTGCTGGATGGAAACAAACAGCGGGCAATAGCTTTATTTTGGGAAATGGTGTGTCTGCAGAGAGAAGCTTGTCGACACTATTAGAAAGCCATTTTGAAATCATGACATTTGAGCATAAAAAAATTTGTTCCTCCAAAAGCGCCAGCTTTAACATATCATATGGATTGGATTGGTTTGAATTAACAGCAACTGCTGCGGGGAAGGAAGACAAGCGCGACCTGACACATCTAATTGATCTGAAATCTCGCAAACGTTATATTGAACTGGATAATGAAATGATCCTTTTACCAGATGCAATTTGGGAAAATAGGAAAATATTTAATGAAATTGGTAGCAAATTAAAAGTCGCTAAAAATCATATCGGTCAGATTTTTGAAATTTTGGAGCAGCCGGGTGTCACTTCAACATTTTCTCCGGATGAAATTATTGATTTTGAAAACATCCATCTGCTGCTACCATCCAAGCTGGATGAAATTTTGCGGCCATATCAGAAAGACGGTGTCCGATGGTTATTATACATGTACCGGAATAACTTTGGCGGATGTTTAGCCGATGATATGGGGTTGGGGAAAACAATTCAGGCCATTGCTTTTGTTATGTCCCGATATTGGGAAGGGAAGCAGCCAATGCGTGTATTAGTTGTTGTCCCCAAGACTTTGATTGAGAACTGGAGAGCGGAATTTAAAAAATTCGGAGGGACTATATGCGTTTGTATCTATCATGGCACAAACAGAGAGAAGGCTTTCAAGAAATTTGAACAAATCGGTGGGGTATTGCTAACCACCTATAACACACTTTTGAACGATATCGGGATTTTGAATATGATATCCTTTCATTGTATGTTCATAGATGAGGCGCAGTATATAAAAAACTATAAGGCAAAAACATATGTGGCGGCTCAAAAAATTAAAGCACGGTCAAAATTCATCTTGTCAGGGACACCTTTTGAAAATAACATTGGTGAACTATGGGCCTTGATAGATTTAATAAATCCGGGGTATTTAGGCAATCGCACCGCATTTATAAAGAGATATATTAACCTATCATCAGACAAATTAATTGCAAAACGTCTAAATGCCAGAATTAAGCCATTTGTTTTGCGGCGGCTGAAAAAAGACGTCCTGAAAGAGCTACCGGAAAAAACAGAGCTTAAAGTGATATGCGATATGGCTGATACGCAGCGAGAACTATATGAAAGCATTCTCATATCCGTAAAGAATGAAATAGCGCGTATGCCGAACCGTTTTGAAATCAAAGATGCATCTACTGTTTTAGAGGGGTTGCTGTACCTGAGGCAAGTATGTTGCCATCCTGCGCTATTGAAAAGAACGCTCAACTGGAATCATTGTGATGAATCAGGTAAGTTTGATTTGTTTAAGTTAAAAATAGATGAATTGCAGGCCAACCATGAAAAGGTTGTTGTATTTAGCCAGTTTACATCCATGCTTAGCATTATGAAAAAATGGGCGGAAGAGCAAGGATATGCTACATTTTATTTAGACGGAGCCACAATGAAACGACAGGAGGTTGTTGACAGCTTTGAGCGTTCGGATGAGGGAGTTTTCTTTATCAGCTTGAAGGCGGGTGGCGTTGGGCTTAATATTGTATCATGCCAATACGCGATTATTTATGACCCCTGGTGGAATCCGGCTGTTGAAAATCAGGCATCTGATAGAATTTATCGCATCGGACAGAAAAAAAACGTATTTGTTTACCATCTGGTCACGGCAAACTCTATCGAGGAAAAAATCGAGAAACTGAAAACCGAGAAGAGAGAAATTGCCGACAATCTCCTGCTCGACACTAGTATATCAGGCATACTATCAATTAAGGAATTAAAAAGGCTGATTGTGGAATAGAAAGAAGTGAGTGGAATGCAGAAAGATGGTTTGGCCAAGAATCTGATCAGGTACACTGCCTTTGCTGCTATGGTTGCATATATAGTAATAATGTTCATGATAGTGACCGCTGCTATTTTTAATATGAATAATAATCCGATAAACGCCGTTATCAACAACTTAAGCCAATCTAAACATATTACAACCGCCAGCATATCGGCAATTGAAGCTGCTACCTCGAATGCCATTTCATCTACTACTTTAATTGTCACGGTTGCAGGCGTTTTTATGACAGTACTATCTATTTTTGCAGCCATGCTTGTTTATATTACTAATGCAAAACTTGATGATGTGGGTAAAAAAATAGCTGAATTTGACACACGAATTAACGTTGAAACTTATATGAGACATGTGTTCTCTGGAATACGTTATTGGAGTAAGGGGCTTTACAGTTACGCATTAGAAGAATTTAAACCGGGATTAATGAGTAAAGACAATGCTTGCTGTTTAAGTGCAAACTATTATATGGGACTACTTTACATCGAACGGTTTAATGAAAATAAGAACCTTAGCGATTTCACGGAAGCAGAGTATCATTTGCAGAGAGCAATAAAATTTGCACCAGATATAGACCCAATTATTGTTAACGATTCATATGCCTCTTTTGGTTGCCTTTATGGACTTCGGGCAGAAAAAGATTTCGATAGCCCATTCCGTGACGATTATTTAAACAAATCAGAGGAATTTATAAAAAAGTCTATTGATTCATTCGGGCTAGCAGTACATTATAAGAATTTAGCCATCACTTATGCGCTTAAGAATAACATTGGGAAATCGATTGAATGCTTGGAAAAAGGAATTGAACGGGATGCGGAAGAGAAGGGAGTAATCGATCAAGAAATGCGAAAAGAAAAAGCCAGAGAGTTTATAGGAATAGGAAAAGAAAAAGTTCTATTTAGCGAGAAAGAAAAAGAATTAATTCCAGACATATGTGAAGAAATCATAGATTATTTCGTCAGGAAATATTGTTAGTAAAGACCATCCCGACAATGTAAATGCATAACTGTTTGGAAAGATGGCAAGGGGACACCCTCAATTGACATGATGACACAAGAAAGACATAAAATAATTCGGGTTATGGTAATGCCATGTGGAGAAAAAGGAGCACAAGGATATATTTATATTAGATACAAAATTACATGATAAAGGATTGGTTAAGTTTTCGATGGTTTACGAAGCCTAATTGTACAATTCAATAACTAGTTATTGGTGTAAAGTAACAGTGTTGGCGTGTCTGACCGACTCTATAGGACAAGGATTTCATGAGAGATACCAGAACGACATCGCTGAACAGCCAATGGAGGACTTCCTTGCCAAAGCGTATGGTAATTTAAAAGACTTAGCCCGACTTTCGATTTAGCAGGTTGTAAAGCCTTGAAATAGCTCAATTCCTTAATTTTTTTAGGTCACTACTTTCTTGAACCAACTAAGTTATGTTTTCTTCTTAATTTGTCTCTTGTTCCTAATAATTTGTAAATTTCCTTATGTGCCACTTCGGGTGTTCCAGATACTCGTATGTGATGAATATGTTGCTCACTGTCAGTAAAAATGATAGTATTCCGCTGGTGCGTAGAAAGTTCTTTTTTTATAGTAGACCATTCGCGGTGATCACCTTTTTCACGCAATTGGTGCTCAATACTAATTAATAAATGGTAAGCTAAAACTGAGATAAATAAATGTGCTTTAGTACGTTCTGATAGTTGATGATATACTGGCCGCATACCCAGTTCAGTTTTAAGATCTCTAAATGCACTTTCTACTCTTGTTAACGTCATATACTGATGCCATATTTCTTGGGCAGTCATGTTTTCATGACTGGTCTCAATTACATAGCAACCTGTCAAGATAGAACGTTTCTCCATGATGATTTTTTTGTCCCATGTTACTGACCTTACTTGCTTTTGGTCATCCGATAGTTCCATTTTGATTTCGTAATAACGATTTATTGTTGGATATCTACCCTTAATTCTACCAATTCGTTCTGCCACTTTATCAATTAGAATAACATTTTTCTTTGCCACTGAATTTTGTAGTTTGGTAATATCCTCAATAAATCTTTTTTCCTTTAATGCATTCATTGCTTGTTCTTTTCTTTCACGACCTACACTCAAACATAATACACGACTTCCTTGTTGCCGCTTTGCTTTGTTGCTAATGGGATTAGCGGTTTAATTCCTTCGTTTTTATCAATGCGTTCAAATGTACTGCGGGCATTTCTAAAATCTTCTTCATAGTCTTTTTCTACCGAACGGCGTTCGATGATAGTATAAGGGTATTTCTTGGATTTAATTAACTCAATGTTTTCTTTGGTTGCTATACCACGATCCATTACTATTGTAGGAAGTATGTCGTGAAAAACTAATCCACCGTCAGTATAGACCTGGTTTAATATTTCCTCCAATGTTTGTGGCTCAGATTGATTACCGCTGTATATTTGGCTAAATACCGGAAAGCCATACTGGTCTACCACCAGCGCCAGTGTAACTAAAGGACAATCAGTCCGCTTTTCTTTGGATTTACCCCGGGCTGCCAGTTCATTATTTTGGCAACTACCTTCAAAATATGTATTAGTTAAATCATATAAAAACAAGGTTGTATTTAGAGAAAATAAACTAATCTCATTGCTTCGCAAGCCCTGCTCTATCTGGCTTTTATGAGCATAAAGCACATCAGCAATCTCGTAAAAAGCATCCTTGCCCCGTGCTGTCACATCAACCGGAGTCATTTCTGCCAATGCTGTACGATTACAAAACCATTTCCAAGTACCCAAATCGCTTGAAGGCGCAACTAACCTGCCAATAATAACGGCTTTAGACAAAGATATTTCGCTTTCATCTAAACCACAGGATTTTAAAAAAGTGTCAAATTCTAAACGTTCCCACATTGAATTGGCGACCAATTCTGGACCCAGGGAGCGAGAATCTCCAGTTGTTGCGCTGTTCAAATCTACAGAATACATGTCCTCTTGTGACTTGCGCTCCAATTTCTCCTGCTGTCTGGTTTGGGTAAAGAGATAGTGTTCCATAGCCTGATCAGCAATCTTGGCAACATCAGGATCTAAATCTTCAAATAGCGACACTTGCCCTGCCAGCCTGGCCTCTAAAAAGGATGCAAGTTTTCGCCACTCTGTTTTGGGCAGTGTAAGAGTACCCAAATGCATTCTTATCCGTTGGCGAGGGCCTTTCTCAGTCTTAACTGATTCAACCAGGCGGTGAGTAATATATTTAGTTTGTGTTTTTTTGTTTGTAGTAACATATTCATGAATAAACATACTACTATTCTATCAAATCGATTCAAAAAGGCAATAGGTTTCGCTCAGTGCAAGTAGATTTTAGGTCACTACTTTCAAAAATCAGGCACCCCGACCCAGTAAAATCAAGGGTTCCGGGGCCGGAAAAACACTATTTTGGCCCATTTTTGCTACTTGGAATCGAAACTCCGGTTAGTACTCCGTGGCTGTATCGACCACAGTCGCATCAAGACGGTAGGTAGGGCCGGGATGGACGGATCACCTGTGTACTGGTTGTCGCGCCAGCGGCAATGCCGGGTAGTTAAGGAAGGGATTAGCGCTGAAAGCATTAAGCGCGAAGCCCACCTTAAGATTAGGTTTCCCTTTGCAAGAATAAGACCCCTGGAAGACCACCAGGTAGATAGGCCGGGTGTGTAAGCACATATGTGTTTAGCTGGCCGGAACTAATAGGTCGAATAATTGACCTAATAATTCACGCTGTGCAGTTTTGAATGAATTGTAAAAGAATATAATATATTAAACACCTGGAACTATATACTAGAGGTATTGATGTAAGATTGTTAAATTAATAGTTTCCAAAATACTTAAATTATACTAAATGGAGTATCGATTCGGGGGGTTATATTACTTAACAACCGTTAAAGGAAATTCGTAAGTAAATTCATAGCAGTCTGCCCGATCCACAAGTAGACAGTATTCAAGTAAACAACCTTTCGAGTCGTAAACGAGCCTTGTTATCCTTACCGTCGGTAAGAAAGTAAGACGCGGCAATCGCAATAATTCTTGTTCTTCCAGATTAGGAGAAGAAACCACCAGCGATTCCCTGCAGGTTGTAGGATTAAAACCATACTTTTTCATAAGACTGTAAAGTTCAACAGCCGGATCCATGAGTTCCTCTTTAAATTTTTCCAGAGGAATATTGTTAGATAAATATGCTTCCGAGATAGCAACCGGAATATTGTCTCTATATTGCCTGGTTTTATATTTAAGAATCGGAAAGCTAAAATGCTTACTCACATCTTCGGGTGCCTCATCTGCAGTATCAATTATTTTGAGCTCTAAGATTTCCTGGGTACCTCGGCTACCGACCTCTGTAAGAAATCCGGCACTTCGGACAGAACGTTCCGGAGGTTTATATACTGTACGACGGTTGCTGCTGCTGCCGCTTGATATAACCAGTCCTTCTGTAATTAGTGCATTTACGGCCTGTTGAATAGTAGCCGCGTGAACTTCAAATGTTTTCATGAGTTCAAGATTAGTGGGAAAGTCCTGGCCTGGTTTGAATTTCCCTGAGATAATCTGCTCACGCATTGTATCCGCAATCTCTTCCCATTTTCTTTTTCTACTCATTTTCAACAAACTCCATAATAACTTTTTCGCATTCTTTGACAAGGATATTAAGTAAAGCAACTCCTTTTTCCTCAGTTGCCCGGGACGGAAAACCTATAGCACCGGTATCCGTATATCTTTTCATTCCGAGAACTTCAAACAGTGGTCTGGATGGAGAATCTACATCTTTAACACCCGAAGGATTAATTGTCTCCGGGTTTAAATGCATTATCAAGGAAGTTTCCCCTTCTCCAGCGTGCATATCTTTACTGATAGTTGTGGATATTCCTGCTTCTTGATAGGCAATATCCCAGGCCGATTTCGAAGGTGTCAGGAGTACCCTGGGACCAAAACGGTTGAGTTCTTGGACAACATTTCTCAGGAAATGATTGCCTTGGTGGCCGTTAACAATCACACATTTTTTAATATTAGAGAATTCAAGTGAATCCAGAATATCTTCAATAACTGCAGCTATTGTGCTGACTTTTAGTGAAACAGAGCCGGGAAACCCCGAATGCTCAAAAGAAGAAGTAAACGGGAATAAGGGTAATAAGTAAGATTTATTAAATTTACCGGCCAGCTTTGTTGCTAACCCGTTGGCTATAAGACTGTCAGTGGATAGAGGCAGATGCCATCCGTGTTGTTCTATTGAACCTACAGGGAGAATAGCAAACTCAACATCAGTTAATTCAGGCCACTTGGAATTTGTAGTTAACATTTTATCACCTCAAGAAACTTAATCTAAGTTTAGACTAATAAAAAGCTAAAAAAATATTGACAATATCTCAATCTAGATTTAGACTATTAAAAAGTATATTTTCTCGGTTTTTAAAAAACCAAAATAAGCCTTCGTTGTTTTAACTAATTATACCATGTTTTATTCAAAAGTTAAAATCACAAAATTGAAATCATTATATTGGCATATTTTAAATTGAACACTATGGGAACTTTCTAAATTCTTAGCGGGTTATATTTTTAATGGTAGTTTAGGGGAGATGTGGCCGGGATTATTTTAACGGTAGGCCACTGGTTAGGTTCCTTAACCGGTGGCGTGCCGCTAAATCAGTTATTAAAACTGAGGCAAATAACACGTTTAAATCTGGTATAGCGGTTTTATAAATACTGCTCTTTGACAACTGAATTCTAATAACCGGTGCTATCTTTGTTTAATAGAATTAGAGATTAGTACCGGGGTGACTGATGGAAATTATGTAGCAGGTAACGGCCATGAACTGGCTAAGAGTGCTACGCGCTCCCCGAAAGGGTCAGAAGTTACCGCTCTTATTACCTGATGTCGCAAAATAATAATATCAATAATAACCTTGATAATTATAAATTTATAACTATATCTGGTAAGTCTATATAGAAACGATTAATAAAGTAATGGTAATTTTTACTCCTATCCTGTAAAATAGAATCAAGTGTGGGGAGGGGTATTATTACCATGAGGAAATTGCATTTAAACAATCCACAAAATTTAACCATTGAGGATTTGAATAAGATAAAAAGAGAAACACCATATAAACTAAGATGCAGAGTTCAAGCTGTCATTCTTGTCATGAAAGGGAGACAAGCAAAGCAGATTGCCGAATATCTTGATATAAGTGAACAAACCATAAGAAAATACGTTGCTTACTTTAATGAAGGTGGAGTTGAAAAACTGCTTCATGTATCAAAAAAACCGGGAAGACCGCCAAGGCTAACCAATGAACAAAAAGAAGAGGTCAAAGAGGTACTGAAAAAATCACCATCAGAGGTTGGTTTTAGTACCCATACTACTTGGAATTGTAAAACCCTCGCTGCTTACATTCATGATACATACGGCATTAAATATACATCAGATGGTGTTTGGCGCATGCTTCTTAAGATGGATTTTCGTTATAATCGTCCCACTTATGTATTAGCCAAAGCTGATCCGGAAAAGCAAAAAGCTTTTCAAGATGAGCTGGAAGAGTTAAAAAAATCTCACTGAATGTGAAATACTCCTATATGTGGATGCATCTCACATTAGGGACTATCAAGGTTTACAACGAGCATGGTTCCCAAAAGGTGAGCAAAAAAAGATTAAGACCTATGGACACCATGCAAAAGTTACATTATACGGTGCTTTAAACTACTATACGGGTAAAGTTTTTTGTGTAAATTATGACAAAATCAATGCAGAAAAATTCAAAGATTTTCTTAAAAAATTGGTATCACATTTTTTAAAAGATGACATTTCTAAAATTTACATTGTTCTTGATAATGCAAGAGTTCATCATGCAAAATTACTTAAAGACTTTTTAGACGAGCATAAGGATCATCTGTTTTTGAAATTTCTTCCACCCTACTCACCCAATCTGAATTGCATAGAAGAGTTATGGAAATGGTTAAAAAATACAGCTATTTATAATCGCTTTCATAAAAATGCTTCAGAAATTCAAAAATCTGTTGACTCGTTTTTAGAGGAAATCAAATGCTGTTCGGAAGATGTGAAAAAGAGACTTTGCGTTTAATTTATAACGATATTTATTATTTCGGTTCTATATAATATTTTGGTTAGCTGGAGGTTTAATAATGCTATTAGACTGTATTGGTAGCAGGCATCAAATATTGATGGAGTGGAATTCTAATCCGCAATTACATTCCTACATAATACGCAAAGTAATGCGTAAAAAAGGACAAATAGGTATAGAGGCACTTGCCCGGCTTGTTGGTATGTCTGTTAAAAGTCTGGAGGAAATCGGTGGTCTAGAGGGATGGTTAAGACATCGAAACTGCCAGCGTCGTCAGAGATATAGACGTCAAAGGGAAAAGTTAAAAAGCTTTAGTCTTACTATTGAATATTCTAAATCAGACAATTTAACCGTTGGGGGTGGGGGGAAGCGAGGGAAGAGTGGTGGTCTTCAGGATATAGGCTTAAGAACCGCCTACCATTCAATTATCGGTAAATAAATATTGATGCATAAATTTAAGAAGCTTTCTATAAGTATATATTTTTTATCTAATACCTCGGTGTGTACCGGGGTTTTTATATTTTAAGGGTGTTCAATATTAATTCATTAATTCATACAAGGGGGTTAATTGGGATGCAATTTTATACTGTATCTGAAGTAGCTAAAATTCTTCGTGTAAGAAAAACATTAGTCTATGAAATGGTATATTCAGGCCGCATTAAAGCAATTCAGTTATCTAAGAGGCGTATTAGGATAGCAGAAAGTTCAATTTCTGAATTTATAGAAAAAGAATCGTGTAGGAATTCAGGGGATTCTATTTCTGCCTAAGTGTTAAAGGAGGCTAATCGACATGGCACAGGTAAGAAGGAGGGGACCCAGTAAATACATCATTTCCATTTATTTGGGGCGTGATCAGGAAGGGAAAAGAATTTATCATAACGAAACCTTCTACGGCACTCCAACTAATGCAAAGCTAAGAGCAGCGGAATTGGAGGTTGAACTAAAGAAACGAAATGGACCTAAAGTGTTAGCTAATATAAATGTTGATAAGTATTTAGACCAGTGGCTTGAAGGTATAAATGAAAGCATTTCTGAGCGAACCTTTGAAAAGTACTCCTGGCATGTTCGCAGGCTTAAAATGATAGTTGGCCATTTACAACTATATAATTTAAATGTCTTAGAACTTCAGCAATGCCTTCAAAACCTGAATGATATAGCACCACGTACCAAAAGAGATATTTATGCTACATTAAAAACTGCTATGCGTCAAGCTTTAGTCTGGGGTATTATATCATCAGATCCAACTGTAGGATTGCGCACCCCGAAGAATCAACGAAAAGAAAGACAGGTTCTTAATCAAGAAGAACTTAAACTATTACTTAAAGCTGCTAAAGGTTATAGGTATTACCCCGTTATTAGGCTATTAGCAGTAACATTTCATAAGGCTTGGTGAAGTTCTGGGATTGCAATGGCAGGATGTAAATTTTGAAAATGGAACTATCACAATTAAACGTGCAGTTGATTGCCGGCATAGGCGTATTAAAGAAACAAAAACAATTGGAAGTGTTCGCACGTTAATACTGGATTCAGAGACATTGGGTTTGTTAAAAGAATATAAAAAAGAAGAAGATAGTAAGCATGAGAGTTTACAGAAAGATGATACGTTGATATTCCATTCTTCCGATGGTAGACCTTTACGTGAAGGGGCAATTCGTAATACAATGAACAGGGTACTGAAAAAAGCCGGACTAGATCATATTCGAGTCCATGATCTGAGACATACGGCAGGTTCTATTCTATTAGATGAAGGAGTTCCGCTTACAACAGTATCTGCTTTTTTAGGTCACAGTACCCCGGCTACTACTGCTTCTGTATATGCTCATGCTCTTAGAAAAGGAGAAAGTATAGCCAAATTTTTAGATGCAGACAAAACGGCAGACAAGTAAAATAGAACCCTTGAAATATAAGGGTTTCAGGTACAAGCTTATACGTTCAAGTCGTGTCGCTCCGACCAGTAAAAAACCCGCTAAAGCCGTTAAAATAAAGGCTCAGCGGGTTTTTGACTTGCAAAATTATGAAATAATGAACATAAACATGCAGACAAGATGCAGACAAATATTAACGAAGAATGAGGTGCCGAAGGTTAATCTTAATACCCTGGTTCTTACCTCGTATCGATTCGATTTTGGTCTCCGACACCAGTAAAATCAAGCCCTAGGGGGCTTTTTTGCTTTATAGAGTTTTTTTATTGGCCCAGTAGCTGAAGCCCTGCCGACCCTAGAAATACATAAAGAAAATCGGTATAAAAAGTATAAAGATTTACCCCGTGTTATAATATTGCAACAAAATTATGTTTATCCCAGTGTTTTTTGTGAAATAATATCTATTGATGTTACGAAAGCATAACATTATTCTTGACTTTTTCATAGAATGAAATATATACTTTATCTGAAAGGGAGTGGTGTCATGAACGCGGTTTTAGGAGCAAGAATTAGAGCCTTGCGGGAATCCAAGGGATTTACACAAGAGCAGGTTGCTGAAAAAATGAGTTGTACAAGACAGAAGTATGCTAGGATTGAGAAAGGTTTAATAGATACCTCATATGCTAGTATTACAGCTATTGCTCAGATTCTAGGGATTAAAACAGAAGAGATAACTTCTTCGGTAGACAATACTGATCAAAAACAACCGATGTTCAGAGAAAATGGCGCTACTATTCAAGAAGATAAATTCATATTCATTAATGATATGATTGACACATTTTACGCCCATCGAAAGCTATATAAGAGTGTAAGGCAGGTCAATGTGGATGAATAAAAATAGACAGCTTGCTATTGAAAAAATTGCTAATAATGTCAGAGCTGAATGTAAGGCTGCAGATTATGGTTTTTATAACATATTTGAGGCGACTGAAAAAATAGGGTACCGGGTTGTCAGGTATCCTATTGGCAGTGATGCCTTTTTAGGGTTTGCTTTGATAAAGGATGCCGAAAGGATTATTTTTTCAAATTCTTCACTAATATTGTCAAGAGAAATTTTTACTGTTGCTCACGAACTTGGGCATCAGAAATTACATCTATCAGAACAGGGGTTAACCATAATCAAGGATAATGATTTTGATGATAGAGATGAATATGAGGTTGAGGCGAATTATTTTGCGGCATGTTTGTTAATGCCTAGGGAGCAAGTGGATAAATTTATTAGACATGAATTAAAGGATAAGAGTATAGCCAAGCTGAGTGGAATGGACATTGCAAGAATACAAACAGCTTTTTATGTTAGTTATGATATGGCACTTATTAGGTTAAAAGCGTTAGGAAAACTAGATAACACCCATTTGGATTGGTTAAAATTAGAAAAGCTTGAGAATACCGCAACAAGACTATTAAGTGCTATTAATGCGAACATTGACCTGTGTAGGTCAACAGAGGCAAAGAAGGTACCGGCTGAGTATTTGGAATGGGTCATTTCAAATTACAATGAAAAACTAATACCGATTAAGAGTCTTGAAACAGCTTTAAAATATGTAGATTTAGAAGTAGCCGATATAGAATTTTTAACAGAAGTGGAAGGAGCGGAAGATGAAAGCTTCGATGATTTGCTTAGGAGGATGGATTAATGGAGGTATCTCTAGATACAAACGTTATAATCCATCTATATAAAGCTAATTTACAAAACATCTTATTTAATAGGTTTGAAAAACTGAAGGTCTATGAATTTATTCGTTATCATGAGATGGTAAACCATGCTACTCCTGGACAAACAGATCCTTAGATCTTGTATGGTGTCAAAAATATGTTACGCAAGGTATAATAATCAGCACAGACCGGGCCACCGTAGGAATCGCTAGATCGGGATCTTTAGTAACCGGCAAATCCTGCAGGAAAGTGGTAGAATATAAAAAATAAACTAATCAATTGAAAAATGGCAACGCTGCTGGCTGTGATGTCGGTAAAAACCTCTTGCTGCAGGAATTTAATCTGTTCAAGGTTGTTGCCCCGACCAATAATGAAACCCGCAAAGCCGAATAAATTAAAGCTTAGCGGGTCTTTATATGCAATTTTATGGAAATATTGAATATAAACGCTGACGAAAATCTACATAATACAAAAATGATGACTATGTCTAGGTAAGGTTGAAGTTAATTTCCTGTTCAAGTTATAATAATGTGGAAACATTATAAATAATGCAAAGGGTGCCATTATGAATTTTGAAGAGTTGCTTAAAAAGTATCAAGCAGTACTTGTTGAAAACAATAATTTGAAGATAGAAATAAATAATTTAAAGGCACAACTAGGCATTGTAGAACAGCACTATGTTACAGATAAAGTTTATAAACAAAAATCAATAGCAAAAGTATTAAAACAGGAACCTGTAAATAAAGTTTTACTCTCGGGTATGAACATCTATGCTACCCCTATTGAAAAAATTAAACTATTTATGTCATTATTTAAAGGCCGAGAGGATGTTTATGCAAAAAGATGGGAGAGTAAAAAGAAGGTTAAGAACGGGTACTCACCTGTATGTCTAAACGAATGGAAATCTGGAGTATGCAGTAAACCAAAGATAAAATGCGATCATTGTATCAAAAAGGCTTATGCTGCTTTAGATGAAAAGGTTATTGAAGAACATTTAAAAGGGAATATTGTTGTTGGAATATACCCCCTATGCCTTGATGAAACATGTTACTTCTTAGCTATTGATTTTGATGATGAAGGCTGGCAAAAGGATATTTCTGTGCTTAGAGAAGTATGTATGGAATATAATATTCCTGTTGCCGTTGAGCGTTCATGTTCCGGCAATGGAGCCCATGCCTGGTTTTTCTTTGAAAATAAGATATCAGCGGTTTTAGCCAGAAAATTGGGGACAGCTTTACTTACCTATTCAATGAGTAAAAGACACGAAATAACTTTTGAATCTTATGACAGGTTTTTTCCTAGTCAGGACACCTTGCCAAAAGGCGGCTTAGGAAATTTAATTGCACTACCGCTTCAAAAGGCAGCAAGGAAGTATAATAATAGTGTTTTTATTGATGAAAATCTTGAACCCTATGCTGACCAATGGGGATTTTTAGCTGCAATTAAAAAACTTTCTGAATATGATATTGAAATGCTTATTTCAAAACTTTATCATGGGAACGAATTAGGAGTATTGAAGAAAGATGATGAGGACGATCAAAAGCCATGGGAAACAGCTGAAATTAAGTTAACAAAAAATGATTTTCCTGCAGATCTAAAAGTTGTAAAAGCTAATATGCTTTTCATTGAGAAATCGGGCATTTCTCAAAGGGCTTTAAATTATATAAAACGTTTGGCTGCTTTCAAAAATCCAGAGTTCTACAAAGCCCAGGCTATGCGCATGTCGACTTTTAAAAAGCCTAGGATTATCTCATGCGCTGATGAAGTTGGGAAATACTTATGCTTGCCTAGAGGATGTGAAGTTGACTTAATAGCAGTGCTTAAAGAGCTTGAGATAGCTGCCAGTTGGATAGACAATACCAATTGCGGGAGAAATATTGATGTGGAATTCAATGGTAGCCTCAGGGATGAACAGCTCTTAGCTATCAATGAATTGCTGAAATATGATAACGGAGTACTCTCCGGGACAACAGCCTTTGGAAAAACTGTTGTGTCTATAAAGCTAATTGCCGAAAGAAAAGTTAATACACTTATTTTGGTAGATAGAGTTAGTTTAGTTTCACAATGGAAAAATAAATTAGCCGAGTTTTTGAGTATTAATGAATTATTGCCGGAAATGAATCAGACGAAAAAACGGGGAAGAAAAAAGGCTGAAAGTTTTATCGGGCAAATTGGAGCAGGAAAGGACAGTTTAGGTGGAATTATTGACATAGCTGTAATGCAATCTTTAAATAGAATGGGTGAAGTAAAGGATTGCGTTAAAAATTATGGCATGGTCATTGTTGATGAATGTCATCATATTTCGGCATTTAGCTTTGAGAAGATACTAAAAAATACGAATGCAAAATATGTTTATGGGTTGACTGCAACGCCTACAAGGAAGGATGGGCACCATCCGATTATATTTATGCAATGCGGTCCTATACGGTACAGGGATAATGCAAAGAAGCAAGCAGAAAAAAGACCATTTGAGCATTTTATCATACCAAGATTCACGCCTTTAAGAGTGCCATTAGATAAAAATGAACGGGACGTATCGATTCAAGAGCTATATTCCGAAATTGTAGTTAATGAAATGAGGAATCAGCTAATTGTAGATGATGTAGTCAGAAGTTTTGAAAACAATAGAAACTGTATTGTCTTAACTCAAAGAACTGCTCATGTCGAATTGCTGGCGAAGAAACTAAGCGAGAGAATTCCTAACGTGATATCTTTAACGGGCGGCATGGGTAGAAAGCATACAAGAGAGATATTAACAAAAATAGCTGAAACTCCTACAGATAAGCAGTTAATATTGATTGCCACTGGAAAATACATTGGGGAGGGTTTTGACGAGCCCCGTCTTGATACCTTATTTTTAGCTATGCCAATATCATGGAAAGGCACTTTACAGCAATACGCAGGGAGGTTGCATAGATTATATGAAAACAAAAATGAGGTTCAAATATATGATTATGTGGATATCCATGTGAGGATGCTGGAGAAAATGTACCATAAAAGGCTTACGGGATATGCATCAATTGGGTATAAAGCAAAAGGGGAAAGTATTGCAGCGGATTCGATTGATATTATTTTTGATAAGAGCGACTTTTTGCCGGTATTTAGTAATGATCTAGTAAATGCGGGAAGAGAGATTTTGATAGTTAGCCCATTTGTTACGAAGAGGCGCACTTTACAAATGCTACAATACCTAGATGCTGCATTGCGAAAAAAGATCAGAGTAATCGTTGTGACTAGACCGGTTGAAGATTCTAGAAATAAGGATAAGAGTGCTTTGAAAAACGTCTTGGATTCAATGAAAAGCGCCGGTATCAGTTTAATTTTAAAATCGGACATACATCAAAAATTTGCAGTTGTGGACCAAAGAATTGTATGGTATGGAAGCATCAACCTTTTGAGCTTTGGTAGTGCTGAAGAAAGTATTATGCGGCTTGACAGTCCCAATATTTCCCATGGACTTTTAAGGAGACTAGAAATTTAAAGTTAATTGAGCAGTTTTGGAAAGTGGATGACCCCAACATAAGACAGTCTTGAGGATGTATAAATAGAATAAACGGCACCTATCAAGAATGGGTGCTTGTGTTGTTTTTAAATAACTATTTCTGAAGTTTAAAAATAAATGTATAATCGAGGTTGGCCGGAGGAACCGGGTTGAGTAATTGCATTTATGTCTTATACCATAGTTGAATTCTTTTAGACCGAAGGTGTGTTCTTTCTACTGTGCGCAGCATGGCCCGGGATTATTTAAGGAAGGTGAATGTTCTGCGATTGCTTAATCGGGGAAAAGATGAACAGGACTGGTATTACAGTAGGCTTGTAGAAGCTTTTGAGCCATGTAGCCAATACATTCCTCAGTTGTATGGTGAGTTAAAAAAGGAAGATGGAGACCTTTTCGGGAGGTAGGTACAAAACTCCATAAAGAATTTAAGGCGAGATCTGGTGAAAGTTTAATTGTACCGGTTGTGATGGGAAAATGATTGTATAATAGAATGTGGGAGGTAATGGTCATCCGAAAGATAATCGTTGGGGTGATGGGGGGAGGTATGGCTTCTCCTTCTGATTATAAAATAGCTTACAATTTAGGGGGGCTAATCGCCAAAGAAGGATGGGTTTTACTGAACGGAGGAAGACCTACCGGAATTATGGATGCATCAGCAAAGGGTGCTAAAGATAAGGGCGGTCTGACGGTGGGAATACTGCCGGCTTACGATTCACATCAGGCTTCATGTTATATTGATATACCCATTGTTACTGGTATGGGGGACGGCAGGAACTATATTAATGTGCTTTCCAGTGATATTGTGGTGGCACTTCCCGGAAAGGCAGGAACAATTTCAGAAATTGCTCTGGCTCTAAAAAACCGTAAAAAAGTAATTCTAGTGAATTTTGATACAGGTGTGCTTTTTGAAGATTATAGCAAAGAGGGACTTTTAAAGGATGCCCGGGATGAAGATGAGGTAATCAACATTATAAAAGAGGAATTTGTATTGAAACAATAATTTTTGTTGATATAATAACATAGACTTATGTTTGTTATTATGGGTTTGCCCGGGAGCGTGTAAAGGTATTTAATAGCAATGTGCCTTTGGAAAATTTATTTAACATGCCACGTTTAAAGCGATGCTGGAGGAACAAATCAACGTGGTTTGTAGTTGGATAAGCGCTAATATAGATATAGTAGAATGGTGTAAAATGCCCCTTTATTTGCCTTGTTAGATCAGTATATAGCTATCGGGAATAATTTTGCGATTAAGGTATCTGTCCACAAAAAATTTATTTGAAATAAATTATAAAATAGGAGAGTTTAGTGAAACAGGGCTTAATTTTTTCATAGAATTATTACTGTAAATTATGTTGAGTTGCATTACTAAGATTAATGTTACTTGTCTTCAATGTTGTCATATCACAATAAGAGTATTTTAATAAGCACTAAAGCGAGGTATTTTAGTTAAAGGAAATGGCTTACTAATTAATAATGGGTGGTTTAGAGATGTTAACGGAAGAATTAATGGAGCTAATTGAAGAATTAAAGTTAGGCAAGGTAGAAACACAGAAAGTGGAGTGTAAAGAAGCCCGAGTTGACATACCTCGTAGTCTGGTGGAGTCACTTTCGGCATTTAGTAACGCAACCGGTGGAGGAATTGTCTTATTGGGTGTGGGTGATGCGCCAACCTTTCCTATCTTGGGAGTTAATAATATTGATCGGTTACAGTCAGCGGTTACAAATATGTGTGCCCAGGAGCTTGAGCCACCGATACGTCCACAATTTTCTCTTCATAATATTAGCGGTAGAATACTTTTGGTAATTGAAGTGCCGGAAGCAGGAACCCCTGAGAAACCTGTTTACATAAAAGCCCGTGGTATTTATCATGGTTCTTTCATGCGTCAGGCAGATGGTGATCATCAATTGACAGAGTATGAAGTGCTTAAGTTGATAGAAAACAGGGGGCAGCCAAGACATGATATGGAGTTTATTGATGAAACTAGCGAAGCGGATTTAGAGCAGGAGTCAATAGATGCATTTATTGCTCGTGTTAGAGAGCGGGCACAGGGGCCTATTGGTGATGCAGATAAAAATACTATATTAAGATCTACGCGCGTTCTCGCTGAAAGAGATGGAAGGCTAACGCCAACAGTTGCCGGTCTCCTAATGTTCGGTAAAATGCCACAATTCATTTTTCCAAATTTACGTGTAGTTTTTTTAGTCTATCCTAATAGTGACCCTAATCAACCCGGTCCCAATGGAGAACGATATCTGGTTAATGAGCCGGTTGAGGGTAATATTACGACAATATTGCAAAGGCTGATTCTCTTATTAGGCAGACACTTGCAAAAAAGGACCGTAATTACAGGATCTATAGAACGTGATGAACTATGGGAGTATCCCAGGGAGGCATTACGTGAGGCTCTGGCTAATGCACTTTTACACCGTGACTATTCTCCTCAAGCAAGGGGAAGCCAAATTCAAGTATCCCTCTTTCCAGATCGACTTACTATCTCAAACCCAGGTGGTTTATTTGGAACGGTAACTTTAGATAATATTGACCAACCCGATGTTCAGCAGGCCCGTAACTCAGCTTTAATGCGTATCGCTGAAGATTCGGGGATTGTGGAGAACAGGGGCGGGGGGGTCGGGGCAATAATTGCAGCAATGCGCAAATATAACCTGTCTCCGCCGCTATTTAAAAATACATTGAGTCGGTTTAACTTAACTTTTAAAAACCATCATTTGCTCGGATCTGAGGCTTTGAAATGGCTTGATAGCATTAATATTAATAAATTAAATAGTAACCAGAGATTAGCACTGGTGTATGCACATAAAGAAGGCCGTATTGCAAACAGGGATTATCAGCGGTTATGTGGTGTTGATACAGTTATTGCTACGCGTGAGCTTGGAGATATGGTTCAAGTTGGTGCTCTTAATATGTCGGGAACACGTCGTTGGGCGTATTATGAGCTGTCTCCGCAGTTGTCAGGCTTAGAGGAAGATATTAAATTTAAGGGTTTACCCGCAGATTCTAAAAAAATATGGAAATATGTAAGAGATAATCAACCGGTAGCGAGAAAAGAAATTATTAAAGCATTAAAAGGTATTTTTACAGAAAATCAAATTGATTATAGGTTAGAAAAATTGGTAGAGAATAATCTAATAGTTGCTACAAACCTTAAGGAAAAGGCCAGCAATAGAAAATACATAATTAAATAACGAAAATTTTAGGTTTGAACTTCGGAAAGACTTCGGAAAAGATTTTCCGAAGTCTTTCCGAAGTCTTGAAAAGTAATCTGACATAACTAATATTTGAATATTATGTATAGGGGTACAGACAAATTCAAATTTATTATCGTGTCTTTTATTAAACTCCGTCCAACGTTCTGACGGGCCATCATGATGAATATTAAGATTGTCCCAAATAATAACAGCCCTTGTAACACATATATTTATCTGCAATATTCTCTTAAAATGCTATCAAATCGTCAGCTTTTCGTGTAGATCCTCATTCCGCATAAACTTCACCTGTGTTAATGTCAAAGCAGGTTAGTAATGACTGTGTTCCATGCCGAATGTATTCGTATTCATATTTTCCGGGCTTTCCCGGCTTTGGTATCTGTGTTTCGTATTTTCGTTCAACTGCTTGGATTCCGGTTTTCTCATCAACACACAATACCACTGCATCTTCAGGTGGGTTATTATATATATCTACAATTATATTTGTTTTTTCTTTGAATGCAGGATCTTTGTTATGTAGCCACATTTCAAATTTGTGTGGTTTTAGGTTGATTTCGTTCAAAGTTTGCCATATATTTGAACGACTCATTTGGAAGTCTTCTATGTAATTATTAGCTGCTTCGGTTAAAAGATCATGAAGACCTTTAATTCCGGAACATAGAAAGCGATTACGCTATTTCTTCACGGTTTTAGGGGTGGTATTTAACTTTTGAGCTACTTCTTTGGCGGTTAACCCTTATGCCAATATTAGAATGATTGTTGCGCGAAAAACTAATCTTACTTCACTTTTCTGGCCATTAGCTATTTTTACAAGATCTACTTCTTGTTTATCAGTTAAATTAAAGCGTTTGTTCTTTTTACCCATAACTCAATTTACCCCCGATAGAAAAAAAGGATCAACCGTTCGTCATCATAATAAAAGCATTCTTTTCTCATTTATAATGCTATTAATAGGATTCGACATAAAAGGAGATATCTCTCCTAATTTATGGATCGCTTTTCTTATGGTTGTAACTAATTTTACTTATGCTTCCTGCTAAGCTATCAAAAAGCAGTTTCGTACTCGTACTATTCTGTTAAGTTAGTTAATTAAAAGGGAAAGAATTTACGGGACAGTCTACTAGATCATATTCGAGTCCATGATCTGAGATATACGGCAGGTTCAATTCTATTTGATGAAGGAGTTCCGCTTACAACAGTATCTGCTTTTTTAGGTCACAGTACCCCGGCAACTACTGCTTCTGTATATGCTCATGCTCTTAGAAAAGGCGAGAGTATAGCTGAATTTTTAGATGCAGACAAAACGGCAGACAAGTAAAATAAAGCCCTTGAATTATAAGGGTTTCAGGTTCAAGCTTATACGTTCAAGTCGTGTCGCTCCGACCAATGAAAAAACCTGTTAAGCCTTATGAATAAGGCTTAACAGGTTTTTTATTTTCGATTTTTTGAAATAATGAACATAAACATGCAGAAAAAATGCAGACAAGAATTATTTATATATACCTATATTAGTAAGTAAAATCTTTATAGTTAAGTTATCTATAATAAATCCTCAAAGATTAAATATGAAAAAAAGTTATTTGTATTATAATAATTAGTTATGTTATAATATGTTTATGGGCAAAGAAAAGTTCCACTAGGCTATAGCTCGTTGGCTTCTTGGATATAAGTGGGGGTCTAGTTGAGTCCGAACTTATTTCTCCGTAATTAATTTAATATTTTAGGCAAAATTTTTTACCAATAAACACAATAATAAATTTACATTGGGGCGTCGCCAAGCGGTAAGGCACCGGACTCTGACTCCGGCATTTCGTTAGTTCGAATCCAGCTGCCCCAGCCAACTTTATAATATTACACATTTTTATTTTATGTGTGTTTTTAGGGTCATTAGCTCAACTGGAAGAGCAGGCGACTCTTAATCGTCAGGTTGGGGGTTCGATTCCCTCATGGCCCACCAGTGAAATTTTATGGTGTTTCTTTTTACAAATACATATTATATCTAATTAGCTATGCAATTCCAGATGTTAGCCACTATCTAAATCCACTTGATTAATTTGAGTGGATTTTATCTTGAGGTGATATTATGGATAGTTACAGAATCGGTCTTTCTACAGCATCACTTTGTCTTTGGGGAATTGATCCTTTAAAAAAACTAAAAATCTGTAAATCACTTAAATTTTCAAGAATTGAAATTGGGTTAAGTACTTTGAAAATGTTAAAAGAATTTGTTAATTTCAATCTTTTCGAAGAGTTAAAAACATTTAACTAAACCCCGCCAGAATTCCCCCACCTCTAAGGTGGTGGGATGAATGGCGGCCTTGTTTTGTGTACTAATAAAATGTTTGCCAAAGCCTCTATGATGTGGCAAAATATAATCAGACGCAATAACGAAAGGTTGATTATTATTGAGCAAACTTGATACAAATAGCCACTCAGTCTTCTTACTCACATATCATCTGATTTTGGTAGTAAAATACCGCAGAAAAGTTATAAACGACACAATAGCAAACCGTATCAAAGAAATTGGTGAGTATATTGTACCAAAATATAATATTAGTTTTCTTGAATACAACCATGACAAAGCACACACACATATTGTTCAAGGCTCACCCTAATTATGGAAAGAATATTTTTGGTCGTAAAGTTTTTGTCTTCTAACTACAGGTGGTGCACCCATTGAAGTAATTAAGAAGTACATTGAAACCCAGGGTGAAAAGAGGTGAATCATTTGCAAATTGTCTACCGGTTTGAAATGCGTCCGACCAAAGAGCAACAGAAAAAAATGTTTCACACACTAAAACTTTGCCGGAAACTCTATAACTGGTCTTTATCTGAGCGTCAGCGTGTGTATAAAGAAACCGGCCAGGGGTTGACATATAATAAACAGCAGAATATGCTGCCGGGCTATACAAAAGAACATCTGGAATACAAGCAAGTTCATAGTCAGGTAATGCAGGATACTTTGCGCCGGGTAGACTTTGCCTATCAGCGGTTTTTTGCCAAAGAAGCTGGATACCCCCGGTTCAAAAACCGTGACCATTACACATCATTTACCTATCCCCAGGTGGATGCTGTAAAGAAAACTTTCTCTAAGCCAGGTAAAATCTATCTCTCTAAGATTGGTTTTGTAAAAATGACAACTCACCGGGAATTTGATGCCAGTCAAATATCCAGGGTTAACATAAAGTATCACGGTGGTAAGTGGTACGCTAATTTGACCGCCGAAGTGGAAGTACTCGAAAATCTTACCGACAGTACCAAATCCATTGGAATAGACGTGGGCCTTGAACATTTTGCGGTATTGTCTGATAGTACAGAAATAGAAACCCCAAAATACTATCGTAAATCAGAAAGGAAGTTAGCCAAACAACAGCGAAGACTTTCTCGCAAAAAGAAAGGTTCTAACAACCGAGGGAAAGCTAAAACTAAAGTGGCTAAACTTCATGCTAAGATAACTAATCAACGGAAAGACTTTCTACACAAGACCAGTCTAGACGTGGTTCAGAGCCATGATATTGTCTTCATGGAAGACCTAAAGATCAAGAACATGGTCAAAAATCACTACCTAGCTAAAAGCATTCATGATGCTTCATGGGGTACATTCAGAAACTTTGTGGAGTATAAATGTCACAGATATGGTAAAATATTTCTTCCTGTCCCTCCTCATGGCACTTCCCAGACATGTCTTTGTGGTGCCAATGTGCCAAAGGATTTGAGTGTCAGAGTGCACCGGTGTCCTGCTTGTGGAATGGTTATGCCTAGGGATTTGGTGTCAGCCATATTGATAGAACGTCGTGGCTTAGAAATGCTAGCGGCTTAGATATATAGTTATAGGGCGGGGACCGCCCGAAATCATGCCTGCTGGAGGCCGTGTAAGACCTATTGCTCTTTGTAACGGTAGGCCGTGGCTGATGAATCAGGAAACGCTCGTTGATGTTCCTTTGGAAGCCCCCGCTTCTTAGTGGAACGTAAGCGGGGGTAGTTCACTGATATGCCGGATCAGAATATACTGGTTTTAGAGGATGCAGTAAGAAGTAATAGAAAAATTGTAGGAATGTACTGTGCCTATTCCCCACAGGAATTAATTTTGGCTGCCGGGGCTCTGCCGGTCGGTCTTTGTGGAACCAGGCACGAGCCCATTGCGGAGGCGGAGAAGGTGTTGCCTCGAAACCTATGTCCTTTGATTAAGTCAAGTTTTGGCCTTGCAATAACCGATAGCTGCATTTATTTTCGCTTATCGGATTTCATTATTGCAGAAACTACTTGTGATGGTAAGAAAAAAATGTATGAGTTGTTGCGCCAATATAAACCCATTCATGTTATGCACCTGCCCCAGGGAACTGACCGGGGCTGTGCACTACGTTGGTGGGTAGATGAATTGTACTTATTAAAAGAAGCCCTGGAGTTTAACCTCGGGGTGGTAATAAGCCGGGAAAATTTACGGGCCGCCATAAAATTATCAAACAGGGAGCGCTTGGCAATGAGGCACCTGCATGCTTTGAATAAGCATAACCCGGCCGCATTAACGGGGTTAGATATGCTTACCAGTATTCTTAGTATAGATAAAGAAGATGGAATTGAACTATTTGAGCAACTAATTGAAAATATCAGGATGAATGCAGAGAAGGGAATGTCGCCATTTTCTCCAGGAACACCGCGCATACTCTTGACAGGTTGCCCGGTGGGACTCGGTTCGGAAAAGGTAGTAAAGTTGCTGGAGGAATGCGGTGGTAGTGTGGTTTGTTTTGAAAACTGCAGCGGTTACAAAACGTTGGATGATCTGGTAGATGAAAGTGAGGATAGAGACCCTATGGAAGCTATAGCCGAGAAATACCTAAAAATTACCTGTTCCTGCCTTTCACCCAATATGGGGCGTTATGATTTAATTAACAGACTGTCGAAGGAATATGAAGTAGACGGGGTGGTGGATCTTTCCTGGCATTCCTGCCATACCTATAACGTGGAGGGTGAATCAATTCGTCGTTACGTCAGGGATGGTCTGGGATTGCCATACTTACAGTTGGAGACCGACTATTCTGTTAATGATTTGCAGCAATTGAAGATAAGAATTTCCGCCTTTATTGAGATGCTGAATAGGTAATGTGTAAAATTAGTATTATTATACAACAAAAAACCTCGCCCTATAAAGGGGAGGTTGTCACTATGCTGTGCTATGCTTGTTCGACTCCCTTAACTTCAGGAATTTCTTGTTTGAGCACCCGCTCAATCCCTTGTTTAAGAGTGATTAAGGCCCCAGGGCAACCACTACAAGCACCTTTCAATTTAACTCTTACAATCCCGTCAGCAGTAATATCCACTAATTCAACATCTCCACCATCCCTTTGGAGATAAGGGCGTACTTTTCCCAGAACTTCCTTAACTTTTTCGTGCAAAATCAAAACACTCCTTTCTTTTTTTACAGCAATCTTCTTTAAAACATTCTAAATGAAAACAACTAATTTTGAGTCATAGGGCGATTTAGCTTTATTTTAAAACATTTTAACATGATTATTTATTATAACACAAATAATTTTTTTTCATATTTAAATTAACCTCTTTGAGTTTCAACTTACATACATGACGCCAGTCAATAGACAGAAAATCGTGCTTGCGATAATTGGGTCGATTTGGAGTTGGCCCAAAAAGCAGCGGGCAGCCTGGTTATCATAAGTGGCAATGTCAATTCGGTAATAAAAATAGTTTTTTCTTTTTAGGTCTTCCTATAAATAAAATTCATATATAGTATGAAGGAAAGACATATGAAATATAGAAAGAATATTATGATAGCTTATTTTCAATGAGAGGTGGACTTCTAATGCGACCCGAGACGATGAAAATATTTGATGATATGCGGGATCAAAATATTCTGTTCCTGGAACATGCCAGAAGGAATAATAAAAAAATTGTAGGCATGTATTGTGCATATTCTCCCCAGGAATTAGTTCTGGCTGCCGGAGCTCTGCCGGTTAGCCTGTGCGGGACCAGGAATGAACCCATTGCGGAGGCTGAAAAAGTATTGCCTAGGAATCTTTGTCCTTTAATCAAATCAAGCTTTGGCTTTGCGATAACTGATACCTGTCCGTATTTTCGCTTTTCGGATTTTGTCATCGCTGAAACTACTTGCGACGGAAAGAAAAAAATGTATGAACTGCTGTGTCAGTATAAACCCATGCATGTAATGCATTTGCCCCAGGGAACCGACCGTGCCGGTGCACTTCAATGGTGGATTGACGAATTATTCTTATTAAAAGAAGTACTGGAAAGAAACCTGGGGGTCAGTCATAATTAGCCGGAAAAATTTACGTACGGCCATAAAATTATCCAACAGAGAACGTCTGTTAATGAGGCACTTGCATGCTTTGAATAAGCTGAACCCGGCCCCGCTAACAGGATTAGATATGCTCACAGCCATTTGGATGAAAGGATTTAATGTAGAAAAAGAAGACGGTATTAAACTGCTTTATCAATTAGTTAAGGAAATCAAAGAAAACGCTGAGAAGGGAATATCACCCTTTGGAGTTGGAACCCCGCGTATACTCTTGACCGGTTGCCCGGTGGGACTCGGTTCGGAAAAGGTAGTGAGGTTGGCAGAGGAATGTGGCGGTAGTGTTGTTTGCTTTGAAAACTGCAGTGGCTACAAAACATTGGATACCCTGGTGGACGAGAATGAGGAGAGGGACCCCCTGGAAGCAATTGCCGGGAGGTATTTAAAAGTCCCCTGCTCCTGCCTGTCCCCCAATGAGGGGCGTTTTGACTTGATTGACAGGTTGGCCAAGGAATACGAAATAGACGGGGTGGTAGATCTTACCTGGCAGGCCTGTCATACCTATAGCGTGGAGGGTGAATTAATTCGGCGTCATGTCAGGGACAGTCTGGGATTGCCATACCTACAATTGGAAACCGACTACTCTGTTTCTGATTTGCAGCAGTTGAGGACAAGAATTTCTGCTTTTATTGAAATGCTGGGCAGGTGAGAGGTTATGGTTACGGTGGGTATAGATGTGGGTTCGATGACCGCCAAAGCTGTGTTATTAACAGGTGAAATCCGGCAGAGTTTAATTCGCCCTACCGGGTGCAGTCCTCGACAGGCCGGACGGGATATTTTTGAGGAACTTTTGAATATATCAGGTTTTTCACAAAGTGATATAAATTATGTTGTAGGTACCGGTTACGGCAGGGTGTCCCTGGACTTTATTGATAGGGCCATAACGGAAATAACCTGTCATGCTAAAGGCGCCAACTACTTGGTGTCAGGCGCAGATATGGTTATTGATATCGGCGGCCAGGACAGCAAGGTCATTATTACAGATGGGCGCGGCAATGTCAATGATTTTGCCATGAATGACAAATGTGCTGCCGGTACCGGAAGGTTCCTGCAGGTGATGGCCACGGCGCTGGAGTCTGATATTAGCGAATTGGCTGAATTGTCTAAGGGGGCTGATCCGGTGGAAATCAGCAATATGTGTACGGTTTTTGCTGAGTCCGAGGTTGTTAGCCTGCTGGCTCAGGGGGTGGCTAAGGAGAGAATCATTGCCGGCATACACCTTTCTGTTGCCCGCCGGGTAGCAGCAATGACCGGTAGAGTGGGAAAAGGTAATCTGGTGGTTTTTACAGGAGGAGTAGCCCGGAATGAAGGGGTGAAGGGCTTTCTGTCCCGTGAACTGAGCAGGGAGATAATTGTCCTGCCGGAATCTCAACTGGCAGGGGCTCTGGGTGCCGCTCTTCTGGCACAGGAGCGACTAAGAGGTTAATTTAATTAAGATGTTATCAAAAGTTGTCTATTAATAGAGTGATTTTTCATTGATTTTCTTAGCTACAATTTTTGAAGTTGTTTGAAGGTTATATAAGGGTTTTAGGTCCAGGTTCATACGTTCAAGTTGTTTTGCTCCGACCAGTTGAAACCCGTGAATCCTTAAAATACAAGGGCTCACGGGTTTCTTAATTTTTTGAGATAGTTTATATAGCTCCCTACGTATCCCTTGATTTTCTCGGGTTCCATGTAGAAAGGGTGCAGACAAAAATGCAGACTAGAACTGTATGGCGCTTGAAAGTCAACATGAGGAATATTCGGAATGGTAGTCTGGGTGTCGGAGGGCATAAAAACCATCTTTAACCCGACAGGAGACTTATGCTGTCTACCGGTTTATGCGCCGGGAAATAGCATCAATAATTAGTGTATTGCTTATCGCAATTACAGCAGTCGGTGGAATCTTTTTCTTTGCTGCCAATGCTGAACCGCATCTTTGCTATGCCTTGTACTTCAATGATTTCGGGGTTGCGAAAGTTCAGGGTAATAAGAATGATGGACTTAATGCTAATGCTTTGATAAGATAACCTTATTATCTTGATGCTTTTTTATATGTCCGGGATTTTAGATTAAGACAGATTGGGAGGTAATTGATAATGGGAAATATCGATATCTTTGAAATGATGGCTAATAGATACGACACTACTGATAGAATCCAAATTGCGAAGGTAACATCAGATGCCATTCGTGAATATTTAGCTGATACTAATGATAAAAATGCTATGGATTTTGGATGTGGAACTGGTCTCGTTGGAATGAACTTGTTAAATGATTTCAATTTTATGTTTTTTCTAGATACATCACAAAATATGATTAATCAAGTAAAACAAAAAATTGCTGAATTTAATATTCAGAATGCAGATACATTATGCTTTGATTTCGAAAAGGAAGGCCGAATGGATTTGCAGGCTGACTATATTTTTATGGCTCAAGTTCTCCTCCATATTAATGATGTTGAGTTAGTTTTATCAAGATTATATGATGTTCTAAATGTAGGAGGGCATTTACTAATCGTAGATTTTAATAAAAATGACGAAATAGTCTCAGATATGGTTCATAATGGATTTGATCAAGAAAAGCTTATTGAACTTATGATTAAAATAGGGTATAGAGAAATTCAATCCAAAACTTTTTATACCGGAAGTAAAATATTTATGAACCATGACGCATCTTTGTTTATACTTGATTCTCAAAAATAAACTTCAAGATGGAATTATAATCTTGTTGCTAGTCTTGAAATAATTTCAATAAATGAAAAGTAAATCATAATAGATAGAGTTAGAATTGTAGTACAAGTATAATTTAATGAAAAATGACATATATCCGCTAAGATCCCACCATGCTCAAGCGGCATCTTTTTTGTATCCTCGATGCACGTTGAGACAGTGGTTCTGATGACGAATAGTGGCTTTAAGGAGAAATGAGGCATGATAACCACTATATATAGTGGTTTTAGAGCGAAAAACGGGCCCAAAATGAGCCGAAAAACCACAATTTTTGACCCCGTTTTTTGAGGCGTTTCATAGATGACATTTTATTTGAGGGGGTGTAATCGATTGAAAACATTGCTTTTTGGTAATGGCATTAATATACAGTTTGGTGGGACTGATAACTTAAGTAAATCAATAATTTTGAGAGCAATTAAAAACACCAAAGAAGCTGATTTTCCAGCTCATATAATTGTTGACGCTCCTTCTCTGATCGTATCATTATTGGGACATCTATTTTTGCAGGTAAGAGAAATATTGAATGGTGGGTATGATTCATATGCTTACACCACTGATTTAAAAGTCTGCCTTGATGACTTTAAATGGAGATACTCAGCTAAAAAAAGTTTAAATGTCGCCACAATAGGATTCGAAGATTATTATTTATTGTACGACCTTATGTGTTATAAATATAAAATCAAAAACCCTGATAAATATCATATTCGAGAGGCACTGAAATGCTTTTTCCTTTACTCAATATTTAATAAAGACAGAGTTAATCAAATATATAAAAATTATCCAGCAAAATTAAATGACTTCTTTAATGTCTTCGATGAACTATATACAACTAATTATGATAATAATGTTGAAGTGTTTTCCGGAAAAAAGGTTAACTATTTGCACGGAGCATTTCACATAAAGGCAGATGTTTATAATCCGGATTCTATGCGTAATAAAATGTCAGATAGTCCCATTAAAGATTGTATAGTCGATGATAGGTATTATTACTTATACTCTAATGCGTTAACTACATATAGCGGATATTCAAAAATGTTTTCGATTAAACAGCACGGCGATGCAAACTCCGCGATGGAAAAAATGGCAAAGGCATATCAAGAAAATGAAATGATAAAAGATGCTGTTAATGCATGGGAAAAAGATGCAAACGAAATTGTACAGAAAATGGCTGAGGGGATTAAGTTAAAGCTTAGTGATAGTAGCTTGGAATTTAAAGAAACATATCCGATTAAAGAATTTGCTGCAATATCTGATGAGCTATGTATTATAGGCCTATCGCCTAATAATGATACTCACATTTTTAATATGATAAATGATAACGGACTCTTAAAATCGATTATTTATTATTTTTATGATTCTGATGAAATTGCTGTAGTATCCCAGTTGCTAAATAACCACAGGCCTGAATTTATTAATGTGACTGAGCTATGGAGTCAATATAGATAGGTGTTGATCGACATGGATAAAAAAGTAGAGATTGTAAACGCATTAGGTATCATAATAGGCAGTATTATGGATGCATCAGAAGCAATAAATGAATATTCAGCGCTTACCCCTCCTAAGAGAAAATATCTTTACGGAGAAGTCCGTAAAGTTCTTAAGAGAAACAATAAACCATTTGATGAGGCTCAACCTATGATGGTGGTGGATATAAGTGTTTGTGCAGCCGAAAATGATGTTGATCCATTGACTATTATGTTAGCAAATCTGAATAAAGGTAAATAAGCCGAACCCAATTAACTTAGACTAAAAAATTACGGGGGTATTTTCTAACGAAGATACCCCCGCTTTTTTATGCCCTTTTTTAGGGACTCAAACAAAAAAAGATTGGAGGAAAGCAAAATGGCAAACGAAACAATGCGTATCTTTTTCCCTTTGAAGATTTTCACTTATCCTCAGTATGACTGCTCCGAGGATGAGCGAGAGGACATCTCACCAAGAGAAGCCGTGGCGTATGAGGATCAAATCCTCGCCGCCATCGCCAAGGAGAACCGGCACTTTGAAAATGACCGTGGCCTTGTCGAGTATATTCACGACGAAGATCTCAAGGAAAAGGTGCATAGCCTCTACCCGTCAGTTGAGATTGTCGACGGCGAACTGTGGGGAGTCATGACCGCAGGGCTTAAGGAGCCTCTCTCCGGAGAAGAAACCTCTGCGCTCATGGATTATGTATGCGGTCAGAACTCTGACGGGTATGGCGAAGGGCTGGAGCAGCGTCCAATCAAAACTCCTGACGGCGAAATTTATGTCAGCTTTTGGGACAGCGGAAATTATACCATGAAACTGGAGAAAGACATGAAAAACAACGCTCTCGATTCCGGATACAGCGGTCCCGCGATGGGAGGAATGTCATGAGCAAGGTATTCTCCATCATCGGTCTTGAAACCAACACCGGCATCCGCGACATCGGACTCATGAGCGGCATCCCCGAAGTGGAGGACATTCAGAAGTCCCAGCTGTACAAGGAGCTGGTTGAGGACTGCGGCGAATCCGAGTTCATTACTGTGGCGGTTAAGTCTTTCAGCTACGGTGAAGGAGAACCGGAGGACGCCATGGCAGAGGATCTCGACTGGCTCAAGTCCCATCCCGAATTTCTGAAAAGCGAGGCGGTCACTCATCTGAAGACCAACAACTTCGCCATCCTCTATCCCGACCAAGGAATGCAGATGAATATGTAGCGCTCTTCGGTTTTTATGAAACTGAGGGGCGCTTTTCATATTTCACCAACCCGCTGTAAAAACAAAACTAAATATATGAAAGAACGATAAGGCGCTGTCTTTACAAAAAAGGCGGCGCTTTTTTTGTTTTCCGAGAAAGGAGCTGAACCATGAACAATGATTTAAGCACAGAAGAAAAAATATGTGCGGGAGATACCGGACCGCCGAAAAGATATGCCCTGCCGCTACCCGACAACCTCGACCGCTGCGCCGGCTGCCCGTATCCCGGCGTCGGCTTCATCTGCTGGAGTCAGGATGGCTCCTGCCTGAAAACCTACGCTGACAATTTAAGCTGCCGGAGCGGCGGGAGGTGACGCCATGAACAGTCCCGTTAGTTGGATAGGCGGTAAAAAGGCTCTGAGGGAATTGATTTATCAGCGGCTGCCAAAGGTATTCGGGCGATACATTGAAGTCTTCGGCGGCGGAGGCTGGGTTCTGTTCGGGCGGAAGCCCAACACCGACATGGAGGTCTACAATGATTTTAATTCCGACCTGACAAACCTATTCCATTGCTTCCGTGACCGGACGCTGGCTTTGATTAAAGAGCTTGGCTTCCTTCCCCTGACCGGACGGGATGAATTCAATGTCCTCAGAAAATATCTGGAGAAGGAGGAATTCACAGACGAGTACCTGCAGGAAGAAATGGAGCTGGCTCAAGTACACCTCCCCGAACCGCAGTTTGAAGATATACGGCAAATCCTCACAGAGAAAGCGCGGCTCAAGGACGTCAAACGCGCCGCCACCTTCTTTAAAGTCATTCGGATGAGCTACGGCAGCGGCTGTACCAGCTTTGGCTGCCAGCCCTTCGATATCAGAAAGGTTTTTCATCTTATCTGGGAAGCAAGCCGAAGGCTAAAGGACACGGTCATTGAAAACAAGGACTTCGAGGCACTGATCAAGCAGTACGACCGTGAAAACGCCTTCTTTTATTGCGACCCCCCATATTACCAGACGGAGGGACACTACGAGGTGGTATTCACAAAAGAGGACCATTACCGCCTGCGGGATACGCTGGCGGCCTGCCAGGGCAAATGGCTGGTCAGCTATAACGACTGCGAATTTATCCGCGAGCTGTACAAGGACTTCCACATCGAATCCGTCAGCCGCATCAACAACCTCGCACAGCGCTATGAAAACGGCTGCGAATACGCCGAGGTGCTGATTTCTAATTACGATACCAGCGAGCGCATGAGGGACATGCCCATTCAGATGGGCTTGTTCGATGTGGACGGTCTCTTCGGCGTGCAATAACAATCTATTAAATCAAAATATCAGGAGGTTACTTATGAAACAGTTTAATACCGAAGCGGTTCTGGACAAGCGCGGACGCATTACGCTCTCTGCGGATTTGCTGAACGCCGCGAAATTAGAGCCCGGCGATGTGCTGAGCGTCACGGTTACCGTGGGCCAGCTTGAAAACGAGGATATCCTGGGCAACCTGCCGGAGGATCTCCGTGAGCTTTTCGACAATCTCGGCATCAACCCCGATACGGTCCGGGAGGTCATGAGAAAGGAGGGTTACTTCGTATGAAAGCAAAGCCCATATATAAAATCCTTGACGAAAAAGGCCGTGTCCTGATTCCCAAGGCGCTCCGAACCGCCGCTGAAATGGAGCATGGCGATATCGTGCGCCTCGGTATTCAGAAGGGCATCGTTACAGCTAAAAAGGTCGACCTCATTGAGATCGGCGACCAGTCGCCGGAAGCCGTGGAAACCTTTGTCCGCGCCGCCATCCGTGACATGCCGGAGGAAACGCAGATCGGCATTGCCGCGAGGCTGCTGGAGCTGGTCGAGAAGAGAAAGGGGCAGCGCCATGAGTGAAAAAGCATTGTTTACTCAGGAGGACTGCCTACAGACCGGATACGATATGTCCATTAACGGCAGGGTGGTAATCCTCAAAGCCTCCACGCTGTCAGAGGAATTCCGTGAATCCAAACATCAGCTGTACTTCTGCACCGGGGGGTTCGGCAGCAATTCCAACCCTAGCGGCCGGTCCGTCTTCGCTGTTTCCCTTGCGGACGGCGAGCAGGTCCGCTGGAACCGAAGCGACATCCTCGGTATCGCCAAGCCGGAAATCCTGTCTGACCATGCCCGGCTTCAGCTCTCGCAGATTCGTCCGTCCGGAGCCTTGGATCTCAAAAGCCATGAGCCGCAGTATAGCGGCTATTGTTTTTTGCCGGACGGTCGGTACACCTCCGGCGTGTGGCTGTGCAGCCCCAAGGAGGCGCAGGACTACATCGATATGCAGAAGGACTACCAGCACAGGATGATGATCTGCGACAGGGATGACTTTTGTGTCTTCGAGATGGTCGACGGCAAGCTCATCCATCCGTCGCCGGAGGTTCTGGAAGCCCTGAAAAAGGATCAGCAGGAGCCGGGCGGCATGGAGCTGAAGCTATGAAACCTATAAGGACTTGAGGCCGGAATCAAAAAATGGTTCCGGCTTTTTCATTGTCAAAATATATGAAAGGAATGAGAGAACCCATGAAACAGAAAGGAAAACGCATCGTCCTCATTGCCCTCGCACTCCTTCTCCTCATATGCGGCGGAATCTATACGGCATACCGCCTGCATCCGGAGAGTTTTGTCGGGCAGGATGACATCATCACACGCGGCGAGTACGCCGCAATGCTGGCGCAGGATCTTTCCCTTGACACATCAAACGTGGAAAAAGACTCGCCCAGCTTCCCCGACATCGACGGCCATTGGTCGGAGAAGTACATTGAGGCACTCATTGACGCAGGGATCATCGACCCCGCCGATTGCCCTGACGGTTTCCGTCCCGACGAGCCCATAACCCGCGCCGAGATACTGAAGATGCTCGTGCGGGCGGAGGGCAAGGATGATGAAGCGAAAAACACCCAGGGGCATAGCGGCTATGACGATCAGTCAGACATTAAGGATGAGGACAAAGGATATGTCATCATTGGCCGTGAGGACGGAATCATCGGGGACACAGATGACGGTAAGATCCACCCCAACGATCCGGTTACCAAGGGCGACGCCGAGGATCTGAATGACAATGTCACATCGAACCCGGCGGAGCCGACGCCGGACGACCCCGCAGAAACTCCGGAGCCAACAACGCCGACTCCAACTCCTGATCCGACGAATCCGGATCAAAACCAGCCGACGCCGACTCCTACACCCACGCCGGGCAATCCGGGCGGTGGTGGCGGCGGGGCATATTATCCTCCCGCACAGGTAAAATTTGAACTTCCCGAAGCGGCTCACACAGACAGCGAAGTTAAAGTCATGCCGGTATGGAAATACATGAAAAGCTATACCTGGACGCTGACCAAAACCGCCGTGGACGGCTCCCAGCAGCCTGTCGAGCTGACAGACGCTGTCACCGGTTCCCTCGGCTTGGAGGGCGGCACAATCCAGTTCAGGGAGGACGGACAGTATACACTGACCGCCACAGCCAAGAACGTCAGAGGAAAAGAAACCGTGCTGTCCAGGCAGATTACGGTGTACCCGGTCATCGACCTGAGCTTTGACCTGCCGAAAACCACCCATACGGACAAATCGGTCACGCTCACTTTCCTGCCTGAAAAGCTCTACGGCCACGATATCGTCTGGTCGGCAACAAAGGACGGCGAAGCTGGCGAGCTTACCGACATTCTGGATGGAACGCTTGGCAATGACGGCGGCACCTTTGTGTTTGGGAACAAGGGTGAATATACGCTCACAGCGTCCATTACCGATGAAACCGGACGAGTGTTCACGCACAGTGAAAGCAGCATTGTCTACCCTATGGCGGGAATCTCCTTTGATCTTCCGGCGGTCTCGCATATTGATACAGCCTTCGACGTCACAACCGCGCTGACGGAGGCGGACGGCCTGACGGTCATCTGGAGCCTCACCAAGAACGGAGAGGCTGCCGCTCTTGCCGACGCGGCCGAAGGTACGCTGACCAACGACGGCGGAAATATCCGCTTTAAGGACAAGGGCGTGTATACGCTCACCGGGACGCTTACCGATGAAACCGGCAGAACCTTTGAAGCATCCGACACAATAACGGTCTATCCCGTGGGCTCCATCGGCTTCTACGCGCCGGAGATTGCCCATACCGATGAAACAATCCACGTTGAAACCCGCTTTGAAAACCTCGGCGACGCCACGATCCAGTGGTCGCTGACCAGGGATGAAGAAGTTGTCGATCTTGTCGGCGCGGTCCATGGCGAGCTGACCAACGACGGCGGCAACATCCGCTTCACAGATAAAGGCGATTATGTTCTGAAAGCCTCCTTCACCGACCCGGCAGGCAGAAGCTACCGCTACACCGCGCCGGTCAAGGTGTACCCCATCCCCGCCATTTCATATATACTGCCGGAAACCGCGCACACCGATACAGTCGTCAATGTGGTTCCGGAAACCTCGGAGCTCGGCAGCCTTAAGGTCGAGTGGCTCTTGGAGAACGGCTTCGGATTCCAGGATTTTGAAACTTATGTGGACGGAACGCTTGACAATAACGGCGGCGCCATACGCTTCAAGCATGCTGGAACATATGAGCTGATTGCCCGGATTACCGATGAAACAGGGCGTGTGTTCCTTTTTGAGAATGGCGGCAAAATCGAAGTCCTGCCGGTGCTGAACATTTCCTTCGAGCTTCCCGAATCGACCCACACCGACCGCACCATCGACCTGAGAACCCGCGGCAACAACAATGTGTTGCCTGTGGAATGGTCTATCACCAAGGACGGCGTACAGGTTGAGGCTTCGGACGTTATGGAGGGTAGCCTCAACGCTTACGGAGGCAAAATACGCTTTCCGCAGGTTGGGGATTACACCCTTACCGCTTCCATGACAGATGCTTTGGACAGAGTGTTCTCCTACAGCGCGTCCACATCGGTCTATCCCATCCCGTCTATTGCACTCAGCGCGCCGCAGATATGGTATGCCGGTGAAGCCGGAACAGTCAGCGTCAGCGGTACGGACATAGAAAACCTTTCCGCGGACTGGATGGTTGTAAAGGATGACGGCGGCGCTGAGCCGTATTCAAACTACGCATCAGGCACGCTGTCAAAAACGGGCGGCACAATTGCATTCCCCGTAAAGGGACAGTATACGTTGACCCTCACGATGACCGACCCCACCGACCGCACCTTCATCCGAAGCCAGAGCTTTACCGTCTATCCAATTCCGTCGATGTCGCTGAGCCTCCCGCAGACTTGGCACGCCGGAGAAGCCGGAACGATTGGCGTCAGCGGTACGGACTTGGAAAACCTCACCGCAAGCTGGACAGTTAAGAAGGACGCTGGCGACGCAAAGCCATACTACACCTACGCTTCCGGCGACCTTACCAAAGCTGGCGGCACGGTTGCCTTCTCGTCAAAGGGACAGTATGAACTGACCCTCACGATGACGGATACCAACGGCCGTCTCTTCACAGAAAACCGCAGCTTCACTGTCTATCCCATTCCCTCCGTCACGCTCAGCAGCACACAGCCGTGGTACGTTTGGGAAGCCGGAACGGTCAGTGTTCCGGGCACCGATTTGGATAACCTCACCACTGACTGGACAATCCGAAAGGACAGCGGCGACGCAAAACCGTATTCAACCTATGCCAATGGAACCTTGGCTAAATCTGGCGGAACCATTATCTTCCCCGCGAAAGGCCAGTACGAACTGATACTCACTCTGACGGACGCTACCGGTCGCACCTTTACCAAAAGCCAGAGCTTCACGGTGTATCCGGTTCCGCAGATGACTCTCGGACTTTCGGCACTCAGCTACAGCGGTGATCCCATTGCGGTAACCGTATCCGGCTCGGAGCTTAACGGAACGAGCATCGCTTGGCTTATCTCTGTGGATGGCGGTCAGGCGAAACCCTACACCCAATACGCCACCGGGACTGTCGGCACAGGCGGCGGGAGCCTTGCCATAAGCACAGATAAAACCATCGCGGTTAAGCTGATTGCGGAGGCTACGGACGTGAACGGCAGAAAATTCACTTTCTCGTCCAATACCGCAATGGTCAAGCCGATAGCCAGCTTCCCGTTCACCGTTCCGTCCTCAGTCAACATCGGCGGCAATATAAACGTATCCCTGCCGTCCACATCCGGGCTGGAGGGCAGAATTCTCGTGTGGACACTGGCCAAGGACGGCGCTCCGGCCTCCTACTCCGGAACCCTGTCGAACAGCGGCGGTACCATTACCATCAGCGCGCCCGGCAGCTATGTCCTGACCGCAAGCACGACCGACAGCAACGGCAGGTTGTTCACTTATTCGCAGAGCATCACCATCACTAACACCGCGCCGAACAAGCCGACAGGCAGTGCCTCGGTCACCAGAACGGCAAAGGACGGCAAACTGCTGGTAAATATCTCAGCCTCCGCTACTGACCCTGACGGCGACGCTGTGACGCTGGAATACTCAGGCAATACGGCGGACAGCTATTATCCCGTGGGCATAAACACAATCTATGTCAGGGCAAAGGATGTTTGGGGATTGTATTCCGACTGGACAGCCATCACCTTCACGGTGAACAACTCGGCGCCAACAACGCCAATCATCACCCGTACTCCTGACGGCAACAGCGTGGCGCCCGGCGTGGCGATTACCATCACAGCTTCAAGCACCGATCCTGACGGCGACGCTATTACTTACGTCTGGGAAGGACGGCCCGCGCAGACCAGCACCGCTTATCCTCTCGGGAAGAACGTGATCCGCGTAAAGGCTGTGGACTCCACCGGAGCCGAATCGCCTTGGGCGGCAATCGTATTCTTTGTCGCCGACCCCAATCACGGCGGCGGTATGACGCTGACAGGACCGGAATCGGTCATTTTGGAACAAGGCATCGCGGGAGCGACCATCACCAACTATACGTTCACAGTTCCGCCTGTCAGCGGCCATAGCGGTCAGGACTTCGGACGTGTGCGCGGCTACAACATTTTGACCGGGCAATGGGATCAGCTGGACTACGCCACGACCACCAACGGCATCACCTTCAGCCACAGCCTGCCGCCGGGTGTGTATTCACAATTGGAAATGTACTATTATACCAATCACGATTGTATGTACAACAAAAGCAACATCACTTACTCCGTAGTCTTCTACTTTGAATAACTGAGCAGCAGACATCTGACGGGCAGGACGGTAGCCGCATGACGGTCATGCGGCTGCCCCTCCCCGTTCATACGAATCAGGAAAGGAGAATTCGCCTATGAGTAAATTCGTCCTGCGTCCAGCTTCTCCCGATGAGCTGGGACTGTTCTACTCCCAGGACGAAAGGGACACGGAGCTTGGCCGGTTGGTCATATGCGCGCGGACTTTGGCAGTAAGGGTAAAGAGTTCTGGTCGACCTGGTGGCCGCACAACGGCGATGAGCTTAATACACCAGAATTCAAGGCTGAGCTTCAGAACTTCGTGAATGAGCTTCGCGAAAACGGTCCGCTAAAAAGTCTCTCCGCCATGCATGAGTATTGCGGCAACCACACCACGGGCAGATTGAGTGACGGTTCAAGGGGCAGCTACGGGTATATCGCGGAAAGCGGGAGCTACCGTTACTGCCTGCGCTGCACACCGATCCAGGGAGATTACAACGCCTATTTGTACATTTACGACAGGCGTGTGTGGGAGATGACGCAGCTTGAAGATCTCCTTGAGGCGGAACGTGCTCTGCCGGAAATGTGCTTCTCCGTTCTGCCAAGCGACGGTTCCCTTATCTGCATCAAGCATGGTGAAACCGGCTATTACAAATCGGATTGGGACACCGGTGACCTTGTGAAAAACAGGGAGCTTGCCGACTTCAACAACAAGAAGCTGGGCGTATCCAAGGCGCAGGAGGAAGCTATGGTCATCAAATCCATGACCGGATGGGCGTCTCAGGAGCCGGCCCCGCAGGAATCTGGAATGGAGCAGAAAATGGGAGGATTGTAAGACAAGGAGGCTTTCATGAACGGTATTCAGATCAAAAACAACCGCATTCTCTACTACGGCAACACAGCCGGATATATCGACAGAGACAAGGCCGTGGTAGACCCCATGTTTGAAAACGACGAGCTGAAGTCTTATCTTTCAAACACCAGGGGACTGGATATTGAGTGGACGCCCGGCACCTATGAACGGCTGACGGAGGGAAAGCTCGATCCGGAAGGAAACGCACAGCCCCTAAAGAAATGCCGTGTCTGGCAGCTTCGACCCGACGTCGACCCCATGATGAAATTCATCGGATACGACGAGCTGCTGAAGCATTTCGGGGAGCCGGACTCGGACAATTACCAGATGGTCTATGACGGCAAAGTGGACACCAACAATCTGGAGGAACTCTTCGCCAAATTCAACCTCGACCACCCGTCCGGTTACGAGGGGCACAGCCTCTCCATGTCGGACGTTGTCGAGATATATGACGGTTCAGGCAGTTCCTTTCACTATGTGGACCGTTTCGGCTTCAAGGAGGTATCATTCCGGCCGCCGGAGCAGGAGCTATACCAGGGCCCGACAATGAATATGTAGCCCTATCACCCCAACAGCCGGAGGCTGTTTTTTTATTCCCAAAAATCAATGAAGGAGGAAACACAAATGCCTAAAGCACAAAAAGCGGATAACACCGTTCAGGAAGCCGCGCAGACCGCCGCCGAGCAGCCCATGCCCATGAAGGTGGACGTTAAAATTGGCTCCATCCGTCCGGAGGGCAGCGTCCGCGCCTTTGCGTCGGTCAACCTTAACGATTGCTTCGCAATCCGCAACGTGAAGGTCATGGACAGCACCAAGGGATTGTTTGTCGCCATGCCCAGCTACAAATCGGGCAACGGCGAGTACAAGGACATCTGCTTCCCGGTCACCAAGGAATTCAGGGAGCAGCTGAACAACGCGGTCATCGACGCGTACAAGCAAGCCCTCACGCAGAGCCAGCAGCAGAGGGCGGCGGATTCGGCCCCTTTTGAGCAGCCGGAGCAGGGCTCCGGTATCCATATGGCGGGACTTTAAGCCCCGCCTTTTCTATTGGTGCCATATTCAATCAAAAATTAATAAAAATTCTGGAGGTAGATCACAATGAAAAAGCTCTTTAATAGAATCGTCAACAAGGTAAACGACATGATCACAAAGATGACCGTCAAAGCCACGGGGATGTTCATGAGGTCGAGGGTTATCCTCAGCTCCCAGCGCGGGGAGGGTTTCGTGGACACCGCCATAAAAATACTGATGGCCGTCGTCATCGGCGCACTCATTCTTGGCGGCCTCTACGCCCTGTTCGGTGAAACGATCCTGCCGACGCTCAAACAGCGCATCCAGGATATGTTTAACTATGGGGGCTAACCTGGACGCTTTGTCCCATCTGGCGCCATATGTGCAGGGCGGCTTTTTTGTCGCCCTGCTCCTGGCGGCCTCAGTCTCCGATATCCGAATGAAAATCATACCCGACGGCGTCTGCCTTGGAGTCGCCCTGACCGGAATGCTCACCTTTGAACCGGTGAAGCTGGCCGGTATTCTCGCTGCCGCGCTTTTCCTGATTACCGCCCTTTTATTTGGCGGTATGGACGGCGGGGATATCAAGCTCATGGCGGCTTCAGGGCTGGTGCTGGGTTTTAGCAAAAGCATGGCCGCCACGGTCATCGGCTTAACCGCCCTGCTGGTATTCCACGGGGGCAACCATATAATCCAAAAGCTGCGCGGGAGGACTGCCGGGAAGGCATATCCTCTCGCGCCTTTTCTTTCCCTCGGCTGCATTGCGGCCTACTTCATATTTTAAGGAGGAACACCCTATGAGCTTTCTGAAAAACCGCACGGTGCTGGGAGTAATCTGCATTGTGCTGGCATTAATAATCTGTTTCGGGCTGACCCCGCTCTTTAACCAAAGTGTCTCGCAAAAGGCGCAGATCATCCGTGTTGTCAAGGACATCAAGGCCGGCGACGCCATCACCAAGGATATGGTTCAGACCGTGGAGGTCGGCGGATATAACCTGCCGGAGGATGTGATAAAGCAGCAGGAAGCCGCGCTCGGCAAGTACGCCGTTGCGGATCTTTCGCCCGGCGACTATATCCTCACAGCCAAGCTGTCGGACACTCCGGCATCGGAGAATGCCTATCTATACAACCTGAACGGCGATAAGCAGGCCATATCCGTCAGCATTAAAAACTTTGCCGGAGGCTTGTCAGGCAAGCTGATCTCCGGCGACATTGTATCGGTAATCGCGCCGGACTATAAAAAGCAGGGCATGACCGTAATACCTCCGGAGCTGACATATGTTGAGGTCATCGGCGTAACCGCCAGCACAGGCTACGATACCGATCAGCAGGACACCGGCACAGACTCATCCGCAAAGGATGACAGTGAAAAGCAGCTCCCCGCTACCGTTACCCTGCTGGTCTCACCGGAACAGTCCAAAATCCTCGCGGAGTTGGAATCGGACGGTAAGCTCCATCTGTCTCTCGTTTACAGAGGCTCCAAGGAGAGCGCCGCCAAATTTACCGAGCTTCAGGACAAGGTGATTGAAGCCCTGTACCCGAAGCCCACGGCACAGGTGTCCTCACAAACAGGACAAGCACCCATTCAGGAAACGACGGTCCCTTCGGCGACACTAGCTGTACCTGAAAATCCCGTACAGGAAGCCGGGGGTGAATAAGATGCTCAATTTCATGAAGGGGAGCGTCTTCTCCCGCAAGCAGGCTGAGCCTGTGCCGGAGGAACCGGTGCAGGACGTGCAGGTGCTGGCGGTATGGGGTAGCTCCGGCAGCGGCAAGACCACTGTTAGTGTGCGTCTCGCCAAATATCTGGCGGATCAGAAGAAGAACGTGGCCCTGCTGCTGTGCGACATGACCACGCCCATGCTACCCTGTATCTGTCCGCCCGGCGACCTGGAATGTGAGCGGTCCCTCGGCAGTATCCTTGCCGCCACCCATGTGACGGATCTGCTCATCAAGCAGAACTGCGTCACCAATAAGAAACTGGATTACCTGACTATCATCGGCATGCTCAAGGGTGAAAATGTGTTCACCTATCCGCCGTATTCTCAGGAACTGGCAGCCGAGCTGATCGACCGTCTGCGGGATGTCGCGCCGTACATCATCGTCGACTGCGGCAGCGCCATCGCTCATGACATCCTATCGGCGGTATCCCTGCTGGAGGCTGATTCTGTTCTCCGACTGGTTAACTGCGACCTGAAATCCGTCAGCTACCTGTCCAGCCAGCTCCCGCTCCTGAAGGATCAAAAATGGGACGCCGACAAGCAGTACAGGGTGGCCTCCAATATCAAGATAAATCAGGCCGGAGAGCATATAGAGTCGGTCTTGGGCAATGCCGCCTTCAAGCTTCCCCATTCGGATGAGCTGGAAAATCTGGCTCTTGCGGGGAACCTGCTGGGAGAGCTGACGCTCAAGGACAGCCGCGGCTTCCGCAAGGAAATCGCCCGGCTCGCAAAGGAGGTGTTCGGCGTATGAGCAGAAAGAATCACAGGAAGGCCGTAATTATACCACCCATGACAGCCGACAGACCGCACAGCGTCACCATGACAGGCAATCAGGGCCTGTTTTTTTCATCCGATGGTGCCGCCAGGGATTTCAACTCTGTGTTACACGAGGTACAAGAGCATATCTCAAGCAAATATGCCGTGCTGATTACCGACGGCGGCACGGAGGAAGTCAAGGCGCAGATCAAGAGATACATCACTAAATATGTTCAGGATTACCGCATTACTGTTATGGGCATGACGCAGGAGCAACTGGTGGATGCCCTATACACCGAAATGGCAGAGTTTTCATTCCTGACAAAATACGTCTTCGGAGCTGGTATTGAAGAAATAGATGTCAATGCCTGGAACGACATCGAGGTGCAATATAGCAGCGGAGTCACCAAAAAGCTGGACGAGCGTTTTGACAGCCCCGAACATGCCATCAACGTGGTACGGCGTATGCTTCATGTGTCCGGCATGGTACTTGATAATGCAAGCCCTGCCATCCTGGGGCATCTCTCCAAAAATATTCGTATTGCCGTACTTAAAACCCCGCTGGTGGACGAGGATGTAGGGGTATCCGCTTCCATCCGTATCGTGAATCCCCAATCCATGCAAAAAGAGGACTTCATCCGCGGCGGAACCGCTACCGGAGCGATGCTGGACTTTCTGGCCGAGTGCCTCAGATACGGTATTTCCGTCTGTGTGGCGGGGGCCACCAGCTCCGGCAAGACCACTTTAGCGGGATGGCTTCTGACTACCATACCGGACAGCAAGAGAATATTCACCATCGAAAACGGAAGCCGCGAGCTGGCATTGGTGCGCCAGAAGGATGGTAAGGTGTGCAACAGCGTCATCCATACCCTGACCCGCATGAGTGAAAACGAGAAACAGAATATCGATCAGGACATCCTGCTGGATATGGCTCTGCGCTTTAACCCCGAAATCATCTGTGTGGGCGAGATGCGCGGACCGGAAGCCTATGCCGCGCAGGAGTCAGCCAGAACCGGCCATACGGTGCTGACCACCATCCACTCCAACAGCTGCGAGGCTACATGGCGTCGAATGGTCACCCTTTGTAAAAGGAAATATGACATGGCGGACAACACGCTCATGGATCTGGTGACAGAGGCGTTCCCCATTGTGGTCTTCTCCAAGCAGCTGGAGAACAAGCAGAGAAGGCTGATGGAAATCATGGAATGCGAGATCCTGCTGGACGGCACCAGAAACTATCGCAGCCTGTTCCAGTTCCAAATTACAGAGAACCGTGTGGAGGATGGAAAATTCATCATAAACGGCTGCCACAGCACGCTGCAGGGAATCTCGCCAAGCCTTCAAAAGAGATTCCTTGAAAACGGCATGCCCCAGGATACCCTGAAACAAATCCTTGCGGCGGGAGGTGCTGCCTGATGATGACAATCCTGTTAATTGCCTGTGCCGGTTTCATTGTCGGCGCTTTTCTTTTGCTCGGACTCTCCCCGTTGGAGTTTACCAACGGGCTGTTCGGGTTTCTGACCCGTAAAAACAAAAGCATCAAGGCGGAAATCAATGAAATCGCCCGGCGCAAAAAGCCATCCTTCCTTCGCAGGGAAATCACCGAGGTGCAGGAGATACTCGCCATCACCGGACGAAGCTCCCGCTTCTCCGTGATCTGCGCGGCATCGCTGGCGTTCCTCGCAATAGGAGCCAGCCTTGCCATCCTTATCGGCAACGTGTTTCTTGTACCCGTGACGGCGGTAGGCATGATGTTCATCCCTTTTTGGTATATCAGGCTGACAGCCACGCATTACAAGAAGAACATCGCGTCCGAGTTGGAAACGGCGCTCTCCATCATCACCACGGCTTACTTGAGAAGTGAGGATATTTTGACGGCTGTGGAGGAAAGCATCCAGTACCTGAACCCGCCCGTGCGAAGTGTGTTCGCCGGATTCCTGGCGCAGGTTAAGCTCATCGACCCCGATCTGGACAAGGCGCTCCATGACATGAAGCCGAAAATCGACAACGACGTGTTCCATGAGTGGTGCGATGCCATCGCCGCCTGCCAGCATGACCGAAGCCTAAAAACCACGCTGACTCCCATTGTCAGCAAGCTCTCAGACATGCGCATCGTGAACGCCGAGCTGGAATACCTGGTGTTTGAACCCCGCAAGGAATTCATCGTCATGGCTCTGCTGGTGGTTGGCAATGTGCCGATTATGTACATGCTCAACAAGGACTGGTACCATACTTTGATGCACACAGCGGTGGGGCAGATTATCCTCGCAGTCTGCGCTGCGGCGATATTTATCTCCACAGCCTTTGTCATCAGGCTGACCAAGCCCATTGAGTACAGGAGGTGACGGAAAGGATGACACAGCTGTTTTTTACCGGGATACTCCTTGCCGCGGGTCTGTACTTCATGCTGGCGAGTCTCTTAAAGTTGCCCTCCATGGGCGCGGCCAAGGCTATGCTGAACGCCGGAAGGAAGAATAAAAAAGCCGCCAAAACGCTGGAGGTCTGGCTCATGTCGGGAGCGGTCAAGCTCTCGAAGCACATCCGGATGGACGAGTACAAGCGCAGCCGTATGGCGAATATTCTGAAAGCGTCCGGCATTGGCATGACGCCGGAGGTCTATTCGGCCTATGCCATTACAAAGGCCGGAGCTATTCTGCTGGGCTTGATACCCTGCCTGCTCCTGCTTCCGCTGCTCTCGCCGGTGCTGGTCATTCTCGCCGTCCTGGCGTATTTCAAGGAAACCCGCAAGGCCGATGAGCGGCTCAAGGAAAAACGGGAGCAGATCGAGGGCGAGCTGCCAAGGTTTGTCTCCACCATAGAGCAGACCCTGAAGGCCAGCCGCGACGTGTTGGCAATGATGGAGAACTATAAGAAAAACGCCGGTCCCGCCTTTGCTGGTGAGCTGGATGTGCTGACGGCCGACATGCGCTCCTCCAGCTATGAGGCGGCGTTGACCCGGTTCGAGGCAAGGCTCAATTCGCCCATGCTCTCCGACGTGGTCAGAGGACTTATCGGCGTCCTGCGCGGCGACGACAGTGCCGTGTATTTTCAGATGCTGGCCCACGATTTCAAAGCGCTAGAGCTTCAGCGGCTCAAAGGACAGGCACAGAAGATCCCGCCGAAGATCAGGATTTTCTCGTTTATCATGCTGATGTGCTTCCTGCTCACCTACATGGCGATCATCGCCATGCAGATTCTAAGCTCGCTCGGCACAATGTTTTAGAGGGAGGTGTGAACGCGAAATGGAGAAAAAAGATATTAATATGGAGCTTTCGGAAAAGCTCGAAGCGAACTATATCTCCTTCATGAAGGAGTGGATAAAGCTGGAGCCGCTTCAGCTCATCGAAAAAGCGGAGGAAATCGCCGCTACCAAGCTGGTGTATGAGGAACTGAAAAACGGCGGGTATGATGCGGAACATCTGGAATACCTGCTCCGCTTCAAAAACCCGCTGGAGGTAGCGAGGGATAAATGGATCGAAGAAAACGGATCGAAGATGGTGCATGACGAGGATATGGATCACGCGCTCTGGTCGATTGCCGACAAGCAGGACGCCGAGTTGGACTACGAGCTGGACGAAGCCTGCCTCCCGCCCGAACAGGGGGTGCGGATGTGCTGAAGCTACTCAAAAGCAAGCGCGGCGAGGGATATATTGACGTGGCGGTGCTGGTTCTGTGCGTGATGCTGGTCATCGCCCTTGCCGTGAGCGTCCTTCCTGTGTTCGTTACAAAAAACAAGCTGGACACCTACGCCACAGAGCTTTGTCGTGAGGCGGAGATAGCCGGGCGCGTCGGCAGCGAAACCACCCTGCGGGCACAGGTTCTCACGGAAAAAACAGGGCTTTCACCGAATGTCTCATGGTCGAAAACCGGAAGGCTCCAGCTCAACGAGGAATTCACTGTGACCGTCATCGTCCAGACCGACCTCGGTATATTCGGCGGCTTCGGGAGCTTCCCTGTCACCCTGAAAGCCGAGGCCAGCGGCAAGAGCGAGGTGTATTGGAAATGATTTTTGGCAAAATTTGTGATATACTGAAAAACAAAAGAGGCTCGTCCTTTCCGCTTGTGGTTGCCATTACCCTCGCGCTCGTGATTGTATTCTGCGGCGTCTCCGAGTCCATACGGCTGATGATCATCGCCCAGGGCGTTCGGGACGCCGTGCAGTCCGCTGTTATTTCTACAATAAACGACAACTACGGCAACGTGTATCATGGTGTGCGGGAAGGCTACAGCGGTGCGTATCAGCCCAGCGCCGCGGACTTTCAAGAAAATCTGGATTATGGCGATATATATGGTAGATTGGACCAGCTGATGGGACTCCGGCAGGAAAACGGCTATCATGTGAAGTATTCCGGTGATGGCATTGAGTTTCGGGTGTCCGGACTCTCTGTCGACCTTGACAACATGCCCCTAGCCCCTGCAAATCCCGATAACTCAAAGGGCTTACTGGCCGACGCAGCCATAAAACTGGAGGTTCCGGTGTCCTTTGGAGGAAATAGCCTGCCGCCCATGACGATAAATCTCAGGGTGCAGGCCAAATATATGCCGATATTTTAGCTGTTTGCGGATTGGCGATAGACTTCCGGAAATTTTTGTAGTATGGTGTGTCATTGAAAAGATACATCGACTTTTTTCAAAGGAGGTATTTTAAATGAAACTGACAGACAAAGCAAAAAAACGCCTGACCATCGCCGGACTCGGCATGGTGTGTGTCGTTCTTGTCATAGCTGTAGCCTCGCGGTTTACGCCGGAGGCCCCCAAGGAAGTATCCGTCCAGCCTTCAGGCACGGTATCTGACGAAGTAAATCCCAATACCCCGGTCACGGAGCCGACACCGGCTCCGGTGGTAAACCTGCCGCCCATCGATCAGGATAAGGCTTCCGCGCCGCCCGCGGACACCGGAGATTCTACCGGAACCGAGCAGAGCATACAGGCGGAAGTCGCCAGGCCCACCGAACCACCAAAAGAAGTTCTGACCGATTCGTCCAAAACACCGGACGGTCAGGAAGTGGGCGAAGATAAAAAGCCGGCGAATCCCGCATCAGCTGACGCGCCAAAATCCGGCGATAAGAAGGACGGGAAAATCTATGTCCCCGGCTTCGGCTGGATTGAAGATAACGGCGGCGGAGTACAGCAAAACGACGTTGGCTCTGACGGTGATATTAACAAGCAAGTCGGAAATATGGATTAAAAAACAACTCATATAGAGCAGAAAGCACCGAGCAATCGGTGCTTTTTTGCTGTTCATGGAGGTATTGTATGAAAAGACGTCTCAACATTATTCTTGTGTTTGTTCTGCTGATCTCCATGCTTTTGCCTGTTACAGCCCTTGCCACCGATGGTGAGGGCAACATAGACAACGGCGGCGGCGGAATGGGCAGCGGGACCAATGAAAATTACTGGAATGGCGGTGATGAGGGCGTAAGAGTCACAGTGATTCGTGCCAGCGACAGATCACCTGTTACCGTACCTGTTGATTTCTCGAACAGGATGCCATCAATAGCCGTACATTTTGGAAAGGTATCAAAAATATCATATACAGTGGGCAGAAGCTTGTCTCCTGTTACGACAACGTATGTTTGTGAAAAGCCGGATATTGCTATGCCGAGAATAATAAGTACAAGCAGCGGACAGGCCAGTATCGATCAGATAAAACAATACTTCTGCTCAGAGTATATGGTCATGACGGTTGCTCAGATTACAGGCATGAACTACGACATTTTAACCAACGGCGAATATAAGCTCCTGCTGGAACCAATCGCCTACATGACTTTTCAGGGTGTGAAAATGGCGATGACCGCGACCGAAGCCGCACTCTACGACCAACAGCTGAACGGCGGCCTGCGGAGCAAGATGGTCTCACTCAGCCATAAGAATCTGCCCTTGGCAATGTTTCTTGAAACGCCTGATCTCGGCTACCCGGCATGGGGCGGCTCAACGACCACGGCCGCGTCGAACACAGACATTCTCTCATCCCTCGGCCTCGGTATTGTGCGTTTCAACGAAGCGGAGCCGGAGCCTCCGGAGGTAACGGCGGCTGACTACGAGTACAGGATTGATACGGAGGTTGTCACATCGGTAACTGTTCGCGGAGGCCAGGCAGATCCCGACCGTCCTGTCGCGGTCCGCTTCACAATTGGAGGCCAGACATATAATGTCGGCAGCATATACTACCCGGCAGGCGACAGCCAACTGGTATGGGTGCGCTGGAGGACACCGTCCACCCCGCAGACCATGACCATTCATGTGTCAGTATCGGGCGGAGGCTCCGCAAGTCAGGGGACCATTACAGCGAGGATCGTGGATCTCTCCGGAAACGAACCGCCCAATCCGGTGGCCGATGACCGGAATAATTCCTACACGTTGGCCCCGATACCCAACAAGGCACAGAAAACCTCTGCCTCCTGGGGCGTATGGCGTCCATGGTGGCATGCCCATTGGGTATGGATTTCTACAGGTGAAGATAGCGGCTATTGGGAGGACGAGGGCTGGTGGGAGTTCGACTGGCTTTCATATAACGCCAGCCTTTCATCCTCCATGAATGTTGTACCGGACGCCAAAGCCCCGACCGCATCCGGAAACACTTTGAAAAGCGGATACGGCATCAATCAGTCTGTCACCGCCAATGTCAGCACCAACCAATCCTCGGCAGTTACCGATGCGCAGACAGCCGTCACATATTTCCCCGAATGGAGGTACGAAACGTATTGGCGGCAGCTGGAGCGCACGCAGTCCGGATACAGCTCCAAATTCGAGTTTAAGTCCAACAAATACTCAACCTACAAGCGCCGGACGCATTTCACCCCCATATGGTTCCCCGATGGGAGCTATACACCGTATACCTGGCTCATCGACTGCTGGACTCCGGTCGGTATGCTTTCCATGAACCTCACCGACTCGGTGACCATCCGGGGCAGCCTTTGGGATGACTGGCACATTGCGCCAGTGAAACCGTAACCGGCAGAAAAAGAAATACGACCGCAGGGCAAGAGCTTTGCGGTCTTTTTTTATGAAAAAATTAAGAAAAGAAAGGTGGTTATCCTCATGAAACTGAAACGAATCCTGCCTGTTTTCCTCGTGGTGCTGCTGCTGGGCTTTGCGCTATGCACGACCGCCTATGCCGCGCCCTCGGGAGATGTGGCTGGAGCAATCGAAAACACCTGGAACGACGCCTCCGGCCAGATCAAGACCGTGGTCAACAATGTGGTATTCCCCGCAATCGACCTGATTCTGGCGGTCTTTTTCTTCGCCAAGCTCGGAACGGCTTACTTCGACTACCGAAAGCACGGGCAGTTTGAGTGGGCGGCGCCGGCGATTCTGTTCGCTTGCCTGGTATTCACCCTGACCGCGCCGCTGTATATCTGGCAGATCCTTGGGATGTAGGAGGCGTGAAAGATGAATTACTTTGAACAGGAGCTTCTCAAGTTGTTCGGAAAGGACCCGGCTATCTCTGATAAAAAGTTTGTCGGTAGGGCTTTCTTCGGGAAGCTCACCGACAGCCTTCGCGTGAGAGTCGAATTCGTCACGATGGGTACGGCGGATCATTACGAGGCGATCAAGGCAACCGTCATCAACCGGATCGACGGACCAGTGGACACCGTCACGCTGCGCTTTTCCGACCTGCTTGGCAGGAAAACGGTCAGCAACCCGAACTTCAGGGAAGGCGTCACCCCGTACATATGGAGGTATGGGGACAGAACCGAATGGTATGTTTATCAGCCGACAAAAGCGGACTATAACCAGATATCCGCAGCGATCAACGATTACCTTGACGTTTACCGTGAGCCGAAGCTGGAGATGGAGCAGCCCGGACAAACGATGCGGGGCATGTGAGCAACATTTTTCAGGAGCTTGTGTAAAAGCAAGCTCCCTCTTTTTTTATTCGAAAGGAGGTGACAGCCCGTGTTTATATGGGATTTTGTCGCCGACACCGTGCTGGGGCAGATTGTTGACTGGTTCTATGGTCAGGTGATCGGCTTCCTCGGCAATTTTTTCACTGAGATGAACAACATGGGAGCCGACCTGTTCGATATGACCTGGGTACAGTCCATCGTCCTGTTTTTTGTTTATCTGGCTTGGGCGCTCTACGGCACAGGACTGGTAGTCTCGGCCTTCGAGTGCGGCATCGAGTACCAGAACGGCAGAGGCAGCATCAAGGACGCGGCCATGAATGCCATTAAAGGTTTTATGGCTGTCAGCCTGTTCTCCGTCGTGCCCGTGGAGCTGTATAAGCTGTCAATATCTCTGCAGAGCAGTCTCACGGCTGGAATCACTGGCTTCGGAAGCGGCATCGACACCATCGCAAGCAATATCATCAGTGAACTGAGCGCGGCCGGAAATCTTGAAAGCGCGGGAAGCGTTTTCGGCTTTGGCTCCGTCACCAGCCCCATTATGATGCTTTTTATCGTCATCCTCATGGGCTATGCCGTGATCAAGGTGTTCTTCGCCAACCTGAAAAGAGGCGGCATCCTGCTCATCCAGATCGCGGTCGGCAGCCTGTATATGTTCTCCGTCCCCCGCGGCTATCTTGACGGCTTTGCCAGCTGGAGCAAGCAGATTATCGGACTGTGTCTTACAGCCTTCCTGCAGTCCACCATCCTCATCGCGGGGCTAATGGTGGTCAAGGAACATGCCCTGCTTGGACTTGGGCTGATGCTGGCCGCCGGAGAGGTGCCGAGAATTGCCGGAGCCTTCGGGCTGGACACCAGCACCAAAGGCAATCTGATGAGCGCGGTTTATACGGCACAGACCGCCGTCAACATGACGAGAACTGTGGTGAAGGCGGTGGCCGCAAAATGAAGCTGGTATATATCTGTTCGCCATACGCCGGGGATATCGAAAGCAACACCCGGTTCGCCAAAGCTGCCTGCCGATATGCCGCGGAGCAGGACTGCGCGCCTGTTGCCGTCCACCTGCTATACCCGCAAATACTGAATGATGCCGTACCCGCCCAGCGGGAGATCGGCATCTGGATGGGGCTACGGGTGCTGGCTTCCAGCGATGAGCTGTGGATATGCGGCTCGCGTATCAGCCACGGCATGAGCTGTGAAATCGCGGAAGCCGAGCGGCTCGGCATACCGATCAGACGCATAACAGAAGAACAAATACAAGGAAGCTGCCGCATAAAACACAACGATCCCGAAGAAAGAACGGTCATGCCGGAGGATACGCCTTCCCCCTGCATGAAGCTCAATTTGTGACCATATCGCTGTCCCTCGGAAGCCTGTTTGACGGGATTGGCGGATTTCCGCTGGCAGGCGTCCGGCAGGGCTTCGCCTCTGTATGGGCCAGCGAAATCGAGCCGTTCCCGATTGAAGTCACAAAAATACGGTTTCCGGAAATGCTCCATGTCGGCGACATTACAAAACTGAAAGGAGCTGAGCTTGCTCCCGTGGACGTGGTCTGTGGGGGTTCGCCATGTCAGGATTTATCGGTCGCGGGAAAACGCGCCGGACTTCAGGGCGAGCGTTCCGGCCTGTTCATGGAGCAGATTCGCGTCATAAAGGAGCTGAGAGAGCATGACGCAAGAAGAAAACGGACAGCTGACCCTGTTCGACTTAGACCCAGATATATGGCCTGGGAAAATGTCCAAGGAGCTTTCAGTTCAGCGGACGGAGAGGACTTCCGCGCGGTGCTTGAGGAAACCTGCCGAATTGCTGACAGTACCGTTTCTGTACCTCGACCTCCGGGAGGGGTATGGAAGTCTGCTGGGGCCATATTGGGAAATCAATTCTCACTTGCTTGGCGGGTATATGACGCTCAATACTGGTCCGTCCCACAAAGGCGCAAAAGAATCTACCTTGTCGCGGATTTTGGAGGCCACACCGCACCACAAATACTATTTAAGCAAGACCGCCTGTTTGGGGATTCTGCGCCGTGCGAAGAAGCGCGGCAAGGAGCTTCCGACTGTTCTGAAGCAAGCGCTGGAGATCCAGGCGGGAATCCGGCCGATGGAATGACGGATAGCAGATCCGTTGCTTTTGCCTGTAACCAGCGGGATGAGGTGCGGAACCTAAACAACGTGGCTGGTGCGATACAGGCCCAGCCGGGTATGAAGCAGCAGACCTTCATCGCCCAGCCGCCAAACGAAGCGGAGGCTGACAACTGCCTGACCCCATGGGATACCCAGCAGGAGCGGATATTTTCAGAAGAAAGCGTCGCTCCGACGCTGGCCGGCGCGGACGGCGGAGGCGGCAGAGATCCTGTCGGGCTGCTGTTTGCGGCAGGCGTCGTAACAAAAGGTAACGGAGATTGCTTCGTCACACCTGAACAGCACACCTCACTGACATCAGGCGGAGGGCAGGCCGGGCAGGGTTATCCTTGCGTAATGACGGCGGGATTCTGTGCCGGAGCCGCTCCGACAGCGGGTGGCATCGGATATCAGCGGGAGGTCGCGCCCACGCTTAAGGCAGGTGAAAGCGGAACAAATATGGTGCCGTCCATCCTGTGCTTGAATGATCAGGGTGGCAACCGCATGGACGTGACGGAGAATATATCGGCAACGCTCCGCGCTCAGATGGACGGCCATCCGCCAATCGTACTGGGCAGCCAGCAAGGCGGCGCTGAAATCTGTGAGGATTTATGTCCGACCATTACGTCAGCGGCGGGAACCAGCGGAAACAACCAGCCGGTTCTGTTTGAAAACCACGGCATTGACTCCAGGTATACCGGTCCCCACGCAGTGGCACCGACAATGTCCGCCCGTTATGGAACGGGAGGCAACAATGTGCCGCTCATTTCACAAGAAACGGAAACCTATTGCATCGCCGGAAACATCGTAGACCGGCAAGACCACAACGGCGGCAACGGCATGGGTTTCCAGCCGGACATCAGCTACACGCTGAATACCGCCGACCGGCATTGCGTTTTCTCCCAGCAACGAAGCGACGAATACGTTTCAAACAATGTGGTCAGTACGCAGAGTGCCCGGCAGTTTAAGGACTCGACCGACCTCGTATGTGAGATGGATATCGCCGGCCTTGACTGCCGGAACGGTATTGAAAACGGCGATTTAAGCGGAACACTCCAGTCCAAGACAGACGGAGGATACTCTCTGAATAACGTGCATCCAGTCCGCATCGGAAAGCTGATCCGCAGGCTGACACCGCTGGAATGTGAAAGGCTCCAGGGATTTCCCGACTACTGGACGGACATCCCCGGCGCCTCGGACAGCGCGAGGTATAAAGCCCTCGGCAACAGTGTGGCGATTCCCTGTGTGGAGAATGTTCTCCGGGGAGTCGCTTTTTTTATGCGAAAATTCTATGAGGAACAGGAGGAATCCGAATGTACATCTACCCCGACAACTTGAAATCCAAGGCAGTGCTGTGGCTGTGGCAGCTCAGAGATATCGGCGTAATCGGCGTTGGTCTTTTGCTTTCTGTGTTTGCGCTGGCGCAGCTTAAGTTCCTGCCGCCCGTCGTCATCACGGCTTTATATGCCTTCCTGACTATCCGCTTTGAGGATACAAGCATTCTGGACTTTATTAAATACGCCTGCGCTTTCTTTATAACGAAGCAGCAGACCTACGAATGGGGGTACGAAAAGCAATGAGCAGAAAAGAAAAAGGGGCGGCAAAGCAGAAGCAGTACACCCGCCAGCTCATCAACACCAGGAGCGTCACAGATTACAGCCTCCTGACATACAGAGGCGACGAGCTTGTATATTTTCTCATCAAGCCGACCAACATCTCCGTCCTGTCCGAGGAAAGCGTATCGGCAAGGATTTACTCATTGATGACCGTCCTCAAGGGGATGGCGGAGCTGGAATTCCTGTGCCTGGACAGCCGCGAAAACTTCGAGGACAACAAGCAGTTTTTGAAAAAGCGCATGGAGCAGGAGAACAATCCCGCCGTCAGGAGGCTTTTGGAGCATGACCTCCATCACCTCGACCAGATACAGGTACAGATGGCGACGGCCAGAGAATTCCTCGTGATCATCCGGCTGAAGGGCGAAAAGGAGTCCGAGGTGTTTCCGTATCTGAACAGGATCGAAAAGACACTGCGGGAGCAAGGCTTCTCCTCTAAGCGGGCGGAGCGGGAGGATGTCAAGCGCGTGCTGGCGATCTACTTCGAGCAAAACGTCACGACGGAGCGCTTTGAGGACTCAGATGGAGAACGCTGGATCGTTCTGAACGAATGAAATATATGAAAAGGAAGTGAACCCCATGGCACATCAAGGCAAGACACGAGCACCACATATAGATGATGTTCGTATACAGGAATTCCTCGATATGATCGCTCCGTCCGTGATTAAATTTTTCACGGACTATTTTATTTGCGGCAACACCTACCGCTCGGTATGGGCATTGCGGGAGTACCCGACCGCCACCGAGGAACAGGCCATCCTGCGTCACCTCGGAGAAAAGGATGGCGTAACCTTGCACATCTACACCCGGCATGTGTCCCCCGTGGAGGAACGGAAAATCATCAGCAACGCCGCAAATAAGAACCGGATGCAGCGGAGCAGCACCCAGGATTTACAGCAGACCGTCACGGCGGAAAGCAATTTGCAGGACGTGGCAACCATCGTCGCGCAGATGCACCGGAGCAAAGAACCGCTCCTACACGCGGCTGTTTACATTGAGCTGTCCGCTCACGATCCCGACCAGCTGAAGCTCTTGCAAACCGAGTTGCTGACCGAGCTGGTGCGAAGCAAGCTCAATGTGGACAGGCTCCTCCTCCGCCAGCAGCAGGGCTTTGTCTCGGTCATGCCCTCCGGCTGGAACGTGTTCGGTGACCAGTTTGAACGGGTGCTGCCCGCGAGCTCGGTCGCCAACCTTTATCCGTTTAATTACTCTGGCAAGACGGACCCCAACGGCTTTTGCCTCGGCAGGGACAAATTTGGCAGCAATATCCTTGTGGATTTCAACAGGAGGGCTGACGACAAAACCAACGCCAACATCCTCATTCTCGGCAACAGCGGCCAGGGCAAGAGCTTTTTGTTGAAGATCATCCTCTGCAATCTAAGAGAATCGGGCATGAGAATAATCTGTCTTGACCCCGAAATGGAATTTGAGGATCTCACCAACAACCTGGGCGGCTGTTTCATTGACTTGATGACCGGCGAGTATATCATCAATGTTCTGGAGCCAAAGACCTGGGACGAAACCGGCGATCCAAAGGACGCCGAAGCACCCCAGGCGTTCCGCCAGACTAGCAAGCTCAGTCAGCATATTAGCTTTCTCAAGGACTTTTTCAGGACTTACAAGGATTTTGATGACCGCCAGATCGACACCATCGAGATCATGCTTTGCAAGCTCTACGACAAATGGGGCATCACCGACCACAGCAATTTTGACCAGCTGAAGCCAGATGATTACCCCATCCTCTCCGACTTGTACGAGCTGATTGAGGAAGAATACAAATCCTTTGATGAAAGCCGCCGCCAGCTCTATACAGCGGACACCCTGCGGGAAATCTGCCTCGGACTCCACTCCTTGTGCAAGGGTGCGGAGTCAAAATTCTTTAACGGGCACACCAATATTAAAAACAGCGAGTTCGTGACCTTCGGAGTCAAAGGGCTTCTGCAGGCCAGCAAGAACCTGAGAAATGCCCTGTTGTTCAACGTGCTTTCATACATGAGCAACGAGCTTCTCACCACCGGAAATACCGTCGCCAGCATCGACGAGTTTTATCTGTTCCTCTCCAACCTGACCGCCGTGGAGTATGTCCGCAACTTCACGAAACGTGTTAGGAAAAAGGACAGCGCCGTGATCCTCTCTTCGCAGAATCTGGAGGACTTCAATCTGGAGGGCATCAGGGAGTATACCAAGCCGCTGTTCTCAATACCTGCTCACGCATTTTTGTTCAACGCCGGCAACATCGACAAGCATTTTTACATGGATTCCCTGCAGCTGGAGGAATCGGAATACAATTTGATCCGCTATCCCCAGCGGGGCGTGTGCCTGTATAAGTGCGGAAATGAGCGGTACAACCTCGTTGTTCAGGTTCCCGAACATAAGGCGGCGCTCTTCGGAAAGGCAGGCGGACGATAAAAAAGCCTTGCTGTAATATCAAACAGCAAGGCTTTCACTATTATTCACTTTGGCAAGACCCCCAGCAAAGTTAAGCCCAATAAATCCAATGTTCAGTGTTATGCCTGTAAATCCCATTTTTTTAATCAGACGTTTTATGCTCATAACGCATCCCTCCTTAATCCCTTTAGCTGGGTTTGGCTGGTGGTCGTACCAAGGACCAAGAGGTCGGTCTTTCCAAAACGAATATAGCACAGATACCATATCACAGTGCAACAAATCTTTCAAGAAAAAACAGGAGGGTGGTGATTAATCACGAACATGAAAGAGCAGCGCTTCGGAGTGGAAATTGAAATGACAGGCATAACAAGGCAAAAAGCGTCCGAAATAGCGGCTTCTCACTTCGGTACGGCTTCCTATTATGACGGCAGCTTTTACAAAACATATTCCGCGCTGGACGGACAAAACCGCAAGTGGAGCTTTACCTACGACAGCAGCATCACTCCCCAGCAGAAGGTCGGAAGAACCATAACGGAAGCCTCTGATGAATATAAAACCGAGATGGTCACTCCCATCTGCCGCTACGAAGATATTGAAACCATACAGGAGCTGGTGAGAAAGCTCCGCGGCGCCGGAGCGATTGTGAATAACAAGTGCGGCATCCATGTTCATGTAGACGCTTCTCCCTTTGATGCCAATACCCTGCGAAACATCACCAACATCATGGCCTCCAAGGAGGATCTGATCTACAAGGCCATGCAGGTGGAGGTGGCGAGAGAGCGGCAGTATTGCAAGAAGGTTGAGCAGAGCTTTCTCGAAGAACTGAATCGCAAAAAGCCACGGACGCTGGACGCGGTCAGCCGCATCTGGTACAACGGCAGCGACGGCCGCTATGAGCATTATCATGACAGCCGCTATCACTGCCTGAACCTTCACAGCGTGTTCCAGAAAGGGACTATCGAATTCCGGCTATTTAACTCTACCACTCACGCCGGAAAAATAAAGGCGTACATCCAACTCTGCCTCGCCATTTCCGCGCAGGCTCTGAATCAGCGGTGCGCCAGCCGCCAGAAAACCAGAAGCACCAACGAGAAATATACCTTCCGCACCTGGCTCCTGCGGCTGGGGCTTATCGGGGACGAATTCAAGACCGCCCGGCTTCATCTGCTGGAGCATCTGGATGGCTGTATCGCGTGGAAAGACCCGGCACAGGCCCTCCAGCAAAAGGAACGGTTACGGCAGAAAAAAGAAAAAGAGCTGGCGGAAGCAGCTCAAGCGACAGCGGAACAGCGGGAGCAGACAATCGAAAATGAACAGGGACAGACCGGGGCTGATGAACAAAGCCCCGGTTTTTCTATGTCAATGTAGCAAGGAGGAATGATACAAAATGAAAAACAAGATGCTCTACATCGCCTATGGCAGCAATCTTAACCTGCCTCAGATGGCGATGCGCTGCCCCACCGCACAGGTGGTGGGCGCCAGCGAGATCATGGATTACGAGCTGCGGTTCCGAGGCGGACGGACAAGCGCCGTCGCAACCGTGGAACCGCTCAAAGGCTCCAACGTCCCTGTTCTTTTATGGACGCTGAAGGATCGGGACCTGCAGGCCCTTGACCGTTATGAGGGGTATCCCCATCTTTACCGCAAGGAAATCCTCGAATTGGAGCTGAAAGGCAAGCCGGTTCTCGGCATGCTCTACATCATGGATGACAGGCATCCCTTCGGTTCTCCTTCGGATTACTACCTGAACGTCATCGCGGAGGGATATAAAACCGCAGGCTTCGACACCGAGATACTGGACCGTGCAGTAGAAAGATCCATCAGTCTGGCGCGGGAGCAGGAGGAACAGGAGCCGGAACAGGGCACGCTGTTCAGCCCGAAATGGCGGTGATTCCCTATGGCAGATCCCGCAACCATTGCTATGGCAGTCAAATCCGCCGTCGCGCTCGCCACCGACAAACGAATGTGGAAAGCAATCGGCGTGGTCATCGCCGCCATCCTGACTCCCATCATTCTCGTTGTCGTGATGATCGCAAGCATTCTCTCGGCAGGCTCCGACCACAACAAAGCCGCCATCGACCTAGCCTTTAACGGTGGCGGCATTCCTGCGGCAATGCCTGCCGAATACGCCTCGCACATCAGCAACATGACTGATTGCTTTACTGTTCTGGATGGAGCTATATCGGATGTGGAAGCCCAGATGGAAGGCGGTCCGCTGGACAACATCCGCGTCAAGTCCCTTTTTTATTCTCTGAATTTCGGCGCTGAAAATCTGACCCTGGCATCGACCGAGGCTCGCGCCTTTGTGGATTGCTTCATCTCCTATGAGGAAAGAAAGCGGACGGTCGATGGCGCGGAGGTGACGTATACAGTCGCTGTTCCGGTTAGCTTGAATACCGCCTATACCAAGCTCTCCCGGCAGGGCTTGGCGGTGACCGCCGAGGTCAAGGCCAACGCTCAGAAAATCTATGAGCGGATCGCGTTCGGCGGCGCGGGGCTGTTCACCGGCGAGATTGAGCGCGGCGGTACCGGAAATACCGTGCTGGATATCTCCGCGTTTATAGATCCGTCGACCAAGAACAACCTGGATCTGGTCACCTATGCCGAGCAAGCCTTTGAAGCCGGATGGGGTTATGTATGGGGTACATACGGCGACATCCTCACGGATTCGCTGTTCAGCTATAAGCTGGAGCAATACCCTGACGGTGTCGGCAGCTACGAGGATTTTATCCGAAATAACTGGCTTGGCGGCAGGACAACGGACTGTGTCGGTTTGATAAAAGGTTACGGCTGGCTCGATCCTGAAAGCTTGAAAATCGAGTATGGAACCAACGGCATGCCCGATATCGGAGCCGATACCATGCATAACAACGCGTCGGTTTCCGGCTCCATGGATACCATGCCCGACACCCCCGGTCTGGCTGTCTGGAAGTCGGGACACATTGGGATCTACGTCGGAAATGGGAAGGTCATCGAAGCCATGGGAACAAAATATGGCGTCGTTAAAACGAATCTCGCCGACCGCTCATGGTCGGCGTGGCTCGAAATTCCCTATATCAACTACAACACAGGAGAGTGAATATCATGCTTAATCTGCAAGCAATTTTTGAACGGAAGGCAACAGATTATCCCGTATGGGACTGCGTAATCGAAAAAATCGTCGAGCTTCCCGAAGCCGAGTATAAGTATTTCAAGTCAGCTCCCCTCCGGGATATGTCCTTCATTGCCGAAAATACCGAGGTCATGCGCAAGGACGAAAACGGCATGGCTCACTGCCTGTTGGTGCTGGGAGAAGGCTGTTAGGACGGCGTTCTGATTGAAGCGGAGGGATACAGCTACGCCAGATACTCCAGCTTCATGCCGGGGGCGCGTGAATTTGTGAGCGTGCGCCTGAACCAGCTGGCCGATCAGATCATCCGCGAAAGTACGCAAAGCACCTCCAATGGGACGCGGTCGGTTTACTTTGACGAGATACAGGAGCGGTATCATGTTCCTGTTTCACCCGACAACGGCATCGGCTCCATGCTCCTGAATATCCTTGAAACGAGGCAGGAGATGGCGGAGATCGAGCCGATGGAGGACGGCTTCGACATGGTGTTTTACCTGGACTACTGCCCCAATCTCGACAAAAGCCAGATGCCGGAGCAGAAAAATGAGCAGGAGCCGCCTGCCATGCAAATGAATTTATAAGGAGGAAAACGCAAATGAGTACAACCGAATTAAAGGTCCCTTTCCCCTCGGAGCGGCTGGATGCCCTCCGTTTTTTCATGGACAAGAAGCAGCAGACCGTGGAAAAGGAACTGCAGGATTACCTCGACAAAACCTACGAAAGGTTTGTGCCTCAGAACGTCCGTGAGTATGTTGAGAGCCGAATTGAGCCGGAACAGAATCAGGAGCAGACGGTAGAATCACAGCAGGCTTCCGCTTCGGGAGAGGGTCAGACACCCGCTCTAAGAGAGCGCCCGCCTCGTCCTTCCCGCCGTCAGCGAGAACAGACTGTGCCTGAAACGCCCTCCGCTCCAGAGGCTCAGAACGGGGCTGAAGATCCCGTCGAGGAAGAAAACCAGGGCATGACCATGAGTATGTAAGTTCTAATATTTTACTGTAAAGGAGAGATTTTCTATGAAGAAAGCAACCGTTCAGATCAGCTATGACGCCGAAAAGCTCGGCGCCCTCCGCCAGTATATGGGCAAAAAGGAAGCGGAGCTTCAGACCGAGCTGGAGGATTTCATGCAGAAGCTCTACGAAAAGCACGTTCCCGCTCCCGTCAGGGATTACATTGAAAACCGTGAGCAGGACGAGCCGGAAGCGCCCAGACGCCCCTCCAGACCGGCGTCTTTCGCAAGGCCGCAGAGCCATTCCGCGGGCGGCGGTGAATAACCGAACCGTGGGCGCGAATGTCGACGCCTGTGCGCCCCTGTGTCGGCTTTTGGCGGCGGGGGTGGCATCGACCCCCGTGGACAGGATAACGCTCCGTGTCGGGGCTTTGTGACGGAGCATGGAGAGGATAAAGACCAATCTCCGGATAGAGCCTCATAAACCGTCGATTTGGGGATGAACCGTGGGGTCGAAAACCATGCGGGTTAAAGGAACGGGGTTGCGCTGCTACCCCGCTCCGGCAAACATCGCCCCGCAATGCGGGTCGAAGGACGTTTTTCACCGGGGTCAGAAAATGCCCCTTGGAGTCGGCTTCGGGGTCATAGAGCAAAAGCACAACCGAAAACGCCACAAATAAAGGATTTTTCATAGGGGCTGCGACCGGGGTTGCGGCTCCTTTTATCACGATTGGAGGTAGCAGCATGCCAAAAGAAAATACGCTCAAAAGCAAATTCGCCCTGTGGCTTTACCCGGAAACCCGAAAGCTGGTCACGGACTGGTACAAAAAGGACAACTGCCAGAGCCAGAGCGAATTCATCGAAAAAGCCATCAAGTTTTACACCGGATATATTTCGGCGGAGGAAGGCATGCGCTTCCTGCCGGCCGCCATCACCTCGGCAATGACCGGAATGATGGACAGTCTCGAAAACCGCATGGCGCGCCTCATCTTCAAGCTGGCGGTGGAGATGTCCATGATGATGAATATCGTGGCGTTCAACGCGGATTACAATCCCGCATCCCTTCATACGCTGCGCGGCAGATGCGTCGAGGATGTAAAAAGATCCGTGGGCGCCGTAACCTTTGAGGATGTGGCGAAAGCGAAACAGGACAAGAGTAACTAGCCATGCCGAGAATCATATTCAAATGCAGGTACATCAAAAACGCCTCGGTGCATGCTGAGAATCTGGTAGAGTATGTAGCGACACGGGATGGCGTGGAGATAATCTCTTCCGCCTCCCGCGAACGCCCCGCCACAGAAAAACAGGAGCAGCTCATCGCGGATATCCTCAATCAGTTTCCGGATACCACAGATCTATTTGAATACGAGGACTATATCAATCAGCCCAACGTAGAAAATGCTTCGGAATTCATCAGCGCGGCGTTGGATCAAAACATGGATCAGCTGTCGCACCAAGAGGTCTATGCGAAATATATCGCCACCCGTCCCCGCGCCGAGAAGCTTGGAACGCACGGCCTGTTTTCCGATGAGAACACTCCGCTGGTATTGTCACAGGTGATGTCGGAGGTCGGTGCGCACACCGGAAATGTGTGGACGCCCATCATATCTCTGCAGAGAGAGGACGCCGCCCGGCTGGGTTATAATAACGCCGCGGTGTGGATGGCGCTCATCCGCAAGCAGCGGAATATCTTCGCCGAACAGATGAAGATCGCTCCCGAAAACCTGCACTGGTACGCCGCCTTTCATAACGAGGGGCATCATCCGCACTGTCATATGCTCGTGTATTCAACCGATCCCCGCGAGGGGTATGTCACCAAGCCCGCCATCGAAAAAATGCGGAGCAGTCTGGCGAGGGAGATTTTTCAGCAGGATCTCATTCAGCTCTATACAGAGCAGACCTCACAGCGAGACATGCTGGCCGAAAAAAGCCGTGAGGCCCTGAAGGAAATCACAGGCAGGATGAACGGCGGCGTCTATGAGAGCAAAACTATTGAGTCTCTGTTCTCGCATCTGGCAGAGCGCCTAAAGCATACCTCCGGTAAAAAGCAGTACGGCTATCTCAAAGCGCCTCTGAAAACTATCGTGGATCAGATCGTGGATGAGCTGGCGAAGGAGACTCGGGTGGCGGAAGCCTATGCGAAATGGCAGGAACTTCGTAATGAAGTGCTACGGACCTATCTGGATAAGCTCCCCGATCCCGTTCCGCTCTCACGACAAAAGGAATTCAAGCACATAAAAAATATGGTGATCACGGAAGCCGTGAATATTGGCAGTCACCATTTCACCTTCGAGGGCGATGAACCGGCGGAGGATTTACATGAAGCTTCCGATACCCTGCTCATGGAGGACGAATACCAACCGGCCGGGGATGAAGCTCCAGATGGCGATGAAGATATATCTTCATCCGCTTCGGATACTTCATCCCGTCAGGGTAATTCCGATGAGGCCGAATCCGGCATACCGCATATCAAGTGGAGCGACCGCTACAAGCAAGCCCGCGTTTTTCTCTATGGCAGCGATGAGCTGGAGCCTGACTTCACGGAGGCCCTCCGTTTATTTCTGGAGGAAGCCGAAAGCGGCAACGCTCTCGCCATGCACGACCTTGGCAGGATGTACGCCGATGGGCTCGGTGTCGACATGGACGCGGGGGTTTCATTCGCATGGTACGAAAAAGCGCTCTCCGCGTTTATGGATATCGAAGCAAATAGGAACAGTCGGTATGTGGAATACCGTATCGGTAAAATGCACGCGGCAGGGCTTGGCACAGAGCAGGACTATGAGGAAGCGGCCGGATGGTTTGAAATGGCGGCTTCCCGAAATCACAAATACGCCCAATATTCTCTCGCCGGTCTGTACTACCGAGGGCAGGGTGTGCAGCAGAGCTACGAAACGGCGTTCCGGCTCTACGGTAAATCCGCTACCCAGCATGTTCCCTACGCCAATTATGAGCTGGCGAAGATGTACAGGGACGCCATCGGCACGGAGAAGGACGCCGAGGAAGCGGAGCTGAATTTTGAAGAAGCCTTTTATGTCTTTAAACAGCTTGAGGAAAAAAGCCATGACGATAAGCTCCAATACCGTCTCGGCCAGATGCTCTATACCGGGACCGGAACGGAAAAGGACGTGAAAGCGGCTATTGAATATTTTGAAAAGTCCGCCCGGCTCGGTAACGTCTACGCTCAGTATATGCTGGGCAAGGTTTATCTCGACGAGGACGGCGGACACAGAAATCCGGAAAAGGCTGTTCTGTGGCTGACCAGAGCTGCGGATAATGGCAACAACCTTGCTCAGTTAGCCCTGGGCAAGCTCTACCGCGACGGAGAGCATGTGGAGAAGGACGTCGCAAAAGCAGTAGAGTTGTTCACGAAAGCAGCAGAACAGAACAATTCATTCGCTATGTATCAGCTCGGAAAGCTCTATCTGCTGGGAGAGGATATACCAAAGGACGTGGAAGCCGCCCTCAGATGGCTGATCATGTCCGCGGAGCAGAATAACCAGTACGCGCAGTATACCCTCGGCAAGCTGTATCTCATGGGCAGGGATGTTCCCCGCGACCGGGAAGCCGCCATGCGCTGGTTCACCCTGTCCGCCGAACAGGGCAATATTTACGCACAGTTTTTCCTCGACCATCCCGACGTTTATCGTGATCCGCCTCTCTTCCTGGCGGCGACAAGGCTTCTGCATCACTTAAGCCGGATCTTCCGCGACGAACAGACAAGACTCTCCGGCGGCCCAGGTATGCAGACCGACAGCAAGCTCCGGCGCAGGATACGGGAAAAGAAGATCGCCCAGGGTCACGCGACCGACGATCACGAGCTCAGACAAACAACCTATTAGCAAAGGAGGATTTTCATGCAAAAGCCTCAAACGAAACATATACAGACAAAAGAACCGCTCCCCGAAAAACTCAATCCGTCATCACGCAGGCCATCCGCTCACAAGCGGGTGGCTTTTTTTCGCCGGTGCGGTAAGCGAAAGCGCTGACAAAGGAGGGTTATGGTATGGCATACATTCATTTTACAGACGAGCAGAAGCAGCAGGCAAACTCCGTCGACCTGGTGGACTTCCTCCAGCGCCAGGGAGAGCAGCTCATCCGCTCCGGCCGTGAGTGGCGATGGAAGCGTCATGACAGCGTAACCGTGCGCGGCAATCAGTGGTTCCGTCATTCCCGCAAGGAAGGCGGTCATGCCGTCGATTTCGTCCAGCAGTTCTTTGACATGAGTTTTCCCAAAGCGATGAATTTCCTGCTCGGAGAGGACTGCGGCGTGGAATGGAATCAGACCGCCAAGAGCGCGCCGACGCCCCGTAAGGAATTCGCCCTTCCGGAGGCCAACCAAGATATGCGCCGGGTATTCGCATACCTGATCAAGCAGCGGTTCATTGACCGTGAGGTGCTGTCTCACTTCGCGCGCTACAAGCTGATCTATGAGGACAAGGAATACCATAACGCGGTGTTTGTCGGACTGGATGAAAAAGGCGCCGCCCGCCACGCTCACAAGCGCGGCACCTACACTCAGGGCGCACCCTACAAAGGAAACGTGGAGGGCAGCGATCCGAAATACAGCTTCCATTGGATCGGAGAGAGCGGAGTCCTCTATGTGTTCGAGGCGCCGGTGGATATGCTGTCCTTTATCACGCTGAACCGGAAGGATTGGCAGCAGCACAGCTACGTCACACTGGACGGCGTGTCGGAACACGCCATGCTCCGCCAACTGGAGCTGAACCCTCACCTGAAAAGCGTCGTGGTATGCCTGGACCATGACGAGGCTGGCATCGAAGCCACAGGACGGCTGAAGGATATCCTGACAGAAAAGGGTTATGTGGATAATTCAATAAGGCAATCTCAGTACAAGGACTGGAACGAGGATCTGAAAGCCGGAAACGGCGTTAATCCGATTCCGGCACAGGAGCATCCGAAGCTCACGCTTCTGCCGAAGGTTGTCGGAGAGCTGCACGATTTGTGCAAAGCCCTGGAAACGAATAGGGACATCGACTTCTTTCTCAGAGAGTGCGCCGAGGCAGTGGAGCCGTTTCTGGCATCCGGCAAGTCGGCGGCGGAGAACGCGGAGGCTGTTCGGGAATGCCTGCAGTGTCTTGCCTCCGGTTCGCTTATTGCAATGCAGAGGCAGCTCCGTCAGATGGAGCTGCCTCTGACAACAGAGCGGCTCCTTCAAAAGCTGCAGGACAGCTACCGTCCCCATGAAGATAGGGGCTGGCTCCGGACCAAGGCGGAACAGATATGCCAGGATGTATCGGACATTGGCCGACAGCTCCAGACACCGGGCATCCGCACACAGGCAGATAAGGAAAAGCTCCTGTCCTCCTATCAGCGCCTTGCGCTGGACTGCGTCAAAGCCATGATGTTTGTTGAACAGGAGCTGCCGTCCATGCTTCCAGCACAGGAGCAGGCCGTAAATTTTTCTATGACCATGTAAAGGAGGGATCTGATTGCAGACATCCCAAATCATAATATTAACTGCCGCGGGGGCGACCATGTTCGGCGTGATCGGTTTATTATCCCTTATAGCGCACTACTACACCCTGAATGGCATCAAATCCAAAACGGTCGGCGACGGCCAGCATGGTACAGCTCGCTGGGCTACCAAGAGGGAGATAAAAAAGACATATTCCGAGGTTGCATATGAGCCTGAAAAATGGCGCAAGGGAGAAAGCCTCCCGAAAGCGCAGGGTTTCATTGTCGGCTGGAGGAAAGCCTCGCTATTTGACAATACTGCTCCCCACGGATATGCACTGGTGGACGATGACGATATCCACTGCCTGATGATCGGCGCGGCCGGCGTCGGCAAGACCGCCAACTTCCTTTATCCGAACCTGGAGTACGCCTGCGCATGCGGCATGAGTTTTGTCACCACCGACACCAAGGGCGATCTCTACCGCAACTACGCGGGGATCGCCAAGGACAGCTACGGCTACGACGTGGCGGTCATCGACCTGAGAAATCCCACCCGTTCGGACGGAAACAATCTGCTCCATCTGGTCAACAGGTACATGGACGCATATCTAAAGAATTCTCAGAACCTGGCATACAAGGCCAGAGCGGAGAAATATGCCAAGATCACTGCAAAGACCATTATCTCCTCCGGCGGCTTCGACACGGCGATGGCAGGACAAAACGCTTTCTTCTACGATGCCGCCGAGGGTCTGCTGACCTCCGTGATTCTGCTCATCGCCGAATACTGTGAGCCGAAGCAGCGGCACATCGTGTCAGTGTTCAAGCTCATACAGGATCTGCTGGCGCCCAGCGGCGTCAAGGGCAGGACTTTGTTTCAGCTGCTCCTCGCTCATCTGCCGGACGAGCACAAGACCAAGTGGTTTGCGGGGGCAGCGCTCAACTCAGCGGAGCAGGCCATGCAGAGCGTCCTCTCAACCGCGCTCTCCCGACTCAACGCTTTTCTGGATTCCGAGCTGGAGCAGATCCTGTGCTTTGACACAGCAATCGACGCTGAAAGGTTCTGCACCAAAAAAAACGCCATCTTTCTCGTCATGCCGGAGGAAGATAACACAAAGTATTTCATTATCAGCCTGATCGTCCAGCAGCTCTACCGTGAAATATTGTCGGTAGCTGACGAGCATGGCGGCAAGCTCCCCAACCGTGTGATGATGTTCCTCGACGAGATCGGGACCATACCCAAAATAGAGTCGGCCGAGATGATATTTTCCGCATCACGCTCCCGCCGTGTGTCCATCGTGGCTATCATCCAGAGCTTTGCGCAGTTGGAGAAAAGCTATGGCAGAGAAGGCTCCGCCATCATCATCGACAACTGCCAGGACACGGTGTTCGGCGGCTTTGCTCCCAACAGCGAGTCGGCGCAGCTTTTATCGAAAGCCATGGGAACAAAGACCGTCATGAGTGGTTCGGTGAGCCGGAACAAAAATGATCCTTCGCAGAGCCTGCAGATGATCGAACGGCCGCTGATGACACCCGACGAACTCAAATCCATGCCCAAAGGCCGCTTTATCGTTACCAAGACCGGCGCCTATCCCATGCGTACCCGGCTTAAACTGTTCAAGGAATGGGGCATTACCTTTGGCAAGCCCTATGAGGTTGCTGAGCAATCGGCCAGACAGGTGGAGTATGCCGACAGGCGCCAGGTAGAGGAAGAAATAATCCGTCGCCATGCAGCCTGTGAGGATGTGCCGGAGGAAGCTGAAACAGAAGCGGCTGCGTCGGGCGGTCCGGTGCATACGCCAACGCAAGCGATAACCTTTGAAGAATTCATACAACCGAAGGGACCTGAAAGGAAGTGAAGCCGTGGGTTATTTTACACCCGTTTATACCTCGGAGTTGCCGCACCGGGCGAGATCTGTCTATATGTACCTGCGCGACCATGCCGGTAAGGGCGGCAAATGCTTCCCTGCGATTGGTACCATTGCCAGAGAGCTGAATCTCTCTCGTAGCACAGTCAAGCGCGCCATAGTCGACCTTGAGCAAAGCGGCCATCTGCGCAAGGAGCAGCGGTGGCGTGAGAACGGCGGCAAGAGCAGCAATCTCTATTGCATTAAGCAGCTGGATTCCAGCTAATCGTATTAAAATGACCTTCTCCGCCAAGGGGAAGGTCTGTCCTTCAATGGACCATGGAAGGGTTCATGGTGAACCGTCAAGGCGAACCTCTCACTCTAAGAATACTAAAATCAGAAAAAGAATAATTGTCTAATTATTTTATTTTGTCATATGGTTGCTTTGCGATGTGGATTGCATAAAGACTCCAAAGTTATTGTAGAATTATCGAAAGAATGATGGTTTACAATTAATATACTTGATGGATAAAGTTTAAGTAAATAACAGTCCGAGGAGCCTCCCTTTCAGCAAAACAAAGTATTATATTCGGAAGCTGTAGGCTAAACCTACAGCTTCTAATTTTTATTAAAGGAGTTATAGAAAAAATTTGTTTCTACCTGAACACATAAATTATATAGGGCAGCGATTCCTCGAATTTGCAATCTGTTCATCTTGTCAAGATTTTGCATAATATTGTTTGCGATTTCTTTGATTTTATTTTTATCATTATAATTAAACTCTTTTATTTCGTTCCTGACCTGGTCAATAAAATATTTGCGACGATTTGTAATTGCGGATAATTTTAAAGCATACACCGCTAATGCTTGTTGTACATGCTCAGGTGTAAAAATCCTATAATTGTTCTCTTCACTACGTTGTGCAGCTATAAGTCCGATCTTGTCCCAATAGCGAATCGTTGTTGCAGGAATGCCTGTCTCTTGGCTGATGTCGCTAATAGACAATATGGTTTGCTTATAATTTTTCTGTAAACCTTCCTTATGATAAAGATGCTTAATAATTTTTTCGGATATAGCTTTATCTTGCCGTAAATCCGCTTGAGCTTTATTAAGAACCCAATATGCAGAATCTATTCTATTGGCCATTACATACTTTAAAACCTCGGATATAATGGTCAAATTGAATCCGGGAAGCATGTCTCGAACACAAATAAAATAGGCAATATGTTCCACTGTGTAATTTCTATAACCTGACTCAGAGCGTAATACAGGAGGAACCAAACCCATTTCTTCATACTTTCTCAAAGTTGTAGTGCTTATACCTAACTTTCTAGCAATATCAATTGGTCTTATAGACATAGACATTCTCTCACCTCTCTACATATATAGAAAACATTATACAATAGGTGTAAGGTTTATTCAAATATCATTCTATAAATATTAAGGTTAAAGCCCTTGAAGTTTAGCAGTTGCATCAATGTTATATAATTAATATGCAGAATAAAAAATAATAAATAGCAAGAGGGTAATATGGATAATAAGAATAATAATCAATTAAGCAACAAGGATTGGAAAAAAGGATTCCTTACTATTATAAGCGGGCAAACAATATCCATTATTGGTAGCAGTGCGGTGCAATTCTCGTTAATTTGGTGGTTGGCCACTGAAACTTCTTCGCCGCTCATGATGTCATTCGCAGGCTTGTTTGCATTTTTGCCGCAACTCATATTGGGGCCATTTGCAGGTGTTTGGGTTGACCGTCTGAAGAGAAAAACTATCATCATTTGCGCTGATTTGTTTATCGGTCTTGTTGCTGCATTTTTTGCAATTTCATTCATTATATGGAACCCACCATTCTGGATGGCCTGTATGGTACTAGGTATTCGTGCGGTTGGAAGTGTTTTTCACACACCAGCAATTCAAGCTGTTGTGCCTATGCTCGTTCCTAGGGAAGAACTTATCCGAGCAAACGGGTGGAACCAATTTATGCAATCGGGAGCATACATGCTCGGCCCTGTCGTGGGCGCCGCCATGTATGCATCATTACCATTACCTATTATCCTGATTTCTGATCTTGTTGGCGCAATAGTTGCAAGTGTATCAACTGCCATAGTAAAAATCCCCGAAATCGAACATGAAAAGCAAATCCGCCCGAATTATTTAGGCGAAATCAAGGAAGGGTTTCAAGTATATGTGAGCGACAAAAGGCTTTTCAACGTTACAATTACTATGATGGTCAGCATGATCTTCTTTATGCCCCTAGCATCATTGTATCCTCTTATGATAAGTGATTATTTTAAGGCTACTGCTTGGCATGCTAGCATTAATCAAATTTCGTATGCTGTCGGTATGATGATTGGAGCTGCTATTATAAGTAGTATCGGAGTAATAAAAAACAAGCTAGGAATAGTACGCATTGGAATTGTTGCTTTAGGTGTAACATCGATTCTCAGCGGAATTCTACCGCATAACTTAACAGGATTTTGGTTTTTCACAGCAGTGTGTTTGGTTATGGGAGCTGTTGGGAATGCCTATAGCATTCCATATGCAGCTTATTTACAGGAAACCATACCAAAAGAGGCACATGGCCGGGCATTTTCGCTCATGGGCAGCTTAATGTCGGTAGCAATGCCTATCGGATTGTTGATCGCGGGGCCGACTGCTGAACGTTATGGTGTGCCTGTTTGGTTTGTTATTGCGGGAATAGCCATAATAATTATTACTGGTATAAGCATAGCTTTATCAGTTTCAATTAATGTCTCAACATAAGAAAGGAAGGAGGAATATGAATGTCAAATATTATAGTAAGAGGTGCAAGAGAGGGAAATTTAAAAGATATCTCACTTGAGATACCCCGTGAAAAGCTAATTGTTTTTACTGGACTGTCAGGTTCAGGAAAAACAACTTTGGCGATTGATGTAATTTTTCAAGAATGCCAGAGACAGTATTTAGAAGCAATGGGGCTTCAGGGTATTAATAAGCCCAAAATTGATTTTATCCACAATGTGTCACCGGCAGTCATTATTACACAGAATGAATCCAATAAGAACCCCCGGTCGACCGTCGGAACACTTACTGATATTTATACAGACCTGCGGATGGTCTATGAAAAGCTGGGAGTACGAGTCTGCCCCAAATGCAATAAAGTAATTTCGGCTGCAGAATGCAAAGAGGAAGTTGAAAAAACGGATGAAGATTTTAAAGTTTTTATGTATTGCAGCCAATGCGGTTACAGGATGGAAAAACTGACAAGAACTTACTTTTCGTGTAACACCAGGGAAGGGGCTTGCACAACCTGTGAGGGATTAGGAAAGGTTCTTGACATAAACAAAGAAAATGTTGCTAACGAATCTTTGTCACTGGAAGACGGCGCGATTGACTTTTGGGAGCAGAAATATAAGGAATATCAAATTTCATCTTTATACAACGCTTTCCGGCATTATGGCATTCCTTTCAATGATAATACTCCGGTAGCGGATTTTAGCAATATTCAAAAAGCCATTCTTTATCAAGGGGTGGAGAGTGAGGAGGTTAAAAAAGCGTTTTCAGGAATACTCCCGCCAAAGACCGTTGCAGGAGGCAGATTCGAAGGTGTTTTTCCAACACTCTGGAGGCGGATGTCCGATAAGGGCGGCGAAGCTAAACAATTGAATGATTATTTTAATTATGACATTTGCCCGGATTGCAGGGGTGAAAGGCTGGGGGCATTAAGCCGCAGCGTTACGGTTGAAAGCACGCGTCTTCCGGAGTTGTCTTTGCTGTCCTTGGAAGAATTATATACGTGGATACAAAAGCTGGAAGATTCTTTAACGGATCAAAATTATAAGCTCGTTGAACCCTATTTAATGGATTTAAAAACAAAAATTCAGAGAATCTTAAATGTCGGTCTGGGGTACCTTTCTCTTGACCGGCAAACTATTACCCTGTCTGGCGGAGAGTTGCAAAGGGTAAAACTCGCTGCAACTTTGGATTCAGATTTAACTGGTATTATCTATATTATGGATGAACCAACGATTGGTCTTCATCCGAAGGACACTGAAGGAATGATAACGATACTGAAAAAGCTGCGGGATTTAGGTAATACAGTTATCGTCATTGAGCATGATCCTGATATCATGCAGGCTGCAGATTATATCGTGGATATCGGCCCTGGTTCGGGAAAGCACGGCGGTGAAATTATTGGAACAGGAACTTTGGATGAACTTAAAGAACAAGAAGCCTCTGTAACAGGGACATATTTAAGAAAAGAAAAGCAGGATCGGAAAGAGTTCAGAAAAGGAACCGGTAATGCAATCAAAGTAGAAAATGCTAATTTATATAACCTGAAAAACATTGGCGTAAGCTTCCCGATTGGATGTCTAAATACCGTCACAGGTGTTTCAGGGTCAGGAAAATCGACATTGGTATTTGAAGTGCTCGCGGAAGCAAGGAATAAAAAGCAGACTTCCCGAAACGTTATATCCGGAATGGAGCAATTTGATCAGATTGTTACTATAGAGCAGTCTGCGATAACTAAAATGAAACGTTCCAATATTGCCACCTATTCCGAGGTATATACAGAGGTTAGGAAAATCTTTGGCAGTTTAAAAGAAGCCAAGGACAGAGGGTTATCTGCTAAACATTTTTCCTTTAATACACCGGGAGGCCGCTGTGAAAATTGTGAGGGGCTGGGATATGTCACCAGTAACATGCTGTTCTTCAAAGACATTGAGGTAACATGCCCGGTCTGCGGTGGAAAGCAGTTTAGCGATGACGTCTTATCTGTAAAGTACAAGGATTGCTCCATAAAGGACATTCTGCAAATGTCTGTTGAAGAGGCTTTCTCCATGTTCCACAACCATCCCAAAATTGAACGGATACTGAAACTGCTTGAGGATGTGGGACTAGGCTATTTAGAACTCGGTCAGTCTTTGACAACCCTGTCTGGTGGCGAAGGACAGCGTTTAAAATTAGCAAAGGAACTGATTAACAATAACGGTAAGCACAGTCTGTATTTGATGGACGAGCCAACAACCGGACTGCACCCAATAGATGTTGAGAATTTTCTTACCCTTTTAAACCGTATGGTTGATTCAGGAAATACGGTAATTGTTGTAGAGCATAATCAGCAAGTAATCAAAGCCTCTGACTGGATTACAGACCTTGGTCCGGAGGGAGGCATAAATGGTGGTAAATTAGTATTTGCGGGAACGCCATCAGAAATGTTAATAAATGGAGAAACAATCACTGCAGAATTTTTGCGGAAATCATATAGCACTTAATAAAGACCGGCGGTAAATAAGAAAAAATAAATCGGGCAATTTTGATTGAAGGAAAACCACATTCTCAAGTATGTATTTAAAAACTCAATAGGATATTAGTAAGGGCAAACCTATTTAAAAATAGGGACGCAAAGCCTAGGGTCTAAGGTGCTGAATAAGCGCTATGATAGCCTGGTTGCCGCAGTAGCTGTGTCAAAACCTGCCCATTTTTTGCGGCAGGTTTTTTCATTTGATTAATATAATTCGTGAAGGGGATGGTTGATTTTAGTTATTGTTTGTTGTCTACCAATGCTTGAATTGTTGCAGTTGCAATCTTTAGCTCCCGCTCATTGCAAAGATATAATAATCGCACAAGATGTTCAACCTCGGTATCAATATTTTGATTTTCGGGATAAAAGATTGTATCCGCTGGTATGCCTAGCTCCCTGATAAGCCGGAACAAGACGTCGTAGCTCGGTTTCTTGCTCTCGTTCTCAATGGACATTAGATAGCGAGGTGTTATGTTTATGATTTCAGCTAACTGCTCTCGTGTAAGGCCTTTGGTTTTTCGGGCAGTTTTAAGGATACTGCCGAGTCTATCAGAATTATTTAGTTCCATTAGTTCACCTCCGATAACAGTTTATAGTTCCTGTTTAGAAGGTGAAACGATATAAAGGAACGCATAAATAGGAATTATTGGAGCGTATCAATGCAATAATTCCCTATTAAAAAAGTTTACATAGAAGTATGAGGCAAAACCCGCCCAACAAAAAAAACTTGAGTTTGGCGGGGCATTCTTCATGCTAAAATATTCTTTCCCTCCAGACTCGCAAGTTTGGAGGGTATTTTAATGCTTATTCAGGACGCAACAAAAATTCAGAGGCTGCTTTTGAATAGCAGCCGGGCGTAATAAAGCTGACATCATTTTATATAACGCATTTAGTGGTAAACGGTTAAAAAAATCCTATTCTGTTTAAGGGTAAAGTGCGGCCAGCAAGTAGAACTGTCAGGACTTGGAAATAGGATATATAAATTCCATAAATTAGTAAAAGCTCAATTGGGTTGCATCCAAGCGAGCTTTTTTTGTCGCATAAAGGAGAATTGCGTCGGCTGTCGTTCTCCCCCGCTTGTTCTTCATTTCCGATTTCAAAAAATCATGAAATGGAGGACAAGCCATATGGCTGACAATAACAAGAAATACACCCTGTTGGTTAGGGGCATGCGCGTTTCTGTCACCAAGTGCTAGGGTAATATGTCAAGAGGGAATTTAAAAACATATTTTTCCTTGTTTTTGGGTATAAAAAATTAACCACCACAGAAACACCCAAAAATTCCTGTTGCGGCTATAAAATTATTCCCTGATATTAAGGCATAATCTTAAAATATGGTTATTGTTTGCACCAATAAAGCTCAGGGAAAAACATATATTGGTGCACAAATAATATTTCAGTGCATCACCACTCTTTTACCTGTGGATAACTATGATAATTAATATTCCTAGCCAGTTGGCAGCAGACAACCGCAGGAATATTAATCAGCACCGTTACCGCAGTTATTTAAACAGCTATCCCCTGTCCGACCTGTAAAGCTGGTTCTTTGAAAGTAAGGAAAAAACCAGCCTTACAAACTTCCTAGCTGTAAGAACCTGAGCTCGTTTATGGGCATGTTTTTTTGATTCTTGAAATTTTTTTTGATAGTAAGCTCGGTACTCGTCATTATGTCTCCTCAAACTGTCCGCAGCTTCTATCAGATAATACCTGAGATACCGGTTTCCAGCCCTATTCAGGGGTTTATCTTCACCGTCAAATTCGCCGGATTGATTGCTATTCCAGGTGATACCTGAAAATTTAGCTAACTGGGACTGATCTTCGAACTTGTTAATATCCCCAATTTCAGAGATAATGCCGGCGGAAAACACTGGCCCAATTCCCTTGATTGACATCAATGGATTCGAGAGCTTGGCCATATCCCTGGCAATCACACTGTCCAATTTGCGGATGGTTTGCTCAAAAAAGCGGATATTATTCATACTGGTTTCAAGAATCAGATTAACCGAATCCGTGAGCTTCGGACTCATCCGGTAGGATTCACGGCAAATTCGTTTTAGCTCAGTAGCCAATGTTTCAGGGTTAGAAAATTGCTTATTTCCTTTATCCACAAGCAATTGAACCAAGTCTTCAAGTGGTGTATTAATAATTTCTTCCGGGCCAAAAAAATCGGTAATAATAGACATGCTGGTGGCTCCAAAGATATCACTGAATACATCACCATAATTACTAAATTTCATAAACAACATAGTTAAAAAATAACTTTTTTCTCGCACAAGTGAACCCACCAGGTGAAACCTGTAACGGGTCAGTCGCTGTAGCGGAAGATACATCTCATCAACCTCGTAAGGTTTAGGTAATCTGCCGTGTCTTAGTTTTTCAGCTATGATATAAGCGTCATATGCATCGTTCTTGCCCTTTGGAGGATAAGACTTCTTGAAGTTCTTGATACTTCTGGCATTGAGTTGGTAAACTGTAGGCCTGTATGGCTTTAATTCTTCGGTGATTAGTAAATAATTCATCAAGTGAAAGTGGTATAAAGAAGTAGCTTCCATTCCAAAAACAACATGATCAAAGCTATCTTTAATCGATAACTCTTTAGTTTTAGATGCCAAACTCTCGGCACCTGAAATGGAGTTATCGAAAACTAACTTTTTCAACAAAATCGTTCCGTCTAATTTCATAAAGCAAGCCACATTCTTATTCTTACCAATATCAATGCCAACATGCAAGGATATTGTCATAAAAACACCTCTGGTAAGTGGATTAACTTTTCCGTTTTCTACGCGAGAACATCCTCGTAATCAGAACTGACATGGAGCGGGAGACTACCTGGATCTGCTGCCATCCAGGTCAACTATCATGCTGAACAGGCTAGGTGTTAGAACTAAAACGTAGAAGGAAAAGAAACATACTTTATTAAGCAGTCTATGCTGCTCGGGGTATTGAGAATTTACCATCTTACCGGGATCATTCTAACTAAATGATTATTTAAATTGCTTATTTCATCAAACATTGACAGACAGGCACCTAAAAAGTACTATCTAAACCATTGTAAATTATAGCACTCTTTAAAGAAAGTTGACAACACCACTCCCCCGGGTTTAAACAGCCTCACGTAAATCAGAATTGCTAAGCAAACATTCTAAGTGTCAGAATCAAACCCTGACGGGGAAAGAGAAACAGACTTAAAAAGCATTGTGGATATCACCACATGCGAGGAGGACTGATGAATTCATCTTACTAATTTTTCAGTGTGGGCTGTCTCTTTGAAAATGATTTGCCTGTGGATATTTTTCTGTCAATAAAATTTTCGGTTCGTATAGACATCACCATCCTATCATTGATTGGGTACCTTGGCGCAACTACTTCCAATAAGTAACCCACATGCAGTAATTCACGTGATTAATAGGTACCTTTACTGCATTGTTGTGGTATTGTTATTGACTTCATCAAACCCAGGTACCCTTGATATGGGAACCGGTTCCCTGAACATCCGGACCACAACATTCTACTATTTTAGAACATGTCGTATTCGGTTGTTCTGACTCTATTATACGAGGAGGTCTATAAGGCCTATTACCGCTGCCGGGACAGAGAGAAATATCTGGACAAGCTCGCGGAGGATAACAATATCTCACTTGAAGGCTGTTATGAGAAAGGCATCTCTGTGGAGTACATAATTTCTGCGGCAGAGGATTCCATGGAGGATACGATTATAACCGGTATGTTACTCGTTAAGCTTCGCCAATGCCTTAAAATGCTTAACGAACCTGAGAAAAGGCTGATCATAGAACTGTATCTTCGAGGTAAAAGCGAACGCCAGCTGTCCAAGGAAATCGGTATTCCGCCTATGACGATACATGACCGCAAGAGAAAAATACTTAATAAGCTCAAAAATATGATGTAAAAGTAAAAATTTTTCCGTGCAGCCCCTCACTTTTTTCCCTAAAGAAGTGAGGGGATTTTTTTATCCCTGCTGTTCTTTGAAAAATTCATATCCGGCAGCTTAAATACATGAGCTGTCCAGCCGTCTAAAAAGCGGCAGCGACGTTGACGGGAGCGCCAAGACTGCCTCGGATGAGTGACAGGCATCCGCAAAACGATGGCATCGAAGGTGACGAGCGACAAGTCCCGGTTATAAAACAGTCTGTGGTGGACTGTTTCGCAATGAAATGGACAGTGATAATGCTACTTCCGTCCAGCCACAGACGCACGCAATGGGGGCGGCTCGCAGAGATCCTGGGAGAGGTGAAATCCCTATGAGGCTTATTAACCACAAGCCGTTTGTGCTGCCGCCCTGAGAGCCGTAAGGCTTTTCCGCTTCGGGAAGTAGTGTCGAATAGAAGCGGCAATTTGTTATGAAGAACAAGCAAATCGTTTTTTGATCTTGGAAACTATGCGGCAGAGCGGATTTTTCCGCCCTGCCGTATCCTTCTGAGATTAAATTCAAAATATTAAGGAGGAAATCGATATGCAAAAGGAAGCATTAGCAGAACTGCTAAAGAAGGATCTCATTATCGGATATGTGTACGGATCTGACGGAGAGCATCAGGAATTCTATTTTGAGAAGTCCCCGTCTGGCATTGCGAGCTTTATCATGCTAAAAAAGGAGCATGCGGACAAGATGATTCTGACAGATACGCTGGACAGACTGGTGTTGGACACCTACGGTGAATTTATTAACCGTTGCCCAGATCAGAAACTCCTGCAGGAAATCACAAAGGTGCTGGTACCCATGCAGATGGGTGATAAGGAGCCGGCTGAAATACCGATTGTGAGTGTGGAGGAAGCTCAAGCCTTCTGGAGCCAGGAAAATCAGCAACGCGCCTGGCTTTACTGTCGGATCGATGCGCCGGAGGATACCCATGGCGCCTTGAAGGGTCAGAAAAAGGAGCTTATGGATTACGCGGAGCAGATGAGCTTTGAGGTCGTCGGTGAATCTGAGGATCTCGGAAACGGACAGGATTTTGACCGCACTGGTCTAACGGAGGTCTTGAAGGCAGCCGGAGAAGGCAAGATGGATGTGCTGCTGGTTAAGAAGCTTGATCGTCTGGGGCGGGATACCGCCAAGACATTGGAATTTATCCGAGGCTTGGAACAGCTGGGCATCGAGCTTTATTCACCGCTGGAGGGCATAATCAAGCTGGAGCAAAGCCCTCACCTTTCCCTGCAGTAAAGGAGGGCGAGCTATATGTCAAAAAATCAGGCGGCCAACGAGGTGAAATACAAGGTAGCCTTAAAACTACTGGATATCATGCTTCGCAATGGCCTAATCTCCCCTGCTGAATACAAAAAAATCGACGAATTGAACCGACAGACCTTCACGCCTGAACTTTCTAAGGTATATGCGTAAAAACACCTGGATATATCAATACTTGTGTGGTATTGTGTGTTGCTAACAGGAGATCAAATACGAGAGAAAGGAGAGAAAAACATGGCAAAGAAAATAGTAAAAATCGATCCTGTTAAGCAACAGATCACAAAGCAGTTACAGCCCCAGAAACGGGTTTGCGCCTACTGCCGGGTAAGTACCGACTCCCGTGAGCAGCACAATTCTTTCTCTGTACAGTTGGAATATTATAAAAGCTTTATTGAAAATCATGAGGACTGGCAGTTTGCTGGTATCTATGCTGACGAAGCCCGAAGCGGGACGAAGCTGCAAAAAAGAGATGACTTTTTAAGGATGATGAAGGACTGCGAAGATGGCAAGGTCGATATGATTATCACGAAATCCGTGACCCGCTTCGCAAGAAACACAGTGGACAGCATCCAGGCAATCCGGAGACTGAAGGAGCTTGGCGTTGCTGTCTTTTTTGAAAAGGAAAATATCAACAGCCTTTCGGAGAAAAGCGAACAAATGCTGACCATCTTAAGCTCTCTGGCACAGGGAGAAGCGGAAAGCGTTTCCACCAACAACAAGTGGGCGGCGATAAAACGCTTTCAGGACGGTACCTTCATCCTCGGAACTCCCGCATACGGCTATACCAAGGATGAAAACGGCGAGCTGGTCATACAGGAGGAAGCAGCCGCGGTGGTCCGCCGTATCTTCCACGAATACTTAAATGGCAAGGGTACATATGCCATCGCTAAGGATTTATCGGAGGAAGGACTCCCCACGATACGCTCGGCTGAGAAATGGAATGACGGCGTGATAAAGGAAATGCTCCTAAATCCCATTTATACCGGCAAGCTGCTTCATCAGAAAACCATGACCACAGAGGTGCTACCCTTTAGGCGGCAGAGAAACAAAGGCCAGCTTCCTCAGTACCTGATTGAGGATAACCATGCAGCCATTATCTCGCAGGATCAGGCGGAGGAAGTCAAAGAAATTTTTGAATACCGCAGAAAGCAGATGGGGGTGGATGATTTGGAGAAATACCAAAGCCGGTATGCCTTCAGCAGTAAAATCCTCTGCGGAGAATGCGGCAGCCTGTTCCGGAGGCAGAAAATCTACATCGGCAAGCCATATGAAAAAATCCAATGGTGCTGCCGCCAGCACATATTCGATAGCACAAAATGCGGTCAAAAGGCAGTCCGGGAGGATGATGTTCAATGGGCTTTCACCACAATTTGGAACAAGCTCGTAAGCAATTATACCGAAATCCTCACTCCCCTTCTGGAGGTGCTTAAAAAGCTCCGGATAGACGAACAGCAGGAGCAGGAAATCGGAGAATGCGGTAACCGGATCATGGAACTGACAGAGCAGGGTCATATACTCAGCAGACTGGTATCGAAGGGGTATATCGACCACGCGGTTTTTATAGAGCGTCAAAACGCTCTGACTATAGAGCTTGCCGCAGCTAAAAAGAAACGGAGCCAGCTGCTGGATAATAACGGCTTCGACCGAGAGATAGACGGAACAGAACAGCTAATAGAGCTAATCAGAAACAATCCTCACGTTATTGAAGAATACCGTGAGGATTTATTTTTACAGGCTATTGACAAAGTCATCGTACAGAAAAACGGACAAATCACCTTCTGGCTCATCAACCGGCTGGAATTGTCCGAGTCAATCAGGAAGGAGGCGGCAGAGGATGGTGCAAAGGCATATGCCCATAGGATATAGGCTGGTGGACGGCAAAATACAGCTTGACGAACACAAGGCGGCTGTTGTGAAAAGGATATTTTCAGACTATCTGTCCGGTGCCTCCACCTCCGCCCTCGCGAAGCAACTCACTGAACTGGGCTTCCCCAACGCCAACAACAAAGCCTCCTGGAACCATGGCTCCATCGGCAAGATACTGGAAAATGTCAAATATCTTGGGGATGAGTTCTATCCGCAAATGATTGAAGCCGAGCTGTTCGGGCGGGTGCAACAGCGCCGGCAAGAACGCTGTGACCAGCTGGGGCGAAGCCTCCAGCCTAACAGTGTGAACCGGCAATACCCATTCACGGGAAGGCTCCGCTGCGGAGAATGCGGCGAGGTTTACCGCAAATACGTTGAGCATAGCGGCAAGGCATCCGAGAAGTCCCTCTGGAAATGTAAGAAATATATTTACAAGAACCGTGTACACTGCCGGTGTGGATTTCTATCAGATGAGCAGATAAAGGAAGCCTTCCTTGATGTGATAAACCGGCTTCTGGCAAGACCTCAAGTGCTCGACCGGGCACCATGGAAAGAGCCAATTGCAAATAATAGAGAGTTTAATAACCTGGATCAACAAATCAAAGAGCTGGAAGCGGAAGGACGGTATTCGTCCAAAGAGCTTCCGGCTCTTATTTTTAACAGGGCAAAAGCCCTATATAAAACAGCGCGAATCAATGATGCCGAATACAACACCGAGAAGATGAAGCAAATGTTTTCAGGCAAACAGCTTCTTGTGGAGTTTGATGAGGAACTGTTTGATACCGTGGTAAAGCAAATCACGGTCCACGCCGACCATCAGCTGGTGTTTGAATTTATAAACGGCCTGGCCATGGAAACCGGATACTAAGCCAAGGAAGGAGAAAAGCACAATGCAGGCAGCGACAGCCAAAAAGAAAAGCATATCCATGATACCCTCCAAGCCGGAATACGACAGGAGTATAAAGCCTCAGTTTAAAGCCCTGCGGGTAGCGGCATACTGCCGAGTCAGCACCACGCTGGAGCAGCAGGAAACCAGCTATGAAGCCCAAGTTTCCTATTATACGGAAAAAATAAAGAGCAATCCCAACTGGAAGCTCGCCGGGATCTACGCCGATGACGGTAAAAGTGCCACCAACACCAAAAAGCGCGAGGACTTCAATGCCATGATCGAGGACTGCATGGCTGGGAAAATCGACATGGTCATCACCAAGTCTGTCAGCCGCTTTGCTAGGAACACAGTGGATAGTCTTCAGAACATCCGCAAGCTCAAGGAAAAGAACATCGCCGTGTTCTTCGAGAAAGAGGGCGTGAATACGCTGGAGGGTACCGGCGAGCTTTTAATAACCATCTTAAGCAGCCAGGCACAGGAGGAAAGCCGTAACCTCAGTGAGAATACCCGGTGGGGTCTGGTAAGGCGGTTTGAGAACGGCGTCGTCTCAGTCAACCACAACAAGTTTTTAGGCTACACCAAAGATAAGAACGGTGAGCTGGTCATCGTGCCGGAAGAAGCCGAGTTGGTCAGACGGATTTTCCGGCTTTATCTTGAAGGCAGCAGTTCAATACAGATAGCCAAGATATTAGAATCAGAAGGTGTCCTTACCGTTACCGGCAAAAGTAAATGGTGCTCCACTGTCATAGATAAAATGCTACTTAACGAAAAATATATGGGCGACGTCCTTCAGCAAAAGACCTATACCATCGATTTCCTCACCAAAAAACGTGTGAAAAACAAAGGTATTGTCCCGCAGTATTACATAGAGGACGACCACGAGGCCATCATCCCAAAGGAATTATATTATCAGGTGCAGGAGGAAAAGGCGAGGCGGGCAAGCCTCTGTAAACAGGCGATGTCTCGAAAAGCAAAGCGGGATGAAAAAGAAAAAAGCAGGTACAGCTCCAAATTCGCCCTGTCCGACATTATGGTCTGCAGGGAATGCGGACAGCCCTACCGCAGGCAGGTCTGGTCGAAATATGGCCAGAAAAACGCCGTGTGGCGGTGTGAGAACCGCCTGAAGAACGGGACCAAGAACTGCAAGCACTCCCCCACCTACAAAGAGGTCATGCTGTATGAAGCCATAATGGCCGCTATCAACAGTGTCGTGGAAAATCGCGGTGAGTTTGTCGGCGCCTTCCGGGAAAATGTCATCAGGGTCATCGGCAGTTACTCTACCAAGAATTTATCTACCGAATATGACATGCAGATAGAAAAGCTCCAAACCGAGATGCTGGCTCTGATAGAGGAAAACGCCAAGCAAGGCGTTGTAACGGAGGATTTTGACGAACGGTATAAAGGGATCTCCGAGCGGATAAACGACATGAAGCAAAAGAAGCTGGATCAGGTTCGGGAGCTGAAAATGGCTGAGAATTATCAGCAACGGCTCAACGATATGGACGCCTGCCTGAAGAAAACCACCTGCGATGTCAGGGACTTTGACCATGACCTTGTTCGAAGGCTCCTGCAGAGCGTCAAGGCCATCAGGGATGACGAGATAGAAATCCAGTTTAAATCCGGCATTGTAATGAAGCAGAGGGTTTCATACTTTGATTAAGCGGCATTGGCAGGAGTGGCCGCAAGAGGTTGTTCCTGTTTTTCAAGACTGAGGGAGTTGAGAATAGATTATTTTGAAAAAGAAACTGACCATTATTCCAACACAAGAGCGGCATGATCAAAGTATTCAAGCAAAAACGGTCTGTTTGCGGGTAGCCGCTTATTGCCGTGTTAGCACGGTTTACGAGCGGCAGGAAAACAGCTATGACGCGCAGGTCGCTTGTTACATGGACAAGATAGCGAATAATCCCGACTGGGTTCTGGCCGGCATATATTCCGATAATGGGAGAAGTGCCACCAATACCAAAAAGCGCGATGATTTCAACGCCTTAATTGATGACTGCGCGGCCGGGAAAATTGATTTGGTGATCACCAAATCTGTCAGCCGCTTTGCCCGGAACACGGTGGATTCTTTACTGTTCATCCGAAAGCTCAAAGAGATGAATATCGGAGTCATATTCGAAAAGGAAGGTATCAACACACTGGAAAGTACAGGTGAATTGCTGATCACGGTTTTAAGCGGCCAGGCGCAGGAAGAAAGCCGGAATATAAGTGAGAACACCCGATGGGGTATCGTCCGACAGTTTGAGAAAGGCGTCTTTCATGTAAACTATAAAAAGTTTATGGGCTATACCATGGACGAAAACGGGCAGTTGATTATTGTGCCGGAAGAAGCCGAAATCGTCAGAATGATTTTTCAGCTGTATATGGAAGGGCGAAGCTATATTCAAATATGTCAGGCTCTGGAAAACTCAGGCATAAAAACAGTTACGGGGAATTCCAAGTGGCGGGACAGTACCCTCATCAAAATGCTGAGTAATGAAAAATATATGGGAGATGCCCTGCTCCAGAAAACCTATACCATCAATTTTCTGACAAAAAAGAGGGTAGTCAACAAAGGCATCGTACCTCAATACTACGTTAAGAACAATCATGAAGCCATTATTCCCGCGGATTTATTCCAAAGCGTTCAGGATGAAAAGCTCAGGCGAATCAATATGTCATGTGGGGAAAGCGCGCTGAAACAAAAATACAGCGCCCTGTACGCGATATCAAACATCATGATATGCGGCGAATGCGGATATCCCTATCGCAGGGTGACACGCGCGAGGAGAGGTAAATCCAAAGTCGTATGGCGCTGCAAAAACAGACTCATGAATGGGAACCGGTTTTGTACCAATTCTCCGACACTTGATGAGGGCACTCTCCACAAAATGATTGCCGCCGCGATAAACAGAAATGCCAAAGCAAAAGCGATAAAAGACTACTTCCTCCCTGCTAATCAATATGACGATAGGCTATCGCGGGTTTTGATAGAACGCATCAAGGTTAAACAGGATGGAAAGCTGCGTATTACATTTAAGAAATGATAACCGCTTTTGTCATTTATGCCCCGATAAATCATATAAGAAGCAAAATTGTCCAAATGGTTCTGCCTTTTCTGTTCGTATTGATTACAAAACACGCAAGCCAAAAACGCCTGAACTCGTGAACTTTTAATTCACATCCGCGAATTTTTAGATTGAAAAATATCCCTCCGAGTGATATACTAGAACAAATGAATTTTACGGGGTGAAAGCATGGCGCTCAGCTACAAAAAGCTGTGGAAGCTCCTTATTGATAGAAATATGAAAAAGAAGGATCTGCGGGAGTTATCCGGTATAAGCCCGGCTTCGATGGCTAAGCTGGGGAAGAACGAAAACGTCACCACCGACGTGCTCCTGAAGGTTTGCACTGCCCTAAAATGCGATATTTCAGATATCATGGAAATTGAAGAGGATTAATACGGTCAGCCGTTAATATACAGATACTCAGAAAGTGAAGGTGCTCGTATTGTACAGCTCAATTGAATTGTTCAGTGGGACCGGAGGTCTCGCGTTAGGATTACAAAAGTCAGGGTTTGACCATCGGGCTTTACTCGAATGGGATAAGGACTCGTGCGACAATATCAAGGCTAACATTGAACGGGGCTTTCCCCTTGTCCAGAACTGGAATGTCATCCAGACCGACGTGAAATTGGTACATTACGACGATTTTGGTGAAGGCATTAAATTAGTGGCCGGAGGGCCTCCCTGCCAGCCATTTTCTTTAGGCGGTAAGCATCAGGCATATAACGATAAAAGGGATATGTTCCCCGAAGCCGTTAGAGCTGTAAGGGAGCTGAAGCCACAAGCGTTTATTTTTGAAAATGTGAAGGGGTTGCTGAGAAAGTCCTTCAGTACATACTTTAACTATATCATCCTGCAGCTGTCACATCCCGAAGTGACAATCAAGGATGGAATGACTTGGCTCGAACACCTGAAAGCACTGGAAGAATACCATACATCCGTTGGTGACCACGGACTTTCATATAACGTAGTCTTCCGGCTGGTTAATGCCGCCGATTATGGCGTCCCGCAGTCCAGGCACCGTGTGATTATCGTCGGATTCCGAAACGACCTGAACGCCAACTGGTCATTCCCGGACGCCACGCATTCGCAGGACGCTCTGCGATACTCCAAATGGATCAGCGGAGAGTATTGGGAAGAACACAAAATAGCAAAGGCGAAACGCCCGACGATATCAGAAACGGAGCGGCTCAGGATTCGGAAGGCAACGGAACGCGGAGAGCTTCTTGGCCGGTGGCAAACCGTGCGCGATGCTTTTCTCGGATTGTCTGACCCCCGAAAGAGCCAAAGAAACAGCAAATTTGAAAATCACGAATTCAGAGCTGGAGCCAAGCCGTATCCAGGGCACTCCGGAAGTGTCATGGACGAACCGTCGAAGACCCTGAAAGCCGGAGATCACGGTGTTCCAGGGGGCGAGAATATGATCGTGTTGGATGACGGTTCGCTCAGATATTATACAGTGAGAGAAAGCGCAAGGCTGCAGACCTTCCCTGACGAATATGTCTTCCACGGCTCGTGGACAGAGAGTATGCGGCAAATCGGAAACGCTGTACCCGTACAGCTGGCTAATATTATTGGCAGCTCGGTTTATCACCAACTTGAAAGGTTGAATGAATATGAAAAACAACGACATTCCGGTTATAAAGCCGTTTAATCCACTGGATAAAAAACATCTCGGCGAAAGCGCCGCAGAAGCATTACTCGCGACAGACGTTCATCCCATACCACCCGAACCTTTTATAGGGGCGGGTGTATATGCTTTGTATTATACCGGCCCTTTTTCAGGTTATAAGGAACTTGCCGCAGTCAATCGGGATAATCAGTTCCGCTGCCCTATTTATGTTGGTAAGGCGGTTCCGGCCGGAGCGCGTAAAGGTGGGTTAGGTCTGGAGGTTGACCATGGACAAGCTCTTCAAAAAAGGCTTGCGGAGCATGGGGAATCAATAACCGCCGCCACAAATCTGGATATCAACGACTTTTACTGCCGTTTTCTCGTTGTGGACGATATCTGGATTCCACTTACGGAGTCTTTGCTAATTGAGAGATTTCAGCCGGTATGGAACCGTGTGCTTGACGGCTTCGGAAATCATGATCCCGGCAGTGGCAGGTATAATGGCATGATGCCGCAATGGGACTGTTTGCATCCAGGTCGTGCCTGGGCGACACGTTTAAAACCGTGCCAATACACAGCTGAGCAGGTAGAGCAGCGCGTGGCTGAATACTTACATAATTTCTTTAATAGCTAAAACTGCGCCTTTTGGCGCATCTTTTTTAGGGGGACATAGAAATGCTTCATGGAAGTAGTGAAAAATCGAAAATACAAATAAATGACGCAACCGTATCATTTGAAGATGTTTATAAAGCCCCTAATCTGTCTTCAGAATTGTTGGAGAAGATTAAGACGGCAGACATTTTACTTTTGCCTTATACGGATTTCAAAGGGTATCAAAATTGCCTGTTTCCTGAACAAACATATCAATTTTATACGCATCTTATGAATGAAGCGGAAAAGCAGAGCTTATCGGTTGATCTTGCTGTTTCGGATGAAGATTACAAGGAAATTGAACTTCATGCCGATGTTGTTAATATCGCTGATATCCTAATACAATGGGTGCTGTTTCCCATAGTAACCGGCATGATTTCAGCTTATTTATACGATTTGGTCCGGCAACGAAAGAAAAAGATGAACGCTAATGTAAAAATAACCGTTGAAAAAAACGGGAAAGCAAAAACCGTAAGTTTTGAAGGAGATATTGAAAGCTTTGAAAGGGCCATGAAGAGTCTTGATGAAACCATATTTAAATAGGAGTTGTTATGGACTTAGATCAAATTAAGCAGTACCTGAGCCAACATAATATGTCGGACTTCGATGCCAACATCAAGGCATATTTAAAGGAATTAAAAGCTGAAGCTGTCGCTCAAAATAATGAGGCTCTTGCTAATGAGATATGGTGTTTGGAGACGATCAGTGAAATACAGCGGGCATATATTAGTGCTTTCAATTCCATCAAAGATGGGAAGCATTTTGATGCATGGAACTCATATGATTCTGTTGATATAAAGCTGAGCTTCTTGCGAAAGCACTTTGATTACAGCGGTAATTTATATGACTTAGAGTTTATCGAAGAATATACGAGGAAATACCAGAAACTATTCCCGTATCAGTTTTTTATGAGCCGTGAAGCGGTAATTAAGAAAGAGTCATGCTCGATATGCGGTAGAATAAACACTATCAGGAGCAGATGTGAGCATGAAGTCGGAGGACTCTACATGGGCGAAATGTGTTGCCGGGTGGTCGAAGATGTGGAGTTTCTCGCTGAATCCATTGTGACAAACCCGTTTGATAAATGTACCGTTTTGTTCCCAGAGGGGATGGAGTATAACTATGAGGCATTAGACATTCTATTCAAAGGTCTGGATACTCCATATGACAGATGGATGTTGGAGATAGAGAAAAGGCTGAAACCAGAATTTGTGGGTGCTCAGAGAAACGCTCCTTGTCCTTGCGGAAGTGCCAAGAAGTATAAGAAATGCTGTTACGGAACGGATTCTGAATTAATGGATCACAACAAGATTACGTTATTGGACAGGTCGGATTTTACTCCCGTGCCTTATAAGACCATGGGTACATGGAAGGAGAAGGAGCAGAAATAGTCAGAGAGGGGGTTATGTCGTGTCATTCTTCGATATATTTAAGGGAAAACAGAAGCCAGACAAAATTAGTAAGCCATCTGAAGCGCCGAGAGCTGCTGAAAGGCAACCCAAGGATAACATATCGTCATTTATTAAGATGACAACGGAGATATTACCCTCTGCGCCAGATGATGTTATTCCTGTTGAGAAAAGAATCAAAGGCGCCATTGCAAGCAAGCATGGGCTGTATCCGCACGAAGTGTTGGTTCTTGATTATGCTGGTTCTTTTTATACGGATAGTAACTCGTTTCAAGGTTTTTGGTGGTATCGGTATGGTGTAAGGGATGTCGGAAAATGTCTGCATTCCCTGATGAATCGAGCATTCTTGCAAATGGGGGATTTACATAGTGCTATTGCACTGGAAAATGCGACAGTTCTCAAAGAAGAATTGAAAAAGCACGGGCTTAAGGTTAGTGGCAAAAAAGATGAACTGGTACAACGCCTAATGTCTGAAGTAAAACAGGAAGAACTTAATTCCCGTTTCGCAAAAAGAACATACCAGCTAACCGACCTCGGAAAGCTGGCACTTGAAGAAGAAGGTTATGTGCCATATATACATCGACATACTCTTGAAGATCTGGATATATGGTCACTCAACAGAATAATACATGACCCGCCCTACATGCCCTATCGGGATAAAATCTGGGGCTACCTCAACAAACGCGGCATGGAGCATTTCGCGGGCCATAACTTTGGCCTATACAGAAACTGCAGACACAGCATGTCAACTTTTTTAATGGAAGAAAACAAGATTAGGGACGCATTGGGTATGTTGTCGGAAGTTGTGTTCTACGACTTGAGCGGACTAAGCAATAACTATGATCCCCAGTTTCTTGATATATACGCTCAGAGCTTTTTCCCGTATAAGGACTCCATTGTTACAATGGCACCGGGTATAACCAGCGCGGTTATTCATTGTCAGAAAGAACTTAATATGTCGGACGAAGAACTTAAAACAGCAATGCTTGAGCGGATGAATCGCTTAAGCGCTCCGTTACATCTTTTTACGCCTGAAGAATGTGTGGACGTTGTTTTAATGGAAAGCCGCGAAGATACTGAAGCTCTGACCAAAATATATGCCAAAGCAAAACGGCGCTTCAAGCAAAAATACCCGAACATTAAGTGTTGATTCAAGGAGATTCTCAAATGGGAAGAGTGACCACCCCACGAGTTATTACACAGCAGATTAGGCAGCTATGCCAATCCATATCTGAATATGAACCTGCATATGTCGAGGTTAAAGCTGATCCAAGAAGTCTCATTAACGAGTGTTTCCCGAACGTTGCCGCACATGTTAAAGAGTATGGTGGTCAAAGCGTTTTCGGTAGGTGCATTTGGCAAAGAGCGAATGTCTTAATTGAAGCCGAGGCTCATGCCGTATGGCGGTCTCCAAGCGGTGACATGGTTGATATTACCCCGCACAACAATGGAGAAGATTCCATCTTGTTTTTAGTCGATCCCCAAATGGCATATGACGGCAATTGCATACCTAATATTCGAAAGGCATTGACTTCATCCCCATTGGTGGCGGAGTTCATTACTCTTTTTAATGAGCGTGACCAAATAGCGGCAAAGTCAAAAGGAAATACATTTTCATTACCGGCTGATATGGTCAGGCGGATGTTTGAAATTGAGCAAATCCTAAACCAGCGGGTTAGCCGCAATGATCCGTGCCCATGCCAATCTGGCATTAAATATAAGAAATGCTGCGGCAGTTACGAAACATAAACAAAATAACTCAGCTAACAATAAGAAGGTGTTTATAATCAATTCAAAAGAATATAGCGAAATAATTAAACTGATTGATAAAAAAATTGAGGGCGATTATTGGGATTATAAGCAAGAATGGCATAGTGATAATGAGCGCCTTCTTCTTGATATATTATGTTTTGCCAATACCGTCCATAATAAAGATTGCTATCTAATAATTGGAGTTGCGGATAATGGTGAGATTATAGGATTAACGGAAAATAGCCCAAATAGAAAGAATCAAGCGGCCGTAATAGATCTGTTATCAAATTCAATGTTCGCGGGCGATTTTGTACCAGAGGTTTCTGTTGAAACAATATTAGTAAACAAAAAGGAAATAGATGTACTTACCGTTTTTAACTCGTACAATGTACCCTTTTACCTTCGATCCAAGTCAAAAAAGTACCATTCAATTGTAGAAGGATATATTTACTCCAGAAAGAATGATAGAAATACTCCTATCTCTGAAAATAGCTCTATGCAGCAGATTGAATTGCTCTGGAAGAAAAGGCTGGGCTTACTTAGTCCGCCGTTGGAGCAGATTGTTTCAAGGATGAGGAACAAATCAGAATGGCAAGAAATTGGTGATACATACTACAATGTATTTAACCCAGACTTTAAAATGAAGGAAGAGTGGGATCAGGAAGAGTATAGGGACTACAAGCGCGAATATTATTCGTATAATCAATATAATGAAAGCACTAATTATATCAATTTGCATGTTTTATGCAGGGAAACGGTTTTAAAAGAATTCCAAGTAGTGTTACTAGATAGTGGTAGATATAAGACTCCTGCCCCCACATGGGGATTTATTCACGATCCAACCAGATATTCGGAGTCATTATATGTTTACAAATATATTCTAAAAGATAGTATAGATTACGCTTTACAGCAGTTTATATATGATGAAGAAAGTGATGAGGCAAGAATCGCAAAGGGCAGATTTGATGAGGTTGTTCTGTATTTCGAAAATAAACAAGAACACGAGGAGTTCCATCAATCAATAGAAGCTTATCCAACATGTGTTGAGAATTATATTAATGACGCAAAACTGAAGGAATATCATATTTCTTCTAACAACAAACTTGAAATTAAAGACTGCACAGAAAAATTGATTACAGCTTTTGCTTTCAAAAGATTTTTATCTGATTATCGCAGGAAAAAAGCAGGTGTTGATGTTAAAAGAATAAAGTCTATTAGTATAAGGCATAAGTCGTTAGATTTGTTATGCCCTTCCGATATAGCTGAACATAGAGTTGATATCAATGGAACTGGGAAAGTGACGCATTTCCTTTATAATAGAGAAAATAGGAAAGCGGTAAATTCATATTGTTATAGCGCGGATAAATATTGGACAAGGGATTTCCTTAATTTTATCGAGCCGATAACAACAGATTGGGAAATCGACTACTCTATCGATATATGTAATGGTTATGAATGGAGATGCACTTTAAAATATGATGATGGTACATCTAAACTAATTAGCGGAAATGTTGTACCTCCTCCATTCTCCGATGATGTTGAACGTCGGATAAGAAACCTGGCTACTTTTGATGAGAATCCATGGTTGTTCACTTAATTCTGGTGAATGGAGACTATATATGGCGCGTGATCCACAAATAACACATAAGATAATGTCATCCGTAAAATCAAAGGATACGCGGCCTGAAATCGCTCTTCGTAAAGCTTTATGGGGCATGGGGCTACGCTATAGGATAAATTATAAGCAAATACCCGGAAAACCAGACGTTGTTTTCACAAAAGCCAGAATCGCGGTATTTTGCGACGGAGATTATTGGCATGGCCACAATTGGGCTATCAGAGGATTAAAGAGCCTGGATGAGGAACTGTCCCATTACTCTGAGTTTTGGTCGAATAAAATTAGAGGGAATATCAACCGGGATGAAACTGTAAATAACGAGTTAACGAATATGGGATGGCATGTTATTAGAGTTTGGGAAAGCGACATAAAAGCTGATGTAATGAGATGCGCATCAGATATTAAACAAATATATAAATCACATAGCAAAAGTGCGAACAGGAGATTAAAATGAGTTTAAAAGCAGACATTGAAAGAATTTTTCTGGATAATACCAGCTATGCAAATCCTAGTCAAGCAGTAAACCAAGCAAGTTCGCTTAACGCATTATCAGCTGATTTATATACAGATTCAAAGCGATTTATTTATGAGCTTCTACAAAATGCAGATGATTCTTCTCAAAACAATGACACTGTGAAAGTATGGATAAAAATTTTTAATAACAACTTAGTCATTGCTCATTCAGGGAGCCCATTTACTGTTCGTGATCTTCAAGGAATTTGCAATGTAAATAATGGCACAAAAAAGTCGGATCTGACAAAAACAGGCTATAAGGGTATTGGTTTTAAATCAGTTTTTGGACAATCTGATAAAGTAACGATATATACAAAAAATGAATATTTTAGATTCGATGCCTCCTATTCGTTTGAATGGAAGTGGGCGGAATCAAAGACAATATGGGAGAATAATAACGACCGAAAATTCCAATTTCCCTGGCAGATAATCCCTATATATACAGAAGCAAAAGAAGTTTCGGAGCCAATTAATCAGTTCCTTAACCAAAACAATGCAAACGTTGCGACAATAATTCAAATGAAGAATGTTAATGAGACGAGTCTGGCTGCTCAAAATCTATCGCAGAACTTAAATATGTTCTTATTTCTTAAGAATATTAGTGAGATTAATTTTGATATAGCAGAATCAGTTACTGTTAAAATTGATCGCACAAAAAAGGATAGAATCACTTTACAGAAAGGTAACAGTTCAAAAGTAGACTGGTTAATAAATACAGTTAGTCTTGCAGTGCCTAATGACGTAAAGGCTGTCTTACAAGATGAAAGAAATATTCCTGAAAAATTACTCAATACTGATTCTATAGAGTTGTCTTTGGCCGCAAAAGTTGGGAGCGATGGCATTACTAAGCTTTCTAATCAAGAAAAACTTCTATATTCATATTTGCCGACTGATGAGACGAAGTATTCTTTGCCAGTACTTGTTAATACAAGTTTTCTAACCGCTGCGAATCGCGAATCACTTCATGCTGATTCAAAATGGAACCAATGGCTATTTAAAACAATTGCCGTTGAAATTTTTAAGTGGATTTCAAGATTGGTTAATACTGAGTTCCATTTTCAAGCATATCAATTAATACCTAGGGAAACTATTGCTGATGAACTGGGTAAGAAATTTAATGATGGAATTAAAGATGCGCTAAAAAGCATTCCGTTTGTTGTTTCTAGAAAAGAGCAACTAATTAAAATAGAAGAAACAATAGTTGATTTTACATACTTGTCTGAGAAGTATTTTATAGGCGAAGAACCAATTAAAAAGTTTATTATTGAGGCAAATGAGACGGGTAGTTCTAAACAATTTGCTAAGAACTCTAGTTTTTTCTCTGAGTTCAAAAGGCTTGGTGCTTCTTGTTTTGAATGGATACATCTCCAACGATTTCTAGCCTCGACATATTTTAAAGATGCTCACACAATAGCATATAATATTGAATTTATAAAACATTTAAAGAAACTCTGCGAATCAGATAAGGTTATAGAAATTTCAAAAGAAGTATTAATGAAATTACCATTTATTTGGGATCATAAAAATCACATTAATTATCCATATCAAGTATGTTTTCCTACAGCAGACGATCAAAACTGGGATAATCCAAATAGTGAATTATCGTTCTTACATAAGCAATTGCAGATATGGCTGCTCAAAGATTCAGAAATTAGGCACTGGCTGGAGAGTTTGGGAGTTCAAGAAAAGACGGATGTCACCTATATTACTCAGACTATTATACCGAAAATCGAAAGTTACATAACGCCCGAGAATGCATTGCAAACTATTCGTGATTTATTTAGTTTGTATAAAAAAGGAAATCTTAGGGAAGATTTGATTGGACAATTATCGAGAATTAAACTTATAACGCAAAGCGATTCTTTATGTCCTGCCAGAGACTGTTTTCTTTCGGATTATTACAAACCGAGGATAGAAATTGAAAAAATAATAGAAAATGATATTTTCGTCTCTGAAACCTATTGTCTTGATATCCTTGAGAAGGATGAATGGAAACGTTTTTTTAAATTGCTTGGGGTTCATGAGGGAATTACAGCCTTACAATTCACAAATAGACTTTATCGCTCTGAATTAACTAATGCTGAGTTTAATGATGAATATTTTGGAACTAAGGATAAAAGGTTTACCCCTTTTCAATCTACGTTTATAGCGGATTGTTTCAGCGATTTAGCAACTATGACCTATATTCAACTTACAGAAAATAACCCCAAGTTTGCTTTCAAATTCTGGTCTGATTATATTGAAAATTATCTGCCAAGTATTATCAAGACTCCAGCAATCGCATATTGGGGGTATGAGGGTAGGCCTGGACGGACAAGCGGTGATCGAGTAGAGAACTTTGTTCCATGGTTTATCAAGAATATGCAATGTATCCCTACTGTATCAGAAAAATGTGAAATTGCCTCTTCTATATTTCTTAATACAGAAGAGATAAAAGCTATTGCTGGTAAATATTTGCCAGTATTCAATGGACCTGAATTATCGCCAGATTGGAAAGCTTTCTTTAATTTTCGAACAAGCTTTGAATTATCAGATTACTTAGAATTGCTTGGTACAATTTCGTCAGATATAGACGATAAAGGAAGAATAAAAAATGATAACTACAAAAGAATTCAATCTATCTACGCGGCATTGTTAGCCCAATGTGTTAATTGGAGCACTGATGATATTGAAAAAGTCGAAGTATGGGCTATTAAAGGACATTTACTAAATACAAAAAATCAATTCACAGAATGTAGCTCTCTCAAATATTTCTTAGATGGTAATGAAGGGATATTTCAAAATCAATATGATTTTGTAATGATAAATGCTGAAAATAAGAAACATCCAAATTTGATAACGTTTCTAGAGTGTTTTAACATAAGTGTATTGAGACAAAGCGAATTTGAACTTATTTCAGTTCGAGAAGAAGTGTGTTCAAGTTTGAAAGAAAAACTTGCGTTTATTTATAGATATTTCGAATCTTGGATTAAAAGTGAAAATCAAGATGTAGATACGCTGAAATGCCTGGTTAATCTTAAAAATAAAATTGAAAAGCTAGAAATATATCAAGCTGTGAGCCTTGCCATAACATATAATGTGATAGATTTTACAAAAGGGGTAAATGTTCATTTTGATGAAGATGCACTCTATGTAACAACCCCCTGGAACTCAAATAGCGTGTTATTAAAGTTATCAGAGGTTCTGAGTAGATATTTTGATTTGACTGGTCATGACAAAAAACTGGATTTTTTACTTAGGTCTACGAGTGATGAAATACAAAGATATTTCGAACAAGAAAACATACAAGTTCCAACAGATGTGGATGATTTCAAGGATGCAGTGGAGAGCACGAATGCTTTGATAGAGATTAACCCCAATATTATATCTCAAGATTTCTTTGATACGACAATACATGATTTTGGTCGGCAGCAGTACATAAAACAACTTATACCTAGAGCTGTAAAAAATGTACTCGCACACCTTAGTGTATTGCCAGAGTATGATTGCTCATCTTCTTATATAATTGCAGAGAGTATTATTAGTGGTATTACTAAAAATGGAAATGAAATAACAGTAGTAGCCAGACCATCAGACTATGATAAAATACGACTTTATTACGACGCTGAATTTGATGTACTTGAATATGTAGATGCAGAATTATGGTATGAAGATGGCGTTACACCACCAAAACAATTTACATTTGGGCAGCTTCTAAAAATGACAGGAATAAATAAAATTCCTATTAAAAATATTGATATTAAAGATTATGAACTTGAAACATTATTAAACAATCCAAAATCTGATGTTTTTGATTTTAGTGCCGTACCCTATTCACCAGAAAAAACTGCAAGAATTATTTCATCATTTGCGAATACAGATGGAGGTACGTTAATTTTTGGAATAAAAGAAACTTCATCACTTGATAACGAGATTGTAGGACTCAGTTCGGAATTTAAAGTTGTTGAGATTACAAAAAAAGCAATTTCTATGCTTTCCCCAATACCTGCTGTTACTTTTGACTGGCTAAAAGTTGGAGAACAATCTATTTTTGTAATTAGAACAGAAAAATCAGATGGAGATATACTATTAAATGAACAAAAATATATCCGAGAAAGTGCTACAAGTAAATTAGAGGAAATTCATATAAGCAGCCAATGCATATTGAATAATCCAGACATCAAAAGAACAATTGCAATTATCATAGCGATAGAAACCTATTATCCAAAGCAAAGAAACCAAATTCCACCAGTAAAATACGCGGATAGCGATGCTGAAAAATTCAAGGAAGTCTTATTAAGCAAATTAGATATAAGCGAAGATGATATTTATATATTAAGAAATGAACAAGCAATAAAAACTGAAGTTGAGGATGTAGTTAAGTATCAAATATTTTCTATGTCAGAAGAAGACAGATTGATTTTTTATTATGTGGGGCATGGTTTTCATAACGGAGTTACTAATTATCTTTCAACATATGATATGAGCCAATACGATATAGCCAATACAGCAATTTCCTTACGTAAATTATTACTTGACCCTTTGAAACAATCTAAATGCAAAAATGCATTGATTTGTATTGATGCTTGTGCGCAAAGCTTCACAGATGAAAATGCAAGGAGCAGTTTGTCAAATATCAACGATGAAGAATTAATAATTTTTTCAAATGATTTCCCTTACTATGCATTGTTTTTGTCTTGTCAAACAGGAGAAAAGTCGTATTCCTGCGATGATTTGAAAAATGGAATATGGACACATTATCTAGTCGAAGCTATTAGCGGTAATGTACATGAAATTATAAAGGAGAATAGATATATTACTGATAGAGCATTGGGGGATTATTTGTCACACAGCGTATCTCAATATGCTAAAAACAAACTAGGATTTGATCAAAATCCCAAAACAATAATAGATGCAAGTTATGAAAATGTTGTTGTAGATATGAGGTTAGGACCAGAAAAAAGCGGATCATTGTAATCCGTTTTAAAGGAAAATAATATCCCGCCAAGGGGATATAAGAGGAGTACGACATTTTTTCCACAGCCTCGAGGCACGTTGGGACAGTAGTTTGCCTCAGTAGAACACACAGATAAGAAACTATATCCTATCAGCGAATGCAATATGTCCAATGGACAAGGCGAGAAAACAAGTAAAGACGGAATATGCAATATGGGCTGTTGTTTATATATAAAAGAGCTAATTACAGTTAATATCTGTTTTCAAATATTACCTATTGATTTATAGCGTATATTGCGGTAAAATACATATTGTCGCCGCTGTGGTGGCGATAACAAAAACTGGTTCTTGACCGAGAGGACAAGACCTGATAAAATAAGTTCTTGCCGGCGGAAAACCGGCGAACAAACAGGTCTTTGAAAACTAAACAGTGTAAGATGGATGAAATTAAACAAACCTCGTCAGAAGTTTTAACTTTTAACGAATTTTTAGCCAAATTTTAATGAGCAATCAAACTTTTCACATATTTAACGGAGAGTTTGATCCTGGCTCAGGACGAACGTTGGCGGCGTGCTTAACACATGCAAGTCGAACGGAGTTAAGAAAGAAGTTTACTTTTTGCTTAACTTAGTGGCGGACGGGTGAGTAACGCGTGGATAATCTGCCTGTAAGACAGGAATAACGCCGGGAAACCGGTGCTAATACCGGATAACCTCTTTGGGCCGCATGGTCTGAAGAGAAAAGGTGGCCTCTTAACAAAGCTGCCGCTTACAGATGAATCCGCGTCCCATTAGCCAGTTGGTGGGGTAACGGCCCACCAAAGCGACGATGGGTAGCCGGCCTGAGAGGGTGACCGGCCACACTGGAACTGAGACACGGTCCAGACTCCTACGGGAGGCAGCAGTGGGGAATCTTCCGCAATGGGCGAAAGCCTGACGGAGCAACGCCGCGTGAGCGAAGAAGGTCTTCGGATTGTAAAGCTCTGTGATATTGGACGAACAGATTTCTTGTAAATAGCAAGGAAAAATGACGGTACAATAAGAGGAAGCCACGGCTAACTACGTGCCAGCAGCCGCGGTAATACGTAGGTGGCAAACGTTGTCCGGAATTACTGGGCGTAAAGGGCGAGTAGGTGGTTTATTAAGTCAGAAGTGAAAACTCCGGGCTCAACCTGGAGACTGCTTCTGAAACTGGTAGACTTGAGTGCAGGAGAGGGAAGCGGAATTCCTAGTGTAGCGGTGAAATGCGTAGATATTAGGAGGAACACCAGTGGCGAAGGCGGCTTCCTGGCCTGTAACTGACACTGAGGCGCGAAAGCGTGGGGATCAAACAGGATTAGATACCCTGGTAGTCCACGCCGTAAACGATGAGTGCTAGGTGTCGGGGGTATCGACCCCCTCGGTGCCACAGTTAACACAATAAGCACTCCGCCTGGGGAGTACGGTCGCAAGACTGAAACTCAAAGGAATTGACGGGGGCCCGCACAAGCGGTGGAGTATGTGGTTTAATTCGACGCAACGCGAAGAACCTTACCAAGGCTTGACATCCCGTGACCGCTGTAGAAATATGGTTTTCTTAGTTTACTAAGACACGGAGACAGGTGGTGCATGGTTGTCGTCAGCTCGTGTCGTGAGATGTTGGGTTAAGTCCCGCAACGAGCGCAACCCCTACAGCCAGTTGCCAGCACTTAGGGTGGGAACTCTGGCAGAACTGCCGTTGACAAAACGGAGGAAGGTGGGGATGACGTCAAATCATCATGCCCCTTATGTCTTGGGCTACACACGTACTACAATGGCCTGAACAGAGGGCAGCGAAACTGCGAAGTAGAGCCAACCCCTAAAAACAGGTCCCAGTTCGGATTGTAGGCTGCAACTCGCCTACATGAAGTCGGAATCGCTAGTAATCGCAGGTCAGCATACTGCGGTGAATACGTTCCCGGGCCTTGTACACACCGCCCGTCACACCACGAAAGTCGGCAACACCCGAAGCCGGTGACTTAACTCGCAAGAGAGAGAGCCGTCGAAGGTGGGGTCGGTGATTGGGGTGAAGTCGTAACAAGGTAGCCGTATCGGAAGGTGCGGCTGGATCACCTCCTTTCTAAGGATATTGGATGTTGGAAGTTAACGGTTAGCCACAGGGAGAGAAATCTCACACAGCTAACAAAATCTCCATATCTCAATATTGGTCGACATCCATCGACACAACTGTTTAGTTTTGAGAGACTTTTTCCGGTGGCAATAGCGAAGAGGTCATACCCGTTCCCATCCCGAACACGGAAGTCAAGCTCTTCAGCGCTGATGGTACTTGGGGTTACCCCCTGAGAGAGTAAGACGTTGCCGGAAACTAAATTTACCCTGTAAAAAGGGTTTTTAAACAACATCGCGGGGTGGAGCAGTTGGTAGCTCGTCGGGCTCATAACCCGAAGGTCATAGGTTCAAGTCCTATCTCCGCAACCAAAAAAAAGTTCTTTGAAAACTACACAGCGTGAAGCAAAAGAAAGCTCTATTTAACAAAATAGAACTCTCAAGCGCAAAAAATAGGTCAAGCAAAAAAGAGCATACGGCGAATGCCTAGGTGCTGCAGGCCGAAGAAGGACGCGGCAAGCTGCGAAAAGCCACGGGAAGCCGCAAGCAGGCAACGATCCGTGGATATCCGAATGGGGCAACCCGGCGAGGAAAACCCTCGTCACCTATAACCGAATCCATAGGTTATAGGAGGGCACCAGGGGAACTGAAACATCTTAGTACCCTGAGGAAAAGAAAGCAACAGCGATTCCCCGAGTAGCGGCGAGCGAAAAGGGACCAGCCAAAACCTAAACTGCTTGCAGATTAGGGGTAGCGGGACACTCATCACAAACCATTGCTTTAGCCGAAGTGGTCTGGAAAGACCCGTCACAGAAGGTAACAACCCTGTAGGCGAAAAGGCGAGAAGTTTAGAGTGGATCCCAAGTACTGCGGGACACGAGGAACCCCGTGGGAAACAGGGAGGACCACCTCCCAAGGCTAAATACCTGCAGCAACCGATAGTGATAAGTACCGTGAGGGAAAGGTGAAAAGCACCCCGGAAGGGGAGTGAAAAAGAACCTGAAACCGTATGCTTACAAGCCAGTCGAAGCACGTTAAAAGTGTGACGGCGTACTTTTTGTAGAACGGACCGGCGAGTTACATCTAACGGGCAAGGTTAAGTCAGAAAAGACGGAGCCGAAGCGAAAGCAAGTCTTAATAGGGCGGCAAGTCCGTTGGAGTAGACCCGAAACCGGGTGATCTACCCATGTTCAGAGTGAAGCTTTAGTAAAATAAAGTGGAGGCTCGAACCGACCTTCGTTGAAAAGGAGGCGGATGAAACGTGGGTAGAGGTGAAATGCCAATCGAACCCGGAGATAGCTGGTTCTCCTCGAAATAGCTTTAGGGCTAGCCTTGAGAAAAAAATCCGGAGGTAGAGCACTGACTGGGCTAGGGGCCTTCACCGGTTACCGAACTCAATCAAACTCCGAATGCCGGATTAAAACATACTCAAGAGTCAGACTATGGGTGCTAAGGTTCATAGTCAAAAGGGAAACAGCCCAGACCGTCGGCTAAGGTCCCAAAGACATGCTAAGTGGAAAAGGATGTGGGGTTGCACAGACAACCAGGATGTTGGCTTAGAAGCAGCCACCATTCAAAGAGTGCGTAATAGCTCACTGGTCAAGTGGCCCTGCGCCGAAAATGTAACGGGGCTAAAGCATGTCACCGAAGCCACGGATGTCGCAAGACATGGTAGAGGAGCGTTCCATATGCAGCGAAGTCGTACCGTAAGGAGCGGTGGAGCGTATGGAAGTGAGAATGCCGGTATAAGTAAGCGAAAAGGCAGGTGAGAATCCTGCCCGCCGAAAACCTAAGGATTCCTGGGGAAGGCTCGTCCGCCCAGGGTAAGCCGGGACCTAAGCCGAGGCCGAAAGGCGTAGGCGATGGACAATAGGTTGAAAATCCTATGCCACCAAAAGTCGTTATCAGGATGGGGTGACACAGGAGGGAAGGCCAAGCGCGCGGATGGAAAAGCGCGTCCAAGCTCGTAGGGCGTCAGATAGGCAAATCCGTCTGACACAAAGCCTGAGAAGTGATGGGGAGGGAAAACAAGTACCGAAGTGGTTGAACCCATACTGTCAAGAAAAACCTCTAACGAGACTCATTGGTGCCCGTACCGCAAACCGACACAGGTAGGTAGGGTGAGAATCCTAAGGCGCGCGAGAGAACCCTCGTTAAGGAACTCGGCAAAATGACCCCGTAACTTCGGGAGAAGGGGTGCCTCATTAACGTGAAGATTTATACATTCGGAGCGTGAAGAGGCCGCAGAGAAAAGGCCCAAGCGACTGTTTACCAAAAACACAGGTTCCTGCTAAATCGCTAAGATGAAGTATAGGAGCTGACGCCTGCCCGGTGCCGGAAGGTTAAGAGGAGAGGTCAGGGGAAACTCGAAGCTTTGAATTGAAGCCCCGGTAAACGGCGGCCGTAACTATAACGGTCCTAAGGTAGCGAAATTCCTTGTCAGGTAAGTTCTGACCCGCACGAAAGGCGTAACGATTTGGGCACTGTCTCAACGAGGGGCTCGGTGAAATTGAACTGCCGGTAAAGATGCCGGCTAACTGCGATAGGACAGAAAGACCCCGTGGAGCTTTACTGCAGCTTGATATTGGATTTTGGTATTGCATGTACAGGATAGGTGGGAGGCGGAGAAGCCAGGGCGCCAGCCTTGGCGGAGCCAACGTTGGGATACCACCCTTGCAGTATTGAAGTTCTAACATACGGCCTTGAATCAGGCCGGTGGACATTGTCAGGCGGGCAGTTTGACTGGGGCGGTCGCCTCCCAAAAAGTAACGGAGGCGCCCAAAGGTTCCCTCAGCGCGGTTGGAAATCGCGCTCACAGAGTGCAAAGGCAAAAGGGAGCTTGACTGCGAGACATACAGGTCGAGCAGGGACGAAAGTCGGGCTTAGTGATCCGGCGGTATCGAGTGGAAGAGCCGTCGCTCAACGGATAAAAGCTACCCCGGGGATAACAGGCTTATCTCCCCCAAGAGTTCACATCGACGGGGAGGTTTGGCACCTCGATGTCGGCTCATCGCATCCTGGGGCTGTAGTAGGTCCCAAGGGTTGGGCTGTTCGCCCATTAAAGCGGTACGTGAGCTGGGTTCAGAACGTCGTGAGACAGTTCGGTCCCTATCCATCGCAGTCGCAGGAAACTTGCAAGGAGCTGTCCCTAGTACGAGAGGACCGGGATGGACGGATCACTGGTGTACCGGTTGTCGCGCCAGCGGCAATGCCGGGTAGTTATATCCGGAAGGGATAAGCGCTGAAAGCATCTAAGCGCGAAGCCCACCTTAAGATTAGGTTTCCCTTCTAAAAGAATAAGACCCCTGGAAGACCACCAGGTAGATAGGCCGGGTGTGTAAGCATAGTAATGTGTTTAGCTGACCGGTACTAATAGGTCGAACGCTTGACCTACAATTCACGCTGTGTAGTTTTGATGGAACTGTAATTGTTCATTTATTAAAACCCTTAAGGATTTTTTCCTAGGGTTTTTGGCTTTTATATCGGTTGATTTACATTTTCTCTACTATGCAATTACTTAAATGTTTTTATATTGTTTTATTTAAAATTTTTAATATATGCTCACCATATTTTTCAACCTTTTTCAGTCCAAACCCCTTTACCTTCAGTAATTCTTCTTTATTTGTTGGATAGGCTGAAATTAGATTTTCCATTTCTTCGTTACTATAAATCATATAAGCAGCTATTTTCTCTTCCCTTGATTTTAATAATCTAAATTCTTTTAGTTCTTGAGCCAACTGCTCCCTACTATTTTTGTTTATTTCTTGATTTCTGTCTTTTGTACAGGCCACCTGCTTTATGGTTTCAGAATTAAAATCGGAAGGATCTTCATTTATAAAGAAAATAAATTCATTTTCGTTATATCTATCCTTCTTCAATGGGCTAACATTTGAATCAAAATATACTATATACTTTTGCCTAACAATCTCGGCATATTGGTAATCTCCTAAAATTTTTATGTACTTTTTGCCTTCTTTTGTTATATATTCTCTTGCGTCGGATTGATTATTACTTTGTTTACTCTCTTTCGCTTCATCAATTACTAAAAAGTCAGCATCTGTTAAATTATACTTTGCGTAATAATCATAAGTTATTGGTTTGTTATTTTCTTTCAGCCAATAAGCTATTTTAAACAAATACTTTTCCAATTTATGATAAATGCTTTTTTGCTGATAATATTTTAAGCTATTTATCACTTGATCATGTCTAATTATCATCTCATTAATTTCAGTTGGGCATTTTTCTTTATGTATAATAGATTTCGGGTTAGCAATAACTACAAATGATAAATAGAACCATTCCTCACTCATCAATTGATTCTCAAGTAGTATTTTCTTTAAAATATTTATGTGTCTCTGGTTTTGCGTTATAGGGCTGTACATGCCCTCTCTTTTGATTTCTATCCCCTTTCGATCATGAATAACTCTTATAAAGGTACCATCTGAATTTATTAGAATATTGCCGTTTAATTGCTTTGTTTCAAGGACGCATAAAAATCTGTCAGATATAACAATAAAATCATATTGTGCAGTGTATCCTTCATATTCTAACCTTATATCATGAAGGCAGAGAATAGGAAGAAATGAGTTCTTTAATTCATAGTAAACATTATTTTCACCCTCAAGACCCTTCTTTAAGTAGGATATGTCACGTAAAATTAAATTTTTCTTTACTCCGTTTTTTAGTTTTTTTGCTAATTCCTCTAAATCAGTTATCTGTTGGTTTTCTTTTGAGAACTCTTTTATGAATGTTGGGCTTTTAATTGTCCTCTTTTAATTAGCAATAAAATCAACAGTTTTATCAAGCCAAGTTACCACGCTTACCCTCCTCAATAGACACTAATTAAAACTTTTCCTTACAATGCAACTCTTTCCGGTATCCACCTTAGTGGCTAAAGAGTAAGAAATTATTACTGTAGTTTTTTTAATCTTTATTTCACCGTTATTTGGTGTAGCATCAAACTTATAAAAATCCTCCAGCAATTCAATTAGAGATACAAAGAAAGCCGGAAGGTATATTGCAGACATGTTTGATGATACGTTTGAGAGAAATGAATTTATGTTTTTTTTGTAGTAGTTCATCATCTGAACTCTCCAATTACAGTTTTAAACTATTTCTACAAAACGCTGTTTAATTCCTCCTGTATATCCCCCCTATTGCAGGAATATGTCGTGTTATAGAGAATATTTTAATACATGGAAAGTAATACCTGAAAAATGAGGTACTGCAGGACTACTCTGGATCACCAAACTATAAAGCTTTCACTTTGGTAAAAGCAGCATCCAAGACAAGCCGTTGGTCATAGCCGTGACGGTGGAATTGATGGGTTAACTCACCGCGGGGAATATGGATGGCAAACAAAATTCTATTATGCTCCCAAAGGACAGAGGGTATGTCTGTTATACTATGTTTATGTTTCAAAATGGTTTTGTGATAATTTAGGTACTACTCAACTAAAGGAAAATTTATGTTGGATTGAATATAATCACCCCATTTCCAATAGTCTTGAAAGTATCCATGGAAAATAATGTATTAATTTAGGAAAAGTAAGAATTTAGCTAATATTATGGATTTAATTTCTATTACGTATTAAGCATTCTATATATTATGTTAAGTAAAATTACTCGAGGTGATTTTGTGAATGATGCTCTAGATATCAATTCAAATAGTGTTGTATATGCAGAGCAGATTTATAAAAAGTGTAATACCATACGAAGTCGTGTTGGAATTCCTAAAGGTGTAATAGTTGATTTCTATTGTCCTGAATGTCGTTCTCCAGTTTTTTTAAAGACAAGGGCTGGAGCTTCACCATGGTTTGAACATGAGCATTTAGATAAGGAAAATAGAACGGCTATACATCTTGCTTGTTCAAGATATACAAATGCGGACAAAAGGGAATATAAACCTGTAGATACATATAGAATCTCAGGTGCTATTCCAATATATCTGTTAGGGAAAAGTGATCTTTTTAAATTAAGAGTCTACTTTCCACAATTATCTGATCAATCCATGAAAATGTTAGTAGAATCAAATGCAAAAGTATGTCTTTTTCAAAATAATTCTTTGCATTATGTGTTTAGCTCTCAAAATGTAAATTACATTGATATTGCAACTTATACAAAACATGGCTTTGAAGTTCAAATAAAAGATTCCAATGGGGATGTATTAAGAGATGTGCCGGAAGAAGTAAAAAGAAAATGGGTTTGTGGTATATCTGCTATAGATGTGAGTCGGGATATTTTTCATTTTTGGAATGATGGTGGTATGAGAGTATCAACTGGTGGATTTATTTATGTTGGTACATCATACAGAATATTAAAAAGCAGAACAGATTGGAATTATGACAAGGAAAATAATGCTATAGAAATTAAAAAGGTTGGCGAAGTTAATTTTAAAAATCTTGCCTCAATAGATGTTTATGAATTAACACCCATAGAGGTAACAACTGAATCATTGCAATATTTTGCAAAACGAGGATATCTTTTAAAACATAGAAATGATGAAATAATTCCACTTTGGCCGCCAGCAGTTTCTAAAGGTAGAGACTTGATTTATAAAGACAAAACATCTTTGTTTTTGCACAAAACTAGCAGAGGTAATATAAAGGATCAAAAGCTTTTTACGTTGGAGGGAAACAAAATCATTCAGATTCAATCACGTATATTGAAAATAAATGATGTCTCCGAGATAGTTCAAATTAATGTTGGTTTCTCAAAGCCGATAATGCTTGGCGGAGAACTGACACCTATGTTATACGATATACATCAAGATGAAAATGCAATGTGTTGCGAGGCAAGGGGCTTAGAGTTAAAAGTTGAAGATAAAAATGCATGTGCAGTAGCTACATCATATAAAGAATTGCCCATAGAGGGTAAGTTCTATATAAAATCAAATTTACCTTTTGTGACCTATTTTAAGAGGGGTAACTTTGTAATTTATTCAAGCTTTAATTCTGGTTATATTGAAGGAGTAAAATTTGATGTAGAGGTATTTGTTGATTGTGGTTCTTGGGGCAAATATTGTTATTCCATGCAAAAGAAAAATTATAAGCAGGGTACTATTAACTGGGATTCTGTGTATAGGCGGTTGTTACTTTGTCATGGTCAAACAATAATGGCTAATAAGCAATTACAGCAAAATCTTGCCCGGCGCCATATCCTGCCGATAGATGGCATTCGATTTAACCCCCTGGAACGTCGTGTCTATGACCAACTTGAGGATTACTGTAAGGGTTTGGCCATGCAAATCCGTAAACATGGAGACAGGCAATCACAACAGATGATGAGCTTTTTACTTAGCTTTCTGCGGTTACGATTCGCTTCCAGTCTTTATGCATTCCATAAGACATTAGAACGCCGTCTGCATAAAGTGGAAGCAACGTTGCGGCAGCAACTTGTAATGGAGGCAGAAGATTCTGGGTCCAATTCTTCGCTACAGGATGTTATTTTTGAGGGGGAAGATGAAGACGACTTGGTGGTTGTGGAATCATTGCTCCAAAACCGGACACAGGATGATTTGGAATGGGAACGCGAATGTCTCAAGAGCATGCTTAAAGACATGGCAGACCTCACCGGCGACTCATCTAAAATGAAGCTGCTTTTACAAACGCTGGATCAACGTAAAGACCGGCAAACCGGGCGTATCCAGCAAACGGTTATCTTTACCCGTTTTTACGATACGCTCACTGATATCGTGAAGCGACTCTGCCAGGCAGACCCGCAGATGCTAGTAGGCACCTATTCGGGGCAGGGAGCACAGTGTTTTAATTCGGTTACAGGCCGTATGGTTAACCTAGATCGTGAAGAGGTAAAAGAAAGATTCTTGCGCAGCGAGGTTGACATCTTAGTGTGTACTGACGCAGCAGCGGAGGGTTTAAACCTGCAGACTGCTGATCTTTTGGTTAATTTCGATCTGGGTTGGAACCCAATGAAAGTTGAGCAGCGAATAGGGCGTATTGACCGTATTGGACAAAAACATGAGGATATTTACGTCCTCAACCTATGCTATGCCGGAAGTGCAGAAGAAGTGGTGTATGGCCGTTTACTAAACCGCTTAGCTAATGCCAATATGATTGTTGGCACGCAGCAGGTATCGCTTCTGCCGGTGGAACAAGAAGAGTTCAGCCAGTTGGCTGAAGGAACACTGACACCCGAAGAATTGATGGCCCGTGCCCAAGAACGACTCGTGTTGCAACGCCAACATACAGAGAGTATGGAAATTAGCCCTAAAGAACTTTATGAAATTTACAAGCGTATGGCCCAGATTGATGATCAGAGAACTACTCCGGTAAATCTGGAGGCAATATGGGAAACACTGAGCCAATCGCAGTACCTGCGCCATTTGGGTTGCACCGTTTCGGATGAACCAGCGAAGCCAGCGTTGACATTGTTCGGAATTGATGGCATACCCAGTGGAACAGTCCTTACTACTTCCCGCGCGCTTTACGAGGAAGGTTTGGCTGATGGCGGCGCACGCGTGCATTTCGCCTCTTACGGTGATCCGTTCTTTGATGCTATTTTGGAGCACCTGAGCAGTTTCGAACTTCCTTCCTGTGTTCGGCGAATCGCCGTCCCTGTTCCCGGTTTGGAGGATGTTGAAGTGGTTATTTATGTAGCAATCTGCCGTGGCGACGGTGGTGTTTGCCAAATGCGGCTTATCCGAGCGTGGAGTGACCTCAAGGATTTGGCTTTAGCAGAGGATGAGACCATAAATGACGAGGAAATAATGTCGCAACGAGAACAACTTTACCAGCTGGTTTTGAAAGAGTTTGAGCCCTACCTGGTAGCAGACCGCATTGAACGAGAAAACATACGGGCTGCTCTGGTGCATGAAATGCTCAATTTCCTGGTAATTCAAGATTTTCTTAAAGTCAGGGCAAGTTTTGCCGGAGAAAATGCACTCTTTTGGCCGGTTTTAAAGGAAGTTGCCTCTCTAATTGAGGAGCGCGAGCCCCTTCAGGCAACCGGTTTACCGGCGGACATCCTGAGGAGATTCACCGGCGAATTACTTTTTGCTTGCCAGGTTCCTACTATTGGTGATAAAACCATCCTGCCGGTACCGCGCATAATGGGCCGGGCGGCAGTTGAAGCCGCAAGTCGTCTGGCGGACAGTATGAAGAAGAAAAGGGGTAGGCTCCTTGTTGATACAGTTTTGGCCCGACTGCAGCGTGAAGTAGAGGTAAGAAAAAGATTGATTAATTAGTTTTCATTATAAAGGAAGCACTTGCCGCTTATTGGACCAGGTGCTTCTTTTATAATAGGGTATATATTTACCAGTCTGTAATAGTCAGCATGCATCATAAAATTATATAGATTTTATTAACCTTTTGTGTTAATATTTTTGTAATCGGGGAATATTATATGTTAATAAAATTTAAAACTAGAAAACTTAAAAAAATCTGCGACTCGGGTCAAGAGATTATAAAAAAGTGGGGTCAAGGAAACGGCTTTAAAATCCAGCAAAGATTATCTGAATTGCGGGCGGCAAGCTGTTTATCGGATATAAGTCACTTACCTCCACCAAGATTACATGAATTAAGAGAAAATTGGGAGGATCATTTTTCAGTAGATATTAGACATCCATACAGAATTATTTTTAAACCTACTGAGCCGATACCAAGAAAAGAAGATGGTGGAATCGATCTAAGTAGAGTCACAGAAATAATGGTTGTCAATATTATGGATTACCATTAATTTTGAAGGAGGTGAGCACCGTGACTAGTAAAAAAGGGCTAAATGAAGGAAATTATGAATTCACTCCGGATTATGCAATTCCACCCGGTGTAACTTTGCTGGAAACGCTCGAACATTTAGGAATGACACAAGCTGATCTAGCTAAACGCACTGGTAGACCAGTAAAGACCATAAACGAAATTATAAAGGGTAAATCTGCAATTACTCCGGAAACTGCCTTGCAATTGGAGCGGGTGTTAGGTGTTCCGGCTACATTTTGGAATAACTTGGAACGTAATTATCAGGAACAATTAGCAATGCAGAAAGAAAAGGAACGATTAGAAGCTCAAATAGAATGGCTAAAACAGATACCTGTAAAGAAAATGATTGAATATGGGTGGATTAAGGAATTTAAAGATAAAATCAGACAATTGCAAGAGTTGCTTAATTTCTATGGAGTTGCATCAATTGAGGTTTGGAAGGATACTTGGGATAATATTTTAAACACGTCAGGATTAGTTTTTCGTAAATCTAGTGTCTTTGACACTGAACCAGGAGCAGTATCTGCATGGCTTAGGCAAGGAGAAATTAAAGCACAAAAAATTGACTGTAAGCCATTCAGTGTATCAGAATTTCGAAAATCACTCATGCATATTAAAAGTCTTACAAAAGAAGTTCCTGAAGTATTCATTAAAGATATGGTTAGAATTTGTGCTGATGCGGGTATTGCAGTTGTTTTTATTCCTGAGTTGCCAAAATGCCCTGTTAGTGGAGTGGCACGGTGGTTAACTCCACAGAAAGCCCTAATTCAATTAAGCTTACGATATAAAACCGATGACCATTTGTGGTTTAGCTTTTTTCATGAGGCGGGACATATAATTTTGCATGGCAAACGAGAGATTTTTCTTGAATACAATGGGCGAGAAGGGGAATTAGAAGATGAAGCCAATCAATTTGCAGCAGATTTTTTAATTCCTTCTTCAAAATATAAACGTTTTATTGATAAAGGGATAATTGATCATGATTCTACACGTAAATTTGCCGAGAAGTTAAATATTGCTCCCGGTATATTAGTTGGTCGACTCCAACATGATAATATAATTTCTTGGTCTAGTCACTTAAATAAGCATAAACAGAGATTTAAATGGGTTGCAAAAAATTGACAAGGAAAGACAAGCCTCATACTCTAAAGTATGTACATAAGTTATAGAAAACGTGATACATCCTGGCAGCAGTGGGATTATATGGACGGTTCAATAAAAAGATTGCAAACTTTTGCTAGATTTGGCTTACATATTTACACCGCGGCTTAAAGATTGGCCGGTCAATTATTATCGACAGCAATTTGAGTATGATATTTGTTAAGATACCTGGATAAAAAAATATCGCCCGAAAACTAGGGCGATATTTTTTTATCCAGGACAATAGATACTGACAAACTACAGTCATAACCGTCTGTTACAATCATAGATAATTCAGAAGGTATTGTGGCCATTATGTGAACTCTTAAAAACCGTGGCTTATTTTGTTAATAATATTTAACCTAACATTATAGTTTAAAAAGATAACTGATAAAAGTAATAAAAATAAACTTAAAGCAGGAAAATGTTGAATTGTCAGTGAATAAATCTACAACCAGTATTTATAACAAACGTTAGGGATTGGTGCTATGATGGGAAATGAACCCAAATACTCATTGCTAATTTATACTTCAGAGATTAATGAATCCTTAGCTAGTCATATAACTAAGCAAATATCACGGGGGATAAAAATTTATCTTTTTACAAGTGATTCTTTGGAAAACTACGAAAAAAACCACTTTTTGATTAAAGCTAGACAATACGGTCTATTATACTGGGAACAAATAGAAAGTAGTTCTATACCTGATCATGAGTTAACTATTGTAGATGGTGTAGTTTCAGAAGATTTTCTTTGCAAATGTATTTGTAAAACTACTAACTTTAATGCTGAGCAATTTTCTATAGAGCATGCCCGGACAGATGTGCATCTGATGATTTCCGCCGGTGCTGGCACCGGAAAAACCACAGTTATGATTAATCGTCTGCTTTACCTTAAGCACATAGATCCGTCTCTTTCTTTTGCCGAAATAGTTATGATAACCTTTACCAACGAAGCCGCGGTTCAGATGAGGCAGAGGTTGGCGGAAAAGTTAATAAATTATTATCATGTAACCGGGCAGAGAAAATATTTAGAGTGGCTTGAGGATACCCAAAAAATGCAAATATCAACTGTACATGCCTTTGCCAAATACTTACTGGGAACGGTTGGCCAAGAGTTAGGATTTTCCCCATCAGTAGCTTTACGCGGGTATCATTTTCAGAAAAGAAGAATAATTGAAAAAGCTATAGATGAGTACGCACTGCAGTATCCTGCAGAATATCAGATGTTTATGTATGTGCCACAGTTTCTACTCGTTAATATAGTCCTGTATGTAAATTCAGTATTAGAAAACAAGTCATTAAGCAGTGATAAAATTGCGCAGGAACTAGATTTGGGAGAGAATATTGATAATTTTGTTATTTTTTTGCGATTCATATTACAAAGACTCCATGTAGAATTAAAGGAATTTAAAAACATGGAAAATAAATGGGAGATATCAGATCTTATTCGTGAGCTAGAGCGCCTGCAAGAAGTACAAGATTTACAGAAAGGACTACCTATTCGCTTTTTATTCATAGATGAGTTTCAGGATACCGATGTCATTCAAGTTAAGCTGTTGCTCTGGCTAAGGAAGCAGTTGGATTGCAGGCTGTTTGTGGTGGGAGATGAAAAACAGAGCATTTACCGATTTCGGGGAGCCGATTATACTGCCTTTCGGCAGCTTGAGGAGGGTTTGGGTAGTGAGCAGGTTATGCAATACCCCCTTCAGAAAAATTATCGCAGCACTGCAAAATTATTAGTTCAGCTGAATCCTTTATTTGAACAATGGAACAGTAAGGTAATAAAATTCAGATACGGGCCAGACGACAAACTGCAGTCGTTAAGTAAAGATAAAGACGGGGTGGGTCTGGTACACTATGTTACCTGGGCCAAATTAGGTGAGATTTTAAAAAGTTTGGGTGGAAGATGGAAGGTTAATGAAAGCACAGCCATACTAGTTCGTTCTAATCAAGATGTGCAGGATTTAACTGAATGGTGCCAGTCATTGGGGTTTTTCTGTGATGGGGAGGTAAGAGGGAACTTTTATCGCACCGTGGCTGTTCGAGAATTTTATATTATGCTCAGGGTACTGATTAATCAGAATCTTCAGCGGGACTATTTTGCCCTCCACCATTCTTCCTATGGTGCAAATACCTTATCCAATTACATTGTTCTTAAAGAATTTAATGCCGAAAAAAGATTTTTAGCGGATTTATTTCAGGCACAGCCGGACTGGCAACAGTGGCAGGCATACAGAGAAATGGCGAATGGTTATCCGGTATTGCAAGTGTTGAAAAGGATTATTGGGGAAATTGAGCCGGCCCGGGTTTATGCCCGTCGTTTTATTGATAAAATGAGAAAACTTCAACCGGACCAGGATCGGGATTTGCTGTTAAAAGAGGCCGAGACCTGTAAAATAGAGTATCAGCTGAATTTAGATTACCTTTTATATATACTGCAGAAATATTTCTCGGATACAGTTATGACCTGGCACGGGATTGAACAATTTATACGCCTGAAGATGCAAACTGATACGGATGTGCTGCCTATGACTGCATCCCCGGAGGAGAGAAGTCACCGTTTCCGGTGTATGACAGTTCATAAAGCTAAGGGCTTGGAGTTTGATCATGTGATTTTGCCTGTAACTGACCACCAGTTTTTGCGTGATGATCGCCAGCAGGTTCTTTTGCGGGAGGAAAGCGGCAGTTATATTATGGGGTATCAGCTAAATATGCAGGGAAATGTATTTCGCAACAGTTATTGGGAGCAGCTTAAGTCTTCGGAAAACACCGAGATTGTGGCTGAAGAGACGAGACTTTTGTATGTAGCCTTAACCAGGGCAAAAAAGAATCTGTATGTTCACGTCAAGGATAAATTAGCCCGGGCCAATACTGTTAACTGTTGGAGTGATTTGTTATACGGGAGTGAAATCTAGTGTTTAAGGTGGAAACATATCTTAACCCGATAGAGTTTTATGATAAGCTTACTTTTAACATGAATGAAATACATCTGACACCCGTTTCTGAACTTGCTGTGTATTTGCAGGACAAGGTTCCTAACCCCGAAATTAAAAGAAGCATACTAACCTATGATAACTTGCAGTCTTTACTCTACCCTAATTGGAATTTCCCCTTTACCCAGATATTTTTAGCTACTAAGGTGCGAAATTGCTTAAATAATATGTTGGGCCAGTCGCCTGCAGTGATAAAAAGTATGGAAAATCAAGAGGCAGAAATTGTACGAAGTTTTTGTTTTGCTGTAGAGTTGGGGATCAGGCAACTGCCGGTTTTAACTGGGGAGAGCGGGACAGAAGAAGTGTTCCGGGATATTTTTCACAGTTTAGTCAGTGACCGGCAGGTGCAGCAATTGTTGCGGGATAGGGAAGCTGTAAATGCCGGGCATTTAGCAGAAAGATTAGGGCATAGTCACATCAGGGTTATTTATGCCTATCATTTCAATAAATTAGATGCCTGTGAAATGGCTTTCTTTCACCTGTGTCGGGGTTGGGGCATACCGGTAGTTTTTCGCATTCCTTATGACCAACGATTTCCATCAGTCTTTCGAGGGTGGCAGGAACTCTATGAAACTGCTGCCAGAACATCCTGTGAACACTGGAACCATGGAGAGAAGATCGTTATAAAAAGAGGAACCCGTTTTCTAGAATTCTTAGAAGGAAGAAATTTAGGACCTGGTGAGGAGGTTTGTGGAAATACCGGGGTCCAGGCGGACGAGCTTGCATTAAATATCTGTTCTTTTTCTTCTCCGGTGGAATTTAAACGGTATTTAACTATTCCAGGTAACCGTCCGGAGCGCGGGAAAATGCAGTATGTAGCTTTATCAGCGGAACCTTTAAATCAATCTCTGCGTGATGAACTTAACGGTAATAATGAAGAAGAGAAAGATAATATTATAGCTTATCCGGCAGGCAAATTTCTTTTTTATCTTTACGAGTGTAAGAAGGTAAAGGATATTATTTACCTGAGGTATGATACTTTTATAGAATGTATTACCTCTGGCTGGGTTAAAGATAAGGGGGTTTCTGGTGCACGGGCCGGTGCGCTGCTTAAAGATTTGGAGCCTTATATGGAGGGAGTAAGCTCACTTGCCGAGATAAATGAAAGGTTAAAAGTGCTAGGTGATTTGGTTCATGTCAGTAGTATTTTTGATAATGAGGCAAAAGATATTACCCTTCGCAACAGAACAAAAAAATATTTAACCAACCCTTTTCGTGTTTTTCCTTATATATTGGAGGAGCGTTATGCTGTTACTCTAAAGCAACTTCTTGCCCTTAACCTGGAGTTGGAGCAAACCCTACTGCACCTGTTACCAGACGAGGGGGAGGAGATGAGTATTAACAGTCATCTAGAGATGCTTCGGCAAATATGGTATAAAGTAAAAACCTCGTTATCTTTATCAGCTATTATAACTGACAGACTAGAAAGTGCTTTAGAATACTCATTCCCGTCTGACTGGAAGGCAACCAGGCGAGAATTAAGAAGGTTTTTAGTTGTTCTATTAAATCTAAAATCTAAGGAAAAATCGGAGGAAAGAACCAAGAAACAGGAGATACACAATATTGAGCAATTGGCCGGGTTAATATTAAACACTGAAAGCCTTCATATAACAGATTTGTCCATGAAAAGTTTGGTAAAATACATAAAAAGGATAAACAGTATGCCGGCTTATTTGACCCACACATGGTTAAAAGAAGCAGCCAGGCTCCAGTTTCCTGATACATATAAAGTTATATGGCATTGTTTGCTAGTTGACTATACGTATAACAAAAACAGGGAATCTATTTTAAAATATTATTTGTTCAATAGCCTTTGCTTTTTTAAGGGGCAGACTCTAGCAGTTAGTTGGATTAAGGACTTGCAGTCATATGACAGTGAAAATTTCTTATTTAAGATTTTAACCTCTCTTTATAATAGTGTGGACAGAACGCAAAAATCTGAAACAGATATTAGTGAGCTGGACTTGGCAGTTACGGAATGTGCCCCGGGAATTGATGAGGGTGAGGATATCATAAACCAGATGACCTTAGTAGAGGAGATTCCTGCTGTTGCCTGGTTGGACTTGGATTTTTGCCCCAGAAAATTTTTTTATACAAATATCTTACAGCTACACCCGGTATATGAATCTGATTTTCACCAGCGGCTGGTCTTTGCTGCTATAGGATCTCTTTTATCCCGGCAGGCAGGCGGCGAAGAAGCGGTCAAGGATAATCTTTTTCCCCTTTTTCCCCAGTGGACCTCGGCACTAAAGGAAAATTTAATTAAGACTTCGTCAGTTAAAGAATTAAGGGAATACCGGCAGTTTCAAAATGTTAGCTATCCCAAGGCCATGGACAGTCTTCAGCGGTTAAGAAGCAAGTATTATGTAACGAAAAAATATAAGATTAAAAATGCCTATAATAATGATGTTTTAAACGAAAAAGAATGGATAAAGGAATTAATTTCAGCAATTCTACCGGATGAAATTATAGCTGAACCGGGCAGACACTGTAGCATGTGCAATCACTTATTAATCTGCAGGGAGGGTGAGTTTGCTGTTGACAGAAATACCTCAAGCCGTGAATAATATGATGGAATTTTTTCTGAGCGCAGCCCGGGCCTGGCAAAATTATTGTGATGTGAAGAGCCTTTTCACCGGAATTGAATTGACCCGCGAGCAGATGGCTTTAGTGCTGCAGTATGAGGAGCAGATGCTTATCAACGGATCTGCCGGCAGTGGAAAAAGTATAACCTTACTTTATAAGTTGTTAAAGTTAATGGAGCAGGAACACAAGAGGCAGAGAATTCTTTATTTATCTTTTAGTAAAACTCTTATTGATGATGCAAAAAAGCGGGTTAAAGATTCTCCTATTTACGATAAAGTAAGGGATAAACATGAGTTGCATATGTTAACCTTTCATGGGATGGCTTATCGAATGCTTAAAGAAGCCGGTTTTGTAATAAAACCCTACCCGTCATCTATAAGAAACATTAAAGAGCACGAAAGCACATTGTTAAATCGGGTTAATGTTATGCGGGAGCAGTTTATGTCTTCTGATGAATATGGGCAACTTTCTTCACAAGAGCGATTTTTTAGCACGCAAAATGGTACCTTTCTACTGGAAGAATTTTTATGGATGAAAGCAAACGGTTATGTAAATAAGAAAGATTATTTGGAAGTTGAACGCACCGGCCGGAGTCACAATCCCAGATTAACCAAGGCACAGCGCAATACCATATATATTGTTTTTGAGGAGTACTGCAGGTGGATGGAAGAAAGATTTCACCGGGACCTGGATATGGAGGACTATGCTCTTTTGCTGCTTAAAAATAGAGAGCACATTCCCCGCACTATGTATTATGACTATATTTTTGTTGATGAGGTGCAGGATTTGCAGCCTATGCAGATTAAAGCACTGGTTCAGTATACTAATAAGTCAATTGTCTTGTCCGGGGATCCCAAGCAGCGAATTTATAAAAGAACCCCTCATACTTATGCTAACCTGGGACTGCAGCTGCAGGGGAGGAGGAACCGAACCCTAACTAAAAACTTCCGCTCTACCAAGCAGATTATGACCCTGGCCAATGCTATAAATTTTGATGATGTGCAAAATGACCGCCTGGATGCTGTAGATTTTGTCAAGGAAGGTGACAGACCGGAAATACGTTTTTATTCCAGTGATAATGAAATGCACCGGTACTTGGTTCAGGAGATAAAAAATAGGCTAAGTGAGGATCCGGGTTGCTCTATAGCTGTTATTCACAGATATGAAGAGGAATTGCATCGCCGGGTTGCCCCTCCGGTGCAGAGCGCATTGGCCCGTTCTTTTGATTTGATTACTACAGAGAGGTACAGCGCCCGCTTTAACTATAAATCTGCTAAGAAGCCAGTTTTCTTTACAGATGCTTATAGTGTCAAGGGACTGGAATTTGACTATGTGTTTATATTGCAGTTTGATTCTTTTCACTACCCTAACAAGAAAAAAATTGAAGATCTGAATAAGCTGGCAGAGAATAAGAAGAGTGAGATTTATGAAAGAGATTATAACACGATTCTAAATGATGAGAAAAAGGTGTTGTATGTAGCTATAACACGGGCCAGGAAAAAAGTAGTTCTTCTGTGGGTTGCAGAAAACGAGCTAAAGGTTTCACCTTTTATACGGAATTTCAGCTGTGAAGACTATGAAGCTTACGGGTTGAATAAAAATAATTTATTAGTTGTACTGACGAGATTAGAAGGAAAATAAAGTAGTGATTTTGAATAAGTACAGGTGAAATATTGGGGGTGCGAGTGGAAGAGCCGTCGCTCAACGGATAAAAGCTACCCCGGGGATAACAGGCTTATCTCCCCCAAGAGTTCACATCGACGGGGAGGTTTGGCACCTCGATGTCGGCTCATCGCATCCTGGGGCTGTAGTAGGTCCCAAGGGTTGGGCTGTTCGCCCATTAAAGCGGTACGTGAGCTGGGTTCAGAACGTCGTGAGACAGTTCGGTCCCTATCCATCGCAGTCGCAGGAAACTTGCAAGGAGCTGTCCCTAGTACGAGAGGACCGGGATGGACGGATCACTGGTGTACCGGTTGTCGCGCCAGCGGCAATGCCGGGTAGTTATATCCGGAAGGGATAAGCGCTGAAAGCATCTAAGCGCGAAGCCCACCTTAAGATTAGGTTTCCCTTCGCAAGAATAAGACCCCTGGAAGACCACCAGGTAGATAGGCCGGGTGTGTAAGCATAGTAATGTGTTTAGCTGACCGGTACTAATAGGTCGAACGCTTGACCTTAATATTCACGCTGTGTAGTTTTGATGGAATTGTAAAAGTTTATATAATATATTAACCCCTGGGATTGTCTTCTAGGGGTTTTTGGTGTGCGACTGTCTGTCACACATTAAAAGCCATCCCGCTAGGTGGCTTTTAATCTTCCGACTATTACATTGCTTAGTGCACTCGCGGCAAACCACTTTCCTTTGGAAGTGTTGAAAATCTGTAATACTGCCGCAGAAGACTCAGGCAGGCATGTACTTCCTGAAATACAAGTAATGGAACAAATAAGCGGGTGATTTATGAAAGTATCTGAAACACTATCACGGCGTTATTTAATCCCACGTTCCGCATCTAGCATATACAAACACAAGCAATTTTGCTTTAGGCCGATAAATTTACTTTTATTAACATGACATATTATTGAATTTGCACTTTTTATACCTCACTATTGAACTTTATATTTACATTAATTAAATATATTTACATTGTAATAAATGTAAAACACCTTAATGTTTTTAATGAACAAATTTAACATTTTAGGGTGAGTAGTTATGGGCTTATGATACTATAGATAATTCTTTTAGGTATATCGACTCATCAAATCCTGTCAATCGGATTATTTCTAATTGTTGTTTGCTTGTTTTGGTTGGTAGATACCTCTCTCTTCTTCCTAATTTATGGGTAATATGAATTATTGTAAAGTTCGTCATCTCTTGCAAAATCAACATTCCTGTTGGTTGTTTAACTTTTGAACGATAGCTTAATTGAAGGGCTTTCCCTTCTGCTGCTAGATTTTGTCTAACTCTACGTTCCATAAGTGCATAAATTAACAGGGTTATCAAGAATATATATCCAAGTGCTTTCACTCTTGACGGCTTTTTCAAAAAGACTTGACCTAATATTGCGGGGTTTTTTAGAAAGCGAAAGCGCATTTCCACTGTGTTTTGTTCTTTGTAATGCCGAAGGATTGTTTCTGCTGTATTTTCCCTTGGATTTTTTAAATTGGTGATCAGTACAAATGTTGATGCCCTTTCTTTTGCCATTTGCCAGGCCGTTTCATTCATTACACTAACTATAGCCTTTATGCGATAAACTATTTTTACGGGGGACTTTTCTTTTGTTTTGGGGCGCCCTACACCTTTTTTTTCTTCAGCAATTACTTCCGCATCTAAATGGTAGAACTGTCCGTCTTGTTTCTTTTTCATATGTCTTAAGTACGAGATGGCATCTTTTTCGCAAGCAAATTCTTGTTTACTAATTTCTTTACAGATTTTTTCTAATTTTTTCTGTTCATTCTCAGCAGTACGCTTCAATGTTTTTTCTTTCTTTTGATCAAGATTTGATGAATGTACGATAATAAACCGGTAACGACGGTCGCCCAATTTCACTTTTATGGACTGAAGCTTATATACAGCAGCGTTTTTATCCGGCGATATATTCTCTATTTCTTGCCACTTATCTTGGCGAAAGGCCCAATCTTTAAGTGACGGTACTATTCCAAATGTCTCAGGAATTCGGGATATGAAGCGAATGTTTTTCTTGGCTAAATGTTTTAGGTTATCTATGGTAACCAGTTTTGAATCAGCTACGTATATGGTTTCTGGACTATTAAGTGATTTTAACATTTCCGGCAATTGTTCGATTATTTGTTGATTCCATTTCACAACGTTTAAGTTGCCATCGTTTATTGTTCCCATAAGAGGTATTCCTTCGGGAGTTACTACTGCACCAGCTACTATCTGCTTGCAGTCCCGATGGCCGTCTTTGTTAAATCCTCGAACTATGTTTAATGTCTCCGACGAAGCATTGGCATAATCTCCATAAACGGTAATGGATGTAGTATCACCATGTGCTAAATCTACTCTAAAACGGTGTTTTAAATGTGCTTGTAAAACTATGTTAGAATACAAATGGTCTAGATTTGATTCAGCTAATCGATCCAATGTATTTCCTAAAGCATCGTCGTTGAAATCAGTTGCTTGTACCGTTGGACCAAATAATGCTTCTACGTCCATATCTTTAAAAAATTCAGATACTCGGTACAAAGGTTTTCGGTCTGTCAATATGTTTATAATCATAGCTTCTACATAAAGGCCTGGTGAATTATTACATTGTTTTTCATCCCAGATTACCTGATTGTTAATGATTTGTACTAAATTTATTTCTCGGGTAAGTGCAGCTATTATTGCGCTGGGCCCCACCTGTAAGCTATTAATATTTTGTAGTATTTGGTTTTCCATTTACTTACCCTCCTAATCTATTAAGGAGGCATTTGACATCATTGCTTGTTTCTCCTGCAAAAAAACATCTATTACCATTGCATTTTTCAACAAAAAATATTTAAATTTCAGCCTAAGTTTATCTGTTTGTAATAATTATTGATTTATTTCCTTAAGGGTACGGAATGTGGGTTTAATAAATAATATCAGTCTATTAATTTTTGTTCTTTTAAGTATTTTATGGGGTAAAGTTTAACAATACCTATAGACTCAATTCTTATTTTCATGGGTTGGAAGATGTTTAAAACCCGTCTAATTATCTCCGGTACTACTTCATCCGATGTCTCATTTGATATTGTACAGTGGGGAAACCAACAATTCGATTTGTAGTAATCCCACTCCTGATTGCCATAATCCTCAAATAAGTGGTGAAAATCCCTATGCATTTTCATTAAGTTATCTGTCATGGTAGGTGCTAAAAATACAGTTCCTTTATTTTTGGGAAAAACTCCAATATAATTACATTTAATCTCGATAGAATGGGTAGTATTAGTGAATTGGGTAAAGCGTTTTTCAAAATCATTGATGTCAATATCATGATAAATTGTCAAGGTAATATGGGGTCTGCTGTCAATTTCAACCATATAAGTACTAGTCTCATCTTTAGCAAGTTCATCCCAAATGTGTTGAATGGCCCTTTCACTTTTTCCATCAAAATACAAATTTATCGCATATGTCATTATATCCTCCTGTCTGGTTTTATTGACATAAAATACAGTCCATAGAATCTATTTATATCTAGGCCAGTTGGTTACTTTTCATAAATACCCATCCCAGCCGATTACTATTCATGGACAACCCTATTACGGCCATCATTTTTTGCTTGGTATAGTGTCTTATTGGCCTTCTCAATCAAATTGCTCGTTTAGCTGTATCTTTTAAAAAAATCTATATCAACCATTGTAAGAGATATAGGATCGTTACTCCTCAAAGCACAACAGTTTTTCAATAAGGGTAAATTTTATTAAGAAGAGTAAAAAAGGATCCCCATTTATTGGAGGTCCTCACAGCTAGTTTCTTAGGGAAATTTTATATAATTCTTCTACTCTTTTACTGTCCAACAGGAAGCGTCTTCTAGAGGCTCTATCACAACAGTTTGGCCCTATACACGGCTATGGAGAGCTACGGACAAACTAGGGCGGGGACCACCCGAAGTTACGCTTGACTGAGATTGCGTAAGACTTGTAGTCCTTGTGACAGCAAGCTATGGTCGATAAAACAGGAAGCCTACATCTCTTAGGTGGCGGGTAGTTCACTTTCATATGCAGTACCAGCGGCTATCTCCCCGATAATACAAAGGATTGCCGCTAATAATGCAGAAAGGGGTCATTTCGCTGTCAGTGCCAGCAGTGGTATTGATCGAAACAAACGGAGGTATGGACTTGCCGGATTTATCGATCCCTTCGCTATCACGGATGCCACCATTGCTGGCGACAATGCAGATATCCTTGGCGCAATCATGAGAGTTGACACCTCCGAGGGAAATGATCATATCACACTGGTTTTTTTGAAAAACCCTCAACCCGTCATGGGCTTTTATATCAGTTGGGTTCGGTTCTGCTCCGTCAAAGATAAATACCTTGACACCCGCTTCTTCTACCCGAGTCTTAACTTGATTGGAGATGCCAGTGGCTGCGATGATTTTGTCGGTGACAATCAGTGCCCTTGTACCACCCAAGACCTTTACTTGCTCACCAATTTTCTTGGAGGAACCAATACCTATCGATGTAACCGTTGGGGTAAAGAAACTGTATATTTGTTCTCCTAAAGACATCTGTCAACACCTCACTAATTTAATTTTCTTTACCTTTATAGAAGGTACCTCAAAGTACCGTAACATATAAACCAACAATAATTAATTAAGTAATTTGAATTTTTTTGTCCTATGAAAGCCTCTTTAGTTAAATTATAAAACTCAAAATTACAATCTTCTTTCCAGTAGCTTATGTTTTATCCGCAGGTGAAACTTATAATGGGGATTGTCCTCAGTTAATTCTATTAAAAAATGAAAAGCCAAAATCATTCACGTAGCCCTCGATGGATGTAAGATCGGGGTCCTTCAGGAAATTCGATTCCATAAGCCCCTGTATCCAAGAACGGATCACACTGCCGTTATTCCAGAGATGGGCAACCTTTTCGAGTTGTAGATACTTTCGATAGGGGGATGATTTGAGAATTTCAAACCCCTCCTCGTAGGCTTCCATCATGGCATACTCAATTCCGTCATGGACCATTTTTAGAAAATGTCCGGCACCGGTTGGCCCACAATATAAATATCCGTCTCCTGGAGCCAGAGAACGAAAAACCGGTTCAACACGTCTAAAATCTGCCTTATCGCCGCCGACCATGATGTAGTAACTGCTTTGCGACCCTTGAACTCCTCTGGAAATGCCGGCATCCAAAAAGTGAATGCCGAAAGGTTTTAATTCCTCCGAGCGTATTAGATCATCTTTGTAATAACTGTTTCCTCCGTCGATCAAGATGTCCCCTTGGGAAAGCAGAAGGGCAATAGATCGAATATGCTGTTCAGTAGGTCCTCCGGCTGTAAGCATGAGCCAAACAATCCGTGGCGGGGTAAGTTTTTGCACCAATTCTTCCAGAGAAGCAGCGCCGACAGCACCCTCTTCAACCATCTGGATCACTTTTTCCCTGGTGCAGTTGTAAGCAACCACTTCATGCATTCCCTTTAACATGAGCCGGCAGATATTCATACCCATTCGTTCCAACCCGACCATACCTATTTGCATTCCTTATTCCCTCCCTAACCCAGGGTGTCTAAAATATTTATATTTTGCCATTGGAATCAACCTTCAATATTTTTTGCCAAAACTACTCTTTCTCAAACTCGTCCTTACCGACGCCGCATACCGGGCAGACCCAATCTTCCGGCAATTCTTCAAAGGGCGTTCCCGGTGTCACTCCATTAGCCCCTTCTACGGGGTCGTAAACATAACCACAAACATTGCATACCCATTTTTCCATAAATTCAAGCCTCCTCTATTTACCTATGTTTTTAAATACTTTCCTCGCAACTTCTAGTCTCAGGTTGACCGATTCCTAACGGATATTTTTTAAAAATTTTTCCACATATTTATGGCTAGAAGAGTAAAGAGTGCAGTAATCGTCATGTTTTTTAACTTATTATTTCTTTAAAGCAATTATATTTTACTAAGCTTACATTGAGGTTACGAAAATATTAACAGTTTATTAACACGAGAAAGTCGCTTAATTAAGCGACTTTCGAGGCAACCATAGGCAATTGTGCTAGTCGGAAATTATGCAGTACTAACCTTGACTTATCCACAGTTCCATCATAAGTATAATAGTTTTTGAGTTTTAGACAGGTTATTATGAATTCCTTGAAGGTGTCCTTTTAATAATGAAGGGTTGAACACAGAAACAATTGTTCTCTCAATACCAAACACTTTTCCCTTACCTAAGTATTTTTTCGAAACAATACGTGGTTATCCATTGACCCTTTTGGTGTTTATTGTATAATAATAATTTTTGCCAGTAACAGTCTGCTTTGAAATGCCACCCATAGAAACACTTCTTTCCTACAAATAATTATTACTCTACAACAATGGGAAAAGAAAAGCAAAGGCCGTTTTGGGTTATTTTGGATTACATAGAATTATTTTTAATCATTTATATAAATTAGGTACTAAGTTCCTGGCGTAGCTAACAGTATAGCAGGATATATCCAAATATCATTTTTCTGTACTACTCCTAAAATTATAAAAACTCAGCAATATCAGGACTTGTTGAGTTCAAAAGTAGCTTATAAAATGACAAATTAATTTATTTCGTAAACGTATGCTAGGTAAGACGCATATCTAATAACCCAACCGCATTAAAAAAACGCCTAAAGGCGAAGGTTTTAGATTCGTTACTTGGAAATTGATAGTAAAATGCAATAGAATTGGCAGAGTGTAAGTAAATTTTAGGTCATAACTTTCGAAAATCAGGCACCCCAACCTAGTAAAATAAAGGTTTCTGTGATCGGGAAATAACTATTTTAGCCTATTTCTTCTACTGGGAATCGAAACTCGGGTTAACACTTATGCGACAACTATCTTGACAAACGCCGCTTTTAAACGGCATAGCATTTTCCTCTAACATTTATTTGTGGAGAATCTTATCCTATACAGGTCTTAATTGCAATATTAATTAGGAATCACCATACTAGATTACTCGTTCTTTTCAATAAAATACTTATTGACAATAGCTGCTATTATAAGTCCCAACCAGGCAAATGTTATTATTTTAATGGAAGGGTTATTAAAAAAGAATTTCAAGAAGTTTGGTAAAAATATTAGTCTTATTTGGACCCAGATAGTATTTAATATAAAAATAAGTACAATAATTGCTTGAATAATAAGCATTCTTTTAGTGATTTGCATGCCATACCGGCCAGTTATACCTAATAAAAAACTCCAAATAGTAATTAACACTAGACCTATGTAATACAAAAATAATGCTTTTTGAAGTTCTAAGTTTTTCCATGCCTCATTTCCGATAGTATCTACATGTACATAAATTACCAATACTGCAATGATAATAATAAGAAGAAGAATGTTTTTGATATATAACAAAATAATCAACCTCATTTAATTTTCATTATATTTTAGTATACTAAGGGACTTTCACCCTCAAGTTCTAGGTGAACTATCAAAAGACGGAAGAAAATCCCGTCTTTTGATAGTTCTTATAAGCGCTCAAAAACATTTAAAACTTCCACCTAGGAGAGCAATTCTTAATTATTATTGAACCACAAATCGACATGGTATATAATTCCCTGTAATAAATAATAAGTGGGGAAAATAAACTATGCCATTCATGAGCCAAAGATCAAAATTAGACTTAACAACAGAAGAAGTAAATAAATTAGAAAAAATTATACATTCAAGAACAGAAAGTGTAAGTCACATTGAACGAGCCAAAATGCTTCTTTTCTATCATAAAGGAGAAACAATAGCATCAATTGCTAGAATATTAGAGACTAACCGTGCTAAAGTAGAGCGTCATATGGTATATTCCCACCAACTTTTTTTAGACTTGTTTTTAATTGTTTTAACCCTCGTACTCAAATTTATATCCCATTCCCCAGACGGTTTTTATATATTCAGGATTTGAAGGATCGGTTTCAACCTTTTCGCGCAGTCTCCTGATATGAACAGTAACTGTATTATCATCGCCGTAAAAAGAGCTGTCCCATATTTTATCCAGCAGGTGCGCTTTGGTAAATACCCGGTTTGGATTGGAGGCCATCAACCAAAGTAGTTCAAATTGCTTCGGAGTCAGTTCAACCTTACTGTTATTCACCGCAACGGTACGCTTCGTGTAATCCAGAGTCAAGTTACCATATTTCAACATATTTTCAAGGTTAACCTTTGGCTCACCAAGTCTTCTCAAAACAGCTTTCACCCGCAAGGCCAACTCAGTGGGACTAAAGGGCTTGGTCTGGTAATCGTCTACCCCCATCCTAAACCCTACCACCCGATCCACCTCTTCGGTCCTGGCGGATAGGATAATTATCGGCACCTCCCGCTGCGCCTTCAGCTTCTGGTAAGTTTCAAAACCGTCCATACCAGGCATCATTAGGTCCAGTATAACCAAGTCGGGTGATGATTGCCTGGCTTTTTGCAAAGCCTCCTCACCACTGGATGCAGTTATCACTTCAAAGCCTTCCTTACCAAGACTGTGCTGTAAGATTTTTAATATTTTCGGGTCATCGTCAACCGTTAAAATTCTCTGTGGCATCCTTTACCCCACCTTCCCCCAATACTCCTTTTCCTTTACCGGCGGAGCGGCTAACCTAGTTATAGCCATAACCGGGTACTCCAGGTATATTTTTATGTGCGACCTAGATTCAGATATATTAATGACAGATATCCCTGTATTAGCCATATATTAGGTAAATAATTGACAAACAAATATATCAATTTAATTATACTGGGTTATACGAGTAAATCAATATATCTTTTGCAGTATAAGAATTTTTTAGGGTTAATACTTTTGCATTTTTGCTATAATTAAGACCCTGTAAGAGCCTGTTATCAAGCGCCACTTAGCTCTACCTAAGTAAATTTTATGACCATATATTTTAAAATTGTCAGCTAAATTGCAGGATATTTAAAGATAAACAACAAATTCTATATGATACTGCTTTTAAGAGGAAAAATCTGTCGAACTGATTGCAAGAAAGTTGCTTTTAGCGACTTTCGAGGCAACCATAGGTACTTGTGCTCGCCGTTTCCTAGAGTAAAATATATAAGTCTTTGAATCCCTCGTCCCCACTAATATTCGCGGCATACAGGCCGATGTAATCAATGGGCATTGCCCGTAAGGAATAATTCTTATATACCGTCTTTGCATTATTAAATAATTTTCTTGATTTGAGAGGTGCAAGGCTTGGAAAAAATCATAGAAATATTAAATAAAAACGAGGAAAATATTATTGCCGTTTTGATTAACAAAGCTAAACAAGGTGAATATACTCGCTACACATCTACCCGGATGGATGACTGGGTGTTATCAGTTAGAGGAATAACCAAGGGGATTGAAAATTTGTTTAAAGCTCAGGAAAGGACAAATTTCCTACATGTAGACGGGGAGTGCGAGTGTGACGAAACTGTGGCTTTCGGTATAAAAGAGGCAAAGCTGCACCGCGCCCGGGGTGTTACCCTTTCCATGTTTCTGGGTCTGATAAAATATTACCGTCAGTCGTATATTGTGGTATTGGAGAGCGTAGCAGAACTGAACGAAGTGGAAAAGAAGGATATTTTAAGCAAAATAAACTTATACTTCGACCGTTTTGAAATCGGCTTCTGTTCAGAGTGGTCAAATATTTCGAAGGATTCGAGAGTTAGCCAGCTTCAGGAAGTAAACCGCATACTGACCAACGAAAAAAACAAGTTTCATACCATTTTTCAAAGCATGGCCGAGCCCGTAATCGTAGTTGACGCAAAGAGAAGGATAAGGGAGATTAACAATGCCGCCGTTAAGTGTTTCAATCTTGATTACAAGAATGTGATTGGTAAACCATGCTACGAAATTTTCCGGTGTTGTCATGAATTAGATGAATGCCCTTTGAAAAGGGCGATGCGGGAGGCCAGCCAATACGATAATTTGGAGATATCCATTGATATAAATAATCATCTGAGGAAATTTCTTGTCAGCGGTTCCTTTTTAGAAGATATAAGCGGAAAGTTCGCCGGTGGTGTTGAATTGTTTATTGATGTCACGGAATCAAGGGAGAATGAGCTAAAGCTTTTAAAAGCAAGGAACGATGCCGACTTGGAAGCCGCAAAATTGCGGGCTATGATTTCAGGCATGGGTGAAGGGGTCGTCTTTGCCGATGCCGGTGACAGGATTATTGAAGTGAATGATTTTTTCTTGAATTATATTGCCGGTTGTTCCAGATCGGAATTGCTTGGCAAAAGCATCTGGGATTTCCATGCAGGAGATTTGCTAGGGGAAGTAAGAAACCTTATTAATTCTTTTAAAACTAAAAGTTATTCTTCACATGTATCAGTGACCCGGCGAATCAGAGAACTGGAAATGATTATGCGGGTTCAGCCCATATATAGTAACGGTTTATACCAGGGTGTATTGTTAAACGCTATTGACGTTACAGAACTGTCCAGGGCTAGGATTGAAGCGGAGCGGGCTAAAGAACAGGCGGAATCCGCCAATAGAGCCAAATCTGATTTCCTTGCTGTAATGAGCCATGAAATCCGGACTCCGATGAATGGAATTCTGGGTTTTGCAGAAATTTTACTAAACCAGGCACTAAGCAGTGAACAAAAAGAAAGCGTTCAAGCCATTAGCCTATGCGGTGAACAACTGCTTGATTTGATAAATGAAATTTTAGATTTGTCCAAAATAGAGTCAGGCAAAATGGTACTGGAAGAAACCGATTTTAGTTTAGAAAACATTATAAAAGATGTTATTACAACGGTTAGACAGAAAGCTCAGGATAAAGGTTTGGAGATTAGAGTAAACTTTTTGGATGATATTCCGCAGAGATTTATTGGCGACTCTATAAGGATCCGGCAAATTTTATCCAACCTGCTATTCAATGCGGTAAAATTCACCATGCAAGGCTCTGTTATCATCTCAGTTTCTAAAAGGCAAGAGGAATGCCATGAAAGGGATGATATATTTCCCCTGCAAATTGAGGTGGCAGATACCGGAATTGGCATTTCCCAAGATAAACGGGAATTGATTTTTGATGCTTTTACCCAGGCAGAGGGAGTAATAGCCCAAAAATTTGGTGGCAGTGGTTTGGGTCTTACCATTTGTAGAAGTTTGCTTGATTTGATGGGTGGAGAAATTTGGGTAAATAGCAATAAGCCGCAGGGTACAATATTTACTTTTTGCCTGCCGGTGAAGATCCACTTTGATGGAGCAAAAGAGTCTAACAATTTTGAAAATGAGTCCGTTTCAGACGGGGCGACAATCCTGGTGGTTGAAGATGACCGGGTGGCCCGGCAGATTATAAAAATTCACTTGCGAAAGGCTGGCTACAATGTAATCTCTACGGCATCGGGTAAAGAAGCCATCACTTGCGCGCGGCATTATCATCCTCATGGGGTAATTTTAGATTTGCTTCTGCCCGACCTGAGTGGTTGGCAGGTATTGCAAGAATTAAAAAAATCAGAGATAACTAGGGAAATTCCTGTAATTATATGTTCCATTTTACCCGAGAAAGAAAAAGCTATATCCTTGGGAGCCGTAGATTACATTGAAAAACCGGTCAGGGAAAAGACACTCCTAGAAAAGGTACGAAAACACGTGTCATTACAAATGTGTGGGGAGTGTCATATTGTTCTGGTGGATGATGAACAAGTGGTATTGGATTACCTAAGCGTTTCCTTAGGCGGGAACAACTATATTCTTCACCTGTTTAGTGACGCAAAGGACGCCCTAATTTACTTGCTGACAGGTGGTTATGCCCACGCAATTATTCTCGACCTTCCTATGCCCGGCATGGATAGCTTTGATTTTTTGAACCGCCTAAGGGCAAACCAGCAAACTGCAAAAATCCCCGTTTTGATTAACACCGCCAAGGAACTCACCCCGGGCGACTTTAAACAGTTAAATGGAAAGTATCAGGCAATATTGGAAAAGAGTTCTCTGGAACCAAAGAAATTAGTCCAAAAAGTTGCACAACTTGTTTATGAATATACTGCAACCTCTGCTGATATTGAATCCGATGGAGGGGAGAGCGGTAAAAAAGCTTACAATATTCTGGTTGCTGAGGATCATATCTTAAACCAGAAAATCATTGAGAGCTTTCTTGTAACTGAAGGCCATCGTGTTACAATGGTCAAAGACGGGGCTGAAGTGCTGCATGCCCTCAAAAGTAATAATTTTGACTTAATTCTAATGGACATGCAAATGCCTACTATGGATGGTTACGAAACCATGGCCAGGATTCGGGCCGAGAAAAAGTGGGGAAGTATGCCTATTGTTGCTATAACAGCATATGCTATGAAGGGCGATGAGGAAAAATGCTTTGAAGCCGGCTGCAACTACTATCTTTCCAAACCGATTAGGAAAGCTGATTTAATATCACTGATTGACAGAATAACTTTATCCGGCTCAGAGAATAAAAATGCCAAAATGGACATGGAGTATTTACAAGAGATCAGACATTTAATACCTTTTTTTATTGACAGTGTTGAACAAGAAATTAATAAGGCCTTGATAGCTTTGGAGAAAGGCGACTTTTCAACAATAGAGTATATCGGTCACGGACTAAAGGGCTCCTGCGGGGCGTACGGTTTCCATGAGTTGTCTGAACTGGGTGAGGAAATGGAAAGGTCATCCATAGACGAAGATTATAAAACGCTAGTCATCTCAGTTGATCGGTTTAGAATGAAAATACACGATATAAAGGATGCTGTCCTAGCTGTTAAATTTTAAAAATAAAAGAAATTATACAGTACTAGCCTTGCCTATTCAACATAAATTTGCACTTACATTAAACAATGACTTATCCATAGATCTATCATAAGCATAATTTTCCTTAGAGTACGATAAAAACCCTTAGGAAATGATCCTAAGGGTTAACATATTACTACTCTACAAGAAACTAATTTTTTTTCCCGATTCTTGGATCGATACCTGTACCTTGCGGTATCTGGCATTCCGGTGTATAGCAGGTGATATTTAGAAAAGTACATTTTTGTTGACAGGAAGGGCATTTTTCCGGCAGCTTGTCTGCATCAGACTCAAAGGTATAGCCACAATTATCACATTTCCAATTCACTATAGACGACCTCCTCATAAAATTATTCGCAAACTTGCATTTTTCAAAATAAATAATCTCTTTAAAGCCCTATAATTGTTTTTTCAACTGGCTCAGTTTTTTAATATGACCGATTTCCTCATTGATCAGCTTGCCAATTACCTCTTGAGCCTTACCACTCACAACATTTAAAAAAGATTGGAAAATCATAATAGAGTCCTTCTCAAAGCGCAGAGCCATCTCCAGAGCACTTTTAGCATCGGTGATTTTATTAATTTTGTCTTCAATTTCAGCCTGGTTAAAGATATGGCTTTCAATTAAAGAATCAAGATAATCCTTATACTCACCGGAATAGTTCTCGTTAGCTTCAAACTCCTTGGCCAAATAAGCACCGAGAGCTTCGAAATCCTTAATATGCTGATCTTCTTCATTAGCTAGGAATTGTAAGGCTTCTTTAGACTTGGTATCTGTAACCTTGGCAGCCAGAGTGTTGTAGAATGTGCGGCCGGACTTTTCAATATCAATAGATAACTTAATGATTTCTTCAGCGCTGAATTCAATTAAATTCCATGTCATTAATTTTGCCTCCTATATCTTATTTAGTTTTATAGTAAACCCAAATTATTTTTATTCCACTTATCCTTGCTCATATCTTACTAATAAAATTTAGATGGGGTTAGGTTTTCCGGTTTTCACAATTTTGCCTTCCAGAGCTCGTGCAGATTGCAGTATTCACGGGCCACGATTTCCCTACCATCCGGTACACAGAACTCGGCTATGGGCAATTCGCCCGGTTTTAAGAATTTACGATAGGATTTGCCGTCCACGATTAACTCAATCCACTCAATATAGTGCTTTTCCTCCATTGGATGCAACACGCTGCCTACAGTTACCTTAATGCTGTCGCCCGATTTCTCAATAACGGGCACGTGCTTTTCCTTAGCGGCGTCTACTGTGTTTTCAACCAGGTGGACCATCGGCTTGCCGCAGCATACCAGCGCTCCTTTACCAGTGTGAATTACTTCCACGATATTACCGCAAATACCACACTTGTAAACCTGCATCAGTTCAGTCATTCCATCAAACCTCCTCTATATTTTTATATTAGCAATAAAAAGGTAAGAAATTCACAACCTTTCTTGAAGGAATTTTTCAAGAGAAAGGTTGCCTTCGTTTAATCCAATATGGGAAGCTCCATGTTGCTAAGATAATTATAGTTTGAGCGGCTTACATCCAAATTACGAAAATCTTAATAATTTATTAAAATAAATAAAGACACGGTAACCGAGAGTGTAATGAATATTTAATAAAAATGTTATGTTGCCATAAGGTATAACCGTTAAAATGATAAGAAATAAGCTTATATGAATATTGAAAGGGGGTTAATCGTGTATGGATAAAATTTTATTGACTACTGATGGTTCCGAAAACTCTTTAAAAGCTGCAGAGTATGTGGCAGGTGTATTAAAAAAATTACCCAACACATCCATAGTTGTTTTAACCGTTATTCCCCGTGACAGGGATTTAGGTATGTTTGAAATGCACATCTCTGATTCAGAATTAGAATTTTTACGAGCTAAATCCGAGGAAAGGAGTAAATTTATAATTGAACAAACCATAAAACCTTTAATAAAGTATAGCAACAACATAGAAACAATGATAAAAGTAGGTGTTCCGGGAGAAACCATTGCGGAGGTTGCCCAGGAAATTGCAGCTACCCATGTTGTAATGGGTACCAGGGGCAATACTGGTTTAAAAGGATTGTTCCTTGGCAGTGTTGCCCAGAGGGTAATGCAGCTAGTAAATATTCCTTTAACATTAATTAAAGATAATTAAAGATTTTAAGAAATATTTATAAAACTATACGGTATAAATCTTAAAATAATAAAAAATAAACTAAGAAATGGGGTATAATTAATGGGTTGCCAATGCGGTTGTCAAAATAACGCAACACACAAAGCTGAAAGGCCTAGTGTTGAAACAATTATTGATATGGCGGTAAGAATTGAAAAAGCCGGTCAAAAATTCTATAGTACCCTGGCTATTTATGAGTACAATGAAAAAATTAAAGACCTTTTAATTTTCCTGGCGGGGGAGGAAGCCAAACACGTTAAAGTCTTTGAAAACCTAAGCAATATATTGAAAAACGATTTGCTTGATGCTGATTCCTACAGCAATGACTATCTGGATTATTTAAATTGCATCGCCAGAACTCACCTGCTTTTCAATATCGACATTGAAGATGCTGATTTTAAGGTTGACACCGCTAGAGAAACTCTTGAACTGGCATTGAAGTTCGAACGTGATTCCATCACGGTATTCCAGGAGATGTTAGAAGTGGTGGGTAAGAATGGCAAGGAAGTGCTGAAAAAACTTATTGAACAGGAGCGGGAACACGTTCTCAAACTAGCCCACTCCTTCGACATGGTCTAAAAAAAGCTTTCACCTTGTAAGGTGAAAGCTTTTTGCTACTCGAGCCAAGTTATAAGCCACCGTCCTTAAACGGTGGCTTAAATGATTAAGGTTCCTAAAGTGATACCGTTTCTACTTACCTAACTGGTCTTCCACCTTACCGCACGGACTCTGAGGGTTCATCAAGCTGGCCTGTTTCATTTCCTTTTCATCTTCATCTTTCAGTTCTTCCGTTTTGAGAACTTGTGTCAAAGGTTGTTGTTTTTCATCCTTTGTCATAAAAAATACGCCTCCTTCCTTTTTTTATCATTAATAGTTTTCACCCTGCCAGCAAGCCGTCTGTCTTTACAAGGCGCCCGGTTATTTCGACTATATGTTTTCCCTGGAAGCGAGCGATGGCCGGCCCATTTGTTTTGGCATCCTACTGTTATCATTGCCGCTATGCTTGATGCTCAGTAAAGGAAGCCTCCGCTAACCTTGTCGGTGGTTGCTCATTCGCCAATGGATTTAATGGCTTCTTTCATGGCCCCGCACTGCTTGCATTTAAAGCTGTCAACCAGTTCCCCCTCGTCATCAACATAATCGCATTTCGAAGCACCGGTGGTTTCCCCGGGGAGGCTTTCTTTTTCGGGATCATAAATGTAGCCACATATGGAGCACTTCCATTTTTTCAATAAATTCATCTCCTTTGCATTTTTTTGAGTAAGTTATTACAGATATCTATAAATTATTAACAACTTTATTTTCATCCCTTGCCTAATGCAATTATATTTTAATCAGATTACATTCAAATTACAAAAATCTTAACAATTTATTAATAAAAAAATATGGCAAGACATTAAACATTATTGACGTGGAGTGGGCTCAATCTCTTAAATCTCCGGTTTCTTCCGTCGGCAGGGTAAAGGTGAAAATACTGCCGGCATTCTGTTGACTGGAAACCCTGATGGTGCCACCGTGCAGTTCCACCAGTTTTTTGGCTAGGTTCAGTCCTATTCCCATACCACCATAATTCCTGGTGCTGGTGCCATCTACCTGGTAAAAGGGTTGAAAAATTTTCTCCTGATCCCGTATGTCAATGCCAATGCCAGTGTCTCTTACAGTGATGATAACATCTCGTCCGGAGTCACCGGAATTGGACTCCACTACCACCTTCCCACCCGTTGTGGTGAATTTTAAAGCATTGGAAAGAAGGTTGGTTAACACCTGGCCTGTTTTTCCCCTGTCGGCCCAAACCGGAAGTTGATTTTTATTCCGGGCAACTTCCAGGGTTATCCCTTTGTTGTTGAAGAGATGCCTCATCCGTAGAAAAATATCTTCTATCAGTTCGTCAATCTTAAAGTGCTCCCTGTACAGGAAAGTTTTGCCCGCAGCTATCTTGGACAGATCTAAAAAACCATTAATCATGCCAAGCAGTTCCCTGCCGCTGTCGTTGATCTCGTGAACGTAGTCTCTTTGCAGGTCGTTTAGTTCCCCCGAGCTTTCATCCATTAAAAGTTCGGTAAAAGCAATAACAGCCGTTAGCGGAGAACGCAGTTCGTGGCTGGTATTGGCCAGAAACTCATCCTTTATCCGGTCCGTCTCCTGAAGCTGTCGGTTGGTTTCGGCCAGCATCTCCCTTTGACTCTTCAGAGTGCTGATGGCTTCGTAAAGCATACCCACCGCTTCTTCCGTCAGGGCCTTAAAAATAAAGACAAAGGATGCCACCAAATAAATATGTCCGAGTAAATTATAGGTGTCATAAACACTGTCATATAAAGTAAAGGTTGCGTCACTCATTATTCCAATAATCAGGGCCAGGAATAGGTGAAAATCCTGCCTGTTCAGTTCCTTTTTCAGCAGCAATCGCACTGCGGCCAGCCCCAGCATGATCATTACCGCGTATTCCAAAGCTATTTTGACACTGGTCTGGTTTGCTGTCGATGTATCATACATGGCCGGGAGATGGGGCAAGTAAAGAGCAACGGCGACGATTAATCCCAGGCTCAGTAGCGCAAAAAGGGCAAGGATTAAATCTGATTTACGTATAATCTTAACTTTGTTCTTGCTGAAAACCGCTACAAGCAATCCAGTACTCAGTAACAGTCTTGCAATGATCCAGTAAGTGGAGGCTTTATTGGGTGAGCTGGGCGTAATGAAGTCAGGCATACCGGCATATGAAACGGCATGGGCAAATTCAACCAGTGCCACCACGCAGAAGGTAAGGGACAAAATAAGCATTCGCAGTTCATGCTTGTACTTGTAGTCATACCAGCTCATCAAGGAAGCGCAAATTGCCACAATGACTATGACAAACTCCATAACCAGGTGGATGCTGGGGTATACATCTCCCGAAATGACCATGTAATACTTGCCTGCCAGAAAATTTAGAAGCAGGAAAAACAAAAGCCAGGCAACTATTTGGGGAATGAAATCTTTACCGGCCAGTAATCGTTTTTTTAACAACATGCCTTTTTGCAACTCGTCACCTCTTTCTGTCGACATGCTGATAATAATATAATTCTATTTTCTTCGCAAAAATCTTTAAAAAGGGGAAACCTCTCACTTTCATCATTGAATGCCCGCAGCATACCAGGTTTTTTTCCGTAGGGCAGTTCACCCCTTATAAATAGTTTAACACAACTATTTCTTTCCGGAAGGGGGAAGATCCTTTTTGGGGAGCATTGCTACAACCTCGATCATTTTTAAATTGGTTTAAATCATAATAAATGAAATTTAAATAGGTTCTCCGGTTTTCAAAAAACACGCCGCCACATCAGCAAATGTTTTTCTAACCCTGGAGTTGCGTAGTGACTAGAATAATTATAGTTTGAGCGGCTTACGGCCAAATTACGAAAATCTTAATAATTTATTAATATAAAGGATGTAGCTGGAAAGCATAAAATACCTGAAATATTCTCAGAAAGACAGTTCGAAAATTATCAATGCGAAAACCAGTCCTTCTGCCAAATACATAAAATTTAATTTTCAAATTATTATTATCAATAATAGCGTTAATCTCCATATTTCGATATAATTAAACACAACAAATCTTATGGGAGGTATACTTTTGTCAAAATCAAGAAAGGTCAATTCTAAGGTTTTTGTGTTAATCAGCATCGTTGCCATATTTTTAAGTGTCGGTGGTTACTACGCCTTTGAAGAAAAAGGGAAACCACTCCCTAAAAGTAATTTATCTACGTTATCTACGGAAAAACAAGTATATGCTCAGCCTTCTATTGAGAAAGGACAAGACACTAAGGAAGAAGTCCAACCTCAAAATAAAGAGCAGGAAACCAAAACGTCTAAAAATACTGTTTCCAAATCTAATGTTAGTACTGATTCTAAACCTAATGTCAATACTGCTTCTAAATCTAATGCCAATGCTGTTTCTAAATCTAATGTTAATACTGATACATCAGGCCTAAGCAATAAGAAACTTTCCTGGTACTTCATGCCTAACAAAAATCACACGTTACCTGGATTTGATGCAGTGGGAAGTAAGTTAGTTAATAAATACAATGGGATTTATCATGGAGATAGCGGTTCAAAAACTCTTTATCTTACATTCGATGAAGGCTACGAGGCGGGATATACTCCAAAAGTTCTTGACTCGTTAAAGGTAGAAGGGGTAAAAGCAACTTTCTTTATTACCGGACATTATATTGATAGCAAACCAGATTTAGTTAAAAGAATGGTCAATGAGGGACATATTGTAGGAAACCATACCATGACACACCCCAGTTTACCATCGGTGAGTGACCAACAATTTAAGAATGAGTTGGACGGAGTTAATGAGAAGCTTGAAAATCTTACGGGCATGACCATGAATTTTATTCGCCCACCAGAAGGCGCGTATAGTGAAAGAACACTTAAGTTGGCAAAAGATATGGGTTACAGACAGGTATTTTGGAGTGTAGCCTTTAAAGATTGGGTACCAACTTGGGGCACACCCGATGGTAACATGCAGACTGTATTAGGCTTAATACACCCGGGAGCAGTAATTCTTTTACATCCTGAAAATAAGGCCAATGCTGACATGCTTATTTCCTTTATTAAGGCCTGTCGTAATGAAGGCTATACCTTTGGAACATTAAATCAATTGTAAATAATTAGGCCGCTAAAAAGGCGGCCTTTGCTTTACCCACTTATCCCGGAATAAACTGTCCAAATATTAGATAATTTTGAAGAACAAATACTAAGACTTAATTCTTTCAGAAATAAGGTGGGAAGGTCGATAATGGTAACCAAAGGCTTAAAACATGTGAAATTCACATTTGGAATGTTATCAATTTTGACTGCATCTATTGTTGTCGACGTTATTATTGTTACATTAAATGGCAATATACCATGGTGGCTAGATTATTCAAAAATTCTATGGTTTGGAATAGAAGGCGGCAAAATTTCATGGCTTAAATTATCTTCTATCTCGGCTGTTCTTATTTCTTTTGTAACAAGTTTACTTACAATTTTTACTGTGACGAATGTTACTATGTCAAACGGAATGGGCAAGCTGCTTAGATATTTCCCGTGGATCATTTTATTGGCGGTTTTTAATTCTTTTAGTGAAGGTGTGCTGTTCAGAAGCTCAATTTTATCAACCCTTAAAAAGGTCATCCCAAAAAGTCAAGCTATTGTCATTGTTGCTGTGTTTTTTGGCTTAGCCCATTACTACGGGGCACCCGGTGGAATAATTGGTGTGCTAATGAGTAGCTTGCTGGGATGGCATATGTGCAGGAGCATGTTTGAAACCAATGGTTTTGCAGCATCTTGGATTATTCACTTTATGCAGAGTGTTGTAATATTTTCAACAATCTTTATGTTTGACAACTTTATATAAGTTTTTTATTCTTTTACGCCTTTTAATTGATTTATTTATTCTTATACAGTTTACCTATCCTTTTGATTACTAATCATATGCTCTTTTGCTTTTACCAACTGGGTGATTATTTCATTAACCGGAGTGCTGATGCCGAATTTTTTCCCCAAATCAACCACTGACCCGTTTAAAGCATTGATTTCTGTTTTCTTTCCATTTTGAATATCCTGAAGCATAGAAGCATGATGAGATGCAGTAGAAGGAACCAATTTTCCATAAAAATCTTTTAAATAAGTTTCAGCGTCAGGCCAAAGAGTTTCTTGCTGCATAGCCATTAATAAGGTAAATATTTCCCGTATAATACTATCCATTAAAAGTTTCGTATTATTATTTTCAGCCAATTTTCCATAACTTACCCCAAGAATTGCTCCAAGGGGATTTAGTGCAGAATTATATATAATTTTCCCCCAGATGTACTTCATTACTTGGTTAGAGGCAAGGGTAGGAATACCAGCCTCCCTAAAGATCTGTGCAAAATCCTCTAGTGCTATACTATCAACTAAGTTTTTAGGTGACCCCAAAATAACATCATCTGCAATGACCGTTACTTTTGATTCACCGGGTTTAATAGTTTCAGCACCAAAAATTACCCGCCCAAGCATTATTTTTTCCTCTGAGATAAACCTGGAAGCAATCTCAAAGTTACCGTAACCGTTTTGGAGAAGTAAAACGTAAGTATTTGGTGAGATAATATTAATTATTTGTCTTATGGCATCTTCTGTACTAAAAGATTTTACAGGTAGAAGGATTAGGTCAAAATCTTTGTCCTGAACTTGCTCAATACTTGTTATTACTTTATCCAACTTGCATTCATGTTTCCCCCAAATTCCTGTAACTTTAACACCTTTTTTTCTAATAATTTCAGCAAGTGGTTCTCTTGCTAAGCCAACCACTTGGTGTCCCTTTTTTTTAAGAAAACAAGAATATACCGTTCCCAAGGCGCCAAGCCCAAATACTAGAATATTCATTAAGCTTTACTCCTTTACCTTACTATTATTTAGTTGATAAAAAATAAACTCTATAAATAATAAAACAATATTATGGCAAATTCAAGACTAAGAATGGATTGGATTCTTCTCGCTGAATTTTGCAATTGCTACTGCATTGGGTTCGTTTATTGGAATGATAAGTGCAATAATATTCTCCTTTTTCTGCTCCTCTTTCAGAATAATTTTGTAATTAGTAGCTTATAGTGATTTATTATTCCTTCACGCTGACAATGACATATATTAGGCCTGTTAATCTCACCTACAAATCCAACCGGTTTCTTTAAGGATTTTCAAATGTTGAGAAACTGTAGATTGGGCTATGGGAGGTACCTCTACAATATCCTTGCACATTTCAGTATCTTGCTGATTTCACTGCGACAGAAATTCTATAATAATTCCTCTTTCCACTCATTATCCGGTGTTGAACACTCGTTAATTGAATAACAACAACTATCTTAAGAAAGTAATAATTCTAAATATTACCTATTGATTTATAGTTTAAATTGCAGTAAGATACATATTGTCGCCGCTGCGGTGGCGATAACAAAAACTGGTTCTTGACCGAGAGGACAAGACTTGATAGAATAAATTCTTGCCGGCGGAAAACCGGCGAACAAACAGGTCTTTGAAAACTAAACAGTGTAAGATGGATGAAATTAAACAAACCTCGTCAGAAGTTTTAACTTTTAACGAATTTTTAGCCAAATCTTAATGAGCAATCAAACTTTTCACATATTTAACGGAGAGTTTGATCCTGGCTCAGGACGAACGTTGGCGGCGTGCTTAACACATGCAAGTCGAACGGAGTTAAGAAAGAAGTTTACTTTTTACTTAACTTAGTGGCGGACGGGTGAGTAACGCGTGGATAATCTGCCTGTAAGACAGGAATAACGCCGGGAAACCGGTGCTAATACCGGATAACCTCTTTGAGCCGCATGGCTTAAAGAGAAAAGGTGGCCTCTTTATAATGCTGCCGCTTACAGATGAATCCGCGTCCCATTAGCCAGTTGGTGGGGTAACGGCCCACCAAAGCGACGATGGGTAGCCGGCCTGAGAGGGTGATCGGCCACACTGGAACTGAGACACGGTCCAGACTCCTACGGGAGGCAGCAGTGGGGAATCTTCCGCAATGGGCGAAAGCCTGACGGAGCAACGCCGCGTGAGCGAAGAAGGCCTTCGGGTTGTAAAGCTCTGTGATATTGGACGAACAGATCTCTTGTAAACAGCAAGAGGAAATGACGGTACAATAAGAGGAAGCCACGGCTAACTACGTGCCAGCAGCCGCGGTAATACGTAGGTGGCAAACGTTGTCCGGAATTACTGGGCGTAAAGGGCGAGTAGGTGGTTTATTAAGTCAGAAGTGAAAACTCCGGGCTCAACCTGGAGACTGCTTCTGAAACTGGTAGACTTGAGTGCAGGAGAGGGAAGTGGAATTCCTAGTGTAGCGGTGAAATGCGTAGATATTAGGAGGAACACCAGTGGCGAAGGCGACTTCCTGGCCTGTAACTGACACTGAGGCGCGAAAGCGTGGGGATCAAACAGGATTAGATACCCTGGTAGTCCACGCCGTAAACGATGAGTGCTAGGTGTCGGGGGTATCGACCCCCTCGGTGCCACAGTTAACACAATAAGCACTCCGCCTGGGGAGTACGGTCGCAAGACTGAAACTCAAAGGAATTGACGGGGGCCCGCACAAGCGGTGGAGTATGTGGTTTAATTCGACGCAACGCGAAGAACCTTACCAAGGCTTGACATCCCGTGACCGCCGTGGAAACATGGTCTTGCAAGTTTACTTGCACACGGAGACAGGTGGTGCATGGTTGTCGTCAGCTCGTGTCGTGAGATGTTGGGTTAAGTCCCGCAACGAGCGCAACCCCTACAGCCAGTTGCCAGCACATAAAGGTGGGAACTCTGGCAGAACTGCCGTTGACAAAACGGAGGAAGGTGGGGATGACGTCAAATCATCATGCCCCTTATGTCTTGGGCTACACACGTACTACAATGGCCTGAACAGAGGGAAGCGAAACTGTGAAGTAGAGCCAACCCCTAAAAACAGGTCCCAGTTCGGATTGTAGGCTGCAACTCGCCTACATGAAGTCGGAATCGCTAGTAATCGCAGGTCAGCATACTGCGGTGAATACGTTCCCGGGCCTTGTACACACCGCCCGTCACACCACGAAAGTCGGCAACACCCGAAGCCGGTGACTTAACTCGCAAGAGAGAGAGCCGTCGAAGGTGGGGTCGGTGATTGGGGTGAAGTCGTAACAAGGTAGCCGTATCGGAAGGTGCGGCTGGATCACCTCCTTTCTAAGGATATTGGAAGTAAGTTAGCAATCAGAAATGACCTAACCGGCTTCTCAATATTGGTCGGTCATCCATCGACACAACTGTTTAGTTTTGAAAGACCAAAAGTTCTTTGAAAACTACACAGCGTGAAGTAAAAGAAAGCTCTATTTAACAAAATAGAACTCTCAAGCGCAAAAAATAGGTCAAGCAAAAAAGAGCATACGGTGAATGCCTAGGTGCTGCAGGCCGAAGAAGGACGCGGCAAGCTGCGAAAAGCTACGGGAAGCCGCAAGCAGGCAACGATCCGTGGATATCCGAATGGGGCAACCCGGCGAGGCAAACCCTCGTCACCTGTAACCGAATACATAAGTTACAGGAGGGCACCAGGGGAACTGAAACATCTTAGTACCCTGAGGAAAAGAAAGCAACAGCGATTCCCCGAGTAGCGGCGAGCGAAAAGGGACCAGCCAAAACCTAAACTGCTTGCAGATTAGGGGTAGCGGGACACTCATCACAAACCATTGCTTTAGCCGAAGCGGCCTGGAAAGGCCCGTTATAAAAGGTAACAACCCTGTAGGCGAAAAGGCGAGAAGTTTAGAGTGGATCCCAAGTACCGCGGGACACGAGGAACCCCGTGGGAAACAGGGAGGACCACCTCCCAAGGCTAAATACCTGCAGCGACCGATAGTGATTAGTACCGTGAGGGAAAGGTGAAAAGCACCCCGGAAGGGGAGTGAAAAAGAACCTGAAACCGTATGCTTACAAGCCAGTCGAAGCACGTTAAAAGTGTGACGGCGTACTTTTTGTAGAACGGACCGGCGAGTTACATCTAATGGGCAAGGTTAAGTCTCAAAAGACGGAGCCGAAGCGAAAGCAAGTCTTAATAGGGCGTCAAGTCCATTGGAGTAGACCCGAAACCGGGTGATCTACCCATGTTCAGAGTGAAGCTTTAGTAAAATAAAGTGGAGGCTCGAACCGACCTTCGTTGAAAAGGAGGCGGATGAAACGTGGGTAGGGGTGAAATGCCAATCGAACCCGGAGATAGCTGGTTCTCCTCGAAATAGCTTTAGGGCTAGCCTTGAGAAAAAAATCCGGAGGTAGAGCACTGACTGGGCTAGGGGCCTTCACCGGTTACCGAACTCAATCAAACTCCGAATGCCGGATTAAAGAATACTCAAGAGTCAGACTATGGGTGCTAAGGTTCATAGTCAAAAGGGAAACAGCCCAGACCGTCGGCTAAGGTCCCAAAGACATGCTAAGTGGAAAAGGATGTGGGGTTGCACAGACAACCAGGATGTTGGCTTAGAAGCAGCCACCATTCAAAGAGTGCGTAATAGCTCACTGGTCAAGTGGCCCTGCGCCGAAAATGTAACGGGGCTAAAGCATGTCACCGAAGCCACGGCAGGAGGACAAATTCTAAGTATACTCTGTAGAGTACAGCTAAAATTTGTCCTCCTGGGTAGAGGAGCGTTCCATATGCGGCGAAGTCGTACCGTAAGGAGCGGTGGAGCGTATGGAAGTGAGAATGCCGGTATAAGTAAGCGAAAAGGCAGGTGAGAATCCTGTCCGCCGAAAACCTAAGGATTCCTGGGGAAGGCTCGTCCGCCCAGGGTAAGCCGGGACCTAAGCCGAGGCCGAAAGGCGTAGGCGATGGACAATAGGTTGAAAATCCTATGCCACCAAAAGTCGTTATCAGGATGGGGTGACACAGGAGGGTAGGCCAAGCGCGCGGATGGAAAAGCGCGTCCAAGCTCGTAGGGCGTCAGGCAGGCAAATCCGTCTGACACAAAGCCTGAGAAGTGATGGGGAGGGAAAACAAGTACCGAAGTGGTTGAACCCATACTGTCAAGAAAAACCTCTAACGAGACTCATTGGTGCCCGTACCGCAAACCGACACAGGTAGGTAGGGTGAGAATCCTAAGGCGCGCGAGAGAACCCTCGTTAAGGAACTCGGCAAAATGACCCCGTAACTTAGGGAGAAGGGGTGCCTCACTAGCGTGAAGATTTAACATTCGGAGCGTGAAGAGGCCGCAGAGAAAAGGCCCAAGCGACTGTTTACCAAAAACACAGGTTCCTGCTAAATCGCTAAGATGAAGTATAGGAGCTGACGCCTGCCCGGTGCCGGAAGGTTAAGAGGAGAGGTCAGGGGAAACTCGAAGCTTTGAATTGAAGCCCCGGTAAACGGCGGCCGTAACTATAACGGTCCTAAGGTAGCGAAATTCCTTGTCAGGTAAGTTCTGACCCGCACGAAAGGCGTAACGATTTGGGCACTGTCTCAACGAGGGGCTCGGTGAAATTGAATTGCCGGTAAAGATGCCGGCTAACTGCGATAGGACAGAAAGACCCCGTGGAGCTTTACTGCAGCTTGATATTGGATTTTGGTATTGCATGTACAGGATAGGTGGGAGGCGGAGAAGCCAGGGCGCCAGCCTTGGCGGAGCCAACGTTGGGATACCACCCTTGCAGTATTGAAGTTCTAACATACGGCCTTGAATCAGGCCGGTGGACATTGTCAGGCGGGCAGTTTGACTGGGGCGGTCGCCTCCCAAAAAGTAACGGAGGCGCCCAAAGGTTCCCTCAGCGCGGTTGGAAATCGCGCTCACAGAGTGCAAAGGCAAAAGGGAGCTTGACTGCGAGACATACAGGTCGAGCAGGGACGAAAGTCGGGCTTAGTGATCCGGCGGTATCGAGTGGAAGAGCCGTCGCTCAACGGATAAAAGCTACCCCGGGGATAACAGGCTTATCTCCCCCAAGAGTTCACATCGACGGGGAGGTTTGGCACCTCGATGTCGGCTCATCGCATCCTGGGGCTGTAGTAGGTCCCAAGGGTTGGGCTGTTCGCCCATTAAAGCGGTACGTGAGCTGGGTTCAGAACGTCGTGAGACAGTTCGGTCCCTATCCATCGCAGTCGCAGGAAACTTGCAAGGAGCTGTCCCTAGTACGAGAGGACCGGGATGGACGGATCACTGGTGTACCGGTTGTCGCGCCAGCGGCAATGCCGGGTAGTTATATCCGGAAGGGATAAGCGCTGAAAGCATCTAAGCGCGAAGCCCACCTTAAGATTAGGTTTCCCTTCGTAAGAATAAGACCCCTGGAAGACCACCAGGTAGATAGGCCGGGTGTGTAAGCATAGTAATGTGTTTAGCTGACCGGTACTAATAGGTCGAACGCTTGACCTAATATTCACGCTGTGCAGTTTTGATGGAACTGTAGAAAACCTTGGGCAAAATCCCCAAAGGTTTTTTTGTTTTTTCTCTTTAATTTATTGTTCTGTCATTTATCTTGCCCGAAGTCAGTTCTCAACCTGATTAAAAAAAAATTTAGACGGAAAAACTGGTTGAATTTGTATTGACACTTCAAATGATCTGTGATAAATTTTCCTTACTGAGTAAGGAAAATTGGCCTAATTGATAATTTGCCTTAAAAACATTTTACATTATAATGAAACCCGGCTAAAAAAGTGTATTAAATAGAGTAACCGGGAAAACAAATCATATATGCTTAAGTATAGAATATAAATTGAGTCTCTTAAAAGGGTGAGAATTGATTATGAAAAATGAGAATATTATGTTATCCGGTCGGGCATCCAGAGAAACCAGGTTAATAAAAAGTACATCTAAACGCCAAATTACGATACCTAAGTCATTTTTTGATTACCTTGCTATTGAGGATGGGATAACGTTTGTTGCACAGGTCATTGATGGCGGGATATTTTTAAAGCCGCAATCGGTTCATGGTGAAACTGTTAATAATCAGGACAGAAAGCGTATTATCAGAAAGGTTTTACAGGAAGGTTACAGTGGAGAAGAAATGGTTGAGGAAATATCCTATCGACTACAACGATATGATGAATTTATTGGTCGCCGTCTCCGTGAGTTTGAAAATGATATTGCTGACAGTGTTGAAGGCGCGGATGTAATTCCGGGAGTTGAAGTATTTAATGGTTTGGACATTTTCTTTGACCGGAAAGATTGAACGACTGGTAAAGGGCCTTGAAAAAAGGCAAAAAGCTTTATTGGAATCATATAAGGAGCAGATAGGAATTTTTTTACAAGACCCTCTGGCCGGTTCTGTTTTAAAGGGTGATCTTAGTGGTTATAAGTGCTGGGATTGGACTTTTCGAGGTGTTTCGTTGTGTATTGTATATAAGGTTTTTGAGGGGGACAAGCATATCATTATTTGTTACTTTGGTACCCGTGAGAATTTTTATGAGGAAGTAAAAAGCTATTTGAAGTAGGTTTATGAGAAATAATCTATAAATATTGAGAGACGACTATTATCTTATGAGATAGTCGTTTTTTTATTTTTGGCTATACAGATAATTAAATGTCTTAATTGGGTTTAAACAAATATCAGGTTTGCTCTACTGTTTCTATTATCTTGTTTGGTTAATTTAATGTTAGTTTAAAAAATATGAAACAAAAAGGCATTGGTATTCGTTATACTATTAGACAGTTAATTTAGAAGGGATAATTGGGGGATATAACATACCAATGGAAACAGCTAAGTTAAAGAAAAAATATTTTTCACGTAAAAAAATAGTCCTGATAAGTATAGTGCTTATAATAGCGGTAATTACAACTACCCTTAGTATATATTACAGTCATAAGCAAGACGGTTTATTGGTGCAAACAGCTATGGCAGGGAAAAAACCCCTGGGGGAAAGTGTTTTTACCACCGGACGGGTGCAATTGGTGGATAGACACGATATCTATGCACAAAGCAGTAAAATAATTAAAAAATTAACAGTCAAACCCGGAGACATGGTGAAAAAAGGCCAGATAATAGGCCGTTTGGAATCCTCAGAAGAGGAAAACCGCTTGAAGGAAGCAGAAGCCGGACTGGCATTGCAGATAGCTAATTATAATAAGGACAAGCAGCCTTTGATACGGGAAGTAGAAGCGTGGCGGGCAAAACTTAGGCAGTTTGAGACTGCTTACTCAAACGCACGCAAAAAACTTGACCGTACTGAATACTTGCTAAAGCAAAATGTGGTAAGTATTCAAGATCTGGAAAATGACAAGAAAGAATTTACCGCTGCTGAAGCCGAATATTTTCAGGCCATGGCTGATCTTGATAAAGCAGAAAACGGTGCTACCGATGCTGAGTTGGAGGTACTGCAGGCACAGGTAGAAAAAGCCAGGGCTGAAGTGGAAACAGCCAGGGCAAGCCTGGCTAAGTGCCTTCTCACCGTTGACCGGGATGGTATGGTATTAACTGTAGAAGCCGAAAAAGGAACTTTGGTTACGGAAGGTACTAAACTTGTTGCTATAGGAGACCCCAATGTTTCAGAGGTTAAGGCAAATTTGGGTGAAGCCGATTCGGGCCGGGTTAAGCCGGGACAGAAAGTTAAGATTACAGCAGCCGCACTGCCCGAAGCAGAATTTGACGGAACTGTAACCGAGGTTGCAGGGGCTGCGGTGATCAATAATAAAAATAACGGGCAGCAAATTGAGGTACCTATTAAGGTAAGTATTAATCCTGGTTTAAATGGACTGAAGCCAGGCTATACGGTTGATCTCAAAATCATAACGGTTACTGAGCGCACTGCTCTGGCGGTACCATATGAAGCAATTATAAATAAAGACGGAAAGAAACAGGTTTTTGCAGTCCGCAACGACCATGCAAAGCTTTGTACTGTCAAAACCGGCTTTGCCGGGGAGCTATATATTGAAGTATTGGAAGGTTTAAAGGAAGGGGATAAAGTAATCCTAAATCCCGGAGAAAACATAACAGACGGCAGCCAAGTTAAAGTAACGGAAACAACTGCAGATAAGTTAAAGGAGAAGGCTCGTGATTAGTGTAAAAGGATTAAACAAAATATACCGGGCCGGTGTAAACTCTATACATGCCTTGCGGGACATATCTGCAGAAGTGGAAAAAGGTGAATTTGTGGCGGTTATGGGCCCGTCAGGATCAGGCAAGTCCACCTTTATGAACCTGTTGGGCTGTCTGGATACTCCCAGCAGCGGCTCATATTTGCTGGACGGGGTGGAAATCAGCGGGCTGGATGACGGGGAACTGGCTGACATTCGTAATCAAAAAATCGGATTTGTTTTTCAGACCTTCAACCTGCTTCCCCGAATGACGGCCCTGCGCAATGTTGAATTACCCATGCTATACGCAGGAGTAGAACCGCGACTGCGCAGGGAAAGAGCAATTACTGCGCTGGAAAGAGTCGGCCTGGCTGACCGCTTGCACCATAAACCCAATGAACTTTCGGGAGGACAAAACCAGAGAGTGGCCATTGCCCGTTCACTGGTTAACCGGCCCGCGATAATTCTGGCTGATGAACCAACCGGTGCTCTGGATACCAGGTCAGGTGAGGAAATAATGGCTATCTTTCAGGAGTTAAACCGGGAAGGCTCCACTATAGTGCTTGTAACCCATGAACCGGACATTGCCCGGCATACCCAAAGGGTTATACATTTCCGGGATGGGAAACTGGTTAAGGATGAGAAAGTTGAGCAATCGCTTGATGCAAAGGAACTTTTAGACGGGTTGCAGTTATAGTACAAAGCCATAAATGTCAACTCGCCGGAAAGAAGTGAGAAACAGTTGAATTTGTGGGAAAGTATCCGGATAGCCTTGGAAGGAATTATAGCTAATAAATTGCGCTCATTTCTTACCACTCTGGGTATCATTATCGGTATAGCGGCAGTTATTGCTGTGGTGGCTATAGGACAGGGCGGCCGGGCGCTGCTTATGAGTGAAATGGAAAAGGTAGGCACTAATATTTTTGCTGTTTACATAGACTGGCGCAGTGATGAACCTCGAACAGGCAAGGAGTTTTCCTTTCAGGATGCTGAGGTCATCAAAGAAAATGTTCCCGAGGTAAATAACCTTTCTCCCCTTTCTTCATCTTATATTCAGGTACGCGGTGGCCGGGTAAATAAATTTGCCCAGGTGACCGGCTGCACACCTGATTACTCCTATATTAGGAAAATGGAAATGGGGGAAGGCCGCTTTTTTAACGAGTCTGATTCGATTGGCCGTCGAAAGGTGGCAGTATTGGATGAAGAACTGGCCCGAGAATATTTCGGCAACGACAGCCCGCTAGGACAAAAAATAGTAATGCAGGGCAACTCCCTGTCTATTATCGGTATGATCAAAAAGGGTGACTCTATTCTGGGTATGGGAGAAACCAAAAAAATTTACATACCACTGCAGGTGTGGCTGAACATTTTCCCTGAGGGGGGCATAGATTCCATAGAAGGCAGTGCCAATACAAAGGAACAAGTGGAGCCGGCCATGCAGCAAACAGTGAAGGTATTGGAAAGAAAACACCGCTTACCTGGACGATACAATAGTGTGAGTATGGAACAGCAGATGGCTACAGCCAACAAAGTAACCGGAATTATGACTTTGATTATCGGAGCAATTGCTGGGATATCCTTATTTGTAGGCGGTATCGGTGTCATGAATATTATGCTGGTATCCGTAACGGAAAGAACCAGAGAAATTGGCATAAGAAAGGCACTGGGGGCCCGCAGGAAGGATATTTTGACACAGTTTCTTATTGAGGCGGTGGTTCTTTGTTTTATAGTGCTAGGGTAATATGTCAAGAGGGAATTTAAAAACATATTTTTCCTTGTTTTTGGGTATAAAAAATTAACCACCACAGAAACACCCAAAAATTCCTGTTGCGGCTATAAAATTATTCCCTGATATTAAGGCATAATCTTAAAATATGGTTATTGTTTGCACCAATAAAGCTCAGGGAAAAACATATATTGGTGCACAAATAATATTTCAGTGCATCACCACTCTTTTACCTGTGGATAACTATGATAATTAATATTCCTAGCCAGTTGGCAGCAGACAACCGCAGGAATATTAATCAGCACCGTTACCGCAGTTATTTAAACAGCTATCCCCTGTCCGACCTGTAAAGCTGGTTCTTTGAAAGTAAGGAAAAAACCAGCCTTACAAACTTCCTAGCTGTAAGAACCTGAGCTCGTTTATGGGCATGTTTTTTTGATTCTTGAAATTTTTTTTGATAGTAAGCTCGGTACTCGTCATTATGTCTCCTCAAACTGTCCGCAGCTTCTATCAGATAATACCTGAGATACCGGTTTCCAGCCCTATTCAGGGGTTTATCTTCACCGTCAAATTCGCCGGATTGATTGCTATTCCAGGTGATACCTGAAAATTTAGCTAACTGGGACTGATCTTCGAACTTGTTAATATCCCCAATTTCAGAGATAATGCCGGCGGAAAACACTGGCCCAATTCCCTTGATTGACATCAATGGATTCGAGAGCTTGGCCATATCCCTGGCAATCACACTGTCCAATTTGCGGATGGTTTGCTCAAAAAAGCGGATATTATTCATACTGGTTTCAAGAATCAGATTAACCGAATCCGTGAGCTTCGGACTCATCCGGTAGGATTCACGGCAAATTCGTTTTAGCTCAGTAGCCAATGTTTCAGGGTTAGAAAATTGCTTATTTCCTTTATCCACAAGCAATTGAACCAAGTCTTCAAGTGGTGTATTAATAATTTCTTCCGGGCCAAAAAAATCGGTAATAATAGACATGCTGGTGGCTCCAAAGATATCACTGAATACATCACCATAATTACTAAATTTCATAAACAACATAGTTAAAAAATAACTTTTTTCTCGCACAAGTGAACCCACCAGGTGAAACCTGTAACGGGTCAGTCGCTGTAGCGGAAGATACATCTCATCAACCTCGTAAGGTTTAGGTAATCTGCCGTGTCTTAGTTTTTCAGCTATGATATAAGCGTCATATGCATCGTTCTTGCCCTTTGGAGGATAAGACTTCTTGAAGTTCTTGATACTTCTGGCATTGAGTTGGTAAACTGTAGGCCTGTATGGCTTTAATTCTTCGGTGATTAGTAAATAATTCATCAAGTGAAAGTGGTATAAAGAAGTAGCTTCCATTCCAAAAACAACATGATCAAAGCTATCTTTAATCGATAACTCTTTAGTTTTAGATGCCAAACTCTCGGCACCTGAAATGGAGTTATCGAAAACTAACTTTTTCAACAAAATCGTTCCGTCTAATTTCATAAAGCAAGCCACATTCTTATTCTTACCAATATCAATGCCAACATGCAAGGATATTGTCATAAAAACACCTCTGGTAAGTGGATTAACTTTTCCGTTTTCTACGCGAGAACATCCTCGTAATCAGAACTGACATGGAGCGGGAGACTACCTGGATCTGCTGCCATCCAGGTCAACTATCATGCTGAACAGGCTAGGTGTTAGAACTAAAACGTAGAAGGAAAAGAAACATACTTTATTAAGCAGTCTATGCTGCTCGGGGTATTGAGAATTTACCATCTTACCGGGATCATTCTAACTAAATGATTATTTAAATTGCTTATTTCATCAAACATTGACAGACAGGCACCTAAAAAGTACTATCTAAACCATTGTAAATTATAGCACTCTTTAAAGAAAGTTGACAACACCACTCCCCCGGGTTTAAACAGCCTCACGTAAATCAGAATTGCTAAGCAAACATTCTAAGTGTCAGAATCAAACCCTGACGGGGAAAGAGAAACAGACTTAAAAAGCATTGTGGATATCACCACATGCGAGGAGGACTGATGAATTCATCTTACTAATTTTTCAGTGTGGGCTGTCTCTTTGAAAATGATTTGCCTGTGGATATTTTTCTGTCAATAAAATTTTCGGTTCGTATAGACATCACCATCCTATCATTGATTGGGTACCTTGGCGCAACTACTTCCAATAAGTAACCCACATGCAGTAATTCACGTGATTAATAGGTACCTTTACTGCATTGTTGTGGTATTGTTATTGACTTCATCAAACCCAGGTACCCTTGATATGGGAACCGGTTCCCTGAACATCCGGACCACAACATTCTACTATTTTAGAACATGTCGTATTCGGTTGTTCTGACTCTATTATACGAGGAGGAATAATAGGAATGGCACTAGGCACCGGGGGTGCTTGCCTGATTGCTAAAATAGCTAAGTGGCCGCCACTGGTATCATGGTGGACAGCCCTGCTGGCTTTTGCTTTCTCCGGAGCAGTGGGTATAATTTTCGGTATCCTCCCTGCCAATAAAGCTTCCAAACTTGATCCTATTGAGGCTTTGAGGAGGGATTAATGGGGCCGTGGCAAGCAGCGATTTCCCGCTGCTTATGTCTGTTGTATTATGTTTATTGTTTTAGGCTATGAGTCTGTACTTTCACATAAAACAATGCCGAAAATGTATAAAAATGGTTAATAAGCCAACCTACCAATATGTTGTTTAAATTCAAAAATCGAACTCTGCCTCTTTATTCTTCAATAAACTGTATTAATTCTTTAGTGAATCTTTCACGCTGGTCATAGAACAGGAAATGTCCACATGATTCAAAGGGTACAAGCTTAGAATTTTTAATACTATTATTCTGTGAAATAGCTAAAGGGAATAGGCATACTTGGTCATTAATACCGTGCAAAATCAGCGTTCGAACTTTAATTGTTTTCAGGTCGTTAAATAAACCTTCTTCACCTAGCCATGTGTTTGCAATAGCTGCAGTAGACCAGCCGGCTGCCTGCAGACCTAATTGAAAAATCCAATCCGACAGTGGTTTGCTAACATAATTATGGAAGATCATATTTCCAAAATCTCTTAATGTTTTGGGCCGATCGTTATATACACCTTGGATAATGTTAATCACATCATCTTTTTTTATGCCATATGGGAAATATGGACGTTGGATAAGACTCGGTGCAGCTGCAGCAAAAAGAGCAAGCTTCGATACTCCGTAACCATTGTGTCTGGCCATGTACCGGACACAAATAGCTCCACCCGTTGAATGTCCACCGAGTGTGAAATCCTGTAATTTAAGTGCGCCGACCACACTACGGATATCATCAGATAAACGGTTATAATCGTAGCCGTGCCAGGGTTTGTCTGATAAGCCGAATCCCCTGCAGTCCATGCCGATGCACCTGTACCCCATTTTAGGTAATTGGTCAAGTTGGTACTCAAATAAATTATGGTTTCCTGGCCACCCGTGAATTAGCAGGATTGTCTTGTGACCTGTCGGGTTAAGGTCTTCTACATAAATATTTACACCGGGTTCTACACCAATATAATACCCCATGATGATTTCTCCCAATAAAGTATTTGTTAATATATTATTTAATTAGGATTATTTTGGTGATTATCTTTGCGATTTTTTTAAAGAGAAAGTAAATTTAAAGCCGTACCGGAACCTAAGAATAGATTTTACTCTTGCTGGTAGGTGATGAACAACGATTGATGGCAGCAATCAACATATACTGTTCAACAGTAGCTAAGTGGAAAAGGATGTGGGGTTGCACAGGCAACTCTTAGTTGGTTCGTTACCTCCTTAAAAAGTAAAACCCTGTATGCTTATTGGCTTACGGGGTTTTGTTGTTACTTTTCTTATAATGGAATTCTTTGGGGGAAGATGCCATCTGTGTTGCTCTATTAAATCTGCTTAATAGTAATCATAAGCATAACTAATTATAGGCATAAAAAATTTAGATCAATAAAGTGCAAGGATTATTCCCTTTTGTGTCGAATCCTAACAAAGAATTTTAAAGGAGAAAAGATAAAACGTGCACGGTTTGACTGCCTTGGCGGATAATACCTTTTTATCTGGACCAGCAAACCACCGGAAGGTGAGAGTCAACTTGTTTTCCCAAGACATAATGCTAATAGACCATACATACATGATGTGTTGAAGAATTGGGGGATATTGCGTGAAACACATTCGGAATCAAGTAATTATTATATTTTTAATCATTATTTTACTGCCTTTGACAGCATCCGGATTTTTATCGTATTTTAAATCCAAGCAAATTGTGGAAGATCAATTAAGGGAAGACAACTTAAAACTGATCAAAGAAGTTAACCATAAATATATAGAAGAATATCTAAACAAATTAGAATATGGTGTAGAGGTATTGGCCAATCGTATTGATGTAAATCTTTTTGTTTCGGATCCGGAATATAAAGAAAAGCTCTTTAATGATTGGCAGGTGTACAGGGAGGCAAATCCCGATGTTGATTATATTTATTTAGGAACAGAAGACAATGAGTTATGGGTTAATCCTCGTTATAATAAACCGGAAGGATATAAATGTATCGAGCGGCCCTGGTATATAACAGCTATTAACAATAATGGCCAAGTAGCCTGGACTGATACCTACCGGGAAGCAAGTACCGGTGAATTACATATATCCATCGTTAAAAAGCTAAATACCTCCGGCGATGTACCCACCTGTGCTCTTTCAATGGATATAAGTTTGGATGAAATATCAGACGTGGTTTATGATCTTGCCTTGGGTAAAAATGTAGAAGTTTTTATATTAAACAACAATGGCAAAGTGCTGGCACATTCGGACAGAAATAAAAACTATGAGGGATTTGCTGATAATGATTGGGTGCGGGAGTTATTGAAACAGCAGGAAGGTGCCTATCTGCGTAATTTTGATGATGGCAAAAAATACGTTTGCTACACAACTATCAAAAATACGGGCTGGAAACTGCTTGCTTTGATCCCCAGGGGGCATTTGGAAGCTAAAATAGCACCAATCAGAAGCCTAACCATTGAGATTGGCCTGGTAGCGGCACTGCTGGCAGTATTCCTGGGTCTTGCTTTGTCCAACAGGCAGTTGATTAATCCAATATTACAACTTATAGGTTATGCTGATGCCATTCGCAAAGGAAACCTTGATCATAGTCTGGAGGTGAATGGTTCCACTGAGTTTCAAAATCTCTCCACATCTATCAATGAAATGCGGTTATCTATACGTGAGAAAATAACTAAACTAAAAGACTCAGAAGAAAAACTCAGGCAAAGTGAAGAAAAGCTTAGACAATTGGCTGAGAACCTGGATGAACTCTTCTGGTTAAGAACTCACAGGGAAATGCTTTACGTGAGTCCAGCCTTCGAGAAACTATTTGGTAAGAAATGCACTAGTTTTTTGGAGAACCCGGACACTTTTCTTGAATTTGTTCACCCTGATGACAGGGGTAAGGCAATTAGCATTTTCTCTGGATCTATAGGAAAGCAAGAGGACATTTTTGATGGTGCATACAATGATGAGTTTCGAATTGTAAGCCCTGATGGAGAAATTTGCTGGATATGGGCCAAAACTGTTCCAGTAAAAGATGCCGACGGAGAGGTTGTTAGAATTGCGGGGGTAGCCAGTGACGTTACCGTGCGAAAAAAATTGGAACAAGCTTTAACAGAAGCCAAAGAAGAGGCGGAGTATTCCGCTCGGGTTAAAAGTGAATTTTTGGCTAACATGAGCCACGAAATCCGGACCCCGATGAATGGCATTATCGGCTTTTGCCATTTGCTAATGCAAACGCAGCTCAATTCAAAACAGCTGAACTACCTTACCAAGATCAGAAGCCAGTCTCAGCATTTACTGGGGATTATCAATGATATTCTGGATTTTTCCAAGTTGGAAGCTGGTAAAATGTCTGTTGAGCATGTGGATTTTAATCTGGAAGAAGTAATTGCCGATTTATTTTATTTATTAGAAAATCAGGCCAGCCAGAAGGGTTTAGAGCTATTGGCAAATGTTCAAAAGGGAGTACCGGCACACCTCAAGGGAGATCCGCTGCGCTTGAAGCAGGTGCTGGTAAATTTGGCCAATAATGCTATTAAGTTTTCCGATCAAGGGAACATATTTTTGCGGGTTGAAAAAATTGACCAGAGTGACAGCGATAGTGACCAGGTAATCATCAGTTTTTCCGTGGAGGACAATGGAATTGGTTTAACTGAGGAACAAATGCAGCGTCTTTTTAATTCTTTTTCTCAGGCAGATAGCTCAACAACACGTAAGTACGGTGGAACCGGTTTAGGTTTGGCTATTTCCAAATACCTGGTTGAACTCATGGGGGGCGAAATAAGCGTAAGCAGCGAATATGGGGTTGGCAGCACCTTTTCATTCAGTCTTCCCTTTGGCATATTGGCCAGCGGTATACAAACAAATCAAAGAGATAATATTGATTTAAAAGGAAGCCGGGTATTGATAGTGGATGATAATGAAGCTTCCCAGGAAATACTGGCTTCTTATTTGGTTGACTTGAATTTTGACGTGACCGTGCTTAGTTCTGGGCAAGAGGCGATAGATCTGCTTGTTAAAGAAGGGGAGGCATTTGATATTCTTGTTATAGACTGGAAAATGCCGGGCTTGGACGGAGTAGAAACGATTCGTTTGATCAAAGAAAAAATGAAACTAGAAAAAATACCCATTATCATCATGGCTTCGGCTTATGATCTGGATGAGTTAAGAAATGTTTTTAGCGAACTGGGAATCAAAGCGTTTCTAAACAAGCCACATACTCCGTCGCAGTTGATGGATGCCATAACAATGGCCTATGTTGAATCCGATAGTTATTACCGGCCACAGGATTTAAAAGAAAATAGCCTATTTACAGGTAAATTGGAGGGTAATCATATTTTGTTGGTGGAAGATAACCTAATCAATCAAATGGTTGCCGTTGAAATCCTTGAATCTGTCGGCATTTCGGTGGATGTGGCTGAAAACGGCAGAGAAGCCGTGGAAAAAGTTCGGGCCGGAAATTATGACCTGGTGCTGATGGACTTACAAATGCCGGTTATGGATGGTATGGAAGCCACCAGAATACTGCGTGATGAACCCCTTTACCGGGATTTGCCGATTATCGCTCTTACAGCCCATGCGATAAGTGGTTTTCGTGAACAGTGTATCGGGTTGGGCATGAATGATTTTATATCCAAACCATTTTTACCAGAGGATATGCTTCTTATCCTGAGTAAGTGTTTAACTTCAAGGACTAAAGAATCTGACAGGATTATTCCTGAAAAGACCCCGGGTAGTGAAAAAATGTCCGGGGTCGGGAAAAACGAAATTAGCCTGGAGAAGCTGGGACAATTAAAGGGAATTAATTGCAGAAGGGCATTGGAGAGTTTAATGGGTAATAGTAAGCAGCTGGTTAAGTTGCTGCTGGAGTTTTGCCGGTCCTTCCAAGATGCACCGGCGCAAATTAAAAATGACTTTACAGCCGGAAACAAAGATTCAGCGTGCATCATGGTTCATTCTATTAAGGGTGTTGCCGGTAATCTGGGTGCTATGAGGTTGTATACGGCGGCGTCTGAATTGGAAAAAATCATTCGTCAGAATACTGCTGACCTTGGGGGAGCAGAGTATAGTGAATTTTATGCAGCAATGGAAGTGGTTTTGGGGAATTATTTGTATTTACTGGAATTAAGCCAGTCCAATGCGGAATTTAAAAAAGATGTTCTGGTCGAGCAAGATAATTTTTCGGAACAGACGTCATCGGTGATGCTTGAGGAATTGCACAGCAGCATGCTGCAATTACGGGAAATGATTAGAGAGAATAGTTTTGGTGCCGGGGATTTTGCACAGAATCATTTAACCGGTAATACTGTTTTAAACCAAGAAATACTTGGTGATTTGCTTCATGCTATCGAAGAATTCGATTATGACCGGGCTTTACTTTTACTCGATAGTATAGAGTCGGAATTTAATAAGATTGTGGAGTGAGAAAAAATGAACAAGGTTCTTATTGTTGATGATGTACCTGTCAGCATCAAAGTGCTGGGCGAGTTATTAAAGGAACATTACGAAATACTGGTGGCTACTAGTGGCAGCAGGGCTATTGAGGTGGCATTGAAAAACCAACCGGATTTAATACTTATGGATGTTGTCATGCCGGGTATGGATGGATTAGAAACTTGCAGGCGGCTAAAAGAAAATACGCTGACAGCAGAAATACCGGTTATTTTTCTTACCGCTATGTCTGAAAGCTCTGATGTAATAAAAGGTTTTGAAGTTGGCGGTCAGGACTATGTTGTGAAACCTTTTAATAAAATAGAGGTCATTGCCCGGGTAAAAAACCATATGGAGTTGAGAAAATCAAAAGAAAAGATTAAACAATATGCCTTGGAATTAGAACGAAAAAATGAAGAATTGCAACAGTTATTACAAAAAGTTGAACAAATAGCGATAACGGACTTCCTAACGGGAATAACCAACAGGCGTTTTGCCATTGACAGAATGAATGAAGAATTATCAAGAATTAATCGTGGTGAAGATGGTTTTTCCCTTTTAATGATAGATATTGACAACTTTAAGGACATAAATGATTCTCATGGACATGAATGTGGGGACTATATTTTAAAAGATGTAGTGAATTTAATCAAGTCTGTTTTGCGAAATTATGACATGATGGCTCGGTGGGGCGGAGAAGAATTTTTAGTCATGTTACCGAGTACAGAAATAAACGATGCAAAAATAGTAGCCGAAAAAATCATTTCTAATGTCAGAACTCAAATCTTTACTTATAAAGGTAATTCATTTCATGTAACCATTACCGCCGGAGTGGCCCAACATCAAGCCGGAGATGACTTGGATAGCATTATTAAAAGAGCGGATGAAGCAATGTACCATGGAAAAAAAAGCGGCAAAAACTGTGTAAAAAACTCCTGTCATTAACATCTGAGAATGGTCAAAACACATTATAAATTCTCAAAATGTAGCAGGGTTCCCAGGTGAAATCCGGGTTAAATGTGGTAAGTGAACCAGCGCCTACAGCTTGTGAAAATATTAAAAGTGAACTAAGCGATATCCTTACACAATACAACAATTAAATGCCCGTTATTGATAAAAAAATTATTGCTTTTAGCCTTGCTTTTTGGTATAATGCCAATAAAGATACGCAGTAGTATCTATTCTTGAGGCGATGAAGCTCCAGCAACTGTTAGTTGATGGGGTTTTTTGTTTTAAATTAAGTAGTTCTTTTGAATGAAGTGTAAGAAAAGTATTTACCCTGGAAGAATATAATATATACATCTTTTGCTAAAGGTAAAAATTGTAGTGGTTGTGTCGTCTTGAGGAATAGCCTAAAACAGTTAATTATAGAATATAGCAGAGGTTCCAGGGGAGTAATAATTAACTTAATATTTTTAAACAATGATGTTTTGCGAGCTAAGGCGCTCTGTGGAAAGAAGATACTTCTCCCAGGGCGTTTTTTATTTTATGCTGACTTCATTTTTTGCCGACCCTAAAAGTCTATAGAATTAAAATGTTTTACTGATTTGTCCTAACATATTATTGCAAATTTTAAAAAACATGGTGAGAAAAATGGCAAAGTTAATAACAAATTTAAAACGATATCGCATACAGGCAAATCTATCCCAGGATGAATTAGCTAGACTGGTAGGTGTTAGGCGAGAGACAATAGTACGTCTAGAAGCCAGAAGATATAATCCTTCTCTTAAGTTGGCTTATGATATTGCAAGAATATTTAATGCATCCATAGAAGAAATATTTACTTTCACTGATAATTGGTAATAAATTTTATTTTTCTATAACAATTTTACTCATAGATTACATGTGAATTCCAAAATAATACAACGGGAGATGGAGGGTGAGTTTAGCAAATAGGGTAGGGAATGAAAGAATATAAAAAAAAGGCCAATTGGCCTTAATTTTATTTTAGCAAGAATGTTTTTAAACGAGAGTTGCAGAATATTCTGGTTGACTCTTGGCATCCTTGTATTTATAGAAGTAATAATCATTTACATAAGGGATCTGTTTTTTATGCAACAATATATTCGTCTTTGTCATTATATGGGAGTTCCTTTTTGCTCAAAAAGGCAATTACTGTACCAGTTATTTTCCCACAAATGAATGCTATACAAACAGTAACAACTATTGCCGATAATTGAGTTCCAGCTTTCCCAGTTATAAATATTGCTGCCGCACCGCCTAGTAGTCCGGGCATTCCATGTAAATTGTTAATTCCACATGTATCGGTTCCTCTTATAAGTTTTTCAAGTTGGGGTGCTATAGTAGTATAACCAATTACACTTAATGCCCCCGCAGCGATTCCAATTAGCATTGCGTAACCTGGAGTCGTCATGTCACAAGTTGAACCTATCGCAACACCACCTGCAAGTGCAGCATTTGCAATATCTGCAATTTCAATTTTGCCCCTAATTATTTTCGTAAAAATATACGTTGCTAAAGTTGCACCGCATAAAGCAAAAATCGTGTTTATTGCAGTTAATACAACTCTTTCAGGAGCTACAATTGCACTTGTAAATGATGGCCAAAAGAGCCACAAAACCATACTACCCAGCATGCAAAATAAATTCGAGTTTATATTGCTTTCACATACAGCATCACCTTTAAATTTAGATAAGGTATTCGTAATTACTCCCAACCCAAAATATGCACCAAAAGCATGGATTATTATTGAGCCACCAGTATCAAGAAATCCCTTAAACATACCACTATCAAGTATCAGCCATTCATTAAGTATATAAGCCGGTACAAATAATATGCCCATTATAATATATTGATCCATTTTCAAACGTCCAAGTGGAGCACCAATCGCAATAAGTAAACCTGCAGCAGCAAACTCTGCACAGAGAAGTGTATCTATGCTTATTGTGGGTTTACTAAAACCTTCTCCTCCAAAACTTTTTATTATCGTGTACATAGGTATGGCTACACTTACAACAAGTAAGGTTGCTGTGAGTGAACTATACCCATGATGTCTTACAAAAACCATAAGAAATCCGAAACCTACAAGCAGCATGGCCAGGATATGAATAGAACGCTCATATTTTAGCGTATCAAAAATTGTACTGTACTGTATAGAGTCTTGATTCACTTGACCGCCTTGAGAATTAATTGCTGATATGCCTGTTGATACATTATGATTTATACTAGGTATCAACACTAATGCAGCACCAATAAAAAGCAGCATTAGTAATATTAATAGACCTTTATTAACCGTAGTTTTAGCTTCATATCGAACATCTCTTGCTCGAGTTTCTTTTATTGTAGATAATTTAGCCATTTTTTCCCCCGCTATTTTGTTAATTTTAAAAGTATAGTTTTAGAACGACTATACTATTATTAATCCCATTAAATTAACGCAAAATATCCAAAGTGTGTCGGCGATGTCACACCTTGGATAGAATGATAATGCGACATCTTTGTCACACTAGTTAATATTAATCTTTTCTCTGATATAAGAAAAGTATGATTTATGACCTTAATTGAGCAAAATAGTTTAAATTTTTTCAATTTATAAAATGTACTATGATTTTCTTAGATCGTAGGAAAATATTTTCTACATGGGTCGAATTCCTAAAAGGATATGTCTATGCCACCAAAAGTCGTTAACAGGACGGGGTGACACAGGAGGTGACACAATGAACCTCCCCCAGTTTGTGCCTATGCTTTTGAATATTATTCTTGACAGGTCAAAAAATTAAGAATTATAATATTGGTAATAACTTGATATTATTTTAGGTTTCAGGTGTTCTTTACAAAGGAAGAATAGGGAACCGGGTGCAATTCCCGGACGGACCCGCCACTGTGAAGGGGAGCCAGTGCCATAAACCACTCCGTTATGGGGGAAGGGGCATTAAAGGTGATGAACCTAAGTCAGGAGACCTGCCTGAAATTATTCTATGCTGCCTCGAGTATAAGGTTAGCTTAGGTGAGGACTTGGAAATCCACGCCATTTTTTTGGCGTGGATTTTTTTGTTTATATATCTTCAGAAAATGAGGAGATATTCAAAGGAAAATTAGGTTAACTTCCAAAGGAGAGGATGATATGAAGGCTGCATTGCTGGAAGGGATTAATAAGCTGCGGATAACGAATGTACCAACACCAAAATGTAAGCAGGGGGAGGTGTTAATTAAGGTTGGGGTCTGTGGTATGTGTAGAACTGATATGAAGGCCTATATGTATGGCCAGCGGGATTTACGTTTACCTAGAATAATAGGTCATGAAATAGCCGGTACTGTTGTTGAAATGGGTGAAGGCGTAACTCAAGTTAAATTAGGAGACCGGGTTCAGGTGGCTCCTGGTTTACCTTGTGGGAGCTGCAGTTATTGTCTTCAAGGATTGCATCATATGTGTGATTATGTGCAAATAATGGGCTTTCATTACGATGGTGGTTTTGCAGAGTATGTGTTAGTTCCTAACAATGGCGTAAGCTGCGGAGTGCTAAACAAAATTCCCGAAGAATTGTCTTTTCAAGAAGCTGCTATTACAGAGCCATTGGCATGCAGCATTAATATGCAGGAAAGTTTACAGGTTGGTCTTGGTGATATTGTAATTATCTTTGGCGCAGGACCACTGGGTATTCTAAATGCAAAATTGGCTGTTGCCCGAGGTGCAAATAAAGTAATTCTTATAGAAATTAATGAAAACAGGTTAGCTATCGCTAAAAATAGAGAATTTCACTATTGTGTAAATCCTTTACAAACTAATTCTATTAAAGAAGTTATGGAAGTTACCGGTGGAAGGGGAGCAGATGTCGTTATTCCGTGCTGTCCGGACCCTGATGTTGTCGGTACAGGTCTGGCCATGCTAAGTAAAAGAGGCCGATTTGGTTTTTTTAGTGGATTAATGATGAATTTCGGTTCCATAAAAGTAGATTTTAATCTTATTCACTATAAAGAACTCAGGGTTTACGGGGCTTATGGTTGTTCTTCACTGCACAACAGAACTGCCGTGGAAATGCTGGTAACAGAAAAGGTGAAGGTTAAAGATATGATCACCCGGTGTATCCAGTTGGAAGAAGTTATATCCGGTATAAAAATGATTGCTGATATGAAGGAAATGAAAATTGTTATAAATTTTGAATAATGGAGGATTTAATATGCTTATTGAGCAAGCTAAAGAATTTGGTCATATTATTACTAAGTTAATAAATAAAGAAGATTTATCCCGGCATGAAGCAAAAGAAGCATTTTCTCAAATACTGTTAAACCAGCAATCTGAAATGCAGCAGGGTGCTTTTTTAGCTGCATTAACATCAAAAAGAGAAACGGTTGAGGAAATTGCCGGGTGCTGGGAAGCTATCTATGAGTTAGATACCGTTAAAGTTATTCCTGATGTTCCTGAACCGCTGGTTGATAATTGTGGTACCGGGATGGATACAATAAAAACTTTTAATATAAGTACGGCAGCTTCTATTATAGCTGCGGCTGCCGGAATCAGGATGGCCAAGCATGGGGCAAGGGCGATAACCTCAGTGTGTGGAACAATAGATATTTTAGAAAAACTGGGTGTGGATGTAGAATGCAGTCCACAGATTGTAAAAAAGAGTATCGAAAAAGCCGGCATAGGTATTTTTAATGGAATGAGCCCCAAAGTACATCCTCAGGCTTTAGGAAGGGTGCTTTCACAAATTTCTTTTGGTACAATATTAAACATTTCAGGCTCTTTATCCAATCCCGCTTTACCTCGCTATGGTGTACGAGGGGTTTATTCAAAAGAACTCGTAAAACCTGTTGCACAAGTTATGCGTGAGATAGGTTATAAGAAAGCTGTTGTTGTACATGGATTGGCTGAAGATGAGGTTAAAGGGATGGACGAAGCCTCCACGTTGGGTCATACAATTATTGCTGAGCTTAGGGAAAACGGTGAAATAATTATGTATTCATTTGCTCCTGAGGATATAGGGATTAAACGTAGTGAAATGCATTTACTGGCTCCTTCAGAAAATAGAGAAGAGGAAGTTTTACGCTTTCTTGCTGTATTAAAGGGAGAGGAAGAAGGTGCCCGGTCTGATATTGTTTGTCTTAATGCAGCATTAATTTTGTATTTAGTAAACTGTAATAATAGCTTAGAAGAATGCTACCGTAAAGCAAAAGAAATTATTTTTTCCGGGGAGGCTATTAAAAAATTATATGATTGGGTAGCTGAACAAAATAACGAACCGGAAATAGGTTTAGAAAGGCTTAACACTTTATTGAAGAAATAATTCGATGACTTTGTCTCTGGAGAATTGATCCTCAATCTATACAAAATCTCATAAAAAGCATTTGTATAGAAAATGAAAAGATTTACAGCTTGAAGGATTATAACTTTTTTGCCATATTTTAAAAAAGAATAATTTCTGGAGTACTACCAAAATCCCCTCTTAAAATTCGCATAACTTAATAGATGGAGATACAGGGCCAAGCCTAGTTCTCCAAACAAAAAAATAAAGGTGGTATTCCTATGAAACTTGTTAAAAAAATTAAATGGATTTCTGCTGTAACAATTCTTGCTGTAGGTATTCCTACAGTAGGATTAGTCTTTGCAGCCCCAACAGAACACATAAATACACCTAAATTGGCAACTGTAACCTCACAAAATTCTGCCAGTAGTGTGGCAGCTCAAAACCTGACTCAAAACAGCGACTTAAACAATAAAAAGGCGCTACTGGGTTCACAGATTAAAACAGTACCTGTTGCCAATAGTACTACTACAAGTTATAAGCACGACAATAGTCATACCAGCTACAGTAACGCAAGTATTGCCAAAGGTACCTTACAGACCACTACACCGACCCCGCAGATAAAAAAATCCATATCAACCTATAACGCCTCAGGTCATAGCTATCATAATGGACACACAAGCTCGAACGATTATATGGGGCAAAACTATGGCCATGAAAGTGAGCATGGTTGGGGAGGTCACGAGTAAGAATACTATCGGTATCGTGGAAAACAGCCAGAAGGAATTTTTTCTTCCCGGCTGTTTCCTATTTAATGTTTAATTTATGATATTTTAAACTACTAAAACCGTTTTTGTTTAAGAGATCCTTATTAAATGCATGTTATGATTTCCCAACAACAAAGGATGGATTTTGCGATGTTTGTGTAATCTAACTATGCTATAATGAACTGGTCTCAACTCTTAGCGGGAACATTTAATACTTAACCCCAGATAAAATGGTATTGCTCATTCGAAGAATTTGATGAGCGGAGTGATTGTTTTGTTGCAGCATAACTTAGAAGAAACCTTGAAGTTGGCTAAAAAGGGGGATCTAGGCAAACGCGAGGAATTGATTCGAAACCACAAAAATTTTATAGCAAAAGTTAGTTCTAAGATATGTAACAGGTACTTAATCTGGAACAACGATGATGAATTAAGCATTGCATTTCTTGCGTTTAATGAAGCTATAGATAACTTTAAGCCAAGTGAAGGAACTGCGTTTCATAGTTTTGCCCAGAGGATAATAAGGAACCGGCTAATAGATTATTTTCGTAAAGAATCTAAACACATGCATATATCCCTATCACCAATGGACTCTTCAGATGAAGAACTGCGCCGGTATGATGAAGAATATTCCTATGAGCAATACCAAGAGGTGGAGAAACAGGCTGTTCTAGCAGAGGTTGTTGAGAGTTATATTAAAGTGTTGTGGGAATATGGGGTAACATTAGACGATTTGGTCAAGGTTTCTCCGAGGCACAAGAATCGTAAGGAGACATTGATGATGGTTGCATTGAAATTAATAAATGAACCTTCTCTTTTGGAATACTTGAAAAAATATAAGCGTTTACCTGTAAAAGAACTGAAGCTTTTTACCGGGGTAAATCGCAGAATTTTAGATGGCGGCAGAAAATATCTGATTGCCCTTGCCTTAATCTTATCTGAACCGAGGTTTTATCCTTTGAAAAGCCTTACCGAGATACCATGTGCAAGTATTGGAGAGAAGGTGTCACGGCAATGAAAAAGGTTAAAGGTGTAGTAATGAGAACCTCTGCCAAGATAACAGTAATTTATACAACAAAAGGTGATTTTTTAGAAATTCCTACACCTAAAAGGCAGACTGTAGTGGGCCAGCTTATTGAAATAGATCTAATACCACAAAAGCCTTTCTTAAAAGCTTCTTTCTTGAAATATGCCACAGTTGCTGCAGTTCTAATTCTAGTGCTGTCATTAGGCATTTTTAACCCGCTGTTTGGACCAAGTGTGGCAGCTGCATGTGTAGCGCTTGACATCCATAATGGTGTGGAAATATATGTTAATAAAGAAGCTAAGGTCATTGAGGTTAATGATGACGGCAAGGGAAAAATCAATGTTTTAGATGGCCTGGAGCTAAAAGGGCAAGATGTATATACAGTGGTGGTGTTAATTTTAAAAAAAGCTAAAACAGAAGGAATCTTTGAAAAGGATCAGAACCTGGTGCTAGCTAGTGTAGTGCCGGTGGGTGATGGGGTACTATCAAATGTAGTTGATGAGGATAAGCTTCGCGTCAGTATTCGTAAAGAAATGCTTAACAGTAAAATATCGGGAGTTGCACTAGTCCGAAAAACGGATGAGGATATAATAAATAAGGCAAAAAACAACGACATGACTATTAATAAATACCTTGTTTATGAACGCTGTCAGAAGGGCGGATTTGATATCCGAGCCGAAGAATTCCGTGGTGAGGATATCCAGAAAGTTCTATTAAGTGCCAACACATCCTTATCAAGCTTATTCCCTGGTGCGTGTTTTGAGCTTAATTATGAGGAACACTCAGGGAGTCGGGGAGAAATTAAAAATGAGACAGATCACGCACTAACCATGAATCAAGAGCATGCCAGTGGTGGTACAAATAAAGAAGATAACAAACCGGAAAAATCAAGTTCAGGGAATCTAGAGCATTTGAATAACGGGCATAATACTTCGGAATTACAGGGAATGGAGGAAGAGCATAAGAAAAGTGAGAGTCATTTTTAGGATATCTTGTTACCCAGGATTTACATCGCGCGATTACAGTACTAATTGGTATTAACAAAATCAGCACGATTTAGGAGAGATACCAGGGAAATTAAATATTCCCTGGTTATCACCGGCAGAACCCTATAATATGGTGCTGGGGTTCTCCCCTCCTGTTACATTCTTTAAATTTCCATAAACAATCACTTCCGGTTTTTCGTATTCCTTATTTTCCATACCAATCCCCCCTTTCACTGTATTTATAAGTTACATGCTACCCATCCTCTATTATCTCATAGCATTAAAGGATTGCTGAAGAACACAAATTGACCTGTTATCTATGTCAAAGTGTGCAGAAAACGGATAGCATTCAACAATTTGAAATAAACACGTGTTATCCCAGGTATCCCCTCCAAGCATGCCCATTGCACTCAACGAGATGGCATATTTACCCTTTGTGAGAGTCAGGGGACCGATTTCTATTCTTACTTTCTTAATTTTTTTCTCAAAAAAAATTCCGTGAAATAACCCGGATGAACCCAGAGCAACAAAATCTCCGGTTTCATTGTATATTCTAAATTCTATACTGTATTTGTTTGATAAAGGCTCCCCTCCAATATCTACTAATAAAATTATTTTTTCATTATATCTAAATATGGTGGTATGCTCATTTTTTATATTTAATATTTCGACACGACTTATATAAAAATTTAATTCCTTATAATCCAAAGGGTTTCTTTCTATAATACTGGAAGATATATTTAAAAAATTTATGTGCTGTTCCTCATAATCTCTAATAACTTCATTTACAGAACCGATTTTTACTAAATGGCCATCTTTTAGCCATAAAGCGTTGTCGCATAAACTTTTAACCATATCGGTGTTATGGCTTACGAATAAAATTGTTTGCCCTTTTCTGGCAAAAGATTTTATTTTCCTAAGACATTTTTTCTGAAATGCAATATCTCCAACAGCCAGGACTTCATCAATAATCAATATATCCGGCTCAAGGTGTACCGCTACCGCAAAGGCCAGCCTTACATACATTCCACTGGAATACCTTTTAACAGGTGTGTCTATAAATTTCTCTATTTCTGCGAAATTAACAATCTCATCAAATTTATTTTTAATTTCCTGCTTACTCATGCCCAGGACGGCACCACTGAGAAAAATATTCTCTCTTCCCGTAAGTTCGGGATGAAATCCAGTGCCTACCTCCAGCAGGCAGGAAAGCCTGCCGTTAATTTCAACATAACCGCCAGTAGGATCAGTAACCCTTGACAATATTTTTAACAGTGTACTCTTGCCGGCCCCGTTGTTGCCGACAATGCCCAGTACATCACCTTTGTTTACTTCAAAGGATACATTTTTGAGAGACCAGATTATATCTTTACTGCCGTTTACCAATTCTTCACCGGTGAATTTAGTTAGTCCGCGCAGCTTAGCTAAATTTCTAACCGGTGCGCTAATACCCTGCATTATAGCCTCGCGGAATGTTTTACATTCATTTCTGTTAATCCCTATACGGTAACATTTAGATATCTTATGAACCTTAATAATGGGGTTAGCCATCTATAAATCACCTTTAAATCAGATAATATCAGCAAAAAATCGTTCCACCTGTTGAAAATAGATTAACCCGAAGATAAAAAGAATTATGCTGGTTATAGCAGAAATCAGAATCATGTGCCAGGGAAAGGGTACAGTTTTTAACAGGGCAGATCGAAACCCCTCTAATATTCCGGCCATTGGATTCAATGCGTAAATAAGCCGGTACTCTGCCGGTATCATAGATGTAGGGTAAACGATAGGGGAAGCAAACATCCATAACTGCAGCAAAAAAGGAGTAATCGTTGGAATATCCCTGTATTTTATACTTAGGGACGCAAGAAACAACCCGACACCACTCGCAGATAAAATAATCAGTAGAACCAGAAGAGGAAGGTAAAGTATCATAACAGTAGGATAAATATGAAAGTAAAACATGAGGCCAATCAAAACCAAGAAGGCAATGAAAAAGTCCATCAGGCCCGCAACTGAGGGTGCCAGCGGTATGATCAAGCGCGGGAAATAAACCCTGGATATTAATTTCACATTCCCAATAAGACTGCTGCCGGAACGTGTTACGGTACTGGCAAAATAATTCCAGGCAATCAGAGCAGAAAAATTAAAAATTGGATAAGGAACTCCATCAGAAGGCATTTTAGCGAATTTTCCCAAAAATAAGGTAAAAATAACCATTGAAAGGAATGGTTGAATAACTGCCCACAGACCGCCTAAAACAGTTTGCTTATAACGTATTTTAATCTCCTTGGCAACTAAAAAATAAAATAACTCCTTATAGTTGCATAATTCTTTTATATCTATTAGCTGCCAGCCCTTCTTAGGCTTAATTATCAAAATTGTGCTTTTTTCTTTTTTTGCAGTCTGTTTAGCAATAATTCTTCAACCCCTTTGTATAAAACATACACTGGGCGCAAAAATGGACGTTGTCGTCCAAGGATAGAAAATGTATTTCCACTAAACAATAAAACAGTTAACATATTAAACTTATGTTTTATTTTTGTAGGAAATAAAATTTGATATAAAAACAGATTTGTTTTGGGGTTCATAGAAATTAACTGCTTCTTATAAAAAGAGTATTCTCCCGGCAGCCCTTTTTCTGACCAAAATTCTTTCCAATGTCCGGCCGCCGGCCCGGAATTACCCACCATCTCATGGATCAATCTCAAAGTTATGCCAAATGCTTTCCTACTATTAGGTTTGGTTACTATGCTTCTGATATAAGACCAGTCTAACTGATCTCCTAGTTTTACAATAAACTGGCATAAATCTAAAAACCATTTTAACCCTCTGTTAAACCTGTGGTGAAGTGCAAGGTGATCCACACAATGGATAAATAGCATTTCTAAATTTAAACAATCAACTTCAATCTCACCAAAATGAACGCGCTCCGGGTTTTCAGTCCAACAGTGACGGTCTAAATCGTATTGAGATTCGATCGAAGTACCGTCCATAACTCCGTTCCAGTGAAAATCAAGATTGAGGGTGCAGACCCCGAAACTCTTAAAAAAATGCTGCTCGGAAAATAGCTTGCCAATAACCCTATCCCAATACCTTACAAAGTCTCTCCGATAAATTGTAAATCCATTAGCTAGTAAGTAGTCTTTCACACAGTAAAAGTCATCTGGGGAAATAAGAATATCTATATCAGAAACCGGTCTAATCCAGTTGTTTCCATAAAGCTTCTCCATAAGTGAAAAACCTTTAAGAAGTGTACATTTTACACCCTGCTTAGATAGTCCCTCAATTACTTTGCTGCCTTCGTTTTCGAGCAGCGTGTTCCGCAGGGCCACTTCTCCGGCTAATTCTTTCCATGCTTTTAATGTTTCCGAGGGGAGTTCTAAGGGTACTTTCTCTGAAGAAACGGCGTCATAAAATAAGGCTATTACTTGAAGCTCGTTTAATCTGTTCGTTAAACACTCCGGTTTGGAATGGGATAATAAGTATTTTAGATGTTCTAAGTTTCCGGTACCATAGTATACCTTGATAAATTCCAGAACAAACGAGTCTTCATGAGATCTGCTCATTTCCACACCCTCTTATGGTTTCGTTAAGCTTTTGTTAAATAGATTGGCTAAGACGGCAGATATTTTTCCCAACAGATTTAGTGTGCTTGCTCTTATTTTTTTTACAAATATCTGTAAAAGTTTGATCGGTGCATTTACTTTTAAAATGTGCATCCGGTGGTGCCGCTTATGATAGCGGATATAATATCGTTTCATCCACTCTCTTCGTTTCTCCTGAGAAATACAGGACAAAGTATCCTTTTTGTAGTAATTGACAATGTTTTCTTCAGTCCATTCGCTTGCTTCAAAAAAGCCGTCTCCCTTTTTTTGATATAGAAGTGTTCCCGGATGGATCTTCAATGGATGCCAGTCAAAAGTACTGGGTTTGACACGTTTTACCCACTGTATTCTTTGTTCTAAATCTTTAATTATCTCCCCTTCGAGAGCCGTTAACATGTAGGCATGTATAGATATTCCTTCATTACGACATAAAGCTATCGCCTGCTCGTTGGCATAGACTGTGGTCTGTTTATTAACGAGGTCCAATTCTCTCTGGGAAGCAGCTTCCACTCCAACTTCAACTAAAATACACCCTGCCCTTTTTAATAATTTAATCATGTCCGGCTTGAGCCTGTTGACCCTGGTTTGGATAGCCCACTTTATTTTCCCGGATAATCCGGCGGAAATAATCCTCTCACAAATTTCCCGGGACCTGTTTTCATAAATCAAAAAGTCATTATCATGAAAATAGATTCCATTTACCCGATAATCCTTTCGTACTTGTTTAATCCATTCAATTACATAATCCGGGCTGTGAAACCTCACTCCTCTTCCATAGGTCAGTGATTCAGCACAATAATCACATCTGTAGTTACAGCCCCGGGAAGTCAGCAGGGATACTGTTGAAAGGTAATGACCGCGAATCGTGTTCATAGTAGGCCTGGTGTAAAAGGGCATATCAAGTAAATCCAGAGCGGGAAGAGGCAATGTGTCCAAATTATCAATCTGTTGAGCTGGCGTATGAACAATAATGCTTTCCTCATTTTTCCACCATACTCCGGGAATTGATGCGGGATTCTCCCCCCGGGCAAGACTGTTTATGGCCGATTCACCCTCTCCCTGAACTATACCGTTAAGACCAGGTATTTTAAGAAGTGTAAGCTCAGGTAATGCACTGACATGGTGCCCCCCTGCTACCACAGGCCCGGCATAAATCCGCCGAATTAAGGAAACGCACTCCAGTGTGTCATAAATCAGGGGTGATATTGTATTTAATCCAATTAAGTCCGGTTTATAAACTTTGATATGCTCCAGCATAGCCGCATTTATTTTATCCTTGTTTCTGCCCACTACAGCCTGAATGGAAAAGCGATCAAAAATGGATACGATATGGCCTTCTTGTCTCAATACTGCGGCCATAAAGGACAACCCTAACGGCAGCCAATCAGGTCCGGGCGTTCTGTTCAGCCTGAGACAAGGGTAGATCAATAAAACCCTCATGAAAAATCCCCCTACAACTCTACGCACTCATAATTTTGCCATGACAACCCTACGAGGCCAATATCTCTCCCATGCCCCAATTGAGCCGTTTCAAAGGGATCTTCGACAAAACCTTCCAAACAAGCGTATTTTCTCTTAAGAGAATACATTGTGCGGTAAGCCTCAAAATCAACAGCCAGAGGATTTCCCCCCACAATAACAATCCCGGCTTTCTCGGTTCTCCCCTGCTCCGGCCCGCCGGTTATGAAAGCTGTTCTGCCGTCTATTATGGTTAGATCCGGCTGGAGAGCCAGGGATATTTCCGCAATTTTTTCCGACAGATGGTCGTGATGCAAGGGGTATCTCTCTAAAGGATGCATAAATCCAACTGACAGCTTTAGGCCAAAACTATAATCTGAATGCCGGTGGGTTTTTAGATTGGCTAATGAAATTATTCTGTCTGCATCAAGGGCTATTTGCGGCAAAGTTACATGCTTCAGATATATTCCCTGAATGGGTACGCGCACCCACGCTTCCTCATCAAAACAGACTATTCTTGCTTTACCTCTGAGGGCAGCTAAAACTTTCGTCTGTTCAGCCACTTTTCGTGTGGGCAGGGCACTGATTGATGAACAGTCACCTACCCAAATATCATGGATACCCTTGCTGCGAAGAAAGTCTATGAGTGCTGAGAGCATTACAGGGCAGGTCGAGGCAGGATAGGGGTCACCCGTGTTCAAGTTGATTTTGATTAAAACCCGGTGGTCGGGAGTAATTTGGCCAGCTGTTGCGTTTTCCCAGACTAAGTCAAGCTTTTTATAGACATCTCCTACATCCTCAAATACTTGAATCCGAAATACTTGCAGGTTTTCCTTATCTTCACCTGCTCTTTTTCTGGGCATGCTCGTACCTGAAACTTCAATCTTTCTCAAGACATGTGGCTGCAGCAACTTTTTTTTGATCCTTTTAAGAAGCTTAATGATATTTCTACCCCCCGACCAATTCCTCCATTAAGCACCCGAAATACTCCATATCTGTGCCAAAGTAGACATGGTAGCAATCTATATTAAGCAAAAAATCCATTATGAAATGGAATTTTTTATTTATATCAATACCGTAAATGTCCATAGTTACCGGAAAAAGCTCCTCTACAACTTTTGCGGGAGGAATCTTTTCTACCCTGCTTTTGAATTGCCCGGTTTGCTCCAAAGTCATTAAGGTATAAATTTTCGTTGATGGTATAAATTTAAGTCCCTCAGTAGCCGCAGCTTTATAATGGTACTCACCATCAATATATTGATATGGTTGTTTTTGCTGGAGCTCCGGAAAAAGATTGTGAATAGCCCCGCAGCGAAACTTAATAATATCAGTTACAGATATTCCATAAAAAGCACTGCGTTTAGCCAACATAAGCCTGTCATCTGACAGAATAGGATGCCCTCTGCGAAGCATCGCATATGCCGCCGTTGATTTCCCTTTTCTGCTATTACCAGTGAATACAATCCCTTTCCTGTTAACCTCGACACATGAGGCATGAATCCAATAAAAGCCTTCTATGGTCATTAAATTAATTAGACCCAAATATCCAAAGATGATATCGGAATAATATGGACTTATACCGCAATTCCGAAACCTTACCGCCTTGGCTATACCTTTACTGAAATCTATCCATGACCGTCCATAACCGGTAAAATTGATCCATCTCTGTTGACCACTTGTGTATCTGGCATACGGTATGTCACGGTTTAACTGAAGAATACTTTCCCCCCGCAGCTTTTCGTCACCGGGCAAAAGTATATGTTCATTTACCTCGTCCTGGCCGATTTCCAATAAAGATAATTTAATTTTTGCTTCGTCCCGTCTTTCGATAGAAGGTATCGAAAGGCAATATGACATAGATTCCATCCATAGGGGAGAGTTGAAGCAAAACTCAACACTGGTTCCATAAACATCATAGTATTTGTACAAGTAATCTGTCATAGAAAATTTTACCTTTCCAGCATAGGTGTGTATTTTCTTATCAATTCTATATCATCTTTAAAAGGTATACCGTCAATTAAAATCCAGCTGTGACCGTTAATCGATGTTCCTTCCTTACAGATACCGATTATTATATTTGTCTTGATACCGTAGCGACAGCACAAGTCATACATTACCAGGCTTCTCCTAAGACATGGTTTTGTGCTGCGAAAGACTCGTCTAAGAAAAAAATTGCACCCTCTCCACACTTTATCCAGCATTATTTCAGGATCAATGATTGAATCACGCTTTTTAGGACTGTTTTTTAATCGAGTAATTCTGTTTAAAATGTCTTGTATTGAAGCAAAACGAAGCAGTAGTGAATAATAAACAAGAAGAATAAAGAGGCCTGCCAGTAGCCCTATATCTTTCGGGAAATAATACCCCTTATTTTTCCACAATCTATGCTCCCCCTTATTCAAATAGTTTGTGTGATTATTTGAGCGAAATTAGCCCCTTATCCTCCATACTATGTACAAACTCTTCAATGTCGCGAACAAGCACATCACGTTCAACCATGTACTCCTGTAAAAGTAAATCAAGAATTTCTTCTATAGTTTTTTTTCCATCTACCTTTTCCCAAAAAGAAGAGCCTACTGAGTTAAGACCAAAATAACTGCCATCAATAGGATTTAAAAGAACAGCTTCTCCTTTTAGAAACTGCCAAATGATATCTCTATTTTTCGTAGGGACCGACTTCATAAAGTGTAATCCTCTCTTTTTTAAAATTTATTAGCTTAAAATCTTTAAATTTAATTTATTCATCACAATATAATGTGTGAGTACCAATTACAGGATATATTTCCATTGAGCTTAGGAACGAGGTTCACCACCTCAAGTAACTTAATCTGAGTTTAGACTGACAAAAGGCCCAAAAATATTGACAATATCTCAATTGACAGGAAAGAAGAGTTCCCTTTGATAATGAGGTTTCCTCGGATTTCGGTGATAATCCGGGTGGCTGGCAATACGTAGATACTTGGATGCTTTGTGATAAGCATATTCTACATAGTTGACAGAACCGAAATATTGGGTTATTCTTTATGAAGAAACGTATATTTTGTTTTACAGGTGCCAACAATTTGTTGGAGAATAGGGAACCGGGTGAGATTCCCGGATGGACCCGCCACTGTATTGGGGAGCAATTGTCATTACCACTCCTTTTGGGGGAAGGGACAAAGTTGCAATGATCCTGAGTCAGGAGACCTGCCTGTAAGAGTCCGTTGTTGGCTTCGCGAATAAGCCGGCAGTTGTGAGGATAATGGTAAAGTCCGCACCCATTTAGGATGCGGGCTTTTTGTATTTATTTTATGAAGATAGAGGTGTGGTAATATATGTAATTCATGTTTGTATTAGAATTCTTACCGAGATTCCCATTGCCATAAACAGTATAGAAGACGATAAGGTTATGGCGCGGTCTATGTCTTATTTCTTCTTAATTGGTTTATTAATTGCGGAGCGGCTGCCGGATTTTATTATTGAATGTAAAAATTGATGACTGAATTATAGGAGGAAAAATATGACATTTTTAGAGGGTGCGACAAAAGGAATTACAACAGAGCAAATAGAAGCTGCTGCAGCCGCTGAAGGGGTAGCTGCAGCATTGATCAGACAAGGAATTAATGATGGCACTATCGTGGTACCCTGCAACCCTTCGCACAAAGGACTGAAGCCTATGGCAATCGGTAAGGGGCTTCGAACAAAAGTAAGTGCCAGTATCGGGCTGGACAGCAAGGATAGCACTGTGGCTTATGAACTGGAAAAGCTGCAGACAGCTTTGACCGCCGGGACTCATGCGATCATGGATCTCAGTATTGCCGGAGATATGGATGGTGCTCGCAGGGCTATTTTGTTAGAATCGCCGGTGCCTGTAGGTACCCTGCCTCTATACCAGACGGTAGCCGAAGCCAGTCGGAAATACGGCTCTGCATTGAAAATGACACCGGAACAGATGCTCGAGGTTATAGAACGTCAAGCATCTGATGGTGTGGATTTCATGGCACTGCATTGTGCAACTACCTTTGAAACTATTGAACGTGCTAAAAATGAAGGTCGCATAGACCCTTTGGTTAGCTATGGCGGTTCACATATCATAGGCTGGATGGTTTATCATAAAAAGGAAAACCCTCTCTATGAAAACTATGACCGCATTCTGGAGATCGCGAAGAAATATAGTGTGACACTTAGCCTGGCGGATGGCATGCGCCCGGGCTGCTTGGCGGATTCCTTGGACGGAGCCCAGGTGCAGGAGCTGATCATGTTAGGCGAGTTAGTAGATCGGGCTCGTAAAGCCGGTGTGCAAATTATGATCAAAGGGCCCGGACATATGCCGCTTAATCATATTAAGGATACCATGACCTTGCAGAAAAGCCTTTGCAAGGGAGCGCCTTACTTTGTTTTCGGTCCTTTATTGACTGACCTTGCTGTCGGTTACGATCACATCAATGCAGCCATTGGCGGGGCTATCAGCAGCTGGTATGGTACTGAATTCCTATGTTACGTTACCCCTGCCGAGCATATTGGCAATCCCGATGTTTCACAGGTGCGTCAGGGCGTCATTGCCGCCCGTATTGCCGCTCAGGCCGGAGACCTGGCCAAGGGCATGCCGGAAGCGATTCAGTGGGAGCTGGATATGTCCAATGCCCGCAGAGATTTAAAATGGACGGAACAGATCAGACTGGCCATCGATCCCGAATATGCCGAATATATCCGGAAGACCAGAAATGATGGCGAGATTTCTACCTGTGCCATGTGCGGTAAGTTCTGCGCTATGAAAATAATTGCCGAACACTTACATTTTGACAAGCACAGCTGTTGATGATTTGAAAGGGGGAAGGATGACATTATGACACAGGTATTAAAGGCCCGGGCCGGAAAAATAACGGAAGAAATGGAAGCCGTTGCGCTGTATGAACAAGTCGATGTGGAATTTGTTAGAAAAGGAGTGGCAGAGGGACGCGTTGTCATTCCCAGAAATATTAACCGTAAGCCCTTCAGATATTGCGGTATCGGGGAGGGTATGCGGGTTAAGGTCAATGCTCTGATCGGCACCTCCAGCAACCGTGATGATATGGCCATGGAAGCCAGAAAATTGCAAGCAGCACAGGATGCCGGCTGCGACAGCTTCATGGACTTAAGTACCGGCTCCAACATTGATGACATGCGCAGGCAAACCTTGGACATGGCCAAGGTAGCCGTTGGCTGTACCACTATTTATCAAGCGGGACAGGAAGCCATTGAAAAATATGGCAGCGTGGTAGAAATGCGTCCCAAGGATATTCTGGACAATATCGAAAAACAGGCAGCGGAAGGTATGGATTTTATGGCGATCCACTGTGCATTTAATAATTCTGTGTTGAAAGTAATGCAAAAAACAGGTCGTGTAACCTGGGTTGTCAGTCGCGGCGGTGCATTCATCACCGGCTGGATGCTGCACAACAAAAAGGAAAATCCCCTCTTTGAGCACTATGATCGTATTCTGGAGATATTAAAAGCCTATGACGTCACTCTGAGCTTGGGCGATGCCATTCGTCCCGGCGCAACGGCAGACTCTCTGGATGGTGCTCAGATGCAGGGACTGCTGGTGCAGGGTGATCTGGCTAAACGCGCTCAGGCCGCCGGCGTTCAGGTTATGGTAGAAGGACCGGGGCATGTGCCCCTTAATCATGTAGAAGCTACCATGAAGCTCCAAAAAAGAATATGCAATAACGCGCCTTATTTTATCCTGGGTACATTGGCGACGGATGTTGCCCCGGGCTACGACAACATTACCGGTGCCATCGGAGGTGCCTTTGCCGGTTCCTGCGGTGCAGATTTCCTCTGCTACCTGACTCCGGCAGAGCATTTGGGCCTGCCTTTGGAGGAAGATGTGCGTGTCGGCGTCATCACCACCAGAATAGCGGCACAGATTGCCGATGTAGCCAGAGGTCACAAACAGGCTATTGCAAGAGAAAATGAAATGGCCAGTGCTCGTGTAGCCATGGATATTGACCGTCAGATCAAAGCGGCTCTGGCGCCGGATAAATTGATTGCCGCTAAGGAAAAGGGCTGCGGACAGCACTTGTGTGCAGCCTGCGGTAAAGACTGCGCTGTTCAGGAAGCCGCCCGTTATTTTGGTATCTCGTAGCCACTTGGCCGGAACTTTTTTCAGTAATAAGAAATGTGCAGTGGATCACTATGATTGTCCATTAAAGCCAAGCTTCATTAATTATATATCTTAATGTTTTATAGATAATTAATTTTTTGCAAAAAACAGGGGTTATTCCTTGGAACACGGAGCATTTTGCATCTTTTAAGATATGCATATTAAATAAACAGATAAAACCGAAGGCTTATCTCACCTTCGGTTTTTCTTCTTCTTTGGCTGATCCCTCCGGCATAATATCCCAAAATCTAATCTGGGTAGGTACTTGTTTACCATTGATATTTACGGTTTGCTCCTTTTTGCTGGGGGCAATTGTATTAGGTTTAATTGATGGCTGGGATGTTTTACCTGCAGCTCAGCCAAATCTCGGCAATAAAGCACCGTGATTTATTGGCATATTGGTTTTGGGAGGCCGGAGTTTCTGCATTAAGTTTAGCATCTTATCTAAGTTATTAAGTGCTTCTGTTTAGAGTAACCTGTACCTGTGGGCATTAAGTTGCATACTATTTCCTGGTTGTTCTCTATGCGAATCACCTGGAAGGATATAATGCATTTTTGTCGAAAACTATATTATATTCTATAAATAACTACATGTATCAAAAAAGGAGAACACTATGAAAAAACTGCTGCTATTAACACTCTTGTTCATGTTTATCTTGAGAATAGGCTTAACACCTGCTTCTGCTCAAGAACAAACAAAAAGTATTCCGGTACTGCTTGACGGGTTGCCAATTAAATTTGACGTTCAGCCTGTAATACAAAACGAGCGCACCCTGGTTCCTTTCCGTGCCATTGCAGAGGCCCTAAATGTAACAGTAGCCTGGGACGGCACCACCCAGTCCGTAATCGCTTCGAATGATACGGCCAATATCAAGCTTTATATTAACAATAAGACTGCTTATCGCAATGAGGTACCTATAAAACTGGATGTACCTCCGCTAATTATTAACGACAGAACTTTTATCCCACTCAGATTTTTTAGCGAAGCCTTTTCATGCAGTGTGTTATGGGATGACACTTATGGTGTAAAAATTACTTCCCCGCGTCAATCCATGAGCGTAATTGGGTTTTATGCTCTAGGTGATACAGAGACAAGCAGTTGGAAGAATCTATTCGGTAAGAATTACCCTGAGGCAGATAAAGGAAATACTGATTTGGTAAGCGAAATAGCAGCAGGGTGGTATAGCATGGACGGGCAAGGTAATCTCCTCACTAAAAGCAGAACAGGCTGGCAGAGGCCGGATGGTTGGAATGATGTAATTAAATCAGTTAAAGAATTCGGTCTAAAGACCGAGATGGTAATACACGTAGCCGATGGTGACGGAACTATTGTTACACTGCTGACTAATGAGAATGCAGTTAACAAAGCAATTAGTGACATTGTAATAGAAGCAAAAAACTACAGTGGCGTGAACCTTGATTTTGAGGGTTTAGGTTTACAGTCTAACGGGAATCAATCTACGATAGAAAGAGACGCCTTTACTGATTTTGTCCGGTTGCTATCAGAACAATTAAAGGCCGCAAACCTGGGATTAACCTTAACACTCCACGCCCCCAACAGTGCTTATAAGGGTTACGACTACCATGCACTAGGACAGCTTGCCGACCGGATCATCATTATGGCTTATGACTATGGGGCTAAACCTGAACCGGTAAACCTGGTTACCCAGGCTGTTGAAATGGCTAAGGCAGTTGTCCCGTCCCAAAAATTAATCCTTGGCATCTCCATACCCAGTGAAAATCCTGAGAGCGTAATTACCAAGGCAGGCATTGCCAAACGATACAATCTGGGAGGCATAGCCCTCTGGCGACTGGGTCTGGTTACTAATGAAACATGGGATGCTTTTAGAACAACCATCCAACCGAGATAAGACAAGCTAGAACACATAAACATTTCTGTTAATTGGGATGGGAGTTGCAATATTTACATGAATGACAATGCTAATGATTTAAACATTTCTACACCTTTACTACCAAAATCACGGCGGTTGTGGATGGCTATTATATTGGGCTCACTGTCTGCTTTTGGACCACTGTCAATCGACATGTATTTGCCTTCTCTGCCCTCTTTGGCCAAGGAACTGTCATCGAGTACATCAATAGCTCAACTTAGCCTGACAGCTTGCCTGCTCGGGCTTTCACTGGGCCAATTGCTTGCAGGCTCGCAAAGTGATATACAAGGTCGTCGTACCCCTCTTCTTGTTGGGTTGTTTATCTTTTTTATTTCATCGCTATTGTGTGCCGTTAGCTCCTCCATCTGGATTTTGATTTTTATGCGGTTTCTTCAGGGATTGGCCGGCTCCGCAGGGATAGTAATTTCTCGTGCTATTGTTAGGGATTTATACTCAGGAATTGAAATGATTAGATTTTTTGCTCTGTTAATGTTAGTTAATGGTGCTGCTCCAATCCTTGCGCCGATTTTAGGAGGACAACTATTGCAGTTTACCTCTTGGCGAGGTGTTTTTATTGTACTGAGTATATTCGGTTTTCTTATGCTGCTGGCAGTTCTATTTGGTTTGCCTGAAACATTGCCTGTGTGCCGTCGCTCAAAGTCCGGCATAATTAACACATTATCAAGCTTTCGTGACCTGATTTGTGACCCTATTTTTATGGGTTATGCTCTGCCTCAAGGTCTCGTGGTTGCCGCCATGTTTGCATATATATCAGGTTCCCCTTTTGTTATTCAAGATATCTTTGGCGCTACTCCGCAGTTGTTTAGCGTCTTTTTTGCAATTAATGGACTGGGCATTATTACAGCAGGTCAAATTACTGCTAGGTTGGCCGATCGAATAAGTGTCGACAAATTATTTGTCATTGGGCTTGGCATGGCTTCAATTGGTGGCATGAGTTTACTGATTATGATTCTCATGGGAGTAGGACTTTGGGGAATCCTTCCTTCCCTGTTTGTAGTTGTGTCCAGCGTAGGAATTGTGGGTACCAGTGGTTCATCGTTAGCTATGGAAAATTACGGACGATTAGCCGGCAGTGCTTCGGCAATGCTTGGCTTGCTTTCGTTTATTTTCGGTGCGCTCTTGGCTCCGCTCGTTGGTCTTGGTGGCAATAGTACAGCCGTACCGATGGGAGTGGTTATAGCAACTGCTGATGTTAGTTCGCTCCTCCTTTACGCGGTACTGAGGCGTCGCAGATAGTATAAAACCGGTGCAATAATTTAACATAAATTATACTTTCGTCTCCAGCAGGCTTTTAAGGTTTGCTGGATTTTTATTTGGCTTTCTTAATGAATACTTATGAGTTTTTAAAAAGCTTTTATTAACATTAGAAATTGCGTGATCAATATCACAATGTGATGCGTTCCTGATCACTTCATACTGATGAAGTTTACTATATAATCAAAAGCAGTTAAAGGAATTTTCATGGAGCAATAATATCTTAATTGATAATTAATTAGCAAATTATATTAAATCAAAAATAAAGGGAGGAATTATAATGTTTTGCAATCAATGCGAACAAACAGCTAAAGGAACAGGATGTACCGTTATAGGAGTTTGCGGGAAGAAGCCCGAAGTAGCGGCGCTGCAGGATTTACTGCTGCATGCGGTCAAAGGAATGTCTCTATATGCCACTGAAGGCCGCCGTGTAGGTGTAATAGACCAGGAAGCTAACACTTTTACCTGTGAAGCTGTATTCTCTACTTTGACCAATGTTAATTTTGACCCAAAGCGGTTGCAAGTACTCATTAATACTTGTGCTGAACTTACTGCAAAGTTAAAAGAAAAAGTTGCCCGGGCCGGCGGAAACGTTAATTTTACGGATCCCGCGGCCAGCTTCATACCTGCTTCCGATTTGGAGGGTTTGGTTAAACAAGGTGAACAGGTTGGTTTGATTAGCGATCATGATGCGGATCCTGATATTCAATCCCTGCAGCAAATTATGGTTTATGGTATAAAGGGTGTGGCAGCCTACGCCGACCATGCTCATATCCTGGGTCAGGAGGACGATATAGTTTACGCCTTTATTCAGGAAGGCTTGGCAGCTCTGGCTAATAAGGATTTGAATTTAAATGATTGGATAGCCCTGGTATTGAAATGCGGTGAAATTAACTTAAGAGTTATGGAACTGCTGGATGCAGCCAATACCGGCACCTACGGACACCCGGTACCTACAACAGTTCCTCTGGGACATAAAAAGGGTAAGTGCATTCTCATCTCCGGCCATGACCTTAAAGACCTGGAAGAGCTGCTCAAGCAGACTGAAGGAAAAGGCATTTATGTATACACACATGGTGAGATGCTGCCAACCCACGGTTATCCCCAATTGAAAAAATACGGGCATTTTTACGGTCACTTCGGGACTGCCTGGCAAAATCAAAAGAAAGAATTTGCTGAGTTTCCCGGTGCCATCCTGATGACCACTAACTGTATACAGGAACCGCAGAAGTCCTATGCCGATAATATTTTTACCACCGGTTTAGTGGCCTGGCCCGGTGTACAGCATGTAAAAAACGGCAACTTTGGTCCGGTTATAGAAAAAGCTCTGGCCATGCCCGGTTTTGAGTCGGATGAAGATAAAGGCAGCGTAATGGTGGGATTTGCCCGCAATACAGTTTTAAGCGTAGCGGACAAAGTAATCGCGGGAGTGAAGAGTGGTGCTATTAAACACTTCTTCCTGGTTGGCGGATGTGACGGTGTCAAGTCAGGACGCAGCTACTATGCCGATTTCGTGGAAAAAGCACCTAAGGACACAGTAATCCTGACCTTAGCCTGCGGCAAGTTCCGTTTCTTCGACAAACAGCTGGGTGATATCGGAGGTATTCCGAGATTGCTTGATATAGGACAGTGCAATGATGCCTACTCGGCTATTCAGATCGCTGTGGCTCTGGCTAACGCCTTTGGATGTGGAGTTAATGACCTGCCGCTTTCACTTATAATTTCCTGGTACGAGCAAAAAGCTGTGGCTATCCTGCTCACATTATTACACCTGGGAATTAAGAATATTCGCTTAGGCCCCAGCCTGCCGGCCTTTGTCAGCCCGAACGTGCTGGATGTACTGATTAAGAACTTTGATATCAAGACCATCACTACACCGGAAGAGGATCTGGCTGCCATCCTGAAGTAATTCAATTATAATAGTATTAATTAAAGGAAGCTCAAAAAGAGATGTCATTAAAGGCTCTCTTTTTGAGCCTTCTATTTAGCCTCTAAGGAGGGATTCAAAATGGGATTTCAAATGGCAAAAGATGAATTTAATTTATTATTAAAAAAACTGGGAAAAAGCAACCGAATTTTTGCACCCAAGCTATATAAGGGTGCTGGAAAGTTTTCCGACACCGACCTGGTAGCATATGGTGAAATTAATTATATTGATGATATCATTTTTGATACAAAAACATCATTTTCAGCTAAGGAGATTGTATTTCCCATTAACCAGACAATGTTTTACTTTACAGAAGAAGAATACCGTGAACCGGCAATTGATGAGCGGGGAATTATCATATTTCTTAGAGCCTGTGATATACATGCTTTTAAACGGCTAGACGCTATTTTCCTGGAGAACGGACCCTACAAGGATAATTATTATGAGAAATTAAGAAAAAAGGTTAAATTTTTCCTGATGGAATGTGCAGAGAGTTTTTCCAGCTGTTTTTGTGTGTCCATGAATACTAACCGTACGGAAGAATATTCTGTATTTGTTAGGAAGGAAAATGATACTGTATTCTGCCAGGTAAAAGATAATGATTTCTTATCAGTATTTAATCATTATGGAATGACATGTAAAGACCCTGTGCCTGACTTTGTCAGTGATAACACTATACAGGTTAAAATACCGTCTGATATTAGTGAAAAGTTATATAACAGCAGCATGTGGGATGAATATAACCAAAGGTGTATAGCCTGTGGTCGCTGTAACATCTCTTGCCCTACCTGCAGCTGCTTTACCGTACAGGACATTTTTTACCGGGACAATCCTGCCTCAGGGGAGAGACAAAGGGTTTGGGCCGGCTGCCTGATAGATGGATTTACGGAAATGGCTGGAGGACATGGCTTTAGGCAATCGAAAGGTGATCGCATGAGATTTAAGGCAATGCATAAAATTTACGATTTCAGGCGGCGTTTCGGGTTTGATATGTGTGTTGGTTGTGGCAGGTGTGATGATGTATGCCCGGAGTATATTTCCTTTCCCGGCATTATTAATAAAGTATATGAGACATCAACTGAGGGGGGAGAATAATGGCTGTAAATGTATACGCACCGCATCGGGCAAAAATACTTAACATAAATCGGCAAACGGAAATAGACTATACTTTTACCCTGGAGGCAGATGTAAAACCGCTTAACGGTCAGTTTTTGGAGGTATCAGTACCCAGGGTTGGTGAATGCCCGATTTCTGTCAGTGATTTCGGGGAGGGATATTTAGAACTAACCATCCGGAGAGTGGGCAAGGTAACGAATTTTATACACGACTTAAAAGTGGGAGATTCTCTTTTTATCAGAGGTCCCTATGGCAAAGGCTTCCCACTGGCCGCTTTTTTAGGTAAGCGCCTGATTATAGCAGCAGGTGGCACGGGCTTGGCCCCCGTAAAAAGTGTTATAAATAATTTTTGCCGTAATCCCGGTGATATTGATAAGCTGGACCTGTTGGCTGGTTTTAAAACCCCGGCAGATGTATTATTTAAAGCTGAATTGCAGGAATGGTCTAAAAAATTTAACGTTCAGGTCACAGTTGACAAAGGTGATAGCAGTTGGTCCGGTCGTGTAGGTTTGATTACTAATTTAGTTAAAGAATTAACCATAGAAAATACCGACAATACCCGTGTTATTATCGTAGGCCCGCCTCTGATGATGAAATTCACTGCTCTGGAGTTTATCAATAAATCAATACCGGAGAAAAATATCTGGTTTTCCTTTGAAAGAAAAATGTGCTGTGGTATAGGAAAATGCGGCCACTGTAAAATAGATAATACCTATGTGTGTCTGGAGGGACCGGTTATAAATTATGTTCAGGCAAAACGTTTAATTGACTGAGATAGGGGGGAGAAGGTTGTCTGTTAATACAAAAAAGCTCATCAAGAATGCCTACCGAATTACTAAGGAAAGGGGTATAACTGCATTGCGTATCAGGGTGCCCGGCGGCTGCCTGGACGTTAAATATTTCGACATAATAAAAAAAATAGCTGAAAAGTACGGTGACGGGACTGTGCATATAACTACACGACAGGGTTTTGAAGTCCCGGGGATATCAATGAATGACATAGATGAAATAAACGAAATAATTTCCCCTATCCTGCAGGGTATGGAAAAGGAACTGGGTGTGGAAATTGATGATACAACTGCCGGTTACCCGGCTGCCGGTACCAGAAATGTATCGGCTTGTATAGGCAATAAAGTCTGCCCTTTTGCTAATTATAATACTGCACAATTGGCTCAAAAAATAGAAAGTCTTATTTACCCCAATGATTATCATGTTAAAATAGCAGTATCGGGCTGCCCAAATGACTGTATAAAAGCCCATATGCAGGATGTCGGAATTATGGGTATGGTGGAGCCGGTTTACCGGAGGGAGCGTTGTATTGGTTGTAAGGCATGTGTGAGCAATTGCAGTAAAGTTTCCGCAGGTGCCTTAAGTTTTATCAATTACAAGGTAGAACGCGACGAAAAACGTTGTATCGGTTGTGGTGAGTGTATCTTAAAATGCCCGAGTTCAGCCTGGGTAAGGGGTGATAACTACTACCGTGTTGTTATCATGGGGCGTACCGGTAAAAAGAATCCCCGTATAGCTCGTCCTTTCCTGGAATGGGTGACGGAAGATGTTGTTCTAAGCGTAATCAAAAATATGTACAGCTATATAGAAAGACATATTGATAAAAGTTTGCCTAAAGAGCATGTTGGTTATATTGTGGACAGGACAGGCTTTCAAGTATTTTCAAAAGAGGTTTTGGATAATGTGGAACTCGGAGAAAAGGCCAAGTCAGTTAAATTTATCTCCTTTGGCGGTTATGAAAATGACAGCCCCAGCCGGCAATAGCGCTATTAAGTTTACTTGCATTTCGTAAATAACTTATTGTCTTTTTATATGTTATTTTATATAATTTTATTTAATGGATTAATTATATAATGGAGGATGCAACTGTTACTAGAAAACTAAATTAATATCAAAAAACCTGCCATAATATGATATAATTTTGGTAGGTGATTAGGATGGAAAACCGTATAAGTATTGGCAAAGCAGCTAAATATTTAGGGATTAGTATTAATACTTTACGTGTTTGGGAAAAGAAAAAGATATTAGTTCCAGAAAGAACTCCTACTGGCCATCGCCGCTATAAAATATCCCAAGTAGAATCCTTTGAGGGCAAAAAATATATCCGAATTCAAAATACCGTATTTCTCTACGCCAGGGTATCTACACAAAAACAGGTTGATGCCGGGAATCTTGATCGATAAACGGGAAGGTTTACTAGAATATGCATCAAATAACAAATATGCTATTCAGGCTGTTTTTCATGATATTGCCAGTGGTTTAAATGAAAAACGTGGCGGCAGAGTAGCAAAAAAGCTGTCAAAGGTCATTGAAAGCGAGGTGACTACCAGTGAAGACAACGGCGATGGGAATAATCCTGGAACTGACAGCTAAACAGAAAGAATACATTGATAACCTCATGGATCGTTACTGTACCGCAGTTCGTTGGGCATTTAAAAGACTGCTGGACGGATGGAAAGTACAGGACATTCGTATAACTGTACAAGGAAAGTTCAGACTTAACTCCCGGCAGGCTAACGATGCAGTATATGATGCCCAGACCACAATCAAAAGCCAATATGAATTAGTGCAGATGCACTATGAAAACGCCAAAGCAAAGGTTGAATTTACAGAAAAGCGTATCGCCAAGGCTAAATCACTGTCTAAGATTGCCAAACTGCAAAAACGGTTAGAAAAGGAACAGCGTAAACTGGCCTTCTGGCAAAAGCACCTGGATAACAATACTTTTCCGCCTGTTGTATTCGGAGGAAAGAAGCTCTTTCAAGAACGCTGCAAAGGCAATATTACCAGAGAAGAGTGGCAGGAAGTCAGAAGTAACCGTTATCTGTCACGGGGAGATAAAACCAAAGGCGGCAACCTAAATACCCGCATATACAAAGGCCAAGACCAAATCTATCTTGATATAGCTGCCGACCCGGTACAGAAAGGGAAATCCGTTCGGTATAACCGCATAACGGTGCCGATCTATTTATCTCAAAAGCCATCGAAAAAGGCCGGCAAGATTAACGGTATCAACTACCGGCAAATGGTTTTGGATTATCTTAAAACAGGCAGTGCCTATCAGGTAGAAATCCTCCGCAGAGACGGTAAATATTACGTCCATGTGAGTATTGAAGAAGAAGTTCCGATGCCATATAACCATAAGGGTGCGTTTGGTGTAGACACCAATCCGGACGGATTAGGCGTAACCCAGGCAGACTGTCTGGGGCAATACCGGGGCAGTGAATGGCTTGTCCAAGGCGAATGGACTTATGCCAGAACAAACCGGAGAAATAACCAGACCTGCGAAATGGCTAAGAAAGTGATCCTCCGAGCTAAAGAAAAAGGTTACGCTCTGGCGGTAGAGGACTTGAAGTTTAAAAATGACAAGTCCGTAACGGCCAAGTTTAACCGAATGAGTCACAGTTTTGTCTGGTCGAAGTTTCTAAAAGCAGTTGACCGGTGTGCTGCCCGTGAGGGAGTGCCGATATTAAAGGTAAAACCGGCTTTTACTTCGGTCATAGGCATCCTAAAATACCAGCACATGTACGGCATAGCTGTTCACGAAGCGGCAGGCTATGTCATAGCCCGGCGTGGCTTGGGCTTTTATCATGAGAAGATACCCAAGATGTTGCTTGATAAACTGGTTAAAAAGAAACCTGAATTTAAACAAATGGCAAATTGGAAACAATGGTCAGCAGTTAAAAAGTCTGTGCTGGCCAAGATTAAAAAAATCACGAAAAGGAAGAGGGTGAATAGCCTGGTTTCATGGCAGATTCACCGGAAAAATGTGTTAGGTATAGGTTAATCCCTTTGCTATAAATTTTGCGGGCGGCACAGTACACGCAGCGAAAGGCTGTTGCCGCAAGTCGGAACACAGGCGGAGGTAACACCTTCTCCGGGTAGTACACTCGCTTTAAGCAGTGGCGGGGAAACTTTTTTAGAGGAGACCACCCGGAACATAGGCGAGAGCCTATGGCCTAGCAGTTGAATCCTGTGACACTGCCACCCGTTTGTCGGACGGGTGAAAAAACTACTTGTAGTTTTTAGTAGGTTTTAGAAACCAGGTAGAAATAAATGACTACACCTAAAGGTTCATTTATTCAGAGGGATAAGGAAACATATGCTATTGTTCCCAAAACGCCCCTTGGACTCATTACACCGGAATTAATGAAAACTATAGCTGATACCGCAATAAAGTATAATATTCCGATTATAAAAATTACATCCGGTCAAAGGATGGCTTTGGTGGGTATGAAGCCAGAAATTGTTGATAATGTGTGGAGTGACTTGGGTACTGAAATAGGACCGGCAGTTGAACCTTGTGTGCATTATGTCCAAGCATGTCCCGGTACCGCTGTATGTAAATTTGGTATACAAGACTCTTTGGGGCTTGGTATGAGTCTCGAAAAGATGTTAGTTAATATTGAGCTTGAACTGCCGGCAAAAGCCAAGATTGGTATATCAGGTTGTCCCAACACATGCGGCGAATCTCGTGTCAGAGATATCGGTCTAATAGGTAAAAAAAGTGGTTGGACATTTATTTTTGGTGGGAATTCGGGTGCCCGTCCCCGTATCGGTGATGTAATCGCTGAGAATCTGACTAATGAGGAAGCTATTGAACTTGCTAAGAAATGCTTAAATTATTATAAGGAAAATGCAAATAAGAAGGAAAGAACTGCAAGGTTTATCGAGAGAATTGGAATTGAAGAATTCAAAAAAGCAATATTATAAAAACAGAAGACCTTCCCAGGAAGGTCTTCTGTTTTTATAATATTGCGAAACAGTTCATGCATTCACTTATGATTGAGCGGATTGTGATCAATATCACAGTGCGAGACGTTTCTAATCACTGTATCTTAATGAAGGGTGCTTTATAATTAGAAGCAGTTAAGGAAGTTTTGCAAGGGGACCAAAAATATCATATTAATCCTTTAGAGGTAAGACAGAATGCAGATAACCAGACAAACGGAATATGCCATACATGCTGTTATAGAACTTGCCCAAATACCCTTCGGTGATTTTGTTCTTATTAGACAAATAGCAAATAAACTCAATATCCCGGAAATGTTTCTTAAGAAGACTGTTCAGGCGTTAAATAAAAGCGGGATAGTTGTTACCCAGAGGGGTACTAATGGCGGAGTAAGACTAAGTCGACCCAGTGACAAGCTAACAGTAGCTGATGTAATGGCTGCCATCGAAGGACCGTTAATGTTAAATGTTTGTCTGGGTGAAAATTACCAATGTAGTAATAAACCTTTCTGCAGTATCCATAAAATACTGCAGAGAACACAAAAAGCGGTTCTAAGGGAACTTTCCCGAGAAACATTTGCAGATATTATAAAAAATAAATTACGCCTGGAAAAGAGAGTAGAGGAGGTGTAAAATATGTATCCCGTTGTGAATAGCGAAACCTGTGTTGCTTGTGCCACTTGCTTTGAAGTTTGCCCGGCTGAGCCCAAAGTTTTTGAAGTAACTGACTATTCTAAGGTAATAAATCCCGAGGCTTGTCTTGAGTGTGGCGCTTGTGAGGAGAATTGTCCAACCGGCTCTATTAAACTAATTGATAATTAATTAGCAAATTATATTAAATCAAAAATAAAGGGAGGAATTATAATGTTTTGCAATCAATGCGAGCAAACAGCTAAAGGAACAGGATGTACTGTTATAGGAGTTTGCGGGAAGAAGCCCGAAGTAGCGGCGCTGCAGGATTTACTGCTGCATGCGGTCAAAGGGATGTCTCTGTATGCTAATGAAGGTCGCCGTGTAGGTGTAATAGATCAGGAAGTAAACGCTTTAACCTGTGAAGCTGTATTCTCTACCCTGACCAATGTTAATTTTGACCCAAAGCGGTTACAAGTACTCATTAATACTTGTGCTGAACTTACTGCAAAGTTAAAAGAAAAAGTTGCCCAGGCCGGCGGAAAAATTAATTTTACGGATCCCGCGGCCAACTTCGTACCTACTTCCGATTTGGAGAGTTTGGTTAAACAAGGTGAGTTAGTTGGTATAATTAATGATCATGATGCCGATCCTGACATCCAATCCCTGCAGCAAATTATGGTTTATGGTATAAAAGGTGTGGCAGCCTATGCCGACCACGCTCATATCCTGGGCCAGGAGGATGATAAAGTTTATGCCTTTATCCATGAAGGCTTGGCAGCTCTGGCCAATAAGGAGTTAAACCTAAACGACTGGATAGCCCTGGTATTGAAATGCGGTGAAATTAACTTAAGAGTTATGGAACTGCTGGATGCAGCCAATACCGGCACCTACGGACACCCGGTACCTACAACAGTTCCTCTGGGACATAAGAAGGGTAAGTGCATTCTCATCTCCGGCCATGACCTTAAAGACCTGGAAGAGCTGCTCAAGCAGACTGAAGGAAAAGGCATTTATGTATACACCCATGGTGAGATGCTGCCAACCCACGGTTATCCCCAATTGAAAAAATACGGACATTTCTACGGTCACTTCGGGACTGCCTGGCAAAATCAAAAGAAAGAATTTGCTGAGTTTCCCGGTGCTATCCTGATGACCACTAACTGTATACAGGAACCGCAGAAGTCTTATGCCGATAATATTTTTACCACCGGTTTGGTGGCCTGGCCCGGTGTACAGCATGTAAAAAACGGCGACTTTGGTCCGGTTATAGAAAAAGCTCTGGCCATGCCCGGTTTTGAGTCGGATGAAGATAAAGGCAGCGTAATGGTGGGATTTGCCCGCAATACAGTTTTAAGCGTAGCGGACAAAGTAATCGCGGGAGTGAAGAGTGGCGCTATTAAACACTTCTTCCTGGTTGGCGGATGTGACGGTGCCAAGTCAGGACGCAGCTACTATGCCGATTTCGTGGAAAAAGCACCTAAGGACACAGTTATCCTGACCTTAGCCTGCGGCAAGTTCCGCTTCTTCGATAAACAGCTGGGTGATATCGGGGGTATTCCGAGATTGCTTGACATAGGACAGTGCAATGATGCCTACTCGGCTATTCAGATTGCTGTGGCTCTGGCTAACGCTTTTGGATGTGGGGTCAATGACCTGCCGCTTTCACTGATAATTTCCTGGTACGAGCAAAAAGCCGTAGCAATTCTGCTCACATTGTTACACCTGGGAATTAAGAATATTCGCTTAGGCCCCAGCCTGCCGGCCTTTGTCAGCCCGAACGTGCTGGATGTACTGGTTAAGAACTTTGATATCAAGACCATCACTACACCGGAAGAGGATCTGGCTGCTATTCTGAAGTAATTTATTATAATAATATTAGATTAATAGGAGCTCAAAAAGAGAACCAAATAACGGATCTCTTTTTGAGCCTTCTATTTTAAAGTAAGAATATTCATTATTATTAAAAAATTAAGGGACTGAAATCCTCAGTCCCTTAATTTTAGATTAGTATAACTTATATTTATCCCGCAGTCTAAGGGAAATCTCTTTTAGAACTTGAAATGCCCGCTCAACGCTTATCATTTTATCGGCATTAATTAAGCAGCATCGTGCCGGTGCCAGCCAGGCATTTTTAAAGATTAGTTCCTTATTTATGCCGTGATCGGATAGATAATTCCAGAATGTCTCAAGTTTATCTATCAATGAATTAATACTTTCCTGGGATATTTCTTCTGTTAGTGTTGGTACAATACCCCATGAAATTATACCGCCTCTTTCGAGAAAAGCTTTTACATCAGCAACATATCTGGTGAAAATATGACCCCAACCGAAGGTATCAACAGAAAGTATGTCCAGTTCAAGTTCCTTAAGCAGAAAAGACCAGTCAGGGTTTCCACAGAGATGCACCCCCCGTGGACCCTTAATGCTTGCCAGAAATTGCGTATAGTCTTCTTTTGCTCTACTGCTGGGGTAACCGGTGAAAGAGCCAAAAATAAATTCAAGACCGGGTTCATCGACCCAAACAAAGGCGTTTTTATTTTTTTCCGTCAGTTGGCTGTATTGTGTATTTATTTTTCTGGCAATAAAGTCAAACAATAAGACTCGTACTTCATCGGTATAGATAATAGGTTTTAAATCCAGATCAAATATTTTTAATCCGTAACTTACGGGTCCGATTACTTGACCTCTGATAGTAGAGTAGCGGCTCAGATCCTGCTGTAAAAACTTATTTAGTGAAACAGAGTAATCGCTGCTCAGTTTAAAGTAATCTTCATTTTCACTATTTTCGATATAGGTAATAAGGTTTTCATAGAATGCTTGTACATCTAACCGAATCTTTTCTTCTTTCTCGTCAAGTATAATTCCCGGAAAGTGTTCACTTATTTGAGCATACATATCTTCCTTAAAGCTAAATTTGGGTAGCTGGGGCCAATAAGGAATATCCAGTGTTAAAGCAATTTCTATAGCCCTCTCTACATCGGTATGAGGCATGACACCCATTGCTGTTGTCATGCAATTGCCGGTTAAATTCATTATATCACCTTCTCCTCTTAATCTTTTATTTAAATTCTCCATCCCATCTTCTATATTATTTCAATATTATCATTTTGGAAAGGTGTTTCATGTGCTGTATGTCAATAGTTAGGTGTGATATTGATCACAGTTGTTTAATGGAGATGTTTTTAGGTGCTGACGCAGGATTACTTTAGATAGGCAAGTTCAGTAGAGAGTTAACTTTTATTTTTCTTTTATAGAATAATAATCCAAATTTATATTGTTGTTAAATACTGATTTTAGTAAAATATAAGTATCCAAATATAGAGAGGCTTACTAAAATGTTTTTCATTGCTTTGTTTGGGAAACATATTAAAAAAGAGCAGCGATGTTAGGCGGACAGCCTGTACATTTTGCATATCTTATTTTGCTGAATAAAGGAGAATACTATGAAACTCACCGGATTGCATATACTCTTGACCTACCGATGCACCTTTGAGTGCGACCATTGCTTTGTTTGGGGCAGTCCCTGGCAGAGCGGCACACTGTCCCTGAAACAGCTGCGAGAAATTCTGCGGCAAGCTGAAGCGGTCGGGTCGCTTGAATGGATTTATTTCGAAGGTGGAGAGCCATTTCTTTTTTACCCGGTGTTGCTGGAGGCTGTGCGAGAAGCTTCAGCCGCGGGTTTTCGAGTTGGCATTGTCACGAACGGATATTGGGCAACCAGCTTTGAGGACGCCTTGGGGTGGTTGCGTCCTTTTGCCGGCCTGGTGAGCAGCCTATCCGTAAGCAGCGATCTGTACCATTACGACGAGGTGATAAGCTTGCAAATGAAGAACGCCACTCAGGCCGCCGAAAGATTGGGTTTGCCCATCGAAATGATCAGCATCGCCCAGCCGGAGGCGCCACAGCAGAGCTGCTCTGCGGGCCAGCCAACAGCCGCTGCTGAAGCTGCTGAAAAAAGCGAGAGTGGGATTATGTATCGCGGTCGGGCGGCTGAGAATCTCGCCATGCGGGCTGCCTGGCGGTCTTGGACGGAATTTGGCGAATGTCCTTGCGAAGACCTGTGCGAGCCTGGTAGGATTCACCTGGATCCGTTTGGGTATCTTCATGTCTGCCAGGGCATCTCTATCGGCAACCTGTTTCACCGACCTTTAAAGGAAATTTGTGCCGACTATCGTCCGAATGAGCATCCAATCATTGGTCCCCTGCTGAACGGAGGTCCGGTTGAGCTGGTGAAGCGCTACTCATTGCCTCACTTTGATGAGTATGCCGACGCTTGCCATTTGTGCTACACCGCCCGTTTCGCCTTGCGAGAGCGTTTCCCGGAGACGTTGGTTCCCGACCAGATGTATGGAACCTCTAAGTTTTAGTATGGAGAAAAAGCCAGACTAGCTGACAGGAATCTTCATTTTTATAGAATGAAAAAGCACTGATTTTTACAGGGCGGTTTTTGAAAAATTATCTAAAAAAGCTAATTTTCTGTTAACTAAAATTATATGTATTGTCCACGTTGCATTTTTCAAGGTTATATAATAAAATGAAAATTAACAATTAGAGATTGGAGATGGAAAGATGCGTAATTTTTCTTGCTAATTATATAAAGCATAATGAAATTACGGAAACGGCGGCGGAAACCGCTTGTTTTGTTGTGCTTATGCAAGAAAGTTACTATTTCTTTTCACTCAAATAATACATCCTTGCCATGCCCCTATATGGGTCTGGCTTTGCTGTGTAATTAAGAGCTGTAAGAATTAACTTTCTTGCAGCTCTTAATTATTCGCAGGAGGATAAAATTATGTCGTTAATAAATGTTGCAAACCTGACGTTTGCCTATGATGGCAGCTATGAAAACATAATTGAAAACGTGAGTTTCCAAATAGATACCGATTGGAAATTAGGATTTACGGGAAGAAATGGCAGGGGTAAGACAACCTTTCTCAATTTGTTGCTTGGTAAATATGAATATAGCGGTAATATTGCTGCAAATGTCAGCTTTGAATATTTTCCTTTCAAAGTAGTAAACAAGGAAAACAATACCCTTGATGTAATCAGTGATATTTTTCCGGAATATCTTCATTGGAAATTGATGCGTGAATTTTCATTGCTGGAGGTTTCTGAGAATATTTTATATCGTCCCTTTGATTCATTGTCCTACGGAGAACAATCGAAAGTGTTGCTTGCCACTTTATTTCTTAAGGAAAATAATTTTCTTTTAATTGATGAGCCGACCAATCACCTTGACATTACTGCGAGAAAACTTGTCAGTGATTATCTCAACACCAAAAAAGGTTTTATTCTGGTATCACATGACAGAGCATTTCTTGATAACTGTATTGATCATATTCTTTCAATTAATAAAACCAATATAGAAATCCAAAAAGGCAATTTTTCCTGTTGGTGGGAAAATAAAAAAAGGCAGGATAATTTTGAGCTTGCGGAGCACGAAAAACTTAAAAAAGGCATTCAACGCTTGTCTGATTCTGCTAAACGGACGAGTAACTGGTCGCACGAAGTGGAAAAAACAAAAAAGGGAACAAAAAATTCAGGTTCCAAGGTGGATAAGGGTTATATTGGCCATAAGGCCGCTAAAATGATGAAACGCTCCAAGTCAATCGAAACCAGACAGCAATCTGCTATTGAGGAAAAGTCTAAACTTCTCAAAAATATTGAAGACTCCGACAGCCTGAAGATTCCTCAACTTGTTTATCATAAAATGCGACTTGCCGAGCTTGAAAATGTGTCAATATTTTATAATGAAAAGATGGTTTGCAAAGATGTAGGTTTTATTATTGAGCAAGGTGATCGAATTGCGCTTACTGGTAAAAACGGCTCAGGAAAGTCAAGTATTATCAAACTTATTTGTAATGAAAATATAAGCTTTACAGGCACTTTCAGGAAAGGAAGTCAGCTTAAAATATCCTATGTTTCACAGAACACGTCGCATCTTCAGGGTAATTTAGCTGGTTATGCTGTGAATAACGGGATTGAGGAGAGTCTTTTAAAAGCTATTTTAAGAAAGCTTGGTTTTTCCAGGGTTCAATTTGAAAAGGATATGTCAACTTTCAGCGATGGCCAAAAGAAAAAAGTGCTGATTGCCAAAAGTCTATGTGAACAAGCGCATCTGTATATTTGGGATGAGCCACTCAACTATATTGATGTAATTTCCCGTATACAAATCGAAGATCTGTTGCTTGAACACCAACCGACTATTTTGTTTGTAGAGCATGATAGGACATTCTGTGGGAATATTGCGACAAAGTTTGTAAATATGCATGGGCTATAGTGAGATTTAGAAAATATTTACTGAACATGAGGAGTTGATTTTTTTGTAATACGGATCAACAAAAAAGTTTTTACACTGTATAACGCTGGCTGGCTTGAATTTGGATAAGAAGCAAATGTTAATCAGCTTTATGCAGGCTTAGAATATGTTGTGGGAAGCCGGTTATTTTGATAGAACAAATTATGGGAATTCAGATAATGACCAGAGATAGCCTCTTGCCTCTTTGAAAAGATATGCTTTAATTCGATTGCTATTCTTTTCAATCTTCCAACTGATCCCTTTTCAATCCGATAAGGCTTATGATCATAATAAACAGAACCAGTATGCCCGTAACTGCGCCGCACATCAAAAAACCAATTCCCGGCCCGTATTTCTCTGTGATACTTCCGGCGAAAAGATTGCCTAAGGGAGTTGTTCCGGCAAAAGCCAGTGTGTAAACGCTCATGATTCGACCCCGGTAGCGGTTGTTTGTGTTTAGCTGGATAGTAGAGTTAACTGTCATCATGAAAATAATACTGGAAAAACCTAATACTGCGCTAATAATTAGTGTCAATATATAGAAGTGGATGAAGTTTATTGTTATGAGTAAAAGTGATAGTATAAGAGAACTAATAAATAAGTATTTTATACTGGGTCCCATTTTAGATCTAGCTGCCATCCAAAATGAGCCTGCAAGTGAGCCTAAACCGTTGGCAGATAAAAGAAAACCATATCCGTGCACCCCTTTATGCAGGGCCTTATCAGCAAAAACGGGAAAGATAACTTCCATATTCATGGCAAAGGTGCCTACTGCCAGCATGACCGCAACTGCGATTAATAATATCGGCTTAGATAAAATGTATTTAAGACCCTCAATGATACTGGCAAACACATTCTCTTGTTTTTTAGGAATACTATTACTGTCGTTTGTTATTGGCTTTGCCAGATTCAGACCTATTATTGCAGGTATAAAACTGACGGCATTAAATAAAAAGCAGAAGCTGGCGCCAAAATTAGCCATTAATAATGCGGCTATTGTCGGACCGGTTATTCTGGCTAGGTTAACTATAGCAGAATTTAAAGCAATAGCGTTAGTTAGGTCCTTTTTTCCCACAAGATCGATAAAGAATGACTGTCTGGCCGGCATATCCAGCGTGTTGGCCAATCCCATTATTGTGGCCAGAAATAAAACTTGCCAGTACCTGACATGCCCTGTCCATACCAATAAAGCCAATAAAAAAGATTGCAGCATTAGGGCTGTTTGTGTGATTAGAATAATTTTTTTCTTGGGGTACCTGTCGACAAACACACCGGCAAAGAGTGAAAATAATAGAATAGGTGAAAATTGTGCTACACCCAAAACTCCCAGTAATAAGGCTGATTTTGTTATTGTATATACTAACCACTGTTGAGCCGCCCGCTGCATCCATGTACCCAGAAACGAAATACACTGGCCGAGCCAGAAATAGCGGAAATTTTCATTGGCCAGGGCAGGGAAGGTGTTTTTAAAATTTACTGCAATACCTTCTTTGATCATTTTAATCGCCGCTTTCGTTTATCTTTCAGGGATGACTCGTAAATATAAAACATGTTGAGCAAAGAGATTTTGTAATTAAATCTAAAACATAATGTTTACCTTGTAAAGAAAAATTTATGCAACTTATCTTATATCAACAGGGGTAATCTTATGCTTTTTTATTTGTGACAATTTTATGGATTGTATGCGTTGCTTGGTAAACATTAAGAATTGTTATTTCCTGTTGACACGAATTGATTATGTGTATATACTCTCATTAATTATATTGACTGAAGCTTTGATTTAATTTAATATGTGCATATGCACTTATGTCCGATGAATATAACATTAATAAGGAGTGATCTTGTGTTTCCATACATGATTGGAAAGGAAGAAGCCGGTCCCTACCGGTCGGCTACCGAGCACTGCCTAAAAAAGCTTATCTTAAAAGATTTTGAGGGAATAGCGAAAAACAGCGGCGCAGTATTTGAAACAGAACATTCAACTATTACTCTGAACAGTTTGGGACAGTCAGTAAGTGTAAAACTTCCTGAAGGAAAAATAGTTTTCAATGGGACAGACTATTGTCCGGTTTTGGGTTGGCGCATTATAATACTTAACTACTTGTTCCGGGCTGATAATGCTCACTTGACCGGTCAATTAGTTTCATATCGTGAATTGGAAAATGGACATGTATTTTATCCTGCCTTTTTACGGGAAAGCGTTAATTTGTTAATACAAAAGTTTTCTTCAGAGCCTGCTGAACAAATCAAAAATGTTTGCCGGGTATTTGGTGCCAGGCTTGAGGATAAAGCGGATATTTGTGCTGTGTTCGAATTTTTTCCCAGGTTCCCGGTGACAGTTAAGCTCTGGCTAAAAGATGAGGAAATAGGAGGTTCAGCAAACATCCTTTTTGACGCCAATGCCAATCATTATCTTGATGCGGAGGCAATAGCAGTAACGTGTATGCTCATCTCGCAGTTTTTGATTAAACAGTATGATATGATGTATAAGAAATAGTTGATTGTTACTGTTATTAAGAAGTTATACAGAACGGGATGGGAGGCAGGTATGAATAACCGCAAATTGCTTGATTTGATAAAAAAGAAAGCCGAGTATTTCTCCACAGAGGAAATTATTCAAAGAAGCGCGCCTGGTGAGCAGGAGCCACAGCATACTGACAGGTTAAAATATGTCTCGCGTTTGGTTGCCAGGTACAATCTTGAGACTTTTCTGGAAATAAAGAGCAGGGATAGAATTGACATCTTAGAGGATATTGATAGTGATACACTCAATGATTTTACCTTCCGAATAGAAAAGTATATGGATGAAAATGCGCCTGGTCTGGCTGACTTAAAGACATATATACTAATTGTATCTACATATTTAGCTTTCATTGTCAAGAAACCCCTGCATCCTCCGGGTATGCTCTTTGTTGGAGGTCAGAAAATAGTAGAAAAAGATAACAAATTTTATTGTCCCATGAAAAACAAGCAGTTGCGCACTGCTTTTTCACTATGCAAATATTGTGCAAGCAGGGATATCAGTGAGATTTATGAAGATTTATAAATATATTGTGATAACAGATATTACTGATATGTCTGTTGCATTAAAAAACGTTTACCTATTAAATAGAGAGAAGGTTGCTCGTAAATGAAAATGAATAAAAAGGCACTGGCCTTGTTAGGTACCGGGCATGCTGTAACGGATATCACTCAAGGAGCTCTGCCGATTATTCTGGCCTTCCTGCAGCCGGTTTTCGCACTTAGCCAAATGCAGGTTGGAATGATTATGCTGGCTTCAAATGTCAGTTCTTCTGTAGTGCAGCCGGTTTTTGGCATCCTCAGTGACCGTTTCCGGGCTGTCTGGCTGATACCACTGGGCTGCCTGCTGGCCGGGATGGGTGTGTCCTATACAGGTTATAGCACTAGTTACGCGGCTTTATTTCTGGCAGCACTGGCCAGTGGTCTGGGTGTAGCCGCCTATCACCCGGAGGCCTCAAAATTTACTCGCTATGCCAGTGGTTCCAGTAAGGCTCTGGGCATGTCCTGGTTCTCTGTGGGTGGTAATTTTGGTTTTGCCGCGGGTCCTCTGCTGGCCAGTTTGTTTATTAGTTTGGCGGGACTAAAGGGAACGCTGTCTTTTTTATTGCTTAACGGCTTTATGGCCATGCTGCTCTGGGCCAATCTCTCTGCTATTACTGAAAAACAGGTTTCAACCCGGGTGGTTCACGAAAATAAGAAAACCCATGTTTCCGGTGGCGGTGTCTTCCGGTATGATAAAAATGTGATTGTATCTGTGGTTTTGCTTGTTCTGGTGGTAATAATGCGTTCATGGGTTCATCTGGGACTGGTTACCTTTTTGCCTCAGTACTATGTGCAATACCTGCATCAAAGTGAGGCTTATGCGGCTACGCTCACTTCGATATTTCTTTTTGCTGGGGCATTAGGTACTCTGGCAGGTGGGCCTGCTGCCGACCGGTGGGGTTTTAAAAATATAATCATTGGGTCTATGGCTTTAATCATAGTCCTGTTGTTTCTTTTCCTGTATTCAAGCGGTTTTTGGGTGCCCGTACTGGTATTTTTAATCGGGTTTGCGGTAATTTCAACTTTTGGGCTGACAGTTGTGTTCGGACAAGAATTGTTGTCCCAAAATGTGGGATTGGCCTCGGGTCTGATGCTGGGTTTTGCTATTGGTATGGGTGGAGTAGGCACTACCTTTTTAGGGTGGGTGGCCGATCACTGGGGACTGCCAATGGTATTTCACGTAATGATTATTTTTCCGTTAATAGGATTGCTAATGTCCTTTTTTTTGCCGGGCAGGGAAAGGATGCTCGCTGATTAAGAAGCCGTCAGCTTTGGGTTGAATCAAAGGAATTGCAACAAACGTTAACCTAAACTTTATATTGATTTTTATTGCGAATTGAAGGCCCTTACCGAGGATTTTAGTTCCTGCAAAATAAACAGACCTCGCCGGCGATTAGTAAAATGTTAAAATATTTCTGCGAAGGATAAAAAATTAATTTCAAAAAGAATATTTGCTATTCCGTTATTTTGACGAAATTATTTACTTTTTGGGCGTGCTTGTAATTATAAGAATGAGTGATAAAATATAATTATAGAATATTTCATCCTGGGAGGTCTTAGCTTGAATAAGAAAATAAGTGCAATGTATTTTAGTCCTACGGGTACAACGAAAAAAGTAGTATCCGGAATAGCACAGAAAATATCAGAAAATATTAATGGGGAAGTAACTATAAATAATATTGATTTTACGTTGCCGGAAGTTAGAAAAGAATCAGTAGCTTTTACAGGAAAAGATGTTGTTGTAATAGGAACTCCGGTTATTGCAGGAAGAGTTCCTAATGTATTGCTGAAATATTTAAATTCTATTTCGGGAAATGGTGCGTTAGCGATTTCTATAGTTGTCTATGGGAACAGAAATTATGACGATGCCGCCATAGAATTAAAAGATATTCTTGAATCAAACGGTTTTAAAGTTATTGCGGCAGGGGCATTTATAGGGGAACATTCATTTTCTAAAACTCTTGCCCAAAACAGGCCTGATGAAAAAGATATGGCTATAGTAAGTGATTTTGCCCATAAAATATATGCTAAAATAACCAGTGAAGATGATATTCAAACTGTAGTTGTCAAAGGAAATAAACCTTATGGAAAATACTATACGCCCAAAAATGAAAACGGTGTGCCTGTAGACATCAGAAAGGTAACTCCAAAAACAAATAGTAATTGTACTGATTGTAAAGTCTGTGCCAGTGTTTGTCCTATGGGATCAATTGATTACGAGGATGTATCAAAATTGAATGGAATTTGTATTAAATGTTGTGCTTGCATCAAAAGCTGTCCGACTGAAGCAAAGTATTTTGATGATAAAGACTATTTAAGACATAAGTACGAATTAGAAGTTGAGTTTGCTAGTCGAAGAGAACCGGAATTATTTTTATAATATAGCCTAATCAATGAACTGACAGCCCAGACAGCAGAAATAAGATGCTGATAGAAAATAATGTGCGCCATTCACTCGGCTAAGATTATTATATGATACTAAAATAGCCTAACTACCTCGATAAGAAGGTATGATTAGGCTATTATTAATTCTCTATACCGTAGAAATGATTAAATATTGTGGTTTTAAGAGGGATTATCTTCCTGGTATTTTGGCTTTTCCTGAATTATATTATCACTGCGTATCAAAGAGGTCATAGCACCGCTGGCAGCTAACAATGCGCTAACCCAATAGGCAGTCTTTAGACCGACCATGAAATTAGCAATGTTTGCGGAAGCATTACCGGAAGTATGAATAGTCACTATGGCACTGCTGACGGCAATTCCCATCACCATTCCGACATTTCGTACAGTAGCCAGTACCCCGGAGCCTATTCCCAACCTGTGTCTGGGAACGCTGCCCATTACAGCGCTGTTATTGGGAGATTGAAAAATGCCAATGCCAAGTCCGAAAAGAAACAGCCGCCAAACAATATCAATTGTATGTGAGTTTGCTGTTAATCCAGACATTAAAAAGAGGGCTGCGCAAACAATCGATTGTCCTGTAAAAGCCAGCCAGCGAGTACCTAGCCGGTCAGATAAAGTACCGCTGATTCTTGCTAATAATAAGACCGTCAAGGGGGAAACGGTTAAAATTAAACCAATATATTCGGAGTTAAAATGCAGAACTTGCTGCATATAAAACGGCAGCAAAAAAATCATAGCTGATTGGGATACAAAGTTCATTAGTGCGGCAAAATTGGCAGCAGAGAAAACTTTATTTTGGAATAAAGATAAATCTAGCATTGGCTGTTCAACCCGAAGCTCAAGTCTAATAAATGCCCAGCCGCTCACAGAAAAAACTATAAATGATAGTATTGTTAATTTCGATGCCCAACCCCACTCCTCGCCGTAACTGGCAAAAAGCAAAAATACCCCAAGTGATATAAATCCCAGGATTGCCCCTGCTATATCAAATTTTTGCGGTTTTAAATCTCTGTAGGGCGGTATTACCTTAAGACAAAAAATATAGCTAAGAATACCTATCGGGATATTTATGGCAAAAATGGATGGCCAGCCAAACCGGTTTAACAAGAAACCACCCAAAGTGGGACCCAGAGCCAGACCGATTGCCACAATCATGCCGTTGGTCCCCAGGGCCCTACCCCTTTCATGAGGGGGAAAAACTGAAGTAATAATGGCGGGTCCTATTGCCATAAACATGCCCGCGCCAACTGCCTGGACAGCCCGAAAAGCTATAAGGGTCCAGATATTTGGGGCTAAGGCGCAGACAGCTGATGATAATGTAAAAATAAGTATACCTGTTAAAAAGATTTTTCGGTAACCATACATATCACCTAAACGACCGTAAGTTAAAATTAAACTTCCTAAAACCAGAAGATATGACATGGAAATCCAGCCAACTGTGTGCAGGCCGGCGTTGAATGCTTTTGCAAAAGTCGGCAAAGCAACATTTACGACACTGCCATCAATAGGTCCCATAACGCTGCCGGTCATGACAGCAAAGAGGATGAGCCAGCGTTTAGGGTTAGGAGTGGAATCACTATGATGCAAGGAAAAGACCCTCCCTGTCAATTGTACAATAGATATAAATAGAATAACACAAATGTAGTATGCTTACAATTATTCAGTGCAATCAGGAAGTTACTGCAGCAATAATTGATGATTTCAATATGATGAAAAGTTATTTGCAATATGAATTAAGGTTATGTTATAATGCAATATATTGATAGAAGATCTTCATGCTGAACAGGGAAAATAATGAATTTACGTTGGGGCGTCGCCAAGCGGTAAGGCACCGGACTCTGACTCCGGCATTTCGTTGGTTCGAATCCAGCTGCCCCAGCCAATTTTTTAATACATTTTATGTGATTTTGGGGTCATTAGCTCAACTGGTAGAGCAGGCGACTCTTAATCGTCAGGTTGGGGGTTCGATTCCCTCATGGCCCACCAAAGAGATTTTTTATGCATCACTGTTTATAGTGTTTCTGCAAACATAATAAACTCAGAAATCCGTATCATTTTTTTGATACGGATTTCTTGTTTTGATGAAGTATGAGTAATCATCAGCGGCAGTTATTTAGACAACTCCAAAACATACTCATCGTTTCCATTATCGGATATATTTACAGACCAGCCGCTGTTTTTAGCTAAGCGGCTGATATTTTCTTTGGCCGGGTTATTATCTACAATTACTGTAAATATACCATTTTTTATCCTGTCTATTTCTTTTTTTGTTCGTAAAACCGGTTCCGGACAGAGCAGGCCGCGGGCGTCAATTTGTTGAGCCAACTTTTACACCTCCTGTGAGAGCCTGGGTACAGGTAAAGAAACTGATTCCAAAAACCGTTGCCAGCCCGATAATTGTAGCGTATTGTCCGGCAAGAGGAACACCTTGAGGACTGGCAGCCAAGCCGAAGTTGTGGGCTATGGCAGCCCCAAGTATAAGACCCACTATAGTAATGGCACAATCTGTGTTGCCTTCGCTTGCGGCAATTAACTGGCGCAGCGGGCATCCTCCCAGGAGCACTGAAGACCAACCGGCCAGCATCATACCAAGAAAATTCCACAAGCCGTCGCTATGGGCAATAGGCTGATTGGCAAAACCGAATTTTACACTGCCTAAGACCATATTACCGATAAAAGCTACTATTAATAAAGATAAGAAACCATAAAGCAGGTGGGTATCTCTGAATAAGATGAAGTCACGAATACCGCCAATCATGCAAAACCTGGAGCGCTGGGACAAAACTCCCACAATTAGACCGGCAATAGTTGAAAGAAGCAAAGGTGCGTGCATACTGCCAGGTCCTTTTGTGCTGTAAAAAAGAAAATTTGCTCCTGCAAAGACTAAAACTAACATAGCTGCGGCAGTAAGAGGATAAATATACCCGTTTGCTTTATTGATAGGGAGGCTTCTGCCTAAAGTGAAGCCGTTCTTTAAAAATTGAATTCCAACTGCCACTCCGGCAATCAGACCAAGTATGCCGATTGCTGCGTTTAAATCTCCGCCTGCTAATCTGAGTACTGCGCGTACAGGACATCCCAAAAATACCAGCATGCCTATCATGCCCGTAAAAGCTAAGGTAAACCTGATGATTGGGCTGGAACCACCTGTGGCCTTAAATTCCTTAGTAAGTAGAGCTGTGATAAATGCGCCCAAGATAAGTCCGAATATTTCAGGTCTAAAATATTGGACGGTATCAGCACGGTGTAAACCTAAGCCGCCGCTGATATCTCTTAGAAAGCATGCGATACAGTAACCCATATTGGGTGGGTTGCCGTATTTAACCAGTACTACTGCCAGTAAACCCAGTACTCCACCGGTAAGGATAACCATTAATCTTTTGTTGTTCAAGTTTTCACCCTGGTTTCTAAAACCTACTAAAAACTACAAGTAGTTTTTTCACCCGTCCGACAAACGGGTGGCAGTGTCACGGGATTCAACTGCTAGGCCATAGGCTCTCGCCTATGTTCCGGGTGGTCTCCTCTAAAAGAGTTTCCGCGCCACTGCTTAAAGCGAGTGTACTACCCGGAGAAGGTGTTACCTCCGCCTGGGTTCCGACTTGCGGCAACAGCCTTTCGCTGCGTGTACTGTGCCGCCTGCAAAATTTATAGCAAAGGGATTAACCTATACCTAACACATTTTTCCGGTGAATCTGCCATGAAACCAGGCTATTCACCTTCTTCCTTTTCGTGATTTTTTTAATCTTGGCCAGCACAGACTTTTTAACTGCCGACCATTGTTTCCAATTTGCCATTTGTTTAAATTCAGGTTTCTTTTTAACCAGTTTATCAAGCAACATCTTGGGTATCTTCTCATGATCAAAGCCCAAGCCACGCCGGGCTATGACATAGCCTGCCGCTTCGTGAACAGCTATGCCGTACATGTGCTGGTATTTTAGGATGCCTATGACCGAAGTAAAAGCCGGTTTTACCTTTAATATCGGCACTCCCTCACGGGCAGCACACCGGTCAACTGCTTTTAGAAACTTCGACCAGACAAAACTGTGACTCATTCGGTTAAACTTGGCCGTTACGGACTTGTCATTTTTAAACTTCAAGTCCTCTACCGCCAGGGCGTAACCTTTTTCTTTAGCCCGGAGGATCACTTTCTTAGCCACTTCGCAGGTCTGGTTATTTCTCCGGTTTGTTCTGGCATAAGTCCATTCGCCTTGGACAAGCCATTCACTGCCCCGGTATTGCCCCAGACAGTCTACCTGGGTTACGCCTAATCCGTCCGGATTGGTGTCTATGCCAAATGCACCCTTATGGTTATATGGCATCGGAACTTCTTCTTCAATACTCACATGGACGTAATATTTCCCGTCTCTGCGGAGGATTTCTACCTGATAGGCACTGCCTGTTTTAAGATAATCCAAAACCATTTGCCGGTAGTTGATACCGTTAATCTTGCCGGTCTTTTTCGATGGCTTTTGAGCTAAATAAATCGGCACCGTTATGCGGTTATAGCGAACGGATTTCCCTTTCTGTACCGGGTCGGCAGCTATATCAAGATGGATTTGGTCTTGGTCTTCGTATATGCGGGTATTTAGGTTGCCGCCTTTGGTTTTATCTCCCCGTGATAGATAACGGTTACTTCTGACTTCCTGCCACTCTTCTCTGGTAATATTACCTTTGCAGCGTTCTTGAAAGAGCTTCTTTCCTCCGAATACAACAGGCGGAAAAGTATTGTTATCCAGGTGATTTTGCCAGAAGGCCAGTTTACGCTGTTCCTTTTCTAACCGTTTTTGCAGTTTAGCAATCTTAGCCAGCGATTTAGCCTTGGCGATACGCTTTTCTGTAAATTCAACCTTTGCTTTGGCGTTTTCATAGTGCATCTGCACTAATTTATATTGGCTTTTGATTGTGGTCTGGGCATCATATACTGCATCGTTAGCCTGCCGGGAGTTAAGTCTGAACTTTCCTTGTACAGTTATACGAATGTCTTGTACTTTCCATCCATCCAGCAGTCTTTTAAATGCCCAACGAACTGCGGCACAGTAATTATCCATGAGGTTATCAATGTATTCTTTCTGTTTAGCTGTCAGTTCCAGGATTATTCCCATCGCCGTTGTCTTCACTGGTAGTCACCTCGCTTTCAATGACCTTTGACAGCTTTTTTGCTACTCTGCCGCCACGGTTTTCATTTAAACCACTGGCAATATCACGAAAAACAGCCTGAATAGCATATTTGTTATTTGATGCATATTCAGTAAGCCTTCCTATTTGTCGATCAAGATTCCCGGCATCAGCCTGTTTTTGCGTAGATACCCTGGCGTAGAGAAATACGGTATTTTGAATTCGGCTATATTTTTTGCCCTCAAAGGATTCTACTTGGGACATTTTATAGCGGCGATGGCCAGTAGGAGTTCTTTCTGGAACTAATATCTTTTTCTTTTCCCAAACACGTAAAGTATTAATACTAACCCCTAAATATTTAGCTGCTTTGCCAATACTTATATAGTTTTCCATCCTAATCACCTGCCAAAATTATATCATATTATAGCAGGTTTTTTAATATTAATTTAGTTTTCTAGTAACAGTTATATACCTCCTTTTTAGTAATATTTGATATAGTCACATTAGTTAGACAAATAATTTGAAATTCCTTTCATAATATATATGAAAAATAGTTATATAATATAATATTTGCAAAAGATAACATTAAAAAAATCTAGTGCTATATGGTTGTAGTACTAATTTTAACTAACCCAAGTTTCGGTGCGGCCGGGCAAGGTCGTGTATTTTAACGGGTGGAAATCCCGTCTGGTAAGACTCTAGCCAAGTCACCAGTAGCGAGTCTTGGACTTGATGGAGTAATTCATAGAGTTAAGCGTAGACAGGTAGGTAGTAGGCCTGAATGTGATTGAGCCCCGTAATGGGCAAACGGGAAGGTTGACGGTTTCGAAACTCCGGAAAACTATATCTTGGTACGCGATATGGCGAGTGTATTGAGACTTCCTCGGGGTCTAAGAGCCAGGCATGCTATACAATGATAACACGGAAACCCGGGAGACCCTATGTGTTCTTCTGCTTAGGAGTATGACCTACAAGCGATATAAAGTGAGGAAGTCAAATGGCGCGTAGGGAGTCGGATCACTGCATATTGTACCGATGACACAGGGTAATGCCTATCGAGGGAAGGCAGTGACATGATATTGGCTTTGACAAGGACACACTTGTCACACACAGAGGTGAAAAACAGGTGATAACAAAATTGGCAAAGATAGCTGACGTTGCTAAAGCTAAGCCAAAAGAACAATTCACGTCTTTGGCGCATCTTATTAATGAGGAATTGCTGGAGATTTGCCATCATGAGATGGATCCAAACAAGGCATCTGGTATTGACCGAGTTATGAAGGAGAAATATGGAGAGAGTTTATCAAATAAACTTCAAGACTTGGTAGTACAAATGAAGCAACATTCGTATCATCCACAGCCAGTAAAGCGAGTCTATATACCTAAAACTGGAACAAAGGAGCTGAGGCCTCTAGGGATACCCGCTTATGAAGACAAATTAGTACAAGCTGCACTTAGCAAAATACTTAATGCTATATACGAAGCGGATTTTATGGAGTGCTCCTTTGGATTTCGACCAAATCGTGGATGTCACGATGCATTAAAAGTACTCAATCACATAATTGAAAAGAGCAAGATTAACTATATTGTAGATGCGGATATTAAAGGATTCTTTAATCACGTGGATCACCAGTGTTTATTGAAGTTCATAGGACATCGCATTAAAGATCCCAATATACACCATCTAATTATACGACTTCTAAAATCGGGAGTTATGTATAAAGGAGAATTCTCTGATACAACGGAAGGAACTCCACAAGGTGGATTATGCAAAGCTTAGCATAAACCTCCTTATGCAAAGTAGCGCGTTATGCTAAGTAAACGTCTTGAAAGCGCATTTTTAGGGCATTAGTTCCTGATTTACTTTGCATAATAATCTCGACTGACGGTCGACATTACACTTAGAATGCGGGTAAAGTACTCTATTCAGTGCGATTAAGGGCAATTCGTTATATTTTCTCTATTAATTTGGTTATGAAGCCACATATATTATGCAAAGTAAATTTGGGCCAGTATCTACTTGTGACAGGCTTTTCGTCGTTTACTTTGCATAATAACTTTCTTTGCATAAGGTGGAGTGGTGTCCCCAATATTGGCAAATATCTACTTGCATTATACGCTTGATTTGTGGTTTGAGAGAGTTGTACGTAAATATTGCCGCAGAGAAGCATATATAGTGAGGTACTGTGATGACTTTGTTTGTTGCTTCCAATACAAGATAGATGCGGAAAGATTTTATCTGGCATTAATTCAACGACTCAAGAAGTTCAACCTTGAGATTGCAGAAGAAAGGACAAAAATCATAGAATTTGGTCGATTTGCCTGCACGCAGTGCAAGAAATATGGCAAAACTAAACCCGAGACATTTGACTTTCTGGGTTTTACGCATTATTGCAGTCAAGGCAGAAACGGGCAATTTCGAGTAAAACGTAAAACGAGTCGGAAGAAATTTAAAGCAAGCCTCTTACGTATCAAAGAATGGATCAAGATTCGTAGAAACTGGCTAATTAAATATTTGATGGATGAATTGAAAGTAAAGCTAAATGGATATTATAGGTACTATGGCATTACGGATAACTCGTCAATGATTGATGCGTTTTATTATAAGACAAATCTAATCTTATTTAAATGGTTAAATCGAAGAAGTCATAGGAAAAGCTTTGGATGGGATAAATTTAATCTATTTCTTCAAAGACATCCAATTCCAAAACCGAAAATATACATAAATATATACCATAAGAAAGCGGGCTTTGGTTATGTAGGTAAATAATATCATGAGGAGCCGTATGCCTTAATTGGGCACGTACGGATCTGCGAGGGTTGCGTGGTCAATTGGATTATGGAGCAAATATTGTGACACTCTCAAAGGAAACAGGGAGAAACAGGGAAAATAAACCGCCTCCTAAGGTCCAAAAGGCCCGCATCTACTCTACGCTAATTTGATGCTAAATCCCCCCCCAAATGGCCTTTTCGACTCGGCAAACCCTTGATTTTGCTAGGTCGCTGAGCCGAATTTTCAAAATAGTGACCTAAAAATAATTTAGCTCAAAGAGCTATTTTAATTATTTCTGTGGTTAGTGTATAATTAAGTCATGTACATACGTGAATATATTACCACCAATAAAAAAACCGGAACTAAATATACAACTCATCGCCTAGTCGAATCTTACCAGACAGAGAAAGGTCCCCGTCAGCGCATTGTTATGCATTTAGGCACTCTTTCTTTGCCCAAATCTGAATGGCGCAAGCTCGCTTCAGTTCTTGAAGCCAGACTGGCAGGTCAAACTTCTTTATTTCCGAATGATGATGAAATAGAGAAAGTTGCTGATTCGGCAATGGAACATTATGAGTTTAATAAAATTAAGAAAGAAGACAAGCTTACAAGATTGCATAATCGCGAACTGATAACTGTTGATCTTCAAAGCGTGGCTACTACGGAGTCACGTTCACTTGGACCTGAGTTAGTTGCCCATGCTATATGGGAACAATTAGGCATTAATGCCATATTAATCTCTTGTGGTTTTACTCCGCATCAACTGGCACTGGCTAAAGCTGTAGTCATTGCTCGCTTAATTGCGCCCTCCAGCGATATTGAAAGCTGGAGATGGTTAAGGAATATAACCGCCCTTTGGGAACTATTACAGGAGGATCTCGGTGATATTGGGAAAGATGCTATATATGAAATAGCGGATAAACTCCTGTTACATAAAGATACTATCGAAAATTCTCTCAGAGAACGTGAAGCCTTTTTATTTCCCAGTGAAACAACCGTTTTTCTTTATGACTTAACCAATACATATTTTGAGGGGCGTTGTCTCAATAATAATTTGGCTCACAAAGGCAAATCAAAAGAGCACCGCTCTGATTGCCAGCTTGTTACTTTAGCTCTGGTGGTTGACGCTCATGGTTTTCCTATTCATAGTCAAATTTACAGTGGAAATCAGTCTGAACCACAGACACTACAAGATATCCTTGGTGAACTCTACGATCAGGAGCAAAACTTGTTTTCCCACTTGCGTCCAACAATTGTAATGGATCGCGGTATTGCTACAAAAGATAATATTCAAATACTAAAGGACAAGGAATATCCCTATATTGTAATTGAACGCAGGGCTACGGAAAAGGACTATATTAAAGAATTTGAGCAGGCTAAAGAATCATTTGCTAAGATTGACGGCTGCACTGACAGTGACTGGTTAAAAATATCCTCAAAAGGTAGTTTGTCTGAATCTGTCTATGTTAAGAAGATTGATACAGAAGAAAACTGCAGAGTTCTATGTATTAGCGAGGGCCGCGAGAATAAAGAGATTAGTATTGATAGCCTTAAAGAGGAACGTTTTAATCAAGACATTAGCCGGCTGCAAGGTTCAGTAACAAAAAAAACTATTAGATTAGCAGAAAAAGTTTCCGAAAGAATTGGCCGTCTAAAAGAACGTTATCCATCTATAGCTCCACATTACAATATTGTTTTGGAATACGACAACGAACAAAAAAATGTTGTAAACTTAACATTTAAAAAAAAGCCAACCAGGACTGAGCGTTCTATATTAACCGGATGTTATGTTATTGAGACCAGCCATAGAGAACTGTCAGCCGAGGAAATCTGGCAGTTATATATGACACTTGATCGAGTAGAAGAGTCCTTCCGGGCTTTAAAAACAGACTTGGGATTTAGACCGGTCCATCATCAGCTTGCTAAACGTACCGAGGCACATTTATTTATTTCTGTGTTAGCCTACCATTTACTAATCTGTATTGAGCGTAAATTAAGAATTAACGGTGATAAAAGGCGCTGGTCTACCATTCGTAAAGATCTCTCTACTCATCAGCGTACAACAGTTATCTTAATTGATGAAAATGATACTATTCATCATATACGTGTGTCTGGTATGCCAGAAAAAACACACAAAGATATTTACAGTCTCCTGAACGTGAAGGATCCACTTAAGAGGCAACATCATATAGTAGGATTGAGGTTGTAGTGACCAGATAAAAATAAGATATCAGCAGAATCAAGGGCTAAACCTTGGTTTAGCCGAAACTTGGGCTAAGATTGTTTTTCCTCTCAAATGAGAATAATCCGGGAAGAAGAACCTCCCGGATTATTTTTTCATGCTCTAGGAAATTTAAAGTGACTTTCTTGATGTCTTTTGGGTTATTGCAGAAATTACATAGCCAGAATAATCACTTTATAGTCTTTAAGCCAGAAATTGAGCTGAATTATACGTTCCAGGGGATTTACATTGAATGCATGTGTCATTGCAGGCAGTTTGTTCTCAACCATGTCTTTAATAAACGGGACATTGATAAATGGTCTGATTGGTGCGTTAACATCATTTAGAATTTGTAATACTGCTTCTCGTACTCCCCGCACATATGAGGGATGCTGGGAAGTGGGATAGCCGCTTTTGCGCCTGTTTCTCGCATCTTCCGGCAGAATGCCGGCGAAGGCCCGGCGTAAAATGCCTTTTTCAATGCTATCGACAGTTTTCATTTCCCACGGCACATTCCAGACATACTCCACCAGACGATAATCACAAAACGGTACCCGAACTTCAAAGCCAACGGCCATACTCATTCTATCTTTACGGTCCAGCATGATGGGTAGAAAACGTGTCAGATTTAAGTAAAATGCCTCGCGTCGCTTTGCCGCCAGGGTATCCTCGCCCTCAAGCCGCGGTACTTCTGTCAGAGCCTCCCGGTATAATTTGGCAATATACTCTCTTGGTTTGGTTGCTTCCAGAACCTCAGGCGCGAGCCAGGAGGATATTTCACCGGCCGCTCTGGTTTTTGCAAATTGCGCAATCCAGGGGAAGATAGGCACATTGAGTAAATCCTCATTGTTATACCATTGATACCCGCCGAAAACCTCATCAGCTGATTCACCGGATAAAGCAACGGTGGCGTCCTGCTTCATAGCCTTAAACAGCAGATACATGGAAGTCTCTATCTGTCCGTATGCCGGGTGATCATGAGCATACATAGGCACCAGCAGATTGTCTAATAGCTCCGGTGTATCAAGGGTTATAGTATGATGCTTGGACCCGACATATTCGGAAACATGTTTGACCCAGGGGGTGTCCAGGCTTTCATGTATTGCGCTGGTTACAAAATACCGCTCGCTTTCCTTAAAATCCACAGAATAAGTATGAAGCTGTTTTCCTTCCTTGTGAAATTCCCCAGCAGCCAGGGCAGTAAGTCCGCTGGAGTCAAGACCCCCTGACAACAGGGTGACAACAGGAACATCTGCTATCAGTTGACGACCAACCGTATCTTTTAACAGGTCTTGAATTCGCTGGGCGGTTGTTTCCAGATCATCTGTATGAGGTGCGCTGAGCAGAGACCAGTACTGGCTAATGTGTTCACCCTTATGATTACAAACCAAACGGTGACCCGGACGCAGCTCGTAAACATTATGAAAAACACCATGACCCGGAGTGTGCAGCGGGAAGGCATTTAAAACTTCCACTAAGCCTTCTGCATCCAGCTCCGGTTTAATCAATGGGTGGGCCAGCAGCGCTTTTAGTTCTGAACCAAAAAGTAAGGCACTGCCCCGTTTTGCATAGAACAGTGGCTTTACACCCAGGTGATCCCTTGCCAGAAACAATTGCTGCCTGTATTCATCCCAAAGGCCAAAGGCAAAAATACCGTTTAGATGACAAACACAATTCTCTCCCCATTCTAAGTAAGAACGAAGTACTACTTCGGTGTCTGATTGGGAGCAGAATTTATGTCCCCGATCCTCAAGTTCCTTTCGCAACTCCCGGAAGTTATAAATCTCTCCATTATAGTTCAGGGCGTAAGTATGCTCGCCTGAAGTATAAACCATCGGCTGTAAACCGCCCTCCGGATCGATTACAATTAGACGTCTATGACCTAATGCAGCCCTGGAGGATAGCCAGATGCCTTTTGCATCCGGACCTCGGTGTTGTAATGTGTTAGTCATGGATTCGATTAAAGCACTCTGATTCCTCAGATCCTTTTCCCAGTCAACCCATCCCGTAATCCCACACATGTTTTCTCCTCCTAATTGTTCGGATTAGCAGTTTGATTTGTAGTTTTGTAATCTTCTTTAATACATAATTCATATGATACAGTGATTTTATTTTGCATTTTACCCAGATGCTCCGTAAAATATCTAAAGCAAATGCTGTTTCATCCAGTCAATTAAACTCTGTCCCTGTTGACTGCGGATATCATCAATCTCAGATATATTACGTATCTGGCCGTTTTTTACAGCTACTGCCGTATCCAACAGGGGTTCAACTTCCGCTACTTCATGTGTAGTCATAATCAGTGTTTGCTGTTTTAAGTCAAGATAAGAAATCAGAGATTGAATAATGGAATCACGCACCAGTGGATCCAGCCCCGACAGCGGTTCATCCATTAATATCAATGGTGCTCTTCTGGCCAGTGACAAAATGATTTTTAGTCTTCCCCTGTTTCCTTTGGATAAATTTTTTACTTTCATATTCGGATCCAACTGCATAAAGGAAACCATTTCCTGCGCTTTATTAATATCAAAATCGGCGAATTGGCCTGCATTAAAGCTTATTGTTTCAGCTACCGTATAAAAGCTGTAAAGAACATCCAGTTCCGAAAGATAAGATACTTCTGAAGCAATCCTTCGATTAGCTTCTCTGCCATTTACTTTTACAGAACCGCTGCTGGGATGAACCAGACCCGCGATTAGTTTTAATATAGTAGACTTGCCGCTGCCGTTAGGTCCAACCAGCCCAATTATTTTGCCCCGGGGCAGAGTGAGATTTATATTGCTTAAGGCCGGCTGCCTGCCATATTTTTTGGAAACGTTATTAAACTCTATTATTTTTTCAGGCATAAAAATGCACCTCTTTCACACTTTATTTAGGTTTTCACGTACGCCTTCTACAATTTCAGAATCCATATAACCCATTTCCTGCATATCAGCAATAAAATTACTAATTAATTCTTTTTTGAGTTCTTCTCTAAGCTGTTTAAGTCTGCTCTCATTCTCAGTTATGAAGGTTCCTAAACCTCGCCTTGTTTCGGCGACCTGAAGGCGTTCCATTTCTGCATAGACACGCTGTGCGGTGTTGGGATTAACACCCATTTGCACTGCCAGATCACGTACTGAGGGCAGCTTATCTCCGCTTCCTAATTCACCGCGAATAACCTGGCGGCAAAGCCGTTGGATTATTTGCAGATAAATAGGTTGAGTGGTATTAAAAGACTGGCTCATGAGCTCACACCTCAACTTTTTTATCGATTAACCAGGAAGATAGTGCAAACAGTGCCAGAGTTGCTATAACTATAATGAGAATCTGACCGGTATAAATCTGTATACCCCCAAAAGGAAAACCGTGTTGATTGTTAACAAATTGTATTTTATTAGCGCTTATTAGGTTAATTCTAAAGGCTCCCCACTGAGTTAACCGTTCAAACAACCAGGTTTGTTGCAATTTACCGACCCCCCATGTTCCTAAATAGAAGGCAGCAAATCCTGCTAACCATTTGTAGCGGCCTAGAATTTTACGGGCACTGGCAGTTACTACTATGATCAGAGTACTCCATGAGGCCATATATATGCTAAATCCCACAATAGCAGAAAGCAAATAAAAGCCGGAGTCTCTTAATAACAAGGTCAGATTTGCAGAGCTAAAGCCTGTTTGCTGCAGGTCGGATATTGACATATAAATAAATACTGCATCAAGCAATAATATAGCGAGCATAACTGCCAAACCTACAACTAATTTGGCAGACAGCAGCATCCACGCCGGTTGGGGAGAGTGCAGCCATAGATGGGGTGCTTGCTTGAATTCTTTATTAATGTATTTAAACATAAAAATAGCGGGGTAAAAGGCGGCAAATACGATAAGCAAAAAGGCAGGAGCCAGAATAGCGCCAGGGGGGATCCAATTGCTATTCAGCCCCCATAGACCGAGAAAAAGCAATATTCCCAGCTTGATAAAAGTAGTTGTTCTGGTCATCCGGTATTCTTTCTTAAATAAATTCCACCATTCGTTCATTTCAGAATTCCTCCTCAATGTATTAATGAACTAGTGACATAGTACACTATGATAATACTGCTGTCAAGTGATTTTTTCAAGTTTTTAACTATTAAAAAGATGTGGGGCCACTGCATTATAATGTGCAATTTCTAGAATCAGTACCACCGTCTCGAAGTTTGCTATAAGGAATATCATTTCTGATATCCAAAATCTTGAGAGAGATGGTAAATGTAATGACTTCAGTACAGAGTATAATAGTCTTATTAAAACTGGTTATGGAGATATTGTCAGGTAAGTAAATTGACAGTGGCGGACACCCTGTAAGAGTATCTGCCACCATAGAAAGCCAGTATGAGAAACGCTCGGGGGTCCTGAGACAAATAGAAGAAATCTTTGTACTGATCGTCAGTGCGGCGGTAAGCAGCTGAGTTTTGACAAGGTTTTCTGCAAATATGAATGTTATAACGTTGTCGAAGCAGAGCCCTGTATTTAAAAAGAATATGGATGGGCATCACTTATTTAATCTGAAACTTTTCCAAAACCACGTCCTATGGATACGGACTGATGTTGGTTCATTATATTTTCGATTTGCTTTGCCTCATCTTTATTGGAACATTGTACAATTATAATAATTTCATTATCTATAGAACTTTTATTGGTTTTAAATTTCCTACAAATATTTGTTGACTTATCTAATAAAAAACCTAATAGACTACCACCAATCATTCCTATTAATCCTGTTGCGATGGAACCAATGTAGATTACTGATCCATATATTACCCCTAATAACATACAAATCGATGCGGAAATAGCAATGCCATCCATAACACTCATCCCGTCTGTACTGTACATGGAATCAAATATTTTTTGTTTTTGGGGTTTAGTTTTGTCCAGTGTTATTATTGATAGTGTATCTTTAGGAAACCCATTTTCTTTGAGAGCATTTAAGCATAACTCCACGGCAAGGGAAGGTTTAAACAGACCAAAGATGGATATAGTCATTTAGTCACCTTTTTTAGATAGTATTAATCAACTATAACCAGTTTATACTAAATAGACACGGTTATATATATGGAGGTTTTGATGTGGGACAGTATAAGAATGTTCGAATTCCAAGGATGGCTATTTCTGAGTGGAATATAGCCATATTACACAACAAAAGCCCGTGGATGCCTATGTGGTGGTCTCTTGCTTTGCCAGGTCTTGGACACCTTTGCATGGGAGCTTATTTTCAAGGAATAATTCTAATGGCATGGGAGATTATTATCAATTTCAAAGCCCATCTTAACCTGGCAATATTATATACATTCACCGGGCAGTTTGAAAAAGCACAAAACGTATTAGACACTGGTTGGCTGCTTTTTTATGGTGTGGTTATTTGTTTTTCTGTATTTGACAGCTATCGTAGGAGTGTCGAATATAACAAGTTAGCTCGTTTAGAACGAAAACAGCACTATCGCAAGTATATTTTCATGAAGATGTCGTCTATTGGTGTAAGCTATATTGATAGAAGTAATCCTTGGGTTGCAACCTTCTGGTCAGCTATGCTGCCAGGTTTTGGACATATATATAATAATAAGGCTATAAAAGGTGTTATTATACTCGGATGGACCGTATTGATTATAGCTTTTGCTAACATGAATGATGCTATTATTGCTACTTTTACCGGAAATTTTGAAAAAGCCAGTATAGGTATTAATTACCAATGGATAATGTTTTTTCCTTCAATATATTGTTTTGCCATATGGGATAGCTATAATGATTCTGTTGAAATAAATAAATTGTTTATTGAAGAACAAAGAAACTATCTGAGCAAGCAGTACACATAATGCAGCAGGTATCTTCTGTAGATGAGCTTGCTGGGATTGCCAATCACAGAATGTTTGATAAGTACTTAATTATCCTATATTCAAAATTTTCACGAAATATCTTGGACAGTTACAACAACTCCCGAAGCTTTTCTTTCTTATAGAGGATTATCTGCTGGCGGTCAATTTCCATAGTACCGCTGCGTTTAAAACTGTTAATGATTCTGCTGACAGTCTCCCTTGATGTACCGATTAAATTAGCCAGCTCTTGATTAGTTAATTGTACGGGAATTATAGTACCGGAAGCATTCTGAATCCCCCGTTCTTCTGCCAAACCCAGGATTACCAGGGCTAAACGTCTGGCTGTGTCATTTAGGGCCAGATTCATAACTTTTTCCTGAGCATCCCTTAACCTGCGGGCCATGATTTTTAACATGGCTACTGCTGTATCAGAATAAGCGGAAATCACGGCAAACATGTCTTCATTGCGAATAAAGCCTACTGACGCATCCTCAATAACTTCTGCAGTAGCGGGATAACTTCCGCTGTCGAATATTACTACCTCAGCAAAGACATCTCCCGGGTGTACCAGGTGTAGAATATGTTCCCTACCGTCGATGGTTTGTTTTGAAAGCTTAATCAGGCCGTCTTTAAGAAAATATATTGCTTCTCCCGGTTCACCTTCCATAAAGATGATTCGCCCTTTTTTATATTCCCGCTCAATAACCCGGCAATTCATGGCTTTAAGCTGTTCGTTATTTAGGGCGTTAAATAATGGGATGTTTTTTAAATAATATAAATTGTCCGACATTATCTTCTTGCACCTCTCTCCAAGGTATCTGTCAATTCTTATCTGTATATTCTATATAAATGTGTTGAAAAGTACAACAAGAAAGTCGCTTTAAGCGACTTTCTTGTTGTCATAGTGATATATATGTTTAATGCAGCAGGGGAACAACCTCTGTCTGAAACTTGTCAAAGCCAATCCGGTCAATCATATTGCCGACTCGCTCGTAAGTTTGAGCTTCCTTCTTGTAGTAATCAACAACTCTGTCTAAAATTTCTATAACCTTTTCCGGAGGCTGGTTTTCTGCAAGCTTGTCGGCAAAACGGGGGCGTGCTCCTCCGTTTCCTCCAACGTATACAGTAAAACCTTTAGCAGTACCCATCGCCCCAAAATCAATGATTGTAGAATCCATGCATTTATTAGGACACCCGCTTATGCCTATTTTGAATTTGTTGGGCAAATTCATACCGTGATATTTTTTATCTATTTCCATACCCAGGCCAATTGCGTCCTGTTGACCTCGCCTGCAAAAAGTACTGCCGGGACAAAATTTTACTACTCTAACACATAAACCGATAGCTGCGCCCGGTTTCATTTTTAAATCATGCCAAACTGCATCTACATCATCCTTTTTAATGCCGACCAGTGCCAGGCGTTGGGAAGAAGTTGCTTTAACAGCCGGAATGTTGTATTTCTTCATAACATTGCTGATTCTAATCAGCAAATCAGGATCCATGATTAACCCGCCGGCTAAATGAGGTGCTATGGCATAGGTACCGTCTTTTTGCAATATAGCACCTTTTTCCAGCATATCCAGGTTAGCATCTATGTGGTGATAGCGCTGATCCATTTGATTGGGCATTTCCTGTTTTGTCTTCACCGGGAAATTCCTCCTCATAAAAAATGCAATTTATATTTCAAGGCTATTGTTTTATGAAAGAGGAATAAATATACGCTAAGGCTGCAAAGTTAAAAGGAACTACCTTTTAAACCAAACCTTTGTCAAAATGCACACGAACCTTTGACCAGGGCAGGTTGACCAGATCTCCTGTCTTAAAGCCATTGGGATCTTTAATGTGTACATATGTGAGTTCCACGGTTAGTCCGGAGCCGGATAATTTTCTTACTATACCGTGTTTAGGGTAGGTGTCGCCTGGCCAAAGCAGTATTTGGGAGCCAATTTTTATACGCTGTTCATTCATCAAAGCCATCAACCGGAGTTTTTGTGCTGTTGCCGCAGGATGAGCAGAAATTAGCTCCGGCAGTTATGTTTTGACCACAATACCGGCACACTTGGTTTTGAAATCTGTTTCCTTCAATCTCTGTTTTATAAGCCATTATATCCTTTTCTAAATCTCGAATAGAAGAACATAGCCTGGTAATTTCCTCCTCTGAATCCGGGATTTCCTGGCCTAAAAATTTCTTGTAGACCAGGCTGCCAATAGCCTGAAAATTATTGTCGATTTCTTTCTCCAGCTTCAATATCTCTAACCTTGTTTTGGTTGTTTCTAAAATTTCTCCTGACTTTTTACCTATGAGTTTGGCTCCCTCGGTAATATTCTTGGCTCCTTCGGAAAATTTATCAAATATGCTCACTTAAATCACCTTTTTCTATTAAATTATTTCCATTATATATTATATTCTAACATATTTCTATTATAAACTGAGAAATTATTGAAAACAATGGATTTTAAAGCATAATTTTTAAAATCTCAGCCAAACTATAGAAGCTTAAATATATGAGGGGGTGTAAAAAAATGAAAGTGTCAGTAGATCAAGATTTATGCATCAGTTGTGGTGCCTGTATCGACATCTGTCCTGAAACATTTGAGTGGAACGAAGATGATAAAGCACACGCTAAGGTAAATGAGGTGCCGGGAGACGTTGAAGAGCAGGCCAAAGAAGCTGTTGAAAGCTGTCCTACCAGTGCCATTAAAGAACTGTAATATGCTTTTCCTTAATTATCGGAGCAGAGGGTAAAAAATAATAATGCTTACGACACGATAACTGTCTCAAGAGATGAGAGAGCTATCGTGTCTTTATTTTAATGAAGTAAAGAAGGAAATTTTCTTCATGGTTAGAATATAATACTTGTTTAATCCATTCGGCTAGGAAGAAGGTATTTATATTGGTAAAACCAAGAATACTACATGTGCTAAGACCAGCAGAAGGAGGTATGAAAAATCACCTGTTCTCCCTGTTAAAACACTTGGATAAGGATCAATTGGAAAATATTGTAGCTTGTCCTGGGGGAGAACTGGCCGGCGTATTTTCTAAAATTGCCGCTGAAGTCATAGATATACCTTTAAAAGGAAATTTGTCACCAATAACAGATTCTAAATGTATAATGAGGTTAAAGGATATACTGAAAAGTAGAAATATTTGCATTATGCATGCTCACGGTTCCAAAGCGGCATTAGTCGGAAGGATTGCAGCCAGATTGGCCAAAACCCCGTTAATTTTTTATACTGTACATAATTCTATATTTTACTCTGACTGGCATAATTTAAAATTAGCTGCTATGGCCCGGGTAGAAAAAAAGCTGGCTCAATATACAGACAGAATTATTTCTGTATCCGATGCTTTGCGTCAGGAAATTATCGATCGAACAGGATTATCACCTCAGTTGCCTGTGACCGTATATAATGGGATTGAAACCGGGCAATTTTACTTTGTCCAGAATAAAAAACAATTGCGGCGGGAATTGGGACTGCCGCCGGAGGGCAAGCTTGTCGGTACGGTAGCCAGATTGTCGGCGCAGAAAGGTGTCAGTTACCTGATTAAGGCCATACCTCATATTTCAGAAAAAGGGGTTCGGTTTGTTATCACAGGCGACGGCCCGTTGCGTGAAGAGCTGGAGTCACTGGCCAAACAGCTTAACTTGCAGGAAGCAGTTATATTCACCGGGGCTAGAAATGATATACCCAATTTGCTGGCAGCGCTTGATGTATTTGTTATGCCTTCTGTTACCGAGGGGCTATCCATAGCCATTTTGGAAGCTATGGCTTCCAGCCTGCCTGTTGTGGCATCCCGTGTCGGGGGTATCCCGGAGATAGTTAGGGAGGGAGTGACAGGTATACTTGTTCCTTCGCGGGATGAGAAGGCTTTGGCCAAGGCAGTTTCCGAACTGCTCAACAACGAAGAAAAGGCCAGTTCAATGGGTATGGCCGCTCGCCAACAGGTGGAGCTAAATTATTCTGCCTCAGCCATGGGCAGCCGGGTGGCAGAGCTATACAGAGAAGCGCTGGCTGGAAAATCGTTTTAAGCGACTTTCCAGCAGCCACAGGCAATTATACCCGTTGGGAATTATGGGGGGTACTGACTTTAAACTTATCCGCAAATCCATCGTAAGCATAATTTCCTGAAGTATAAGAAAAATACATTAATAAATGGAGGAATGAAAATGTTGCTGGGGCGCTTTTGGAACGGAAGGGAGTTCGTGGGAATAGTTCAAGGAGACGTTGTATATCCTATTCACGGCACTATTTTTCAAGCGGAGTTTTGCAGCCCGGACCAATATGGTTTTAATTTATCAGAGCTAAAAGTCCTGGCTCCCTGTCAACCGGGTAAAATCATCTGCGCCGGGTTAAATTACCGTGATCACGCCGATGAGATGGGTTTTACTTATCCAGAGGAACCTGTTCTCTTCATGAAGCCCCCTTCTTCTGTCATCGGTCCATGTGAAAATATAATTTATCCTTCCATGTCAAAACAGGTGGACTACGAAGCAGAACTGGCCGTGGTTATGAAAAAAACTGCTCGCAGGTTGAAGCCGCAACAGGTTTTTGAACATATATTAGGATATACCTGTGCCAACGATGTAACTGCCAGGGATTTGCAAAAAAGGGACGGGCAGTGGACCAGGGCTAAATCCTTTGATACTTTTGCTCCCATTGGTCCTTATGTTAATACGGAACTGGATCCGGCTAATCTGGATATAAAATTGTATTTAAACGGCCAGCTAAAGCAGAATTCAAATACCGGGCATTTTATTTTTGGCATAGATAAACTGGTTAGTTTTATTACTCAGGTAATGACTTTAAATCCGGGTGACATCATTATGACCGGAACACCCTCAGGTATCGGAGCTATGCTGCCAGGAGATTCTGTACGGATAGAAATTCAAGGAATAGGAACACTGGAAAACCAGGTTGTATAAAAAAATGCCTTAAACGCAGCATTACCTATATAAACAGTACATTCCGCAAATATCCTAAAAATATTGTTGACAATCTAATTTTATATGCTAAAATTTAATTTGATTGTAATCCGGGCTTAACATTTTTAAGGGATCAATTGCTCTTTTTATGAACCCAAAGGAGGAGATAACGTAGATGAAACCATTAGGCCGCCACGTACTGGCTGAGATTTACGGTTGTGATTTCGAAATCCTGAATGATATTAAAAAGGTGGAAGAAATTATGGTTAATGCTGCATTAGAAGCGGGTGCTGAGGTTCGCGAATGCGTTTTTCATAAATTCAGTCCACAAGGTGTCAGCGGGGTAGTTGTGATTTCGGAGTCGCATTTAGCAATTCATACTTGGCCGGAGTTAGGCTACGCAGCGGTTGACGTTTTTACTTGTGGTGAAAAAGTAGACCCATGGGATGCCTGCAACTACCTGACAACAAATTTCAGTGCCAAACAAATGACTGCCAAGGAAACAAAACGCGGCATTCATCCAGTAACACCTCACAGGGTTGCTGTTAATATGTAGGAGGGATTTTTATTAGTACCCACCGACGAAGAAAACAGAAAGGTTAGTGTAAGCCTTGCATGATCCGACAGGTGTGCAAGGCTTATAATTTTTTACGGCATATTTTTTACAATCTTAATTTTAATGCTGAATTTGTGTATAAGCTGCCGTCCGGTAATATTAACTAAGACTTGTTTTTAATAATGAAATTTGTTAATATGATTTTCGGCGAGAGATGTCTGCTTGGCAAATCAATAAGGGTTGAAAGTATCTTCTCCTCTAATAAGCAAATATTTATGACCAGGAAGGAAATTAGAGAGGCGTAACGAATATATACATGATTAAGGACAAGGGATTGACAAGGGGGAACAACATGGTCAATCAAGTATTTAGTTCAATAAAGAAAGAATTGGAAAATGTTTATCAAAAGATCGAACGGGAACTGGTTATCAAGGCGGGTCATATCAGTTCTTTTGCTCACCTAAAACATTCAGTTATAGATTATGCAATTCGCCCGGCCCTGGTTATTTTCTCGGGGCGCATGTTCGGAAGATTAAGTGAAAAAACTTTGGCTTTAGCAGCTGTTTGTCAATTTATTCATATGGCTGCTCAGGTACATGTTGATGTTAATGAACAAAGCACCGCTCAAATACCGGGCCAGGAGCATGATCCCAGAGATGGCAGCCAGTTCCCGGTATTGGTGGGCGATTATTTATATGGTAAATTTTTTACTACTCTTTGCGATTATGGTATCGTAAATTTCTTAAAACCTCTTTCAGAGATTATCTGTCAGATTAATGAAGGCGGATTGTTGCGTCAAAAAGAAATAAACTCAAAGGTGAAATCCCAGGTTGTAGCCAGGGATGTAGTTCGCAGAGAAACAGCGGAGCTTTTTGCCGGTTGCTGTAGTCTGGCTGCTGAATCGGCCGAGGCTGGTTCCAGTGAATGTTTAGCGCTTTACAAGTTCGGGAAAAATTTTGGTATGGCCTATGGGCTATTGGAAAATGGGATGCCTTTTGACCAGGTAGTGCATTATTTAAACCTGGCACTGGGAGAATTGAGCTTGTTTAATAAATGTCAGGCCCGCGAATCCTTAGAGGAACTGGTTAATTTATTTTTGGTACAAAAAATTGCGGTTCAGCGCATGGTCGTTTAATGTTTTTTATTATAAACCGGGAAGTGACAGAAAAATGGTATTAAATAAATTTAAAATATTTTTGGAAATGATTAAATTTGAACATACCATATTTGCCTTACCCTTTGCCTATGTAGGAGCTATATTGGTGAACAAGAGCTTTCCCAGTTGGCATAATTTTATCTGGATAACTCTGGCCATGGTCGGTGCCCGCACTGCGGCTATGTCCTTAAACAGAGTTATAGATCGCCATATTGATGCTGTAAACCCGCGTACGGCTGTACGTGCTCTGCCCAAAGGCTTATTGTCAGCCGCAGAAGTGTGGCTGTATGCGTTACTGTCTTTCGGTTTGCTGTTAGTTGCTGCCTATCAGTTAAGTCCTTTGGCTTTAAAGCTGTTCCCGGTAGCAGTTTTCTTTTTGTCAATATACTCCTATGTTAAACGCTTTTCCTGGACCTGTCATATTTTCCTTGGCATAGCTTTGGGTCTGGCACCACTGGGCAGCTGGATTGCGATTAGCAACAGCTTAAGTCTGGCACCGGTACTCTTAGGTCTGGGGGTAATGTTTTGGGTAGCAGGCTTTGATATAATTTACGCCTGTGATGATTATAATTTTGATCTTAAGGCAGGTATTTATTCAATCCCTGCCCGGTTTGGCATTAAAAAGGCTTTGCAGATTTCTTCAATTTTTCACGTATTGGCCTCGCTGCTTTTCTTGAGCGTGGCATTAATAATGAACCTGGGTGTGTTTTATTTACTGGGAGGGCTAATTGCAGTTGTAATTCTTTTTTATGAACATTCACTGGTTAAGCCGCATGACTTGTCCAGAGCAGGTGTGGCTTTTATGAATTTAAACGGAACATTGAGTATGGTTATGTTCAGCTTTACCTTACTGGATATTATGTTCCCTTACCCTTTGTAGATAAAGCAGCACCGGTTCGAGGGGAGACGCCGGATGGAAGGGCTATTTCTTAAATCGGGTTTAGAGGATATTGCAGAAAGAGTATTGACAGGTAAAAGGCTTTCTTTTAATGATGGGGTGAGGCTTTTAAAGTCACCGGATATATTAACCATAGGCTATCTGGCCAGTCATATCTGCCGTCAAAAGAATGGTGACAGGGTGCATTTCATTGTTAACCGCCATATTAATCATACTAATATATGTGCCAATAGGTGTAAGTTTTGCGCTTTTGGCAGGGATGCCGGGGATAAAGGTGCCTATGTCTTGTCACTGGATGAAATAGAAGCCAAGGCGCTGGCTTCCCGGAATGAAAATATTTCTGAGATCCATATCGTCGGCGGTTTGAACCCTGACTTAAAACTGGATTATTATGTGGAAGCATTAAAGAGAGTAAAGCGAGTATTGCCGGGGGTTATTATTCAATCTTTTACTGCTGTTGAGGTTGCCTATCTGGCCGAGCAGCATAATATGTCCCTGCAGGAAGTCTTGATTACACTAAAAGAGGCGGGGTTGGATTCACTTCCGGGCGGGGGGGCAGAAGTATTTGCTCCGAGAGTTCGAGACCTCGTGTGTGAGAAAAAAATTAGCGGGGAGCACTGGCTGGCAGTCCACGAAGCAGCGCACGGCATAGGCATGAGAACCAACGCCACTATGTTGTACGGTCATGTTGAGACTATTGAGGAAAGAGTGGATCATTTAATCAAACTTCGCGATTTACAAGACAGTACAGGAGGTTTTTTAACCTTTATACCACTTGCTTTTCATCCTAAGAACACTCCTATGGAAGCCATGGGTTTAGCCAGGTCAACAGGATACGATGATTTAAAGGTATTAGCAGTCTCCAGATTATTACTGGATAACTTCGACCATATTAAAGCATACTGGCTGATGATCGGGCCTAAACTGGCTCAAGTTTCACTGGCCTTTGGGGTAGATGATTTAGATGGTACAGTGGTTGAGGAACAAATAGCTCATGACGCCGGAGCAGACACGGAACAATATATGTCCAAAAAAAATTTGATTAATATGATAAAGGCGGCCGGGAGAATTCCGGTAGAGCGGGACACCCTGTACAACACCATTAGGGAGGGTTTCTAGTGTCTAAGCTTCACTTAGGGCAAGTTGACTATCTGAATTGTTTGCCGGTCTACTATGCCCTGGAAGAGGGCCTGTCCCCTTTAGATGTTAAATTAATCAAAGGCCCGCCGACCCAATTAAATCGCCTGTTTTTATCAGGTGAACTAGATATTACGCCCATATCTTCCATTGAATACGCCAGGAATAAAGAGAAATGTATAATATTGCCGCATATGTCCATAAGTTCGGACGGTCGAGTGGAAAGTATACTGTTATTCAGCAGACTGCCGGTTACCGAATTGGATGGAAAAAAAGTTTGCGTAACTTCTTCATCAGCAACTTCCGTAGTCTTGTTAAAAGTGCTGTTCGAGCATTATTACCATGTGGATGTGGAATTTATTACAACAGAGCCGGATTTAGATGAAATGTTGACTAGGGCTGATGCAGCACTGTTAATAGGTGATGACGCTATGCTGGCCCATCACCGTGTGTTGCAGGAGAAACTGCCTCTGACAGTCAGTGATTTAGGTGAGGCGTGGAAATTGTTAACAGGCGAGAGAATGGTTTACGCCCTCTGGGTTATCAGGCGTGAATTTGCCGCGGCTTACCCGGAAGAGGTTTCACGTATTGCCAAGCTTTTATATGCTTCTAAGTTAATTGGTTTGGACAGTATGCCGGCTATTATCGGCAAAGCCAAACGGCGTTGCCCGTTGCCCATAGCAGTTTTAGAGGATTATTTCCTTAATGTAATCAAACACGAGTTCAGTGATGAATACCAGCATGCCCTTTTAACATTCTATAATTATGCTTATAAGAGCGGGGTTATTGAGGATCGCGTACAACTGGAGATATGGAGTGAAGATCTTGAGTAATATTTTTCCGCTGCTAAAAAAAGCAATAGCCGGTGGCAGGCTTAGCTTAGAGGAGGGTACTGCCCTCATGGAAACAAATGACCTGCTTGCTTTGGGTCAGGCTGCGGATATTATTCGGCAGCGCTTGCACCCGGAACGGCAGGTAACTTTTGTAATAGACAGAAATATTAATTATACCAATGTTTGCCTGTCACGCTGCAGGTTTTGTGCTTTTTATCGAGATCAAAATGCACCGGATGCTTACATAATCGGCTGGCAAGAATTATATGAAAAAATTGCGGAGACAGTGGACGCAGGTGGCACCGAACTTTTAATACAAGGTGGTTTGCACCCTGATTTAACACTTGATTATTATCTGGATATGCTGCGTTATATCAAGAGCAATTTTGATATTCATATACATTCCTTTTCTCCTCCGGAAGTTATGCACATGGTAAAAGGCTCCGGACTGTCAATTAAGGAAGTGCTGGAAAAACTCCGGGCCGCAGGTTTGGACTCTCTGCCCGGCGGCGGAGCCGAAATACTGGTTGACCGAGTGCGCGGCCAAATCAGCCCGGAAAAGATTGGCTGGCAGGACTGGATGAAGGTTATGTTGACCGCTCACAGTATCGGCATGAAAACTACCGCTACGATGATGTTCGGCCATGTGGAAACGAACGAAGAAAGAGTACTGCACATGATCAGGGTGAGAGAAGCTCAGGATCAGACTGGGGGCTTTACTGCTTTCATACCCTGGAGTTTTCAACCCAAAAATACACAGTTAAGCATGCCGGCAGCCAGTGGGGTGGAGTATCTGAAAACGCTGGCTGTAGCCCGCCTGGTTATTGATAACGTTCCTAATATCCAGGCTTCCTGGGTCACTCAGGGCGCCAAAATAGCTCAGGTTGCTTTAAGCTTTGGAGCTAATGATTTCGGCAGCACCATGCTGGAGGAAAATGTTGTGCGGGCGGCCGGTGTAACTTACCGTATAGCCTTGCGGGAGATTATTCACTGCATAAAAAATGCCGGCTTCACGCCTGCGCAGCGCACAACTGACTATAGGGTGCTTAGGATGTTTTAGAAGCTTTGTTTAGTCATGTTAAGCACTGCAAGTTCTTTATTAACAGGTGCTATAGTATGCTTTGACAAACCCCCGTCTGATGGCTGACAGGGGTTTATTTTTAGTAAAAATCTTAGTATTCAGGCAATGTGAACCACTGCCATAGACTATGTCTTTAATATTTTAGGCTTACTGGAGTTTTGATTGAGTATTACAGATCTTTATTTGAGTTCTGGCTTGCCATGTGGCTAAATCTGCCATATAATGTTGTATTGATGTAGATAACAGGATGTGAAGCATAATGAATAACCAGGCACTGATAGAAAAATTTCGCCTGCTGCCATCAGTGGATGAAGTGTTAAAAGTGTTGGACGACAGGCAAGTTAAAATACCACATAATCTAATTGTTGAAGTGGTAAGAAGAACGGTGGAGAGTTATCGCGAAAGAATAATAAAAGGCCTGCCCTGTGAAGACAGCAAAGAAACAGTCTTACGGGAAATAGTTGAAATGTCTGAGGTCAATCTTGAGGTGGCTTGCCGGTATAATTTAAGGCCGGTAATAAACGCTACCGGTGTGGTACTGCACACAAATCTGGGGCGGGCTATATTGAGTGAAAACGCCAGGCGCGCAGTGCAAACCATAGCCAATGGCTATGCTAATCTTGAATTGGATTTGACTACAGGCAAGCGTGGTTCACGCTATTCCGCCGTTGAGGGTATTTTAACCGGACTAACAGGAGCGGAGGCTGCACTGGTGGTGAACAATAACGCCTCTGCTGTACTGCTGGCACTGGGTACCCTTGCACGCAATAAAGAAGTTATCGTTTCCCGAGGTCAGTTGGTGGAGATAGGAGGTTCCTTTCGAATCCCGGATGTGATGGCGCAAAGCGGTGCCATTTTGGTAGAAGTAGGCACTACCAATAAAACCTATCCTGAAGATTATCGCCGGGCAGTGAGTGAAAACACGGGATTGCTGCTTCAGGTACATACAAGCAATTACCGTATATTGGGTTTTACTAGAGAGACTACTATAGAAGAAATGGTGGAGGTCGGTCGGGATTATGATCTTCCGGTTATGTCTGATCTGGGCAGTGGCTTTTTGGTGGATTTAAGCCGTTTTGGACTGCCGCCGGAGCCAACGGTGCAGGAGGTAGTCCGTGGGGGAGCGGATGTAGTGACTTTCAGCGGAGACAAGCTATTGGGAGGACCGCAGGCCGGAATCATAGTAGGCAAGAAAAAATATATTGATCTGATGAAAAAGAACCCATTAACCAGAGCGGTGAGAATTGATAAATTTACAGTAGCATCACTGGAAGCTACTTTGAGGGATTACCTGGATCCTAAGGCAGCCCTGCAAAAAATTCCGACATTGCGTATGCTGACCGCCCTGCCCGGAGAGTTGGAATACAAAGCGGATGTATTAGTCGAAAAAATTACTCCTTTGGTTGGAGAACTTGCCAGGGTAACTGTTGAAAAAGATTTTTCCCGGGTAGGCGGCGGTGCTATGCCTATTACTGAGTTGCCCACAACAATTGTCTCCATATCGCCGCGGCATATATCCCTGGATGAGTTTACGTCCAGATTGCGGCGTTATACCCCGGCAGTAATCGGCCGGGTGCAGGATAACAGGCTGCTGCTTGATCCTCGTACCGTTTTGGACGGGGAAGAAGAGCTGCTGGTTGAAGCGGTTGTAAAATGTCTGCAGGCAAGCAGTTAGGCTATGAGGGGAGGGGTAAGCCTTGAAGCACCTTATTATCGGCACGGCCGGCCACGTGGACCATGGCAAGACAATGCTGGTCAAGGCACTGACCGGGATTGATACGGACAGGCTGAAAGAAGAAAAAGAAAGAGGCATCTCCATTGAACTCGGCTTTGCCTCTCTGACTTTACCCGGTGGGCGCCACGCTGCCATTGTTGATGTGCCGGGGCATGAGAGATTTATTAAAACCATGCTGGCAGGTGCCAGTGGCATAGATATTGTACTGTTAATAATTGCCGCTGACGAAGGAGTAATGCCGCAAACCCGGGAACACCTGGACATTATTCGCCTCCTGCATATCAACCAAGGCATAGTTGTTATCACCAAGACAGATTTGGTTGAAGAAGACTGGTTGGAACTTGTCCAGGAAGAGATTAAGGATTTTATAAGTGACACTGTGTTAAAGGATGTACCAATAGTTAAAGTGTCGGCTGCTACCGGATATAATATTCAGGAATTACTGGAGCAAATTAATATTTTGGCTGAAGTAGCTAAAGAAAAGTCAACTGCCGGTCAGCCAAGGTTACCCATCGATCGGATATTTTCCATAACAGGTTTTGGTACAGTTGTTACCGGAACAATGGTTTCAGGCCAACTGAAAGTTGGCGACGAGATTGAAGTATTTCCGGAAGAATTAAAAGCCAGAGTGAGGTCCCTGCAGGTGCACGGTAAAAGTGTGGATTTGGCCAGGGCGGGCCAGAGGGTGGCGGTTAATTTAAGTGGTCTGGAAGTTGAGCAAATCAGTCGGGGCAATGTTCTGGCCCTGTCCGAAACCCTTACAGCCTCCTTCCGGTTAGATGTGCGATTTATGTTACTAAAGGACGCAGGCAAAGAACTGAAACACAGGTCGAGGATTAGATTATATACCGGTACTATTGAAGTACTTGGCCGGATTATCTACTTTGACCGTGAAGAATTAAAACCAGGTGAATGGGCTTATGGACAAATACAGTTGGAAGAAGCTGTAGCCACAGCCAAGGGCGACCGCTTTGTAGTCAGATCCTATTCGCCCATGCATACTATAGGCGGTGGAACGATTATAGATGCAACGGCATCCAAACACAAGCGCTACCGTCAAGAAATAATCGACAGGATGGTGATTCTGGAGAGAGGCACTCCAGATGAAATAATTGAACAGTATCTGGCCGGAATATTTATTCCTGCGCATATAAATGAATTAGTCAAAGCTACGGGTTTGAGTGAAATACAGGTTAAAGAAGCACTTACGGAGTTAAAGAATAAACAAAGAGTAAAATTTATCGATGAAAAAAGCGGTTATGTTGTCTCTGTTTATAGATATCAAAGCTGGACTCTAGATATACAAAAACTATTGAGCCAGTTTCACCGTGAATTTCCATTAAGGGAAGGCTACCCGAAAGAAGAGCTGCGTTCCCGCAAGTTCAAAAATCTAAATCCCAAAATATTTCAACTAATATTAACTGAGTTAAAAAATGATCAGATTATTAAAATACAGCCGCAAACCGTTGCTACTTTTGCTTATGAAATACAGCCTGATGCTGAGCAGCAAAAAATGTTGGAACTGATTGAAAAGACCTTCATTCAGGCACAATTTCAACCACCCGGTTGGGAGCAACTGGCCACAGAACTCAAAATTATAAATGAATTGAAGCAGGAGTTACTCCAGTATTTATTGCGTCAGGGCAGCCTGATTAAAATAGCTGATGATATGTATTTTCATCGAGATATTTTGAATAAGGGCAGGCAGATGTTGTCAGATTACTTCAAAAATAAAGAGGAAATATCTATCGGTGAAATAAGGGATTTGTTGACTACATCCAGAAAATATGCCATGCCCTTGCTCGAATATTTTGATCGCCATAGGTTTACCAGACGAATCGGGGACCTGCGGGTTATAGGGAAAGAGCTTGATTCAGGAATAAAACCTGAAAATTAATAAGGGCATGCTTAAGTTCTCATGCCCTTATCTACAATAACTTTTTCACGCTTTATTGTTTTACCTTGTATTGCGGTTCTTGTTGTTCAATGTAATTGACCCTGCCTTTGAGACCCTGGGTAATGCTTTCCAGCTGGGTTGCATAGTCATTAAATTGTTTCTGGGCATTTTTATCCTGAGTTTCCAAGGCAAAGGTTTCCAGTGTTGCTTTGGCACTTTCCAAGCTGGCCAGTGTCAGGTGCATTTTTTCACCGACAGTCATTTGAATAACCCCTTTCAAAATATTTTTTTGTTTGATTCTATTTTTTCTCTGGCTTGAGTTTTTTATTTGAACTAAATTATGGATAAAACAGGAGGCTGATTATGACAGGTGCTGCATCCCTTACAGGAATTATTAAATCTTTTATTGAACTGGAAGGCCCGGTAACCTTTGCTCGCTTTATGGAGATGGCCTTATATTATCCTGAACTGGGTTATTATGCTTCAGTCAGAGAAAAAATCGGGCGAAAAGGTGATTACTATACAAGTTCCGATGTGCATGCCCTGTTTGCCGGGATGATTGCCCGCCAGGCGGCGCAGATGTGGGCGATTCTGGGTCATCCTCCGGTCTGGCAGTTTATCGAGTATGGTGCGGGAAAGGGAAAACTGGCGTATGATTTTCTAAATCAACTGCAACAGCAATATCCAGACTGCTATGCTGCCCTAACCTATTGGATAATTGATGTCAGCCCTGACTTCAGAGAAAAACAGCAGGCAATTTTGTCCGGGTTGAACCTGCCACCCGGTAAGGTTAGCTGGGCAGACAGTCCTGCTCAAATACTGGAACTTCAGGGAAATAGAATAACAGGCTGCATATTTTCCAATGAATTGATTGATGCTTTTCCTGTGCACAGGGTGAGAATGCGTGAGGACGGTTTAAAAGAAATATATGTAGATTATCGGGATAACCGATTTGTTGAAGTTGAGGGTTTGCTCTCAGAAAAGTTGCTGCAGGATTATTTCGCCAAACAGCGGGTGGCTTTGAAAACCGGTCAGACGGCTGAAGTAAATCTGGCTGCTATTAAGTGGTTGAAAAATCAGGCGGAGTGCCTGGAGAAAGGTTATATAATTACTATTGATTACGGCTTAACCTCGGACAATTTATATAACAGGGCCCGTTTTGACGGAACGTTAAGATGTTTTCGGCGGCATACCTTAAACGATGATCCTTACCAGTATATTGGTGAGCAGGATATTACCGCTAATGTAAACTTTTCTGCTTTGGAAATTTGGGGTAAGGAGGCGGGTCTTAATATGGCCGGTCTGGTTACCCAGTCGGACTTTTTGCTCAATGCCGGTATTTTAGATATTCTTAAAACTTCTGACGATTACAGTTTCAATGAAAAAAAGCTGCATACTACTTTAGCCATTAAGCAGCTTATTATGCCGGAAGGGATGGGACGTTATTTCAAGGTTTTAATCCAGCATAAGGGTTTGCCGGCAGAACCGGAGTTAATAGGGCTAAGGAAACTTTCGATAAGATGATATACAGAAGGTGAAAAATTGTTTAAACAAATTGAAGTTAAAGCCGGTAATGGAAAACACACAGTTTGCCTGCTTGCTACAGTAACGGCTGACGGTTTGATTATACAACTGCTGGGGGGAGAAAAACCCCATGTCGGGGCAGTTGTCCTGTCAGTTATCCGACCGGACTCTCTTAATCAAGAAAAGGCTAAATGCAACAGTACGGTTGTACCCAGGCTAGGCCACCGGGAGGACGAGATAGCCAGGCCCATAGCCGAAGAAATTGCCGGGGCTTTGCGGCAAACAGTAGCCCTGGTAGCCGGTATACATATTGACAATGCCACTCAGGCAGATATAAAAATCTTAGTGGACAACTGCTACCAGGCAGCCAGGCTATTTATCAGGCAAGTCTCTTAAGCGAATTTCGAGCAGCCGCAGTACCATTTTCATTCTCCGCAGTGCTGCACCGCAGCATGGGAATTTCGTTAGAAATTATGCGCTACTGGACTTATCTTATCCATGTCTCCATCATGAGCATAATTTCCAACGAGTATGGCGAAATTAATTAACAATATTTCAAAATATTTAGCAAATATTTAGCAGGAATTTGTGATTGTTTATTGAAGTCTTATTCATTAGTATATTAGTTCGTTAAATAAAGGAAAGGAGTTATGTGATTTAATGAAACAAAATAATAATTTATTTGCTGTAGATGTTGCTTTTCCCTGCGGTCAGATCACACCCGAACAGTTGGTAGCTCTGGGGGAGTTGGTTAAAGAAACCGGTGTTTATACCACCAAGATTACTACCAGGCAAACTATGCTGGTTGTAATGGAAGAGGCCAAAGCACCACTTTTTAGAGAAAAGTTAAAAGATATAGGTTTTAAGGATGGTGCCGGTCCGGTTATTAAAAATATAAAAGTTTGTGCGGGAAATGATGACTTGTGCACAACTACTGTGAACAATGTTTTCAAATTGGGTATGCCCTTATATGAAAAATATGTTGCAATGCCCACTCCCAAGCATTTTAAGATTGCTATTGCCGGTTGTCCAAAAGGCTGTACGGATCCTTACTGTGCTGATTTAGGTATAATTGCTACTGGTAAAGGCAGCTATGACTTATTTGTCGGCGGTAAAGGCGGTACAATAAAACCGCAGCATGCAAAAAAAGTTGCAGCCGGTGTGCCGGAAGATAAAGTTGAGGCCGCTATAAGCTTTATTTTTGAAGCTTATAAAAAAGAGGCTGAACCAAAAGAAAAGTTTTGCAATACTATTGAGCGAGTTGGTTTGGAAAAATTTATTCCGCCACAAGATTTATAGAAACAAAAGCATTTAGTGCTGTTGAGAAACTATATTTTACTTCTGAAAGGTGACTGGTAAACCCTTGAAACATTGGGTTAGCAGTCGCTTTTTACTTTAATATGGATTTTAAAAAGAGATTTTTCGACGCTCTCATTTTACTGCCGGTTTTTAATAAAAATTTGTTCATAACCAGGATTATTTGTGCTGGACAGGGCAATAATAATTGATGATCAGACAACCGGGAGGTGAAACTATGGGTTTTAATTTCTTCGCCAAAAAAGGTTGCGGTATGAAGGAAGATAGTTTGGACAAAGAAAAGAAGATGGACGGGATCTCTGATAGCTCAGAGAATTCTGAAAGCAGTTTGGAAAACTCTTCATCAAGTTCCTCGTCAAGTTCTTCTTCAAACAGCAGCCAAAGCTAATATTAACAAGAAAGTCGCTTTAAGCGAATTTCGAGCAGCCGCAGGCACTCGTGCTCGACGGAAATTATGCGGTGCTAGCATTAACTTATTCGGGGGATCATCATAAGCATAATTTTCCAGAGTGCAAGAAAGTCGCTTTAAGCGAATTTCGAGCAGCCGCAGGCACTCGTGCTCGACGGAAATTATGCGGTATTAAGCTTAGCTTATCCAGAGATTCATCATAAGCATAATTTCCGTGAGTAAAGCAAAAATTTAAACAGAACCCTCGGGTTCTGTTTAAATTTTTGCAGTTATCATTGATTAATGGAAATACTTATTGACATAAAAACTTATTGACATAAAAAACCCCTTGATTTATAATAATACCAACGTACTGATAATCATTATCATTAAAAATAACTATTTTTTTTGTTGGCATACTGATAATGAATGTCGTTAACAAGGAGTTGACGAGTATGAAATTAGATAAAATTAAAAAGGGTCAGACCTGTAGGATAGTATCTATTCCCAGTCAGGATATTCGCACTCAAGTCATTCGCTTCGGTATTGCTGAAGGAGAGTTGGTATGTTGCGCTGAGATTGTTCCGGCCGGTCCGGTAATTATACGCAAGAACAGGCAGGAAATAGCCTTTGGCAGGTCCTTAGCCAAACAAATTGATGTGGTTCTAAATTAGACGGGAGGGGTATTGTGTCCGGTTGTCATGACGCTAATACTATGGAAGATTTACCCCCATGTTCGAAGAAAATTGTCCTGGCCGGAAATCCTAATGCAGGCAAATCAGTTGTTTTTAATTTTCTAACCGGCATGTATGTGGATGTATCCAATTATCCGGGCACAACCCTTGATATTTCCTCCGGCAGGTTGGGCGGAGATGTGGTAATAGACACACCGGGTGTGTACGGAATTTCTTCTTTCAACGATGAAGAGCGAATTGCCAGGGACATTATCTTGACAGCAGATATAGTAATTAATGTTGTAAATGCGGTCTATCTGGAAAGGGATTTATTTTTGACCCAGCAGATTATTGACACAGGGGTTCCGGTCATAGTAGCCTTAAATATGATAGATGAAGTAGAAAAACAAGGTTTGAGAATAGATGTACAAAAGTTAGAAGAAATTATGGGTGTTATTGTCATACCTACAGTGGCTGTATTGAAAAAGGGTTTGGTTGAATTAAAAAATGCGATACCCTCTGCCCACAGTGGAAATATTACGCCCAATTTGCCTTGCAAGCTAAAAGAAATCTCAATGGCTACCGGCAGTCAGGCCGAAGCTTTGTTAATTATTGAAGGAGATCAGGCAGTAGCCTGCCGCAACTGTTTGCAGACGGAATCTTTCAGGGAGGAAGTATATCTCTTACGCCGTAAGCATGTTAACGAAATAATTAATCAGACAGTTTTTGAAACAGGTAAAGGTTCTACTTTCAGTACTACGCTTGGCCGTATGATGATAAAGCCTTTAACCGGAATTCCGATATTGGCTGTTATTCTCTGGGTTTTATATGAAGTTATTGGTATAGTAATCGCAGGGAATGTTGTGGGTTTTACCGAAGGAACTGTTATGCAGGGTATATATGAGCCGGCAGTCAGAATGGCAGTTGGCTATGTTGTTCCTCTGGACTCCTGGCTGGGTATTATACTTACCGGAGAGTTTGGCGTTCTGACCATGACATTCAGTTATGTACTTGGGTTGTTGCTGCCGCTGGTGGCTGGTTTTTATTTGTTTCTGTCGCTTTTTGAAGATTCCGGTTACCTGCCGCGCATAGCAACACTGGTTGACAGGTTGCTGGTAGGCATAGGTTTAAACGGCAGAGCGATAATACCTATGATACTGGGTTTTGGCTGTGTTACTATGGCCAGTATCACCACCAGGTTATTATCTACGGAAAGAGAAAAGCGAATTGCTATTTTTCTGCTGGGCCTGGTTATACCATGTTCGGCGCAGTTAGCCGTTATTGCGGCAATTATAGGATCTATCGGTATTTCTTATGCGGCCCTTTACGGGCTGGTCATTTTCTGTGTGCTGGTTATCGTAGGGACTTTGCTTAATATTCTTCTGCCAGGTAACCCTACTGACCTTTTAATTGACTTGCCGCCTCTTCGCCTGCCGAGAATAGGCAATGTTCTGCATAAAACTTTCACTAAGTCTTATGCCTTTACCAAAGAAGCTGTACCGCTGTTTGCCGTAGGGGCTTTAATAATCAGCGTTTTTCAGCTTACAGGTATTCTGCTTTTCTTGCAGAAGATGATGGCGCCTCTGACTGTAGGCTGTTTAAATCTCCCCAGAGAAACCGCCACCGCCTTTATTATGGGAATAGTCAGGCGTGATTTTGGCGTAGCGGGTCTGAACGGCATGCACTTGAGTCCAGTGGATGGATTGGTTTCTATAATCACCATAACCTTGTTTGTACCATGCATAGCCTCTATCCTGGTTATTTTTAAGGAGCGGGGCAAGAAAGAGGCAACTATCATGTGGGGAGGTACCTGGGTTATTGCATTTACTGTTGGAGGAATTGTAGCCCAAGTTTTTAGTGCAGCTAAAAATATAAGCCATGGTAAGATTATGGTAGCTTTGGTCTTTATAGGTATGTCCATAATAACTATTATATTTAGTACTGTTTTCCACAGGTTAAAAGCAGTAAAATGCCTGAGGCGGGTAGAGTCTTAAGTATTAATTGCAGTTATACTTGAAAAGAGGTGCCTGCATGAAGACAATTGATAAACCCGAGAAAATAAAAAACATTTGTCCTACTTGCGGTTATCAGATTAATAAGGGTTTAGTTTTTCGCTGCCCCAGATGCTTTACCCCAATTCAGCCAGCCTGCTGCAGCGGTAATTGCAGCAAGTGCCGGTTAGAGAAAAATTGTTAGTATCGTTTTAAAATGAAGTTTTGGGAAGCAATAGCAGGTTTTATAGTATGCTATTGTTTCCCTGAAATATTAATTTTAAGAACCAAAGGATATTTTTTTTGCAACTATATTGATAATGATTATCGTTATTGTTGATGTTGCTGTAATTCATTTTTAATTTATTGGAGGCGGAGATTAATATGATTGTGAAACCATTAAGTTGCGCTAAAAAAGGTACAACTGTTCACATCCAAAGTATTAAAAATTGCTGTAATTGTAAGCTTCATCTGGAGGAAATGGGCTTTATCCCCGGTACTCCCATCAGGATTTGCTATTGCTGTAAAAAAGGCTCCCTGGTGGTGACTGTTCGTGGAGGTAAGGTTATGCTCGGGGAAGAAATGGCCAAGCAAATTATGGTTGTGTAGCAGCCGGAAGGAGGGAAGAAATGATTACTCTAAAAGATATAAAACCAGGCCAGACAGTATTAGTGGATAATGTTAAAATAACGGGCCAGGCAAGGGGGCGTTTTATGGCTATGGGGATAATGAAAGGAGCCAGGTTAAAGGTTATAAAAGTTGCACCCCTTGGCGACCCGATTGAGGTGCTGGTCAAGTCATACAACCTATCTTTTCGCAAGGCTGAGGCAGAGCAGATATTCGTAAGCTTAGTATAAGGGGGGATTAGAGAGATGTCAGTTTTAAACATAGCTTTAGCAGGTAACCCTAACACCGGTAAGTCGACTATTTTTAACGCGCTTACCGGAGCCAGGCAGCATATAGGCAACTGGCCGGGGGTTACTGTTGATAAAAAAATGGGGCAATTAACCAGGGGCAAGAAAAAAATAAATATTATTGATTTGCCTGGTACATATAGTCTCAGTGCTTATTCGCTGGAGGAAAAAATTGTTAAAGAATATCTTTTAGGTGAAAAGCCTGATCTTGTTGTTAATGTGGTGGATGCTTCCAATATAGAGCGTAATCTATACCTGACGGTTCAACTGTTGGAAATGGGTATACCTACAATTGTGAATTTAAATATGATGGATGAAGCAAAAAGCAAAGGCTATGAAATCAATTTGGATGTTTTAGGCAAATATTTGGGGGCTAAGGTTATTTCTTCAGTAGCCACCAGTAAAAATGGATTGCAGCAATTGATCAATTCGTTAGATTCTCCTAATATGGCGATGCCTGAGGTGGCCGGAAGTTCACTGCTGGATGAGTACCTGAAACAAATAGCAAATATCAGAAAATCAGAAAAAGATAGCGAGTTGATGGAAGAAGAAATCATTTCAGCACGTTATGACTTTATTAACAGGGTTTTGGAAAAGTCCTTGATTATTAATGAAGCTGTAGTATCATGGCACGATAGACTGGATAATATTTTTACAAATCGTATATTAGGTATTCCTATTTTTATAGCTATTATGTATATGATGTTTGAGTTGACTTTTACCTGGGTTGGCCAACCGATATCTGATTTATTGGATGGATTTATCAGCGGAACATTAACAGATTGGGTTAACGGAACTATGGCGGCATTAGGAACTGCCGGGTGGTTGCAGTCCCTGGTGACAGACGGTATTATTGGTGGTGTCGGAAGTGTCGTAGTATTTGTGCCATTGATTTTTACCTTATTTTTCTTTATTAGTTTCCTTGATGGAACAGGTTATATGGCCAGAGTGGCATTTATAATGGATCGTGCTATGCGTAAGATCGGTTTGTCCGGTAAATCTATTCTACCCATGCTGATTGGTTTTGGTTGCACTGTACCGGCTATCATGGGAGCCAGGGCACTTGATACTGAAAGAGATCGCAAGATTGCTGTTTTAATATCACCCTTTATGTCTTGCGGTGCCAGGCTTCCTGTGTACGCTCTATTTGCTGCATTGTTTTTCCCTGGAAAGGAAAGCATCATTGTTCTTTCTCTTTACCTGCTCGGGATATTAGTAGCCATTGTAATGGGATTAATCTTTAAGTCCACCTATTTCAAAGGGGATGCGGAACCCTTTTTGATGGAACTGCCGCCTTTCCGTGTTCCTACCATTAAGACTGTTCTCCTGCAAACCTGGGAGAAGGGAAAAGGTTTTCTGGTTAAAGCAGGAACTATTATATTCAGTATGTCTGTGGCGATTTGGTTCCTTAGCAGCTATAATTTTTCCGGTCCCTCGGATATTAAAGACAGTTTATTGGCAGCTATAGGAGGACTGATTGCTCCGATTTTTGCTTTGCATGGTTTTGGTTCATGGCAAACAGGAGTTGCTGTACTGACCGGCATATTGGCCAAAGAAGCAGTGGTTTCAACTTTAGGTGTAATTTATGGTATAAGTGAGCTGGCTGATGACACAGCGAAGATAGTTACACAGCTTCAAGGTACACTGGGTGCAACATTTAACAGTCTTTCCGCCTACGCATTTATGGTATTTACTCTGCTATATACACCATGCATGGCTGCTCTGGGCACAATTAAAAAGGAAATGGGCTCATGGAAATGGGCGTTGTTTGCTGCCGGGTACACCTTTGTATTGGCCTGGGTTGCTTCTCTTCTGATTTACCGGATTGGTTTGTTGTTGGGCTTGGGAGGTTAGTTCTATACATCAGGCAGGAGGGCTGCTATTATGACCGAAAGCTTTACGGGACTGCTTTCTACTTTAACTCTGGCGGCAGGCATCGGATTTTTGACTGTCAAAGGATTTTACCGGGAAGCAGTTAATCTGAAAAAAGGTAATTGTTGTGGACCGGGAAATTTATCTTGCGGTGGGAAATGTGGCAACTGTGTTGGTAATTGCAGTGGTGAATGTTATCATGAGGGGGGCGTGGGGCAGGACACTGAAGTTGCGGAAAAATGTTTAAATTAACTCTGTAGTTTAGCTGATATTTATCTTAACATTAATTGCATTAATGTGTAAAAGAGGTGCAGTGGCAATGTCTGCGCTTGAAAATATATTTTCTGCTAATAAAACTAAAACCGGTTCAAGTTTATCCAAAAGTCAATTAGAAAAAAAATTAAAAGAAGCTAACTTATTTAACGAAGTTTTGCTTACTCTAATAAAAACCACGGACATGGACAGCACCTTGTCAGCAATTTTGGATCTTGCTATCAAGATTACCCACAGTGAAGTGGGCGGGGTTCTGCTGACTGACCGTTTTACCAGCGATAATCAAATTATGCTGCTGCGTGGAGAGCTCACGGAAGGGCAGTTTCAAAGAATACTGGATAAAGCTAATTTTATTCGCAAGCCGGCAGCCTCCAGGCAAATAGTATATATTACAAGCAATTCTGAGGGTTTTAATGAAATGGTTAAGGCAGATCCTGCTTTACTTTCTGTGATTTCCGTTCCCATGATCGTGGAGAGAAAAACTGTGGGTATACTGGTGTTAATGCACCGTTATACAGAAAAGGAAGATCATTTAGGAGATTATTCAGCGCAGGATATCAGAACTGTTTCTGTATTTGCAGACCAAGCGGCGTTAGTGCTTCATAATACGCTATTAAAAATAGAAAACGGTAAAAAAGAGGTATACTTGGAAACTATTGCCGCATTGGTATCGGCTATAGATGCAAAAGATCACTATACAAGGAATCATTCTAAGAATGTTGCCAGTGTGGCAGTAATACTATCAGAGTTGTTAAAACTCAGTTGCCAGGAAATTCAAACCATTGAATACGGCGCTTTATTGCATGATATAGGAAAAATAGGTATCAATGAGGCAATATTAAATAAAAAAGGCAGATTAATATATGAGGAATTTGAGATAATTAAAAATCATCCGGTTATAGGTGTAAATATATTGCAGCCGGTGGATTTTTTACAAAGCATACATGCTATTGTACAGAGCCACCATGAAAGAATCGACGGCAAGGGTTACCCTAATGGATTAAAGGGTGAAGATATTCCCTTTGAAGCCCGTATTGTTTCTATTGCCGATGCCTGGGACGCTATGACTTCCGATCGTTCTTACCGAAAAGGAATGCCTATGGAAAAGGCCATTTATGAACTGCAGGAGTATGCCGGGGATCAATTTGACGCCTATATGGTAAGGGTTCTTGCAAAAATGTTTAAACAGAATCCATCTCTGTTTGTCTCGTTGCATCATTATGAGATTAATCCCAAGCCGGAGTTTATTATGGGCGGATGGCTATGTTAGGGTAGTAACAACGCTGGTTAAATAAATATTTTTTTTGCTCAACTGATGATAATGATAATCATTAACAATTTGTTGTTAATTGAAAGGATGTAGTATGTGTCTCTATTCTCGAAATTATTGAACAGTACGGATAAAAATAGGAGACTGAGAACCAATGAAACGAAGTTCGGAACAACATTTTTTAAGGATATTAATGAATTTGATGCTGTTGTTCAAAATGTAGCTGATATTAATAACAGTTTACTGAACTCCAGGGAAGAGATAAAAAGCATGATTTCTGAAGTGTCAGAAACTGCAATGTGCACACAGGGTATGGTGAACGAATTAGATAAGCATGTAACTGAAGTCATACAGCAAATGGCGGAAACAAATTTATCCTTAAAAAAAACCAAGGAGTTTGGTGAAGAAGGGGCTATCAGTCTTGAGAAAGCCAATACAGAAATGGAAGTTATTCAAAAACAAGTGTTGGATTCAATTAAAATATATTCCAGGCTGCAGGATGATGTCAAAACGTTTGGTGAAATGTTGGAAGCCATCAAATCCTTTGCTGATCAAACAAAATTGTTAGCGCTTAATGCATCTATTGAAGCGGCACGGGCTGGAGAAGCCGGATCAGGATTTGCTGTGGTAGCTCAGGAAATCAGCAAATTGGCTGTTAAAAGTAAAAAGATGGCTGACGGTGTTTCGATTACCCTTACACAGATAGAAGACAGTGCCGCTATGGTAATGCAGAGCATGAATAAAGGGGCGGCAGGAATTCAGACCGGTATGAATTTAATAAACCAGGTTAACGATATTTGCCGAATAATTGTTGAGGATATGGCTAACAGTGTACTGGCAGTGGAAAAGGCTAACAGAGGGGCAGAGGCTCTGGATTTGGGAATGGATGGTGTGCAAGCTGTTGCCCAAGAAATAAACGATGTGGTAAGTAAATTTGAAAATATCTCTGAACATACCAGCAATGAATTGATAACACAATCTGGTAGTGTACAGCAATTGGTAAGCTATTTGCAGAAAATACGGAAGTATGATGCCGCCAATATGGTTTCCTAAAAATAATATTTTGATTTTGTATTTCAAATATACCATTGCATGTTTTACGCAGGTTGGCTAATAAGGGGCAAATCTTTTAATGCATGATTGATTTATTGCTATAAATCAAAAGAAGTTTTAATGGCCTAGCCTCAGGCTTATATCAGTCACAGGAGAGGATACTAATGGCGCAAAAGGGTTGGACAAATATTAATTTTGGTTCAGTCGATTTTAAAAATGAAAAGCCCGCAAATTGCTGCAAGAATAGCTGTAATTGCAAACATTGTGCAAAAACAATACTAATTATTGGCGGAATGACTAAGTTTAAGCAGCTTTATAAGAACCTAATCGAGAGTTGTGGCCATGAATGTGAGTATTTAGATGGTTATATGAAGGGTGGAGAGAAGATTCTGGAAAGAAAGATAATGAAGTGTGATATGGTTTTTTGTCCCGTAGATTGCAACAGTCACAATGCTTGTGCCAGTGCCAAAAAATTTTGCAGAAAGCATTGTAAACCTATTACAATATTAACTTCTTCGGGCATTACTAATATGGCCCAAGCTGTAAAAAATATAAATATTTAGAGATACAGGATTGTATCTCTAAGTTGTACGAGGTTTATAAACGGAGATATAAGATGGGAGATGAACTTTCTATGTCTCAATATAATCTTAGTTTGCAGGAAAATACACAAAAAAGCATAATGGCTATAAAAAAACTAAATGAAGCACTGACCGCATTTGATCGTAGTTTATGTGGTATCAACACTTCTATAAAAAATTTTCAACACTTAGCTAAAGATTTACAAAAGTATAAGCTATAAGAACATAGTTACCCCGGCAAATGTCCGGGGTATTTTGTATATTCCCGATGATTATATTTTGTGTAAATTTATGCAGCGTAATCTTTGAACCGGGCTGAAAGCCCCTCAATTTGCATGTGGATTTAAATATTTTATAAAAAGTATTTAAAGCATTCGTACATCTACATCCGAAATGTTATACTGAAGCAGGGGGGATATTATGGTTGATGATAATACAATGTTGGAGAAAATTAAAAGCTTAAGTTTGGAAATAGAAGAATTAAAAAACAGGGTAGCTGTTTTGGAGGATGTATTCTGTAAAGAAGAAGTTCCAGTAAACAACCATGCAACAGATATACCGGTAGTGACGGCAGCTTCAATTAATGTTCAGAAAAATCCGGTCAAGACTGAGATTCCAAACCAGGTCAGGCCGTCCGGCTCACCCAACTTGATTAAAGAGAATTTAGCGAACAAATTCAATGAAACAGGGTTGGAAAATATCATAGGCGGTACTTGGCTAAACCGTATAGGTATTATAGTCATATTTTTTGGGGCAGCTTACTTTCTTAAATACTCTTTTGACAACAAGTGGATTGGTGAATTGGCTAGAATTATTATTGGCTATATTTCTGGAATTGCGTTGATTGCTTGCAGCGAACTGGTGCTGCGGCGCAAGTACTCTTATTTTGCGCAGGGTTTTACCGGTGGAGGTATCGGCATCATCTATTTGACTACATTTGCCGCGGTTAACTTTTATCATTTGATGTATCCTTCCGTAGCCTTTGCCGTTATGGTCTTTACTGCTTTCAGCGGAGGTATTCTGGCTGTACATAACGATGGCTACAGTATAGCAGTACTCTCTGCTCTGGGCGGGTTTCTCACTCCTTTTTTAATCGGCAGCACGGAAGCCAGGCCTCTGCTCCTATTGAGTTATATAGCTGCGCTCAATTTGGCCGTTCTTTACCTGGCCTATAATAAAAACTGGCGAAGTCTTAATTTGCTGGCATTTTTTTCTACTGCTTTGGTTTATACCGTCTACCACTTTAATGCTTACTCTGTGGCCGACAAAAATTTATGGTTAAATCAGGTCTTTCTTACCATATATTTTATAATTTTCGGCACACTGTCCTTCTTTTATAATATCAGGCACAATGAGAAAACCTCTGCGAGAGATATTGCGCTGCTTCTTCTAAATGCAGCTTTTTTCTATATTTCCGCCAGCAATAATTTAGATAATGTTAATGAAGACTGGTTGGATTTACTGGCAGTCACACTGGCTTTGGTTTACATGGCTCTGGCTGTTTTTCTGCATAAAAGAAAATTAGGAGACCGGTTACTTTTTCTTACTATACTGGGAACCGGCATTGCTTTTGCAACTATTGCAGTACCGCTCTTGTTTGACCAGAATTGGACTTATCCGGCATGGGCAACGGAAGCACTGGTCCTGGTATATGCAGGCATTAAAGGAGGGAATATTTGGGTTAGGAGAGCAGGTCTAATCCTTTTATCCTTAGTGGGTCTGGAGGTTTTTACACGATATCCTTATTTCTTAAAATCTCCTTTTCCTGTTTTAAATCATTATTCCATAACTGCTTGTTTAGCCACTATAGGGTTTTATTTTGTAGCCCACATGTACTTTCATCGGCCCGAGATGACAGAAAAAGAACGTTTCAAGGTTTGGCCTGCAGCTATAATAGCTACCGTTTTGGCAATCAAAGAAATAAGCTGGGAAGTAACCAATTTCCTTGATTATTTTAATATCAACTTTTCTTATAATTTTTCAGTGTCTATGGCTTGGGTATTATTTGCTGTTTTTTTGCTGCTTCTAGGTATGAAAAAAGATATTAAAGGTTTTCGCTATATTTCACTGTCCCTGTTCGGCTTAACTACGGTGAAAGTCATGCTGTTTGATTTAAGCGGTTTGGCCATGATTTACAGGGTTTTAATCCTGTTTATTGTGGGAATCGTTTTAGTAGGTGTCTCATTTGTTTACCAGAAACGAGACAGAACTGGAGGGGACTGATTATAGAAGATAAAATTTTAAAGTCTAAAGAAGCTATGCGGGTACACCTCCCGTTAAACGGCCCCTTTGATATTATAGGCGATCTGCATGGATGCCTTGATGAACTAAAAATACTCTTAGCCAGGTTGGGGTATATGCAAGATGGGGCTTATTATCATCCCAACGGCCGGACTGTGGTTTTTTTAGGAGATTTAGCTGATCGTGGTCCTCACTGCCTGGCATCTGTGAGAACAGTTAAATCTATGGTAGATGCTGGTTCCGCTTTATATGTGCCGGGCAATCACTGCAACAAATTGGCTCGTTACCTGATCGGCAGAAAGGTGCAGGTTGCACATGGCATGGAAAAAACAGTAGAGGAGTATAAAGCCCTCACAGCAAGGGAAAGAGATAATTTTGCCGCGCTTTTTTTAGATTTATATAACTCTGCTCCTCCATACATGATTCTGGATAAGGGTAATTTGGTGGTTGTGCACGGGGGAATAAGAGAAGAAATGATAGGTAAGGTTAACCACAGGATAATTGATTTCTGTTACTACGGTGATGCCACGGGAATGACGGCGGCGGACGGTTTGCCCCTCCGCAGGGACTGGGCCCTCAATTATCATGGCTATCCCTTAATTGTTTATGGACATACACCTGTTCCTAAGCCTAAATTTATCAACAACACTATAGATATCGATCAGGGCTGCTGTATGGGAGGACATCTGACCTCTTTACGCTACCCGGAACTAAATCTGGTGCAAGTCAAAGCTTTGGATGTATATTACGAAAGCCCAAGGTTTAAGCCTGAGTTACCTGCCAGACTGCAAAATAAACCTGATTGGCAGCAAGGCTGCACAAGCTAAAACATTAATACAAGATGATTGGTAATGGTTTTACGCTTCTAAACTGTTATGGCAGGATGGTTTTGGTTATCCCGGTTGAACCGTGAAGGGGATAACCAAAGCCAGCGTCCTAATCACATTATTTTAATTTGTTATGCTCTTGCCATTTTTTGGAACGGTATTTCATGTTAAAATCTTCCTCACTCATAGAAGAAAAAATCTGTGTGGCAAATTCTTCGGCTTCCTTTTCTTCAACATCACATTCTACACAGAAATCCAGCCATAGATCGCTGTTTTCATCAAATACATTATAATCAAACTCAATATATTCCTTGTCCTTCAGGCACCTGGCGCAACGAAAATCATCTACACATCTCATCTAGTTTATCCCTCTTTCCGCATATAATAATCTCTTTTATCTTTTTAAATAAAATAAAGCTTCAACAAAGATGCTGATTTTCCTGCCGGGCAATTTTAATATACATGGCATTCTATACTTATCTAATATATAATAAAGGAAAAAGCAAGGAGGAAAAAATATGGCAGGAGTTTTGTATAACCCGCAAAACGGCAAGGTTTATGCTATGGACTACTTGAACTTGCCTTTGATTATAAACAAAAACTCATGAGCCTGCAGGGCCAAATTAGCCCAGGGTTGGGCTTTCTGCGAGGGTATTGCTCAGGAGGAGCTGATCAACAAAGACGGGGAATGGTATCTGCCTGAAGATAAAATGGAAAAGATACAACTATAAGCCCAACAAAAAAACAATCCTGATAAGAACCCTTACCACTAATAAAAAATGGTAAGGGTTCTGTGTTAATTGTAATACTATTTATTCGTTCAAAAAGGCTTTGTTTTACTTTCTGATTAAACTTATATGGCATTCCTGTTTTTATTGCCTAATCGTCGTCACCTTTATTAAACAGACCGTTTAAAGCCCAGTTAAAGGCACTTGTGATCAGAGAACCAAAGAAAGCGCCACCAAAGGTATATACATGAAAGCCGGGAACAAACCAAGAAGCCAGTTTAAAGGTTATCGCGTTGATCACCAGAATAAACAAGCCCAGCGTTACCAGGGTTACTGGAAAGGTTAGCACTACCAGTACAGGTTTAATGATAGTATTTACAATACCGAGAATAAATACGGCAAAAACCGCAGCAAATATCCCGCTTACATGAAAACCGTCTACCAGATAATCAGCCAGCAGCAAGGCGATTCCGTTCAACAATAAGGAAATAAGCCAGTGCATAAGAGTCCCCCCTTTATTAGAAGATAATACAACATATTATTATTGTACTAAATTATTGTGCTAAAGGAACAATAATTCGGAAAGATATTTTGTATCACCAAAGTCTTTTAATAATTTAAATTCCTGTGCCTTATAGACAGTTTCAGTAATTACGATAAAATGCCTGCCGCCCAAGCTCTCAAAACTCTGAGGCGGGCTGCCTGTAATACGGGTACAGTGTTGGCGGATAAAAGTGCAGTTGGCCGCCGGGTACATAACCTCAATTTCTGTGGCAGCTTCATAATAGACAGCCATATATGGAGTAAACCGGCAGTAAAGTGGCCGTACGGTGTGTATCGCGCATTTAGTTGTTAAGCGAAAAGGGCATAAAATATTATCACTAAGATTTTTTTTAACCTGTTCAATATCCTCATGACATAGCTTGCTCAGATATTCAGCTATTAATAGCCATTCCGCCTCATAAACGGGAATATCTACACCGACACAGCAGCAGCCCTTGTTCGTACAGGGAAAACACTTGTTCCAATAGTTATCCATCCGAACCAGCTGGTCTGCCAGTTGATCTATTAAAGCATAAAGCCTGTGAACCGCCACTATGATTTTTGACGGTACCTTCATATTCCACACCTCAACTTTTCTCTGATTATATAAATCGTAAGCGCAATTTTCAAATTTAGTATAGGACTTTAAGGAGATCTGGATAAATAAATGAATTCTAGTATAAAGTTGGTAACTAATGATAAGCTATTACTACAAAATATATCATAAAATATTATTTATTAAAACACCGTAAATATAGATAAGATTACGGTGTTTTTTCAGTGGAATAATTCAACTAAAAAATTTATCAGCTAATTTTTCCACAGTACGTGTTGCTATACTAATGTCTGTCATTATGCGTTACTGAATAAATTAATGGTATTTGGTATAAACTTAGTAACTTATGAAAAACTAAAACTATACTTGCATACGGAGCTGAGAAATTTTTAGGCAAAGCCATCTAAGTAATAATATTAATTTATGTGGGAAATGTCGGGAGAGCATTAAAGAGTTTATTTATTTCATATGATATATTTGATGGGGTATTACATCCAAACCCTACAGTTTCATTTGTAGAGGATGGAATAGCTTATATTGACAGTGTGCGGAAGGCTGGTTCATTTCAAATTATAACTGTAGTAATTATAGGAGGTCGAAGCATGACAACAAAAACCGAAAATAACCTGAAAGCAGCTTATGCGGGAGAAAGCCAGGCCCGCAATTATTACACCTTCTGGGCCGGTGTGGCTCGTAAAGAAGGTTGGTTAAAGGTGGCGGAAATTTTTGAGGAAACCGCTAACAATGAAAAAGAACACGCAGAAAAGATTTTAAAACTGCTCAACGGTATTAAAGACAGTAAAGAAAACTTAAAATCCGCCGTGGATAAAGAATCCTATGAATACCACGATATGTACCCTGAATTTGAGAGAATAGCCAGAGAAGAAGGTAATGTGGAAGCAGCTAATCTCTTTAGATTGCTGCAGCAAGTGGAAAAGCGCCACGCCGAACGCTTTCAAAATCTTTTGGAGCAGTTGGAAAACGGTACTTTATTAAAGAAAGAGCAGACTGTTAAGTGGAAGTGCCGGGAGTGCGGCCATATTCATGAGGGTGCTGAACCACCAGGGAAATGCCCTCTTTGCGGGCATGACAAAATTTATTTTGAACTATATTCTGAAGTATTTTAAAACGGTCATAATTTTATTATTGCATTTATTCACCATATAAGATAAACTTTATTATTAGGACAAGAACGCTGAAATTATATTCTAATTAATATGTATATTCTGATTTTATTGAGGACCATGTAGTCTGGTGCTGTCTTTAGCGGTACAAATTCGTGGTCTTTTAATTTTAAAAACAGAGGTGAATAATATGTGTATGGAAAAAACCGATTGGGAAAGAGCTGTTGATTTTCACGGGCATTCCTGTCCCGGCCTGGCAACAGGTTTCAGGGTAGCGCAAATTGCTCTCTCCAGATTGAATGAGGTTCGCTCACCGGATGAAGAATTGGTTGCCATTGTAGAAAATGATGCCTGTGGTATAGATGCAATTATGCTTCTGACAGGTTGTACCCTGGGTAAAGGGAATCTTATTTACCGGGATTTAGGCAAACAAGTCTACACCTTTGGCAGTCGAAGCAGCGGCTTGGCTTTGCGTGTAGCAGTAAACAGTGAGTTATTGCATAACGCAACTCCTGAAGTAACAGCGTTGAGGACAAAGGTTTTTGGAGACACTGCAACCGAAGCAGAGCAGGAAGCCTTTAGTCAAATACAGAGACAAAAAATTGAGCAGATACTGAACATGCCTGCGGAAGATTTTTGTAATGTTGAAAAAATAAAGTTTTCCTTACCTGGTAAAGCCAGAATCTTTAACTCAGTAAAATGCCAGTCCTGCGGCGAATATGTTATGGAACCGAGAGCCAGAGTCAGAAACGGCGAGATTGTATGCATGTCTTGTGCGGACGAGTATTCACGAGGGTGGTAGGATTGCAGTAAATTAGAGCTTGATATTGACGAAAATTAATTATTAGCTTATTATAGCTATAATTGAATAAACCTGCTGGGGGAGCTTTATGCTGAGAGGATTTGCTGTGTCCGACCCTTTGAACCTGTAGGGTTAATGCCTGCGTAGGGAAGCAACAGTCATACTTAAAAATTTGATGGCTAAAAAGTGCTTTCTATTAGTTGGGAAGCACTTTTTTTATTGCAGCAAATTATTTGAGAATTTTATCCTGCCGCTACTTTCTGAGGACTAAAAAATAAGTTGGTTAATCACGTAAGAAAATATTAAGCTATAGGAGTTAAAAGCAAAAGGTCTGTTCTAAAGGAGATGAGCTTATAAATGAAAACCGCATTGACTATAGCAGGATCTGATTCCGGAGGCGGGGCCGGAATACAGGCTGATTTAAAAACCTTTGCTGCCTTTCAGGTGTTTGGCCTTAGCGCCATAACAGCTATAACGGCACAAAACACTATGGGAGTTTTTGCTGTACAGGAGGTTAAGCCGGAAATAATAGCCGCTCAAATAGACTGTCTGTTTGAAGACATGGATATTGATGCGGTTAAAATCGGTATGGTATCGGATACGGAAATAATTAAAACAATTTCAGCAGCTTTAAAAAGAAATAATGCCGGCAACGTAGTCCTGGATCCGGTAATGATCTCGAAGAGCGGCTATAAACTGTTAAAGCCTGAGGCTATAGAAGAATTAATTAGAAGTCTTTTCCCGCTGGCCGGAGTGCTGACTCCTAATCTGGTGGAAGCAGAAGAAATTACCGGACAGAAGATAAAAAATCCTGACGATATGCAAACCGCTGCCGAAAAGATACATGCGATGGGAGTAAAAGCTGTGGTAATTAAAGGCGGTCACCTGAAAAGCAGCCCGGTTGATGTTTTCTATGATGGCAGCAGCTTTTTAAGTCTGCGGGGAGAGTTTATCAACAGCAAAAACACGCACGGTACAGGCTGTACCTTTTCTTCAGCCATAGCTGCCTGCCTGGCGCAAGGAAAATCGCTGCCGGAGGCTGTAACGGAAGCCAAGGAGTATATTACCGGAGCAATTCAAAACTCTTTGGACATAGGCAAAGGTGTGGGACCCACTCATCATTTCTATAAATTTTATTAAAGATATATTACTAAAAGAAGGTGCATAAGTTTGTTAAAGGAAGCTTGCAGGGTTATTCAGCAAGTTCGTGAGAAAAAACCTCTGGTTCATGCTATCACTAATTATGTTACAGTGAATGATTGCGCCAATATTTTGCTCGGGTTTGGCGCCTCACCGGCTATGGTTGAAATAATTGAGGAAGTTGAGGGTTTTACTGCCATAGCCCAAAGTCTTTATATTAACATAGGTACCCTGGCCGGCGAGCAAAAAAGCTCCATACTTTTGGCTGCAGCCAGAGCCTCTGAGCTGCATATACCTGTAGTCATAGACCCGGTCGGGGTAGGGGCCATACCTTCACGGGCGGATTATGTATTGAACCTATTGAAAAACTATAATATTTCCATAGTTAAAGGAAATCTGGGTGAAATAAAAGTTTTGGCCGGTCTAGATGCCAGCGTAAGGGGTGTTGATTCTATTGATGACGGGGCAGGGGCTGTAGATGCCTGCCGCACGCTGGCTGAAAAATATAATACAGTAGTAGTGGCTTCAGGTGTGCAGGATATTATTTCGGACGGTAAAAGGGTTGCCCTGGTGGATAACGGTACCTCTTTATTATCCCTGATTACAGGTTCAGGCTGTATGCTGGGGGCACTGGCGGCAGCTGCCGCGGCTGTGGAAAAAGAAGACTTCTTGAAAGCAGCCGCGACAGCAGTTCTGGCTATGGGCTTATCCGGTGAAACAGCTGCCGGTTTACTGTCAGGTGAGGTGCTTCCCGGCACTTTCAGAATAAAACTGTTCGATCAGATTTACAGTTTATCAGAGCAGGTTATTCTGGAAAAGGGTAAGTTGTCATGGTTATAGATAAAACAGATTACAGCCTTTACCCGGTGACTGAACGAGCCATTTTAAAGGACTGTGATTTATAGGTGGAGAGCTTAACAATGTCTAGAAACTTTTTTATAGATTTTGACGGCACGATCACAGAGCAGGATGTAGTCTTTACCATGATTAAAACTTTCTGCCGCGAAGGCTGGCAGGAAATAAACGGCCGGTGGGAGCGAGGCGAGATCAGTACAGAACAATGTGCACAGAAGACGTTCAATCTGATGTCGGCCGGCCGGGAAGATATTTTAAACCTGGCCTCAGCTATAAAAATTGACCCGTATTTTCCGGAGTTTCTCAGGCTTTGCCGGCAAAACAAAGAAAATGTGGTTATTCTCAGTGACGGCTATGATTTAATAATCGCGCATATATTGAAAAAGGCCGGAATTGAGCTGCCTTTCTATGCCAACAGGCTGCTTGTGGAGGGCAACCGTTTTTCCATTGCCTGTACTCATCATAACAAAGACTGCGGCAGGTGCGGCACCTGTAAAACAGGTCTTCTGCACAGGCTAAAGGAGAAAAACAGCCGCACCGTGTTTGTGGGAGACGGTTATTCTGACACCTGTGTAGCCAGAGAAGCAGATATTATCCTGGCTAAGGAGCCGCTATTGGGCTACTGCCTGAATAACGATATTCCGGCTTTGCCTATAAATAATTTTTCGGATGTTATAAAGCTGTTGCCTGAATTGTAGGCAGCGTTTAATTTTCATTCATTTGTGGCTGTAGATCTTGTAAATCAGTGAGAGTTCACTATATTAACAACTTCACCACTTAAAGCATCAATCGTAACCCATTTAGCAAGTTGAAGTTCGAAAGGTTGATTATCGCTAGTTATTATACTCTTAGTTGTTTGCAATTCTACAATCCATATCAATTGGTTTCCCCTACCATATTGCAATTTGGCATCACTCTTATTTGGGGCAAATTCAGCTTGGCCTTTAGCAATTTTGATTGCTTCATCTTTTGCAATAGAAGGTGTAGAGGTTGCAGTGAAATTTTCAAAAACTGCCGAGTGATAACTGATAATTGCACCATTTTCAGGATCAACCTGAACAACTACCAAGTTTGGAGTATTAAGATTATTTATTTGTTCCCTCCACTCAAACCGATATTCTTTATAAGACATCCGGTCAATTAACTTATCTTCTTTAAGAACCATGTTTTTCCCTAATTTAAAAGCGGAGGAATAGTTTTTTGCAAACTTTTCTGCAATATTTTTTGCTTCCGCTAAATCCACCTTTTTATTTTGTGGTTTTATCCCTTTAGTAAATGTTGCCGAAAGTATTTCGCCATTTACTGCATCAACTCTAAACGTATCTCCATTATTATTTTGAAGGAAATAACGTGGGTGATATTTTTTCTCTCCTTGAGGTATAAGTTCCACTTTTTCAAAATCTGCGGTTTGGTCCTCCAATAATTGTTTAACCTTATACTTTGCAGTATTTTCATCAATTTTTGTTATATTATAAACTTTTTGATTGACAGTTATTCCTTCTTGCGCTGACACAAGTTTGGAGACAGCAACTCCACCGCTAAAAATTAGTGTTAGGGTTATCAACCAAATGCTTATTCTACGTAACATATTTTATCGCTCCCTTCATTTTAGCGAATCAAGGAATAGTAGTGGAACCATATGCTGCTTGTGAAACCGTTTCCCCCAGTGTCATATAGTTCCAGAAATACGAACTCCAATTAACCTGACCAAGAATTACGGTAAAGCCCAGTGATGAATCTACACCATGATTGTTACTTGCATATGAAGGTTGCTGAAGAAGACTCCCAAAAGTGGTATTTAGTGATTGATGTTTTCAACTGTCATGCCAAAACTACTAAGCATATTTTTATATTTAGGAATAAACTCTTCAATTGTGTACATTCCTAGATTTTTAATTTTAAACAGTTCAGGCCTTGCAGTTATCGGTATAATATACTCTTTGTTGTTTTGTCTTATATGGATTCCGTCAAAATAATATGCTGTTATACGAGAAATTTTATTAACTTTTTCAATATTATACTCCGATTTTAAATATTCTCGTACAGCATCATCATCGGAATAGAATTTTAACAGATCATTATTAAATCTTTTACCTGCAGATACAATACTCCAGTTATCTTTTTCTTTTCCTACGGTAATAGTATTTAAAATATTACCATCATTGTCTAATAGGGGGATCTCCCAAAAATAGCTTTTATCTATACAGCCGGAAATATTTTTGTTATTTTTGAATGATGAAAATATATCTCCTAACTGATAAACTTTATAAGGCTTACCATACTCCTTGGGAACCTCTTCTTTGGAGTTAAAACCAAAAGCGTCATAATTTTCAATTAGCATTCTTTGTGTATCAGCATAGTTATTCTTTAGAACCCCTTGGATAATTTCTTTGTCTTGACCGGAGTTATCAAAATTACTTTCCGAAAGACATTCAGAAACATATTTTTCTTTGTCCAGAGCAAATGATATAAAACCAGTAACAACAGAAATCATTACTAATACAATAATAATTAGTTTTTTCATAGTAATTTATCCCGCCCATTATTTTCAGTAGGCATATCCAGACACATTCACCTCCTTATGGGAGATTTCCGAGCTTCAATATGTTTACTAATGGTCTCAGAGCTGACATTACCGGCAGTGCCGACATAGTAATCTCTGCTCCATAACCCGCTGACCCGGAAATATTTCTTTTTAACCCAAGGATAAGCGGCAAATATTCTGTCAGCGGTAATTCTCCTAAGCATTCTTACAATTTCAGTGGGAGCTACGGTAGATGGAGCAGAGATGAATATGTGCAAGTGGTCCGGTAATTGCTTTGCAACGGTACTTTTGGCAAAACATGATATGATAGTTGATATTATAAACCCAATGGTTTGTTTTTCTTTCAATGATTCAATTATACAGTAGGGGAAGTATTTGTGTATATACTTGTCGCCCTACCGGGCGATCGCTCCTTTCATCCCACGGGACGAATGCGTGGGTTTTCAGGAGCGATTTTCTATAAAGGTCTTTGATAATCAGTATAGGGTTGCATCAGGACAATGGGTTGCTTTGTAAAACTGATTTCCTGTCAACACAGTGCTGTAGCTCATGAGAGGGTGTAAGACGATATATAAATTTAGCTACATCGTTAATATAACATGGTGCTTCTTCCCGTCATCATGTAATTCAATATAAGGGCCTTTCTTGGTGTCCAGACTTTTCAAATCCATATCCTCTCCATTAATTTGTAACGTACTGACTTCACTGGATTTGCCGGACGGGTTTTTGACCGAAATAAGATAGTGTGTCTTGCCAAAACGGTAGTTGACGGAAAACTCCGGCCACTCGGCGGGAATGCAGGGGCGAAGGTAGAGTTTTTTGCCTTGCCGGCGTAAACCCAGTATCCACTCTACTCCTGCCTGGTACATCCAACCGGCGGCACCGGTGTACCAGGTCCAGCCCGCTCGTCCTTTATGAGGGTCCGCAGTATAAACGTCTGCCGCCATGACGTAGGGCTCTCCGGTGTACTGGCGCACTTCATTGGTTGTGCGCGTGTGAGTTAAAGGATTCAGCATTTGAAACAACTCCAGCGCCTTGTCTCCTCTGCCCAGCTTGCACCAGGCGATAATGCTCCAGATAGCACCATGCGTGTACTGAGCCCCGTTTTCACGGATCCCTGGTGGGTAACCCTGAATATAACCGGGACTGGGATCTGTATGATCAAAAGGCGGTGTCAAAAGGCGCACCACGGAAATATCCCTGTCCACAAGTTCCCGGTCAAAGGATTGCATTGCCCTTAGCGCCTTTTCTTTGGGCGCGGCTCCGGAAATCACTGACCAGGATTGGGCGATGGCATCAATACGGCATTCCTGGTTATGAACAGATCCCAACCATTGCCCGGCGTCAGTGAAAGCCCGCCTGTACCACTGACCGTCCCAGGCATGTTTATCCAGATTCAAGGACAACTGCTGCCGCGCATTCCGGTAGCGGTTGGCCCGTTTGCTGTCACCGCGCTGCCGGCAAAGCTCCCTGATTCTGTCCAAGACATCACTGAGAAACCAGCCCAGCCAGACACTTTCGCCACGACCTTCAGCACCCACGCGGCTCAGGCCGTCGTTCCAGTCACCAATTCCGATCAGAGGCAGCCCGTGTTCACCGAAACGCTGCAAGGACCTGTCAATGGCCAGCAGGCAGTGCTCAAAGACGGTACTCTTTTTCTCAGAGCTTTGTGTCGTTTCGTAGCGTTCATATTCACCCGCACGCAAGGTCTCACTTTGCAGAAATTCTACCGGTTCATCAAGCACACTGTCGTCTCCCGTGTGCTCCACATAGCGGGCAACTGCATAGGGCAGCCAGAGCAAGTCGTCGGAAAAGTCAGTACGGATGCCTTGCTGAGTTTCTTCATGCCACCAGTGCTGTACATCGCCTTCTTCGAACTGATGCGCGGCATGGAGCAATATTTGTGCTCTGGCCAGATCCGGTCGTGTGTGCAGAAGTGCCAGGCTGTCCTGTAATTGATCACGGAAACCATAGGCTCCTCCTGCCTGGTAAAAAGCGGATCGCGACCATAACCTGCAGGCGACGGCCTGGTATAACAGCCAGCCGTTGATTAGAACATTCAGTTCCGGGCAGGGTGTAGCGACTGAAATCTGATCCAGCGCCTCATCCCAGAATTTCTGCACCTTTTGCCAGGAATCCTCACAAACCCGGGCTTTACTGTACTTTTCAGCCAGTTCCAGGGCAGCCTCCCGTGAAGCTTCGCAGCCTACCAGGATATAAACCAGGCGTTGGGCTCCCGGTTCTAATGTTAGACCGGCCTGTATTGCGCCGCATGATTCATATTGAGGACCTGTTTGGCCCGATAGGTGTTTCCGGCCGAGAGCGGCGGGGTTTTTCCAAGTCCCGTTGCGTCCTATGAATTCGCTGCGATTTGCTGTCCAGGACAATGCTTGCTCAAATGCGTTCTCTTTTGTCCTTGCTTCAGATTTTGCTGAAAGATGAGATTTGGCAAGCATTTCCTGAGGGTAGATGCCCATAAAGCCGGTGGCATTGCGAAAGACCTCCTGGTAAGTATTGTGAGCCATCAAAAGACGGGCTTTGTTGTCCCACTCTGTAACGATAAATGGAGCGTTAGAGTGGCGCTGTACGCCCAGTACCCATTCTGCATAATAAGTGACAGAAAGTTGTCGTTGCAGAGCAGTTTTATTGTGCAGTTGTAATTTTATAACCTTGACAGGATCACCAGGAGACACGAAAACCGTCATTTCATGCCTTATGCCATACCCTTCGTGTTCAAAACGGGTAAAGCCCCGGCCGTGTGTTGCCACATAAGGCCTGTCTGCCTGTGCAGTCATGGGTGCGGCAGTCCACATCTCGCCGCTTTCTTCATCCCTCAGGTAGCAAACCTCACCGGGAGGGTCGAGCACAGGATCATTAGACCAGGGCGTGATTTTGCACTCGCGGCTGTTGCGCCACCAGGTGTAACCGGTACCCAGTTCAGTTGCAAGGCAGCCAAAATGAGGATTGGCAATGACATTGCTCCAGGGCGCCGGCAGGTGATGATTATTTTTCAATACTATGCGGTACTCCCGGCCATCAGGAGTAAAACCTCCCCAGCCGTTAAAGAAAATCAGATCAGGCAGCTCACAGGGAGGCCTGGCTGTAAATCTGTTTAGCGGTGCTGTCGGAACCAGTTCAGCCGGCAAGCCTGTGTCCGGTTTCGGCAGTTTGGTTTGTGTCTTGAGACTGGGCCCGCCCGCCTGCAGGACAATGCGGGCCGTGGCTATTAACAGCAGCCGGTCCCTCTCGGGCAGTTGGTTGGCGCTAATAACTGTAATACCCCCGTGACCGGCGCCAAAACGGTCAACGCCGTGTTCGACCGCCCGCCGGAGCGCTTCCTGCAAATCCTGCTGGTAGCCTCCTGTAGATTCGTTCAGAATAATCAGGTCGAAGAATAAACCCAGGCGGCGCAGGTATTCATGACCCACCAGCAGTTTTACCACAAACTGCAGTGCAGCCCGGTTCTCAATGCGCACAAGCACTATTGGCCGGTCTCCGGAAACTCCGTAAGCCCAGAGACCGGACTGACCCTTGACATTTCCGGCAATGCTTTTTAGCCGCTCCTGCTTTAGCGGTGGGGTGTACAAAACCTGGCCTGCAAAGGCCTGCCAGACCATGGCCTGGGAAGCGGTCAGGTGTAAATGGCGCAGCTCGATTTGACTGCGATTCCAGGCCAGTTGAAAGGTCCGTTCCACCACTTGCTCTGCTGTGAATCGCCCAACAATATTTAGTGCTTCTTCCCTGGTGTCGGCAACAGCAGTAATGGCAAACAGCTGAATTTGGTCACCCGGTTCAAGGCTTAACTGGCGTCGCATGATAAAAGCAGGATCCGCTGCCGAGCCCACCGTTCCACGCAAGCGGGAGCCTATTCCCTGCGGCTGGGACAGGCTATGCCCCCTGCCGATAAAGCCGGCCCGGTCTGTTTCGAATTCTACAGGCCCCAGTGTGGCATCGGTTCCCAGAAGAGAATGTGCCGCCCATAAGGATTTTTCACTTGACTGGCGAGGTCTCCTCCGGGCCAGCAGGCACTCAGCCTCTTTGGCATACTCAGTTTCAATAAACAGTTTATTGAAGGCAGGGTGCGCCTCGTCAGCCATGGGAGGCGCCAGAACCAGTTCCAAAAACGTAGTTATTTCCATAATCCGCGCCGTGTTTCCCGTGTTAGTGAGCAGCAGCCTTCGGACTTCTGCGTTCCATTCCGGTGACACGCAAATTTCCAGGCTCGTTTGAATATCTCCGTCTACCCGCAAAAATTGCGCTCGATCCAGCGAGAATTGCACCCGTTGTTTGGAAGAGGGCACACGACAGGGTTGAAAAGCCGGCGACCATAAAGCATTGTTAGTCAAGTCACGAATATAAATATAACTGCCCCAATTGTCCAGCACCGGATCCTCCCTCCAGCGAGAGACGGATATGTTCTCGGAGCGGCAAAAGCCGCTGCCGCTGTTAGTCAACATAGTCGTAAAGGTGCCGTTAGAAAGAATGCAAACCTCCGGTGTGCGAGTGTCCGGAGAAAGAAATTCACGCACGGCACCTGTTTGTTCCGGCCTGCTATAGGGCAGGTGCACTCGTTTGATGGCCGGGTGTTTTATAATCTTAGGCCTGGCAGGAATACGTTCCTGCAGCAGCAGTTCCGTCGCTTGTACACGTTTATCCCGGTGAAATCGCTCGTACATTTTTTGGGGTGACAGCAAGTTGGCCAGAGTAAGCAGGCTCATACCCTGGTGATGGGCCATAAAACTCTGAATTACCTGGTAAGTCTTATTCTCAGGCAGCCGCTCAAGCGTATAATCAATGGCCTCGTAGAAGCCGTATTTACCCCGCCCGCCAAGCTTATCTATTTTTCGCAGGTTAGCCAGTCCAAGACTTCCCGTATAAGGCAAAGCCAGAATTGTTGCATAAGGGGCTACCACCAGGTCCTGCTCCAAACCACGTTTAAAACCCAGACCGGGAACACCGAAGGCCCGATACTGGTAGTTCATCCGGTGATCAAAGGCATAATAGCCGGACTCCGAGATGCCAAAAGGGACGCCCCGCTGCCTGGCGTAATCGATTTGGCGCTTCACCACAGCACGATAGGTGCTGTCCCAGATAGTATTGCGATAGGTGCGCATAACCAGCGAAGGCATCAAATACTCAAACATGGTTCCGGACCAGGAAAGCAGTGTGGTCCGTTTTCCTACCTTGGTCATTGTCCGGCCCAGCGCGTGCCAGTGTGCTACAGAGACCTGCCCCAGAGCAATAGCAATGAAGCTGGCCTGTCTGGCTTCTGAAGCCATCAGGTCATACAGGATATCGTCACGCTTATGCAGCCCGGCGTGATAACCAAGGCTAAACAATTTAGCCTTATGATCGTAAAGAGGCCGAAAATTTGTGGTCTGAACCAGAGCTTCCAGCCTGGTAATCAGTTTTTGCCCGCGCCTGGCTGAATCTATATCTTTAAAGCCAATTACCGGTGTAAGTTCTTCAGCAAAGGCAGCATTATGTGCCGCCTTTCCATAAGTGCGGCCTGAGCCGGGCTGTTTGTCTTTTTCCGCATCCGGCCTGAGCCATTCCACCAGTCCCTCCTTTAAAAGCATCAAATAGCCGACCAGGTTGCCTGAGTCGACAGTTGACACGTATTGGGGCGGCAATGGTTCAAGTGTCAGGGTATCGTACCAGTTGTAGAGATGGCCCTGCCATTTTTCCAGACTTTCGACTGTACTGATGGTACGCTCCAAACGTTCGAGCATGCCCTGTGTATCAATGAATCCCAAATCACGCGCCGCCAGCACACAAGCAAGGTAGAGCCCGATGTTGGAGGGCGACGTGCGGTGTGCTACTCCACGGGGCGGATTAAACTGGACATTGTCAGGGGGCAGCCAGTGTTCTTCGGCTGTTACATAGTCCTCAAAAAATGCCCAAATCTGCTGCGCAAGCACTCGCAGTTCTTCCTTCTCGCTTTCCTTAAACTGTCCTTCAGTCCACTTTATAGGCTGATCCAGCCAGCGCACTGCCAGCGGAGCCAGAGCCCAGAGTGCGCTGAGCAGCAAGCCTGTCCCCTGCAGCAGCGGGCTCGTACTTGTCGCGGCTGCCGCCGCAAAAATAAAAACCAGGAAATAACCCCCGTGCATGTACAGCACGCCAGGCTGCCGGCCGCCCCGGCAGTGTTTTTCAACCTCCGCTGAACAAACCCATTCAAGTAAATTGCGTTTTGATACGAATAAACGGTACAAAGTTCTTGTGACTGCGTCCAGCAGCAGCATGCTTTGATAAGGCAGAGTTATAAGAGTCAGCAGTGCCTGGCCCACTGAAGCCAGCAAGTTCTGGGGACGCCAGATTGTCCGCCGGATGGCTGCCAACTGGCGGATTACCGGCAAAAAGAGAGTTGCCAGGACCAGAGCAAACCAAGCCCAGGGGGTGCCGGGCAAGACGGTCAGACCCAGCAGCAAAAGCGCGAACAGACCCGGCGTGAGTAAGCTGCGCCTCATGTTATCAATAATTTGCCAGCGATTAAGTGCGGATAAGTTAACCGGCACAAGCCTTCCCGAGCGGTCGGAAACACGGGAAAACAGCCAGAGCAAGAGCTGCCAATCACCACGCACCCAGCGGTGCAGTCTTTTCTGGTGGGCGCTGTATGTAGCCGGGTGGTCATCGATTAATTCAATATCAGAGAGCAGACCGGTCCGTAAAAAAGCACCTTCCAAAAGGTCATGGCTGAGTACTCTGTTCTCCGGAATACGTTTGCAGAGTACCGTATCAAAGACATCAACATCAAATATACCTTTTCCTGTGAATATGCTTTGCCCCAGTCCGTCTTGGTAGGGATCAGACATAGCAAAGGCGTAAGGGTCGATTCCCGGGTCTGCCGACCATAAATAGGCAAAACGGGAACGCATGGCTGCTTCGTGGCTGATGCCGATACGCGGCTGCAGCACGCCGTAGCCCTCGACAACACGTGTCCGCGCGGCATTTAATCGTGGCCGGTTATAGGGCAGGTGCAGGGTGCCAATCATCCGGTGGGCGCTTCCCATGGTCAGCTGCGTGTCGGCGTCAAGCGTAATGATGTAACGAATACGCGCAAAAACAGCGCTGTCTCCGTGGACAAAATCATAAGTCGTAGTTTTCTGTCCCTTGATCAGTTCGATAAATTCCACCAGTTTGCCGCGCTTACGTTCCCAGCCCATCCATTTACCCTCGGAAGGGTTCCATAGCCTGCGGCGTTGGAAAAGGTAAAAAGTAGTATTGCCCGGAGTACTGTAGCTACGGTTTAATTCGTCAATGCCGGCGCGAGCGGCTGCCAGAATAGCTGTATCTTCCGGAAGGCTTTCCGTATCTGCATCGGCAAAATCGCCCAGCAGGGCGAAATAGATATTCGGATCACGGTTGGCCAGGTAATGCAGTTCAAGTCTGTCTGCCAGTTCCTGTACGTCCGAAGCTTTTGACCAAATCACCGGAATTACTACCATTGTGGCCGCTTCCGGCGGGATGCCGCGGGAAAAATCGTAGCGCAACAGGTGACGTGTCTTGCTGGCGCACTCTATAAACCAGTGAGCGGCATTTACAGCCCACTCGCTGGCAGGCAGCAGCAGAGCAAGCAGAATTATAATCCCGCGGGCCGGTGTAAAGTTCGTTCCCTCTCCGATGTAAACGGCGAAACCGAGCAGGGCGACTGCTAAAAAGCCGGTCAGCAGGCTGAAATATGTGCTGGTTGTCAGCCGCAACAGTCCATTTTCTACAAAACGGCGAGGGGACAGGCAAACTTTTAAAGCCTGCTGCAGCTTTCTGACCCCGGCCGGGTCAAGCAGATAGAAAGCAACATAGCTCTGGCGCGGCGGTTGATATACATTATTTGAATTATGATCTGACTTATCTTTTTTGCGGTTATTTACTTTATTATTTTCCACTCCGTAATTTGCCGTGTCTGAGCAAGCTTGTTCATTTTCCTCGCAGTATTGTTTATAAGACCTGTCTGCAAGCTCCACAGCCTGCTTGGCCACCAGGTTTTCCGGCACGCAAAAGCGATGGGCCAATTGCTCAACTCGCTTTCTCAGCGTGTCGCGGCTGGAAAAGTCAAGCTTGGAATAATCGCCGGCCATTTCCTGCCGCAAAGTATGTTCGACAATACAAAGCTGCTCGAAGGGATCGCGCCAGTCCCAGCGAGAAATGTTGCGCAAGCTTCTGATGAGATTACCAGTTGTAACCTGATAGCCGGCCTGAAGCTGAAACTCGTAGGAGATGATGCGATCCAGACTGGCCGGGCCGTTTTCTAATTTGCACATCAACCACTCGCGCACGGTTGATGAATCATCCGCCCATTCGCGTAAATGGCTGATCAGATGGACAATCATCGGGCCGGAGAGCGGCATGTCCTGATTTGCTTTTTCCAGAGCCTCCCGGAGCACTTCCGGGTTTAGCTTTGACGGTTCTACGCGTTCCAGCAACCGTTCAACCAGCTCGCAGATTTCTCTCCGTTCACGCAGCAGCTGCATGACTTCGGCCAGGTGCCGGATAAGAGCTATGCGCAGCGCCAGCGGGACTGCCCAGGCCTCGGCAATGGTAATAACAGATACATCCTGATAAAAATTTATGTATGAAACGAGCGAGTTCTCATCCATGTTTCCATCCACATGTTTGAGATAGTCGGCAGTTATTGACAATATACGTGGCTCACCGGTTTTGTACAGGCGCGGCAACCCCTTCAAAAAGGCTTTGGAGATCTGGTTCTTCACGACCAGTACCTGTTCTTCAATAAACTCGGCATTGTCGAGCAACCATTCTTCCGACGGCTGTGAGCAATTTCCCCGGTCATTCTGCAGGCAATTTACGAACGCGCGCAGATTTTCCACATCAGCATAAAATTGACGCCCGAAACGTTTTAAGGTTATGCGTCCCATGTCCGGAGCGTGTGTCAGCGCGAGTTCGTGAGCTTTTTGTCGGAGCTGTTCAGTATTTAGATTCATAGATCCTCCCAAAAAAGTTGCAATATCCAAAAACACACCAATAAGAATATTCCCATTTTTGCTGTGGTTTATTAGTTGCGGGTGTGGGGAGGATGGTTTAGCACTCTTTCTAATATGAAGAATTAATTGGATATGGAAAGAATGCAGAGAATAGCAGGTTAAATAAAGTTTGTGAAACCGAAAACTACCCACTCATATAATGGGTAGCTAGTTATAGGATTATATTTAAGGGAGTAAAGAAATGAAACAAGTTTCATTGTAATATTTTAAAAGATTAAAATATTGGAAGGTGAGCTAAGATTTAAAATATAGATCAATACCGAGAGCTATTTTGGAACTCTGGAGCAGGTTTACCAAGAAAATACCCCTGACCGTAATCAATATTTAACTTATGAAGAGATTGTAAAATTTCCTTGTTTTCCACGTACTCGGCAATAGTCTTTTTACCGAGAGTACGTGCTATATTGATTATAGCCTGGAGTATGGCATGTTGAGTCGGATTATCGTTAATATCGCGAATAAAAGAACCATCAATTTTTATTATGTCCACCGGTAATACACGGAGATAAGAAAAAGAGGAAAATCCCATACCAAAATCATCTAAGGCAAACTGGCAACCTAATTTCTTTAACCTGCGAATCCATCTTTCTGCACGTGGCAGATCTTTAATGGCGGTTGTTTCTGTAATCTCAAAGCCCAGTCGTAAAGGGTCAATTTTACTATCCCGAATTTGCTTTTCTATAGATTCAAGCAAAGTATCCTGGCCCAGACTCATACCCGAAATATTGATAAAAATTTTGATTTCAGGATTTTGCACAAGGGCAGCCAATGAATTTCGGACAACCCATTGATCAATCTGGGGCATTAATCCATATCGCTCAGCAACGGGAATAAATATGCCGGGAAGAATTATTTCCCTATTTTTACCGATAAGACGGGTAAGAGCCTCATAGTGCGCTATAGTACCGTTATCTATTTTTACAACCGGTTGATAGTATGATATAAACTTGTCCTCTCTTAATGCCTGCTTGATGAGACCAATTATTTCGTTTGTTTCCGCATAAACGTATTTGGAAAACTCATCTGCTTCCAAGTATTTAATGCTGTTTCTCCCGCTTTCTTTTGCCACATAAAGAGCTGCATCTACAATAGAAAGTAATTTTTGAGCATCCTGATTGCCGTCAATTAGAACCGCTCCAATGCTGATAGTTAAGTTAAAACAAGTTTTGAAGGTACAGAGGCAAAAAGCATTATTATCAACCGCATTGCGCAGTTTTTCAGCAATGAGCATAGCTTCCGCTACTGTCGTATTATCTAATAAGACTACAAATTCATCTCCGCCAAACCGGGCAATAAAATCTTCTTCTCTCAGATTGAGTCTTAAAGTATTAACCAGTGCTATCAGCACCTCGTCGCCTGCAGCATGACCATAAGTATCGTTGACCATTTTAAAGTTATCCAGATCAATTAGCAGGAGAACACCTGTCCTGCCTAGTTTGGCTTTGGCTACAAATCTGGTCAGATATTCCTCCAGGGAATACCTATTGGAAATGTTCGTTAATGGATCATGGCTAGCTAAATATTGCAATTTTTGTTCAAATCTTTTACGGTTTGTTATATCACGCCCAACACTCAAAAAAACGCGCTCATTGCCAATAAAAGTACCTCTCAAGTTTACTTCTATTGGGAAAGTACTGCCATCTTTTCTTTTTGCCACTGTTTCAAACAAAATTCCATTTTGGTAAGCCTGTTCCATTTGGTTTTTGTTTAATTTCAAAGCTTCCAGTGCAAGCAAGTCGTTTATATTTAAAGTTAGCAAATCATCACGGCTGTAACCTAGTGCTTCCACTGCTGCCTGATTAGCCTCTATAATTTTTTTGTTACCGTTGATAAAAAGAAAAAAATCATGCGCGCAATCAGAAAGTATTTTATATTTTTTAAAAAATTCTTCAGCCTGTTTGCGATCCGTTATATCTATACATAAACTTAAAACCAGGGAAGACCCATCCACATCTGTATAGGGATAATTATAAAAATGATATTTGCGTCCATTTTTATCTTTAAACTCATGCTGTGTAAGCGTATTGTTTTCAAATACTTTAAAGGGGATGCAGTTCTTGCAAGGTTTGCTTAATCCGAAAGTATGCTCGTAGCATCGTTTGGTACCGGGATTCCCAAATTGTTTCAGAGATAAACGGTTAGAATAGCGAATGGTATAATCTTTAGCCAGCAAAAAAATAGCAGCCGGTAATTCGTCCAATAAGGAAAAAAGCCTCTTGCGTTCAGTTATAAGAGCTTTTTCCACTTGTTTATGTTTGGTGATGTCCTCCGCCATACCAATTACCAGCTTTGGTTCACCGGGAGCCGTTTGCACCTGAGAAGCTGTGAGTCGAACCCATATTAGCTGGCCGTCTTTTCGAATATATCTTTTCTCAGTTTGATAATTCATGCGTCTCCCTGAAAAAAGTTCTTGATACAGAAAGTTCATTATTGAGATGTCATTTGGGTGAGTTATATCGCTGATAAGCTTATCGCGGAGTTCATTTTCATTGTAGGCCAGCATCTTTTGAAACTGTGCATTGCATTGCAAGAAGCGACCCTGCTCGTTTACAATTGCAATGCCAATAGCTGCATCTTCATAAATGGAGCGAAAACGCTCTGCTGTCTGCTTAAGTTTTCTTTCAAACTGCTTGAGTTCGGTAATATCAGTAATAATTCCTATTAAACCCGCTACTTTATTTTCATTATCAAAGTAGACAGCCTTGTTAATAATAACTTCATGCAGGCTGTCGTCAGCATATAAAATGCTTGATTCAAATACCTCTGCACCTTTATTTTTAAATAACTCTTTGTCTTTTGCTAAATATTTGTCAGCTAAATTTTTAGGTGATATGTAATATGCTGATTTACCCAGCAATTCCTCTCTGGAATGGCCTATGTAGTTTTCAAAAGCTTTATTGCATCCCTGATATAATCCATTTATGTCCTTGAAAAAGACGGGACTGGGTATTATATCTATTAATTGTTGCAGGAAATTCAACTGGTCTTCCTGATGTTGCTGGTTACTGTTTTTAATTTCCAACAAATAGTATTCTTTATTATTATTTTCCATGAAAGTTGCGGAAAGTTGTGCTTCCACAAATGTACCGTCTTTTTTAATAAGTCTTGACACAAGGGTTTCATTCTGTTCAAATACTTCTATGAAATCTTCAATACTGCAATTTAATAATTCCTTCTTTTCATATCCCAGCCACTCAATTAAGACGTTGTTTAATGCAATTATTTTGTTAGTTGTCTTATCTATAATAATTTGCCCTGTTTTTTTAGTATTTATATTTAAATTAAGGTATTGACTTAAGTTAATTGATTCCATAGTCAAATCACATGCCCTTTAATGATTTTATTTTGACCGTGAATAGATATTTGTTTTTATGACGAAAAGTTTATATTTAAAAGTCTTATTAAGAACGGCTTCCAGCTAAGTGCTTAACTTTATAACATATTCGACATACTTATAATTCTACCTCCATTTAACAGCATTAACAACAACAATTTGTTTAGGAGTATAAATTAAGGTATAAGCTCTGGTGAGCATAGAAATCGATTATAAAGGAATATTTATGGAAAATGCACTGTCAATTATTAATTAAATTAATTATTATCTTTAAAGTTAGAATATACTATTCTATTGAAATTCCGTCGGGGTGACATTCTTTGATATTTTGGATAGCGTTTTAGAAGGAAATTTAGGACAAACGGGGAATCTTGAGTTAAGAAGTGGATTTACCCAAAATATTAAACTAATTAATCCCGGGGAAAATGAACTATGGAACATATTCAAACTATATTAAGCGGTTTTTTAATGGCATCTGCTATGTTCACTTTTTTTGTTTTTATCTATATGTTTAAGCAGAATAATTATATTACAAAATATTTCGCATTTTTTTGTCTAAGCATAACAATATATTCCTTTGGATACTCTATGGAGCTTTATGGTAACAGATTTGATAAAATGCTTTTTTGGAATTATATTCAATATTTGGGTTTGCCATTCTTACCTGCGTTGTGGTTAATATTTAGTTTGGAATATAATAATAAGCGTACCAAAACTGCAATAAAGGCGGGTATATTTTTAATACCGATTTTAACTCTCTTTTTTCGGTATACAAGCAATTTAAATCATCTTTTTTATGTAAGTGTGCAAAAAACCACTAATCTTTTTTTTCCTGTACTATATATTGTGAAGGGTCCCTGGTATTGGGTTCATGCAATATATACAACATCGTGTTTTATTGTTGTGAATTATGTGTATTTTTTTACGTATAGGAAATCAACCGGATCCATTCGCCGTCAATGTTTACTTTTGCTGATTGCTTCACTTTTTCCCTGGATTTCTTACTTGCTGGATTTATTGAATATATCGCCTTTGAATATTGATTGGGGTGCCTTTGCAGTCACTTCTTCAGTCGCTATATTTTTAGTGGCTTATTTAAGATACCAGTTTCTCAATATAAAACCTTTAGCCAGAGATAAAGTTTTTGAATCCACAAATGATGGTATTATTGTATTAGACGCTAATAATAATGTTATCGACTTTAATCCCTCGGCGGAGGTTATTTTTCCCGGTCTTGATGAGAATTGTATAGGTAAAAATATACGAATGGTATTTGAAACGAATGAAAGATTGGTTGATTCGATTCTTAATTGTGTGGAATTTCAATATGAAAGTCTAAGCGATTATAAGAAAAATTATTATAGGGTTCAAACGGTAAAGATATTAGAATCAAGAGACAGGGGGGTCGGTTTTCTTATAACCTTTAATGATATTACAAAGTATATGAATATGATGGAAGAACTAAATCACCTTGCTTCGAGAGATGCCCTGACCGGTGTTTATAACAGAAGATATTTTGCCGAACTTAGTTCTTTGGAATTATCGAAATCAAGGCGCTATAATATGCCTGCTTCATTAATTATCCTCGATCTTGATTTTTTTAAGCAGATTAATGATAATTATGGTCATCAAGCCGGTGACACAGTACTCAAGGAGATTGCAGATATCTGCCGCAAGTCTATTCGTTCCATTGATATTTTAGGCCGGTACGGTGGTGAAGAATTTGTTATCTTTTTACCGAATACAAAATTGGAAGACTGCCGGATGGTTTCCAATCGAATTTTAAACAATATTGCATCGGCAGTAATATGTTATGAAGGGAAAAGTATAAAAGTTACAGCAAGTATAGGGACTTCCGGTGTGGAGTTTGTTTCTGATGAAAATTTAGACCATTTTCTGAAAACTGCTGACCAGGCGTTATATCAGGCGAAGTTAGATGGACGTAATTGCTTGCGTTCGAGTGGAGGTTAGCCACATTGCTATAATTTAATAACTATTATATTCAATCGTGTTTATGTGTAGTATTATTACATTTAGATAATTGCTGTAATTATATCAATAGCGTATTTTAGTATTTCCTTTCTTATTAAGGTTTTATGCTTAATACATCATTTAGTCTACGATTTTTTTGTGAAATCCAAGCAATTGTTGGCAGTCGTTATAAGTTTCTCTAAAAAATGAGAGGAAAGGTGTAAATAATTGTCCGGACGGATAGCTGTTGTAATTAATCAAATAATAATATTTGCTATTCTTATGTTTGTCGGGTATGCCGGTGCGAAAACAGATGTTATTACCAAGGACGGGCTGAATGCTCTTTCCAAGATGATAGTTAAAATTATTTTACCCGCTTTAATATTCAGCATTGTTGCAGATAGCGGGTTAACAGCCAAAGAATTTCTGATTAGCGGAAAGTTTAGTATCGGAGTAATATGTTCTTACGCAGCTTTAATCCTATCCGGAATGGTGTTAATTAAACTGTGCAAGCTGGAAGGCAAATCTGCAAACGTATTTTTGGCTCTTATGATTTTTGGCAATATGGGCTTTATGGGGATACCATTAATACAGTCTATATTTAAGGAGCCGGTGGCTCAGGTTTGCATATCCGTTTATACCATTATAGATATGGCTCTTTTGTGGACACTGGGAGTTTATTTATGCAGCAGGCATTATGATAATTTAAATTCATTGAGTGCTGTTAAAAATATGGTGAATCCTACCACAGTTGCTTTGCTCATTGCCTTTACTATAATGTTTTTTAAGATACCGATACCGGATTTGCTTATGAGGACAATATCAGGTATGGGAGGAACGAGCAAGTACTTGACACTGATATATTTAGGCGGTACTTTGGCTTTTATTGCAGTGGACAAAATAATCAAGAAGCCAAGTATATTTGTTTTGGCCTTAGTTAAAATGTTGTTTATACCGGTGAGCATGTATTTTCTTTTAGGTTTCTTTTTGCCACAGACTCCACGCATGATTTTAACATTAATTGTTGGGCTTCCGTCAATGACTACAGTTGCTATGGTAGCGACAGCTTACCAGTCTGACGATGAATATGCGACAGAAATCATTTTTAAAGACAGACTCATACTGTTTTAACCATATCTTGACAAGAGCGATAACTTCAACTATAATTTATCTTAATCATAAACTAAATAGTTGGCTAGGGGTGCCGCGTGGCTGAGAGAGAGTGATCTCAACCCTCTGAACCTGATTTGGGTAATTCCATCGTAGGGAAGCTGGAACTGTGTTGTAAGGTTGAACACGTTCTCATTAGTAACTAAAGCTTACCTCTTCAGGCAGGCTTTTTTTATTCTCTAAGAAACTTTCATGAGTATTAACTCACAGAATAGCATGAAAATGAAAACACTTTTGCAAGGTTAGTTATTGCATTTTTCTAGACTGCAAAGTGTCTATGGAAGCATCGAAAGTTGCTTGAGGCGAATTTCCTGTTGGGGGTGGTGTTGTTTGAAATTCAACTTAAACGGAAAAGAAGAGTTTTTTAAGGAAAGCCTGACGGTGGCAGAGCTTATCAATTTAAAAGGACTTAACCCTGATACTGTGGTTGTAGAATATAACCGGGAGTTGGTTAAGAAAGAACAGTTGGCCGGTATTGTTCTTAAAGAAAATGACCGGCTGGAGATCTTAAGATTTGTTGGAGGAGGTTAAGCAGGTGAGAGATATTTTAAAAATTGGCGGACAGGAAATAAGCAGTCGGCTGTTTCTGGGTACAGGTAAGTTTTCATCTAACAGGCTGATTCCTCAAGTTGTTGAGGCTTCGGGTGCCCAGGTGGTAACTGTAGCTTTAAGGCGGGTTGACCTTGATTACGAAGAAGAGAATATTGCTGCTTACGTGCCCAAAGATTGTATCTTAATGCCCAATACTTCGGGGGCCAGAAACGCCGGGGAAGCGGTTCGGATTGCCAGGTTGGCCAGGGCGGCAGGCTGCGGCAACTGGATTAAGATTGAAGTAATCTCGGACAACAGGTATCTGCTGCCGGATAATTATGAGACGATTAAGGCCACTGAAATCCTGGCCGCTGAAGGATTTGTCGTTCTTCCCTATATGAGCCCGGATTTGATGGTGGCCAAAAAACTGGCGGAGGTGGGCGCGGCGGCGGTAATGCCGCTGGGTGCTCCTATCGGCAGTAATCGGGGCTTGAAAACAAAGGAACTGATAAAGATTTTAATCGAAGAGATAGCTTTACCCATTATTGTAGACGCAGGAATCGGAAGGCCTTCTGAAGCCGCGGAAGCTATGGAAATGGGTGCCGCTGCAGTGCTTGTAAATACGGCGGTTGCCACGGCGGGTGACCCGGTGGTGATGGCCAGTGCCTTTGGCCTGGCTGTTCGGGCCGGCCGTATCGCCTGCCTGGCGGGACCGGGTGAAACTTTAGATTATGCCCGATCTTCTTCACCACTGACAGGCTTTTTAAGGGATTAATAAATAAAAAGGATGAGTGCTGTGAGTTTTTACGGAGAACTCCAAAGGTATGAGAACTTTGATTTTGAACTCTTTTTTAAACAAGTTACTGACGCCGGGATTAAAAGAATTATAGCCCAGCACCGCCTTAATGAAAGAGATTACCTGGCGCTGCTGTCTCCCCGGGCGGAAAATTTTCTGGAGGAAATGGCTCAAAAAGCTCACCGCCTTACTGTTCAGCACTTTGGCAGGGTAATTTTCCTTTTTACTCCCATGTACCTGGCCAACTATTGTGTCAATCAGTGTGTGTACTGCGGGTTTCAGGTTCATAATAGGCTGGAAAGAAAGAAACTTTCTCCCGCCGAAGTGGAAAAGGAAGCTAAAATTATTGCAGCTACCGGTCTAAAGCATATACTCATTCTTACCGGAGAGTCCAGGCAGGAATCCCCGGTTTCCTATATCAGAGATTGTGTCGAGGTGCTGAAAAAATATTTTACTTCTGTCAGCATAGAAATTTATCCACTGGAAGAAGACGAGTATGCCGAGCTTATTGCTGCCGGGGTGGACGGTTTGACTATGTACCAGGAGGTATATAACGAGGAGGTTTATGCCGAACTGCATCCGGGTGGGCCGAAACGAAATTACCGCTTCCGGTTGGATGCTCCGGAGCGGGCCTGCCGGGCAGGAGTGAGGACAGTTAATGTGGGCGCCTTACTGGGACTGCATGACTGGCGAAGCGAGGCTTTTTTCACAGGTCTGCATGCTGATTATCTCCAGAAAAATTTTACGGATGTTGAGGTCAGCATATCGCCGCCGCGGATGCGCCCTCACCTGGGGGGCTTTCAACCCAGAGTTGAAGTGAGCGATCAAAACCTGGTGCAGTACCTACTGGCCTTCCGGCTCTTTATGCCGCGCGGCGGTATTACTGTTTCCACCAGAGAGAGGGCAGAATTGCGGGATCATCTTGTGCGGCTGGGCGCGACCAAAATGTCGGCCGGTTCTTGTACTGCTGTGGGTGGGCGGTCTGATCAGGAATCCACCGGCCAGTTTGAGATATCTGATGAGCGCAATGTGGTGGAGATGGCGGACATGCTTTACTCTGTTGGTTACCAGCCGGTCTATAAAGATTGGCAGTCGTTTTGACGGTGAATAATAATGAATGCTTTTGAAAGATCACTGGCTAAAAGCTTGGGCCGGGATAACCTGGCCAGAATTCAAAGAGTCAAGGTCGGCATAGCCGGGGCCGGCGGGCTTGGTTCCAACTGTGCCCTGTTTCTGGTCCGGAGTGGGTTTAAAAGGCTCAGGCTGGTAGATTTTGACCTGGTGGAATACAGCAATTTAAACCGCCAATTTTTCTTTGCTGCCCAGGTTGGCCGTCAAAAGGTGGATGCCCTGAAGGAAAACCTGCTATTAATTAATCCTAAACTGGAAATAGAGATTATGCCGGAAAGGATTGAGCAGGAGAATGCCGGTGAAATTTTTGCTGACTGCGATGCAGTGGTAGAAGCTTTGGATCTGGCTGGGTCTAAAAAAATGCTTGTGGAGGCCATTCTGAACACGGGTAAGCTCCTGGTGGCGGCATCAGGCGTGGCAGGATGGGGTAGAATTGACGATATCAAAATTTGCCGGGTGAAAAATAATTTCTACCTGGTAGGAGATCTGGTTTCGGAGGCTGCTCCCGGCTGTCCTGTACTGGCCCCGGGTGTTAACGTGGCAGCGGCCAAACAGGCTGATATAGTTTTAAGTTATTTTTTGCGCTCCGACAAATTATGTTTATGATTGATCTGTGGATAATTTAAGGTTAGTACAGCATAATTTTCAACGAGATTTCTGCAGCATCATGTAGAATGAAAATGGTATTTCTGAGTCTGTTTTTGGTGCAGCACGAGTGATTGCGGCTGCTCGAAAGTCGCTTCAGGCGACTTTCTTGGAGAGATTGTTGCGGGGGTGATTTTAATGGTGTCTAGGCGCGGTTTGGCCGAACTTTTGCAAACGGATATTTACGGCATCACAGCTGAAGAGTATTCTCTGGGCAGGAGCAACCTTGAGGTGGTGTCCATGATGATTGATTCCGGGATTAAGCTTATACAGTACCGTGAGAAAGAAAAGAAAACCCGTGAAAAATATGAAGAGTGCCTGAAAATCAGGGAGATGACCAGGCAGGTGGGGGTTGCCTTTATCGTTAACGATCATGTTGACCTGGCCCTTCTGGTGGATGCTGACGGGGTGCATCTGGGACAGGATGATTTGCCCCCGGAACAAGTCAGACAACTGGTGGGTGAGCAGATGCTTATAGGTCTTTCCACTCATTGTCCCGAGCAGGCAGATGCCGCGGTGAAAGCCGGGGTAGATTATATCGGTGTGGGACCTATTTTTGCCACCAGAACTAAAAAAGATGTTTGTGATCCGGTAGGACTGGAATACCTGGAATATGTGGCAGACAATATCAGGCTGCCCTTTGTGGCCATCGGCGGGATTAAGGAACATAATTTGGCCGAGGTAAGCAGCAGGGGCGCCAGGTGCGTTGCATTGGTAACAGAAATTGTAGGAGCTGGGGATATACGCGGTAAGGTGAGCGCTCTTAAAGCAATTCTCAGCCGGAAGGAGGTTTAGCCCTTGAATTATACTACTCAAATGGACGCTGCCCGTCAAGGAATTGTCACCGGGGAAATGGAAGAGGTGGCTCGCAAGGAGTTAATGGATGTATCAGTTTTGCGGGAACTGATCGCGGAGGGTAAGGTGGTTATACCCGCCAATAAAAATCATACTTCCCTAAAAGCTTGCGGGATTGGGCAGGGCTTAAAAACAAAAATTAACGTTAATCTAGGTGTCTCCAAAGACTGCTGCAGTATTGAGTCTGAGATGGAAAAGGTTCGGCGTGCCATTGAACTGCAGGCGGATGCCATTATGGATCTTAGCTGTTACGGAAAAACCGAAGAATTTAGGCGCAGACTGGTGGAAATATCACCGGCGGCTGTTGGCACCGTGCCTGTCTATGATGCTGTCGGTTTTTACGATAAGGAATTGAAAGAAATAACAGCCGGGGAGTTTCTGGGAGTGGCTGAGAAACATGCCCAGGACGGGGTTGACTTTATGACCGTACACGCAGGGATTAATCGGGAGACTGCCGGCCGGTTCAAGAAAAACCCGCGTTTGACCAATATTGTTTCCAGAGGTGGGGCATTGCTTTATGCCTGGATGGAACTTAATGATCGAGAAAACCCTTTCTTTGAGTATTATGACGAACTTCTGGATATTTTCAGAAAGTATGATGTCACTATCAGCCTGGGTGATGCCTGCCGGCCGGGCAGTATTAAAGATGCTACTGATGCCAGCCAGATTCAGGAATTGATTATTCTTGGTGAATTGACTAAGCGGGCCTGGGAGAAAGATGTTCAGGTGATGATAGAAGGACCCGGTCATATGGCTTTAAACGAAATTGTCCCGAACATGCTTTTGGAGAAGAAGTTATGCCACGGTGCTCCTTTTTACGTCCTGGGACCGCTGGTTACCGATGTAGCTCCCGGTTACGACCATATCACCAGTGCCATCGGCGGGGCCATCGCTGCTGCCAATGGGGCGGATTTCCTCTGTTATGTAACTCCGGCGGAGCACCTGCGGCTGCCCACCCTGGAAGATATGAAAGAGGGTATCATCGCCTCCCGTATTGCTGCCCACGCGGCCGACATAGCCAAGGGAGTTCCCTGTGCCAGGCAGTGGGATGATAATATGAGCGAAGCCAGGCGCAATTTGGACTGGCAGAGAATGTTTGAGTTGGCCCTGGATCCGGAGAAGGCCAGGAACTACAGGTCACAATCCCAGCCTGAGAACGAGGACACCTGCACCATGTGCGGCAAAATGTGTGCTGTACGTAATATGAATAAGGTGTTGGACGGGTCGGAGCCTATTTAGTGTAAGAGTAATGTGCTGTATATGATATTTAAAGTAAAGGGTGGTACCGGTGTTGCCGGTACCACCCTTTTTTGTAAACATTAAATTTGACAATTGCAGGCAGGAAATAACTCATCTTTCGACCCCAGCAAAATATGCTTCTTAATATGCATTAGAAATATTTATCATTAAAATAATAAAAAATAATTGAATAATTAGAAAATCTATGTTAACATAGATTTAATATTTTTTAACATTAGGTTAATATAAAATTAACATAAGGGGGAGGTTGTGTGTGGAATCAGTTTATGTTAGGCATATTGGGTGGAATGGGACTTATACTATTTGGTATGCAAATTTTAAGCGAAAGTTTGCAAACAATAGCCGGATTGAAATTAAAAATAATACTGAGCAATCTAACAAGAAATAGATTTGTAGGTATGTTTTTAGGGATTATTATTACAATATTATTTCAAAGCAGTACGGCAACTTCAGTTATTTTAGTGGGATTAACCAGCGCTTCAATTATTACTTTGGGACAGACATTAAGTGTACTTCTGGGAGCTGGTATTGGAACAACCGTCACTGCCCAATTAATTGCTTTTAAGCTGACTGAAGTTGCTCTTCCGTTGGTTGGTGTTGGTGCGATGATTATTTTCTTTACGAAAAGATTAAAGTATCGACAGTACGGTTTGGCTATTTTGGGTTTTGGGCTGCTGTTTCTTGGATTAAAAATAATGTCTGATTGTATGTATCCTTTACGAAGTGATCCCTACCTTAAAAATATACTTGTGTTTTTAGCCAGTAAACCATTATTATCAATGATCATAGCGGCAGTATTTGCTTTCCTTGTACATAGCAGTGCAGCAATTATTGGAATTATTATGTTATTGGCAGTGCAAGGTCTTGTTTCTATTGAACATGCAATTTATTTTTTATTTGGTGCCAATGTTGGTACCTGTTTCACGGCGATATTGCATAGTATCGGATCTTCTCGGGAATCACAACGAGTAGCTATTGCTCAAATTATGTTTAAATTAATTGGTGTATTTGTACTTCTTCCATTTGTCCATCCTTTTGCTGTCTTTATAGCTAAAACAACTGTAAACTCTGGGCATCAAGTTGCTAATGCACATACAATTTATAATATTTTTGATGTTATAATCTGCCTTCCGTTTTTGAAACAGTTTCAAATTTTTTTAAACAAAATTATCCCTGAAGTGAAAGAAATAAAAAATGCGTTTCGTCCCCAATACATTAAAGAGGAATTAATAAAATCACCTGTTATTGGTATTGGCTTGGCCACCAGAGAGATAATTCACATATCTGATCAGGTGTTTGATATGATCATTGATATTTTAAAGGTTTTTAAAAAGAATGAACCCGATCTTTTAGAAGAAATGCTTAAAAAGGAAAAATATGTAGATATATTGGCAAAGGAAACGAGCCAATACTTAGCAAAAATATTACGCCAACCACTTACTAAAAATGATTTTAATCGCTCTATGAGTTTAATGAATATTGTAAATGACTTCGAACATATCGGTGATATTATTGAGAAGTATATTACTGATCTTTGCAAAAACAAATTTCAAACAAATTTTGATTTTTCCGAAAAAGGTTGGCAGGAGTTAATAGAAATGCATGAAAGAATTTGTGAGCTTACACGCCTTGCTTGTATTGCACTTGCTACAAATAATTTAACCCTAGCCCGTGATGTGGTTGACATCCAACCTGAATTAATTAAGTTGGAAAAACATTTTCGTCAATGTCATATTGAACGTTTGCGTGAGGGGTTTCAGTGTTCTATAGAAACAAGTTCGATTCATTTAGATTTAATTAACGCTCTTTTAAGAATTAGTGAGCATATTAAGAATATTGCCAATGTTATGATAACAGATTCTTTCGAGGTAGATGTTGATTTTGCTAAAATCAACAGTAGTTTAAAACAAGATTATGAGCAGATTGGCACCAGTTTAAGTTGATTTTGCTAATGATAATTGCTATTTATGAGATTATTCGTAAATAGCATTATTTTTTAACCATTTCCAGATCATTTATTCTATATCTATTAATATACCTTCATGCATAATAATATCAAGCAATTCCTCATCTATTCCAGGTTTACTGGGAACCAACAGTATATGATCTGATTTAATATTCACTTTGATCCATTCGTTGTTTTTTAAATTAAGTTGTTGATTAACTTCCAACGGTAACATAATTTGACCATATTCATCAATTGTAATATTATCTATTATGGTAGACATATTTGCTAACTCCTTTCTATAAATAAAAAATTTATTAAGAAGGTGTGAGCACTTCTTAAATATTAAAAGCTTTTATACCGCCTTTATTATAACATACTCTATCAGTTATATAATATGGTTTTTCAAAGCTTTTATGCGTTGGTTGAGAAGATAGAAATTCTCTTGCCAGCGTCTTTTGTTCTAAAATATAGCTATTCGAATTATCATGCAGAAAATAATGGAATTTCTTAATTTTAGTTTGGCACTTTAATTAGGACAGTAAGTAACTGCTTCAGCAAAAAGGCAATGAAAGAACCAATTGCTTCTGACTGGATGGATGATGTCATTAGATTGCTTATTAGAGGGCTGGAAAACACATAGAGGATATTAATATGATTACGTTAAAAAGTGAAATTTCCCTTCAAAGGAGGAGAAACTGATGTTGAATATAGGTTGTCATTTATCTGTGTCAAAAGGCTATAAGCATTTGGGATTGCAAGCCTTAAGCATAGGGGCAAATACCTTTCAATTTTTTACTCGTAACCCAAGGGGAAGCAAAGCTAAACAAATCGATGTAAATGATGTGGCTGCACTGCTTGATTTAATGCAGGAGCATCAATTTGCCGCACTTTTGGGCCATGCGCCTTACACAATGAACCCTTGTTCGAATGATCCGTACCTGAGGGAATTTGCCAGAGCAGTAATGGTGGAGGATCTGGCTAAAATGGAATACTTACCGAACAATCTATATAACTTTCATCCCGGCAGCCATGTGGGGCAAGGAGTAGAAGCAGGAATAGGTTTTATTGCAGAGCTATTAAATCAGGTAATGTGGTCAGAGCAGACCACAACGGTATTATTAGAGACAATGTCAGGAAAAGGCAGCGAAGTAGGAAGCAGCTTTGATGAACTCAGTCAGATATTGAAAAAGGTGAATTTGGTTGAAAAGATGGGAGTATGCTTGGATACCTGTCATGTTTATTCTGCAGGCTATGACATTGTAAACAATTTGGATGGGGTATTGGAGCAATTTGATAAGTCTATTGGGATAAAAAACCTGAAAGCCATTCATTTGAATGATAGTATGACCTCTTTCAACAGTAAAAAGGATCGACATGCTCTCATCGGGGCGGGAACAATTGGAGCAGAGGCTATTGCCGATATCATCAACCACCCCCAGTTGCGAAATCTACCCTTTTATTTGGAAACTCCCAATGATGTACCTGGCTATGCTCAAGAGATTAAACTGTTAAGAGAAGTTTATGGCAAATGAGTACATCTGCTCCGTGGGCAATGTTCTCCTGCTTTTCCGCCGCATCAGCTAAAACTCTTACGGCAGCCAGCCCGGCAGATTCTATTGTTCTGCCGGCTATACCCACAGAGAGGCATCATAAACTATATCCCCGTCTCGGTCCATTCCGGTTCCAAGCGGTAATAATATTTTGCTTAAACAACATCCGAATATTATATAATACAAAAATTTTAAAATTCAAATAGGTATTTGCTGATATAGGTAGAATAACTAATTATTTAGTATAATCGTGATGGAGGCTTATCTGTGCTGGCAAAACTCAGGCAAATAATTATAACCCATAAAACAAAAAGAATTGAAACTTCTTACATGGAAGATATGGTGAGAAAAAAGAGTGTCTTTATCGAAAATGGGGGATATGAGGCGCTGGCGGATTGTATTGAAGATCTTTGCGCCGAGGGACTGCTCACGCCGGTAAAAGCGTCCGGCACTAACGGGCGTAGACCGCTGTTGTACAACCGCTATCATATCCGTGAGGAGAAAAAGGAGACTGACAGACACCGATTGATTGCTTACCATCCCAGGATATGCACGGATTATTACAGCAATCACCCGCTTGGCCATGACGAAGATATAGAATACTTGGATATGCTGGATGCTTTTTTGAAAGATGCAGGTATGTACGATACCTTAAATCTTCCTTTTTCCGTCAACGAAAGATCCTATCAGATTTTCCGGGATGAAAAATTTCTAACGAGTGCGAGGGGGCAGGAGTTTTGCCGTAGGATCGGACTACAGTGGGGTGATCTGGGCTGTTATCCCACCTTTGAACCTTTTTTCTATGTTATTTATGAAACCGTATCCCCATTAAACTGCCTGGTAGTAGAGAACAAAGACAGCTTTTTTACACTGAAAAAAATATTTAACCGGGGAGGAAACTGGCAGAAAAGTGCACTTGACCTGTCTGACAGGCAAGCCAGAGTCATTGATGGTGTAAAATTAGATATGCTTATTTACGGCGAAGGCAAAAAGATATTGCACAGCCTTAAGTTTATGGAGGAGATTCCTGATTGCAGGGATACGGGTATTACACTTTATTATTTCGGTGACCTTGATTATGAGGGCATTTCAATTTATAGCGGCTTGGCGGAAGCTTATCCTGAATATAAGATAATTCCTTTTGTGTTTCTTTACCGCGGTTTATTGAAGATATCTCCCCGGCCCATGGTTAAAAAACAGCGGCTCAATGACCTGCATTTAGAAAACTTTTTAAAGTATTTTTCTGCTGAGGAAACAGAAGTTATATTGTCTGTTTTAAGCCAATCTATGTATATACCGCAGGAAGCTTTAGCCTATCCTTTTTATCTGGAGGAGTGTGACAGGGGTGCATGAATGCCTGCGTGATTTTTCAGCAAGAGTAAAGTCATTGTCAGTATTTGAGCCAATCTGGCAATTAAAAGGCTTGCGCAAATACCAGGAATATGATCTTGTTTCACTTGGTTTGGCGGTACTTTTGTATATTCTCGACAGTATGCTGATGGGACGCAGTGAGTGTGACCATGAAGGGATAAGCAAATTTCTGTTGGAAGTGATGCGCTGTCATTACAATAAAGAATTGAGCAGTGAAGAAGCGGAGCAACTTACCTATACTGTTTTGGATCAACTGCGCAATAACGGCAAACCGTTTGAACATCCCTTTAAAGATTTGGAAACGGGCGGCTCTGAAAAACTGCGCTTTCATCTGATAGAGATAGCCGGCTACCAAATAGGAGGAAAGATTAAATTTAAGCTTTCCCAGGAGGGTCTGGATTTATTGTTTAAGACAAGGGAGATTTACCAGGAACTGCGCGTAACGATTGCACAGATTTACCTGCGCCAGCAGATTGAAAGGCGGGTTTTTGACGGAGCTTTACAAGCTGTAGATGACCTGTATTTGCAGGTGAAAAAGGTATACAGTTCCTTGCAGGATATGCGGCGGGCAATATTGAGGGATGTCCACGCCGTTTCCATAGATCGGTATAAACAACTGGTCGGTCGGGTACAGCGGCAGTTTCAGGATGAAAAAAAGGTTTTTTCTGAATTAAAAGAACTGGTACGCTCTACTGAGCAGGACATTCGCTCGCGCTACCTGCGGGAAAAAGATAGGTTGGCTTTAACCCAATTACTGGAAGTGGCTCGGCGGCTGGATATTGTTGTAAACGAGCATACCAGGCTGTTCAGTGAAAAGCTTGACTTAAGCATGGTGCTGGAAGAGACTATGGAGTCGCATATTGCCCATGCCTTTCGTACCAAGATCAGTTTTGACAGGGAACTGGTGGATGGGGTGATCAGTAATAATGCTTCTCTGGAAACCATGCGCCACTTAATTCACCCTCTTTTAAAGCCAAAACCCCCTAAGTATTTCGACATGCAAAAGGTTTTTGAGCCCAATTTGATTACCAGAACGGTTGAGGAGCAGGAAGAAGAAGTTGTCTCCGACTATGATCCGGAGGAGGTCATGGAACAACTTAAGCGGGAAAAAGCATTAAAAGAATTGCGGGATAAGAGAACTCGATATTATATAGAAATTTGTCTGTCACCTCTGGAAAAAAGCACCTCTTACACCTTGCTGGATGTGCTGCAATCTATGGAACCTGCTGCTTGTGATGACCTGATCAATCGGGTTGACTTTTATCCTTTTCTGGTACAATTGCACCAGACGGGCACTTTGCCTATGGAAGTAACCGAAGAGATGGAATCAAAAACCTTTGATTCAACTGAAGGTACCAACCTGCTTTTTTTGCTGCTGCAATATTTAAAAGAGAACGAGTACCTGGCAGATAAGGGTGTTTTGGAGGTATGCGGTTCTGAGGATGTTTTGACTTTGGCTAACGGCTGCCAGGTGACGAATTTTGTTTTTCGGGCGTTAAGCGATGTTTTGTAATTTGCCGAGAGATTAAGGTGATTGTCCTATTGAGGTGGTGCAAATGTATAAAGCTGAGAATGTAAAGGATGCCTGCGCTATTTTTATGACACTTGTCAGCCGGGGAGTAGTTGACGAAAAGTCCTCCCGGTTATTGCAGGCATATAAAAATGTTCCCGAGGTAAGGGAGATTATATCCGGAGTTTTTGAACCTGCAGCAGAAGTCAAGGTATTGAATGCGGTGGACAAGCTGTATATCTCACCGGGCATTGATAACCGTGTGTTTGGCTACACCAATACAGAGTTGAGGGATTTGCTGGGCTTAAAGACAAATGCCGAGCTTTATACCGCATATTTTATAATACTCTGTCTGATGGCTATGTTTTACGACAGCGAGGATTTGAACGTGGTTACCCGCCAGTTCGTGCCGGTAATAGAATTGGAATCATTTGTTACTGACAAAACAGAAAAGATCGGGCAGTTGGAGGAAATAGCTGTTATAGAGGAAGAATTGGAGTTCGGTTTTTCACATGCTGTTTATCTGTGGCGTGATTTGCCTGATTATGATGATAAATTAAAGAGCCTGGCAAGAAGTAAGAACAATAAGGTGAGCTTTATTCTGAAAGTCTGCAATTTTTTGCAGGCGCAGGATTTGGTTATCGTACATCAGGACAGGGAGATTTACCTGCGTGACAGACTGGATTGCATGGTGCGCCGCTACTACTCGGATACCTCGAGAAAAGAGCAATTGTTACAGTTTCTGCTGTCCGGCGGGCAGGCGGCAAGGAGGGATCAGGTTGCCGCAAATTGAGCGGATTAGACTAACTAATGTCAAGTATGATAACGGTAAAAAAGAATTTGTCAATGATATGTTTTTGCCTGCAGGCAGTAACTGTGCTTTTATTTTGGAAAATGGGGGCGGCAAGTCTCTTATGGTGCAACTGCTTCTACAAGTAGTGCTGCCTAATGAAAGTATCGGTGTGAGGCCGGCTTCCGATCTGGTCAGCGGCAGCGATCGCTTTACCGGACATATCCTGGTGGAATGGCGCCTGGATGACCCGGAATCACGCTACCTTTTGACCGGTTTTTGTTTTACCAGGGGCTACGAGGATGAAAGGCTTTTTAAATATTTTATGTATACGATTCAGTATGATCAGATTCCTAATGAGCTTGATATAGAGAACCTGCCGCTGCTGGAAAATCGCAAGGTCCGTTCCTACCAGGAATTGTTGGTTATGTTGCGCCGCCTGTCCGGTGAGGGAGGCCGCCGCCTGGATGTTTTTCAACAGGATAAGGGGGAAAAGCACAAGTATGTCAAGCATCTGGAAACATTTAATATTTACGAGCGGGAATGGCGGGGCATCAAGACCACTAACGGTGATGAAGGCGGTATGGAAGGTTTTTTTGAAAAGAGCAAAAAAACCGAACAGCTTATGGAAAGATTGATTATACCGGGTGTGGATCAGGTGATTTTTAACCGGGCCGGGGAAGAAAAAGAGTTAGCCCGTGCTTTTACCAGACATAAGGACAATCTTTTGAGCATCCCTAAGCTGGAAAAAAACATCAAAGATTTTTCTACTATCCGGGGTGAGGGAGAAAAGGTGTTGGCCGCCATCAAGGCTTACAGTGACTGCATATTGGAGCGCAGTGGGCAAAAAGAAAAAGTAGCGCGATTGTACTGCAGTGTGAACAATAGGAAAGAGGAAATCAATGCCTTAAACGCAGGACTGTCAGCGGATCTGGAAAAGCAAGGTAAATGGCTCCATGAATTGGAATATAAGCTGGACAGCCTGCCATATATCAGAGTGAAACTGGAACTACAGGATTTGGAAAAGAAATTTATTGCTCTGACCGAAAGTATTACACTGGTTGAAAAAGAGGCAAGGCAGTCTGCCTATGAGGTAAACCTGGCTAAGGGTAAAAACCTCTGGCTTAAAATTGCTGCGGAGCAGGCAAAGATAAAAGCGGCTCAGGTTGAGGCGGAAAATCTGACGCGCAGCAACCGGGAACTCATGGAGCAGTTATTAACCTGCCGCTATACCTGGAAAACCAGGCTTAAAGAAAGGATTAACCGGCAGATGCCGGGTGTAAAAGCTCTGAGGGAGGAATTGTTAGCCCTGAAGTCGGAAACGAAAGAGAAGGAGGTAAAACAGAAACGGCTGGAAGAAAGTATCGAAAAGAGCGGAAAACAATCAGGCATGGTGGAAGGCTGGCTGAAATTTTATTCAGAAAAAGAAAAGACGCTTTTGGCCGGGGGATATGAGGAAGCCTGGGTAAAAGATCCTGCTTACGGAAAAAAGGCAGTGTCGGAAATTATACAGGAAATCGAGCGGGCAAAGGATGAAATTGAAGACAGTATAAAAAAGATTGTTGAAGAATTGCCGCCGGTTGAGAAAGAAATTGAAGAACTGAAATTCCGGCAGGCGTCTGCTGCCAATCGCATGGAACGCATTAACGAAAATCGAGCTGTTTTTAATTCGCAATATGAACATATCCAGGACAGTTTGACGCGGTTTTCGCTGGATGTGGGGGATATATTTGCTAACCGTGCTGACATTGAGACCAGGTTGGCTCAAAAAGTAATTGAGGGGCAGCAAGCTATGCTGCGGGTCGGGGCAAAAAAGAGCAATATTCAGGAGAAGGCCGAACTGAGCGGCTTGGAATATTATGTGCCCAATCGGGAATTGCTGCTGGTGCAGGAGAAGTTGGAAGAATGGGGTGTTTTCTCCGAGACAGGCAGCAAGTGGCTTGATCTGGCCGGAATAAGCGGCCGACAGCGGGAGAATTATCTGAAAAACAACCCTTTGCTGCCATATTCTTTGATCGTTGCCCGCAAGGATCTGGCTAATTTGAGCAAATTGGCGGAAAAGTGGCAGAAGCTGGCTTTAAATAACCCTGTGCCGCTGGTGGTGAAGAGTGAGGCAGCGTTGTCCGGCGGTGAGGTGAAAGACAGTGCTCTGCTGCCACTGATGGATAACTATGTTTACCTGCCCTGGCATGGCGGTTACCGTTATGCTCTTTCCCGCCAGGCATTGGAAGAATTGAGGCTCTCCCTTGGCGAGCAGATGGAGGACGCGGAACAGGAAATAAGCAGGCTGCGTCAAAATAGTGACTTATTGGCGGAATTAGAGTTTAAAGTACGGGAATTTTATCTGAGCTATCCGCAAGACCCAACCCCGGTTTTCGAAAGTGAGAGCAATGCTGTTGTTGCTGAGATGCAAAAAACAGCTTCACGCCTGGTGTATCAGGAAAAGCGGCGTATTCAGAAGCTTGAAGTCAAAACAGTGCTGGAGGAAGATAGGGAAAAGAAGGGAGAACTCTTGACTCAAGCGAAAAATCACTATAAAGAACTGGAAAACCTCTATTGCCAGCACGAAGAGAAAGTGAGTTATTTAAGGCAAATGGAGGAACTGGCCGGACAAATTCAGTCCTTGCACACAGAATTGGCGGATTGCCGGAATAGGCTGAACGGTCTGCAAACTAGAATAACCGAGTTGACATTGCGGTTGGATAACGAGAGCAGAATACTGGATGAAATGGAGCGGGAGTGTGAAGGCCTGGAAGTTTTGGAACATGACGGGTGGCGGCAGTCTCATATGATAACTGATAAACTTCTTAATATGGACGGTGACAACAGGCGGGACAGTGCGCTGCCTCAGGTCGTGGCTGCCGTTCTGCCGGAATTGAGACAGGCTTTGCCTTTGAGCTATGAAGAAGCTAAAGCACAGGCGACCGGTTTGGAAAAAACTTTGGCTGGAGAAGTAAAAGGGCTCAAGTCGCTGGAAGATGATATTAAGAGCTGTCAGGAGCATATTAGAGAATACGAAAAAATAATTCAAAATACTTACGGACTGCTTTTGCAAGAGGTCAGCCATGCCGATAGCTATATTTCAAATGAAGTGATCGGATTATTGGAAAACAGGCGGGAGTCATGTAAGGATATGCATCGTAGGATGCAAAAAGAGCAGGCAGGCATGAATGAGCAGCGGGCCGGAGCTGTTTCAAAAATGGAAATATATTGTGAGGAAGTGGCGGAAAAGTACGGACAGGAGCCATATACTCTGTTTTCTCATCCCGACAATGAGGAAGCGGTTTTGCGGCGGGATAAATTGCAGGTGCGGAATGAATTGCAGCTCCTGGGGGATTTGCTTGAAAAAAATAATAATGAGTTATCCTTGTTGAAAGACGCGAGAATCAGGTTGGATGAAAACATGAAGAGCAACAGCATAATGCCGATTGATGATGGGCTGCCCCCGGAGGTTTGGCAGCAGGCCATGCAAAATGTCACGGATTTTGTTTCCCGGCAAACCCGCTTGTTAAATAAGCTCAAAGATGAAGAGCAGAGCAAGAGCCGGGTGGTAGAGAAACAGTTCGAGATTTTTAAAAAGGTTTTGGAGGCCCGACACAACGGCATCGTGAACAGTTTTGTTAAATCTTTGTTAGAGCAGGACAGGCATAAATATGATTTTGCGCTGGTAGAACCTGTTTTCAGTAAGTGTTTTGCCACTATCCTTAAGTATGAGGAGAGTTATAAACACAAGCTGAAGGAAATTGAGGAGGATAAAAAGGAACTGATCAGTCGCTGCATACAGCAGGCTTCCAGGGTGGCCGATGAAATAAATTCTATCAAGAAGTTTTCCAAGTTTACTTTAAACGATCGGAATTTGCAGGCTATTGACATTAAGCTGAGATCTTGGGAGCAACAGGCTGCGCCGGTGGTGACGGACAATTATATTAATCAGTGTATCATGATACTAAACGATATGAAAGATGAAGGTGCGGAGGAGCAAAAACTACAGGAATTTATTGAGCACAAAATGTCCTCCAAGGAATTGCTGAATGTTCTATCACCTCTTTCCGAGGCTATAGTCAGAGTTTTAAAACCGGAAAAGGATCATGCCTCCTCTCGCTATGATCGTTGGGAAGGTGTTTTTAAATGGTCGGGTGGTGAGCGTTACGCAGGCTTTTGTGCTATGTATATTGCTCTGATCTCTTACCTGCGCAGCAAGGCCAGTGCTATGTACAACCCGGCCAAAGTTTTGGTGGCGGATAATCCTTTCGGTGCCGCCTCTTCTCCCCATATCCTGGATATGGTTTTCCAATTGGCTGCGGCCAACCGGGTGCAGATGATTTGTCTTACCGCTCTGACTGATCAGAATATTTTTAAGTATTTTGATGTAGTCTACAGTTTGAAGCTGCGCAGTCTTGGGGGCAAAGAGTTTATTTCTGTCAACCGGATGGATACGGGGTACTATCGCAGTGGAGTGAATGAAGACTAACCTGGTTAGTCTTCATTTTTCTTCTGCGTGAATTAAACCGTTCAGTATACAAAAAGCATTAAATGAATTGTAAACTGTATTTAATACCGGTTTTGAACCTAAATAGCCGCGCCTCTCAATGAAACATTGTTACTTTTCCAAATGATATGGCACAACAGTTGTGACGGGCCGCAAGGATATTGCGGAAGATATTTCTCAGTAGGCATTTAAAGGGATCGCGCAAAGTAGTTGAACGAGCCATAAGTTGGGAAGAAAGCGGAATGACCTGCTTGCTGAACGACTGCAGCGGACTTTCCAAAGAAGAGCTGGTAAAAATCCCTCAATCAATGGGGTAAGGTTATCTTGACCTGTATAATCCGACCTCCCAGGATAAATATTAAGCGGGGAGGTGTTACTTTGATTTATTTTGACAGCGCGGCGACATCCTGGCCAAAACCGGATGCGGTATGGCAGGCAATGGAGTATTGCCTGAAGCAGGTGGGGGCTAATCCCGGCAGATCGGGCTACCGGATGGCCTTAGAGGCCAACAGCATAGTAAATGAGACAAGACAGCTTTTGGCCGGTTTATTTAACATAGATAAATGGGAACAAGTGACATTTGGTCTAAATGCGACAGAGGCATTAAACCTGGCCATAAAAGGCTTGCTGCGCCCCGGTGAGCACGTAATAACAAGCTCTATGGAGCACAACTCGGTGAGCAGGCCTCTTTATTACTTAGCCGGACAGGGTGTGGAAGTAAGCAAAGTGCCGTGTGACAGTGAGACCGGGATTATCTCTGTTGAGGCTATCAGCTCTGCCGTCAAGTCAAATACCAGGGCAATTGTACTGACTCATGCCTCTAATGTAACCGGCACCCTGATGCCGGTAAAAGAGGTAGGGGAGTTAGCACGCGATAAAGGCTTAATTTTTATTGTAGATGCTGCGCAAACCGCCGGTGTATTTGATATTGACGTGCAGGAAATGGGTATAGATTTGCTGGCTTTTCCGGGACACAAAAGCCTGCTGGGACCTACCGGTACGGGAGGCTTATATGTTAAAGAAGGCATAAAGCTAACGCCGCTCAAACACGGTGGTACCGGCAAGCTCTCAGAAGTTCCGGAACAGCCCGAGGTTATGCCGGACAGGTATGAAAGCGGTACTGTCAACAGCTTTGGCATTGCCGGGCTGGGAGCGGCGCTTAAATATATTCAGCGGGAAGGCATGCAAAAGATTCGCGAGCATGAATTAAATCTAACCGGGCAGTTTCTGCAGGGAGCCTGTAATCTGAAGAGCCTCAGAATTTACGGTTTAAAAGATACAGCAGGCAGAGCCCCGGTAGTTTCATTTAATTTTGAGGGGTACGACACTCAGGAGGCGGCAGACATATTGCATAAAACCTTTAATATTGCCTGCCGGGTAGGTGCTCACTGTGCGCCGGATGCTCATAAAACACTGGGTACGCTGGAAAAGAAATTAATTCGCTTCAGCTTTTCTCACTTTAACACAGCTGCTGAGGTTTCTTATGCTTTAAATTGCCTGGAGGATATTATTGCCGGAAAAGCAAAAAAAACCTGAACCGGATAACTCATGATCTTTTTACGATAAAATATTCATAATCAGCGATGATATTCATTTTGATTAAGAAAAATATATGTCGATAATAATACATATCTTTTGCAGGAAACAATTCTGTCGAAGTAGAAAGAATAAGAAAGAAATTTTTGAGGGGGTACGTTATGGCACTGATAAATCTGGTTCCGGCGCTGGAAAAAGCAAAAACTATTTTCAGCCAAAAAGATGCTGAGGCTATGGCACTTAAGGCCGGAGTAACTTATAATACTGAAAAAAAGGAATTTGCGGTTCCTTTTTTGGGACAAGACTACAGGGTGGTTTATCCGGATGGTGAAGTATATTACAGCGATTCAAATAGCGAGGTTATAATAGAGGTAAAAATTTTAATACTTCATTATCTTTATGGGGCAAGCGGGGTAGATCTGCAAAACAAGTTGATTTCTTTTAAAGAACTGCCGGACGGTTTTATTTATATTGAACCTTTTACTAATAGAGCTATCCGTCCTCTGGTCGGCATTTTTGGCAATATTCCGGATAAAATGCTGTCTGCGGGGGAGAAATTAGGTGGAGAAAGGCTGACTATGGGAGATGCCAGTATAACTATACCGGTATTTCCCCGCGTACCGGTAACCTTTATTCTTTGGCTGGCTGATGAGGAGTTTCCTGCTAACGGTAATGTTTTATTTGATGCTTCGGCACCCCGTTATCTGGATACTGAAGATTATGCCTTACTGCCTTCACTGGTAATAGGAGCTATGAAGAAACTCGCCTTTAATTAACGAGAAAACTGAAGGGATTGGTAATAATTTGTCGGATTTGGCCGAAAAAACATTAGAATCAAAAGTTGTATACCAGGGCAAGGTATTAAGCTTGCGCTTAGACGAGGTAGCTTTGCCTAACGGCAGCACTTCAAAAAGAGAAGTGGTTGAACATGCGGGTGCCGTTACTGTTATTGCCATTACCAATGATCAAAAAGTGCTGCTGGTAAGACAATTTCGTTATTCAGTGGGAGAAGTTATGTTGGAACTGCCGGCCGGCGGTTTAAAACGGGGGGAAGAACCTTTAATCTGTGCTAAGAGAGAATTAAAAGAGGAGACAGGTTGGGAAGCGGAGGAATGGCGGGAATTGCCTTCTTTCTTTACGACACCTGGTTTCACTAATGAAAAGATGTATTTGTTCCTGGCTCGCAACTTGACTTATACTGGCCAGGATTTAGATGAAGATGAGTTTATTCAGGTAATTTCGGTTCCCTTGCAGAATACGCTTGATATGGTCCGGCGGGGAGAGATACGAGATGCTAAGTCGATTGTAGGGATTCTTTTAGCTGAATCATACAAGTAGAAGCCAGGCCAAGCCTGGCTTCTACTTGTATTCCGGGAAATTATGCTTATGGTGGAACTGTGGATAAGACAAGGTTAACAATGCATAATTTTCACCGAGCACGAATGCCTGTGGCTGCTTGAAAGTCGTTTAAGGCTGCTTTCCCCTATAGGGCAGCTTAACTGATTACTGTGCCTGCATATGACTGCTGAGAAAATTTAAAATAATGATTTCACCGTTTTTAATAAAGGCAATTTCCGGGTTGGCCGGGATCCGGTCAGAAAGAATCTTAAAGGAATGTTCAGCTATGCTCAAATGACTGGGAGATAAAAATGTAGCTATCACCTTGACGTTTCGATTTCTCGGGTATCCGGCATGTATGTTTCCCAGACAGCTGCCTAAAATAACAATGTTTCCTTCCGCGATAACTTCTGCGCCTCGATTGACATTGCCAAGGATAACCACATGGCCAGGGTAGCTTATTTTTTGCCCGGATCTCAAATTTTTTTGCACAAAAAGCGTTGGTTCTCCCGGGGGGTTTACCGGTTCTGCTTTACTGTGTTTGGCTAATTTAGCTGAACTTATGATTTTTTCCACCGGCAAATCATAGATATTCTCTAAATTTAAACTGGGGATAAGTCCAAAATTTTGGCATATATCTTCTAATTCGGATCTTTGCTGCTCAGTTATCGTGAGAGATTTCTTGGACTGGTCCAGGATAAATTTTGCTCCTTTAAAAAAACCTTTGGCAGAGTCCAATTTCTCTGTAAGTTTTAGCTTTATATTATCATATTCACAAAACGGATCTATTATTATTAATAAACCGTTTTTGGTGCCTTTAATAGTGATCGGGTCTTTGGTCATTTGAAAAAAGGCCCCCTTCCCACAATTTTCATATATTTATATTTATTTTCGATTTTAACTGACTTAATTCCTGCCTGATTGTAAAAAAAACTTTAGTATTGGCATATAATAAATTCATAAACTGGGTAAGATAACTTGAAATAATTAAAATTGGAATATTAGCGGCAGGAAGGTGTTGTAATATGTTTGATCGACCTTTAAAAATACTGCTTGTATCCTCAGAAGTGGCACCTTTTGCCAAGACTGGGGGACTGGCCGATGTGGCAGGTTCACTGCCCAAAGCCTTATCACTGGTCGGAACTGATCACAATATTAATGATGTAAGATTGGTTATGCCGCATTATAAGCAAATTGAAGGTTCTGATTATCTTATGGATTTTCCGGTTAAATTCGGTGATCGTGTAGAAACCGCGATCATTAGGACTTCCTCTATAGAGGCTCACTATAAAAGACAGGATAAGGCTATTCCCGTATATATGATCGATAATCACCACTACTTTTACCGTGACGGTATGTATATGTTTGATGATGATCCCATTCGTTTTACATTTTTCTGCAGGTCACTGCTGGAGATGCTGCCCAAGCTTAATTGGCAGCCTGATATAATTCATTGCAATGACTGGCAGTCCGGACCGATACCGTTTTTCCTGAAAACAAAATACCGGCATGATCCTTTTTATAATAAAACGGCTACGGTTTTTACTATTCATAATCTAAGATATCAGGGGAATTATTCGAAAGAACTTTTAAGATACTTTGGAGTCGGGGACGAGTATTTCACACCTGATTTGCTGGAGTTTTACGGTAACCTCAGTTTTTTAAAAACCGGTGTTTTATATGCTGACCTGGTCAGTACGGTAAGTAAAACCTATGCCAGAGAAATCCAACGCCCGGAGCTGGGTGAGCATATGGATGGACTTCTGCGCAAGCGCAGCAATGACTTGTACGGGATTTTAAATGGTATAAACATTCATGAATTTGATCCTAAAACTGATCCCCGGATATACAGGAATTATGATGCGGAAAGCTTGGATAAAAAACGAGAAAACAAGTTTTTATTACAGAAAGAAATGGGACTGCCTGTAAAGGACTTGCCGGTGTTAGGCCTAATTTCCAGGTTGGTTGATCAGAAGGGCCTGGATTTGTTTATACCGGTTATTGACGATTTGATGAAAGAGGATGTTCAGCTTATAATGTTGGGACTGGGTGATCCTTACTATCATGACCTTTTTGAAAGAATTCAAGAAAAGTATCCTCAAAAAGTTGCTGTCCATATTGCCTTTAATCCTGTTTTGGCCCAGCGCATATATGCCGGTTCGGATATGTTTTTAATGCCTTCACATTATGAACCGTGCGGGCTGGGACAGTTGATAAGTTTTCGCTATGGTACAATTCCGATTGTACGTGCTACGGGAGGTTTGGCCGATACTGTAAAAGACTATCATGCTTCGCCTGGAACAGGAAATGGTTTTGTTTTTCTGGAATATGAGGGCAATGCTTTTCGGCAGGCCGTCAGAAGGGCCTTAAAGGTCTATCGTGAAGAACCGCATAACTGGCGCAAGCTGGTCAAGAACTCTATGGAACTTGATTTTTCTTGGGCCCGCTCGGCAGTCGAGTATATTCAGCTGTACCAGACCGCCCTTGCAAAACGTAATATAGCAGTAAAAACGGCATAAAATCATAAGCCTGTGCTCAAAAGAGCGCAGGCTTTTAAATTTAAGCTAAAAAACTTTATTTTCAGTAAGATAGAAAAAGCTCACAGCTTGAATCATAACAGTAGATTTGTGTATACAATTGTGTTTTGTGTATACCATGAATACATTGCCTTTTCAGCGTGTAAAGCAAATGTTGGTAGGCCCGATGCAAGTTTCTTCTGTAAATTAAAAAAACACTGTTCTTTAGATCATCCTCCTCTACAATAGCTCCAGCCTTGTAAATTCGTTGTTTTACAGTATTTCAGAGTTTTCGAAAAATTGGTATGGTCTTTGCTAGGTATAGTTGTGAAGACAGGTCCGTTTGCAACCTGATTTGGATCAGGGTTATGGTAAGGGGCTAAAATACATCTTTGAGGAGGAGTATCTAAGTGATTTTTAAATTAACTGAAGACCAAGAAATGATGCAAAAAACCGTAAAAGATTTTTCTGATGAAGTTATTGCTCCTGGTGCGGCTGCACGGGATCATCATGAAACATTTGAAAAAGAAATAATGTGGGACAAGATGGCTGAAATCGGTCTGCCCGGTATTCCGTTCCCCGAAGAGTATGGCGGGACTGGCATGGACAATGTTAGCTACGCTTTAGCCGTTGAAGAATTAAGCCGTACATGTGCTTCCACCGGTGTTACGCTTTCTGCTCACGTTTCCCTGTGTGCCTGGCCGATTTATGGTTTCGGCACCGAAGAACAAAAACAAAAATTCTTAACCCCGCTGGCCAACGGCGAGAAAATCGGTGCTTTCGGTTTAACTGAGCCTGCCGCCGGTTCTGACGCAGGCGCTACCAAAACCACTGCCGTTTTGGAAGGCGACAACTATGTACTTAACGGTACTAAAATCTTTATTACCAACGGTTACTATGCCGACATCTATGTAATAACCGCTATGACCGACAAGTCCAAGGGACTTAAGGGCATCACTGCTTTCATCGTAGAAAAAGGCACCCCCGGTTTCACCTTTGGTAAGAAAGAAGAAAAAATGGGTATTCGTGCTTCCGCTACTTATGAATTAGTATTTGATAACTGCAAAATCCCCAAAGAAAACATGCTGGGCAAAGAAGGCGAAGGCTTTAAAGTAGCTATGGCTACCTTAGACGGCGGACGTATCGGTATTGCTTCTCAGGCTGTAGGTATTGCCCAAGGCGCTTATGACTATGCTTTAAATTATGCTAATACTCGCGAACAGTTTGGCAAGCCGATTTCCGCACAGCAAGCTATTGCTTTCAAACTTGCTGACATGGCTATGAAAATTGAAGCTTCCCGCCTGTTAACCTTAAAGGCTGCTTATATGAAGGATGCCGGAGACAAGAGATACGGTTTATATTCAGCTATGGCCAAGTGCTTTGCCGGTGACACAGCTATGGAAGTAACCACTGAGGCTGTTCAAATCTGCGGTGGCAACGGTTACACCAGAGAGTATCCTGTTGAGCGTATGATGCGTGATGCTAAAATTACCCAAATCTACGAAGGCACCAACGAGATTCAGCGCGTTGTTATTGCTGCCCACCTGGGTGTTGGCGGGAGAAAGAGATAATAATAAGCTCATAACAGTTTGTTGATGTATTTTATGAGCGGCTTCCGCATGGGGTCGCTCATTAGATGCCTATCATTATAAGTAAGGGAAAAGCAAAGGAGGTAGCGTATGAAAATCTTAGTGCTTTTAAAACAAGTTTTCGATACTGAAGCCGCAATTAATATTTCTGGTGGAAAAATCAGTGATGCCGGTGTTACCCAGATTATTAACCCGTACGATGAGTTTGCCGTTGAGGAAGCTTTGAAAATTGCTGAGGTTGCCAAAGGTGAAGTAACCATTGTTACCGTAGGTTCTAACGTAGATCAGACCGTACGCCAGGCGTTGGCTATGGGTGCTGACAAGGGTTATGTAATTGATGACGCGGCAATGGCAGATGCCGATGAATATGGCGTAGCAGTTGCTCTGGCTAAAGCAATCAGCGGTATGGAGTATGACCTGGTGCTGGCCGGCTGGAGAGCCATTGATGACAGTTCCGCTCAGGTAGCCGCTCGTGTTGCTCAAGCCTTAAATATTCCGTTAGTTAATTTAGCAGTTAAATTGGAAGTAGCCGGCGGCACAGCCACTGCTACCACTGAAATCGACGGCGGTTCCGCAGTTGTGGAAGTCGCGCTTCCGGCAGTGATTACCTGCCAAAAGGGTTTGAATGAGCCCCGTTACCCGTCCATGAAAGGTATTATGAAAGCCAAGAAAAAGCCGATTGATAAGGTTGCTTTAGGTGCTTTAGGTTTAGACGCAGCGGCAGTTGCAGCCAAAGTTAAACCGTTGAACGTATATTTGCCGGCAGCCCGCGCAGCAGGAAAACTTATCAAGAGCGAAGCTGCTGATGCGGCTAAGGAAGTAGCCAAATTACTGCGCGAAGAAGCTAAAGTTATATAAGGGAGGGTAATCACAAATGGCAAAAGGTATTTGGGTATTTGCTGAACAGCGTGACGCTAAAATAAAAAAAGTGACTTATGAATTGTTGAGTGCCGGTCGTGGTTTAGCCGACCAGCTTGGCGAAGAACTTTGTGCGGTATTGCTCGGTAAAGATGTTGCCGGCCTGGCGGCGGCTCTTGGTGAGTATGGTGCCGATAAAGTTTATGTTGTAGACAATGAAAAATTAGCCGAATATACCTGTGATGCATATGTAAACGTAGTAGCAGATTTAGCTAAAGCTAATGAGCCCACCGCTGTTTTCTTCGGTTATACGGCAGTAGGCCGTGACCTGGGAGCCAGTCTGGCCCAGCGTTTGGCTACAGGTATGGTTTCTGATGCTGTCAGCGTTAAAGTAGATGGAGGCCAGCTGGTATTTGACCGCCCGCTTTATGCAGGCAAAGCCTTTGTAACCGCATCTTGCGCGGAAGCTCGCCCGGTTATTGCAGCTATGCGTCCTAACGTGTTAGCTATTAATGAACCGGCAGCTGGCAAGCAGGCTGAAGTTGTTAATGCTGATGCTAATACAGGCGACATTCGCCAAAAGATTAAAGAAGTTGCTATGGCTATCTCTTCCCGCCCGGAACTCACAGAAGCCAACATTATTGTCTCCGGCGGCCGTGGTGTTAAAAATGCCGAAAGTATGAAGCTGATTGAAGAATTGGCGGATGCAATTGGCGCTGCCGTAGGTTGCTCACGTGCTGTAGTGGATGCAGGCTGGTATCCGCAGTCCCAACAGGTTGGACAAACAGGTAAAACCGTATCACCGAACCTTTACATTGCCTGTGGCATTTCAGGTGCTATTCAGCACCTGGCCGGTATGAGTTCCTCCAAGTGTATCGTAGCTATTAATAAAGACGAAGACGCCAATATCTTTAAAGTAGCTGATTACGGTATCGTAGGTGACTTATTCCAGGTTGTTCCGATTCTCAAAGAAGAACTCAAGAAATTACTGGCTTAATCTATAGATAGATATATTAACGTAAGCTGTGGCATCTGCTGGAACTTTTGATGGTATACAGATAAATAACCACCGGTTCCAGCAGCTATATATTTTTTGAAATTAAATGGAGGGTAAGCCTGGATGTATGTTGACCAGGTATGCGGATACCTGTCCAAAATTGTAAACATGGTCGAAGGGAGAGGTCAACATGAGCCTCCTGAAAATTGTTATTTTTGCAGCATTGGTGGCCTTCGGTCTTTTTAATATGGTTCAGGGTATTAAAGAGCGAATGATGGCAACCTATCTGGGAAAAAAGGATAACAGGTCTGACAATGCGGGAGAGCGTGTTAGAGGCCTGTTGGTCTATGTGTTAGGACAAAAGAAGATTATTAGTGAGCCGGAAGGCGGGATTATGCACTTAATGATCTTTTTTGGAGCCAACCTGTTTGGTTTAGGCATATTGCAGTTCATTTTGGCAGGTTTGATACCCGGCTTCAATATTCCTTATATCACAGACAACCCCCTGTTTTATCTGTTTGTTGATGTAATTGGTTTGATAGCTATTATAGGTATTTGGTATTCCGGCTGGCGCCGCTGGGTGCAAAAGGTAGAAAGATTGGAAGCAGAGGCTTTTGGAACACCGGCTGAAAATCTAATCCTCGGCATGATTGCAGGCTTGTTCATAATGATGGGCTCTGTCCTGGCAGGCAACGGTTTTAAATATGCATTAACTCAGGATCCTATGTATTCACTGGCCCCTATTACCGGCTTTCTTGGCAATCTGTTCAGCGGAATGTCTGCACAAGCACTGGCAGCCGGTGTGGAAGTATCTTTTTGGGTTCATGTGATTTTTTTATCCGGTTTTATGGTCTTCTTCCGTTATTCACCGCATGTTCACCCGGTGTTTGCACCACTGAATGTGTATTTCCGCACACTCAAGCCGCGTGGCGGCATGATTGAGCCGATTGATTTTGAAAATGAGGAAATTGAGCAGTATGGGGCGGCCAAGTTAGAGCATTTTACCTGGAAAGATATCATGGAAGGCTTTGCCTGCGCTGAATGCGGCCGCTGTCAGGCTAATTGTCCTGCCTATCTAAGCGGTAAGCATCTGTCACCGAAGCATTTTATTCACAAGTTAAGAATGCATGTTGAGGAAAAAGTGCAGGTCCTCGGTCCTGCTTTAAAACAAGCCCAATTGTCCAATTCTCCTGTAGCAGAGATGGCTATCAGCAGTGAAAGCGCTGAAGCTGTTATGGAAAAGACCCTGGTGCCTGATGTGTTTAGTGAAGCAGAAATTTGGGATTGTACTAACTGCGCCAGCTGTATGGAACAATGTCCGGTGATGAATGAACATGTGCCTAAAATTATTCAGATCAGGCAGAATCTTGTTATGATGGACAGTGAGTTTCCGGCTGAGGCTCAATTGGCTTTCACCAATATGGAGCGCAACTATAATCCCTGGGGTGTGGGTTGGAACAACAGAGGAGATTGGGCCAGTGAGCTGGATGTTAAAGTTCTGGCCGATGACAGTAATGTCGATATAGTTTATTTCGCCGGTTGCGCTGCAGCCTTTGATGATCGCAGTCAAAAAGTAGCTACATCTTTTGTCAAAATATTAAAGGCAGCCAATGTAAACTTTGCTATTTTGGCCTCAGAAGAAAGATGCTGTGGTGACTCGGCCAGAAGGCTGGGAAATGAGTACCTGGCTCAATCATTAATAAATGAGAATGTAGAGGCCTTAAACGGTTACGGAGTTAAGAAAATTGTGACTACCTGCCCGCACTGCCTGACTGTGCTTAAAGATGAATACCCGCAGTTCGGAGGTAATTATGAAGTTATTCACCATACACAATTAATTAACCAGTTGATTAAAGAAGGCAAGTTAAGATTTAAACCTGCCAGTGCGGGAATGAAAATTACTTATCACGACTCCTGCTTCTTAGGACGTTATCAAAACGAGTATGAGGCGCCCCGCCAGATTATCGATAAGTTGCCCGGAATTAACCTGACTGAGATGGTTCGCAACAAGACCAAAGGCTTTTGTTGCGGTGCCGGCGGCGGAAGAATGTGGTTGGAGGAACACGGCACCAGGATTAATGTTATGCGTACGGAGCAGGCTTTAGAAACCGGTTCTGAAGTTGTAGCAACCAACTGTCCGTTTTGTTTAACTATGATGGAAGACGGTATTAAGGATAAAGGTGCAGCAGAAGCAATTAAAGCCTTTGACCTGGCAGAATTAGTGGAAAGAAATTTACAGTAAAACAAAAATAAAAATACGCTTTACAGAGAGGAGATAAATTATGCGTGATGCAGTAATCGTCAGTGCGGTTCGTACTGCTGTAGGCAGCTTTGGCGGAGCTTTAAAGGACATTCCTGCCGCGGAGCTGGGTGCCATCGTTATTGCTGAGGCTTTAAAACGGGCCGGGATTAGCGGTGAGCAGGTTGATGAGGTTATTTTCGGAAACGTATTGGGAGCAGGTCTGGGACAGAATGTATCCCGCCAGTGTTCACTTAAAGCAGGTATTCCTATTGAGGTTCCCACATATTCAGTAAATAAAGTATGCGGTTCCGGTTTGAAAACAGTTGGCATGGCTATGCAGATGATACGCGCTGAAGAGGCTGATATTGTAGTGGCCGGCGGTACTGAAAGCATGAGTATGGCTCCGTATTTAATGGAAAAAGCACGCTGGGGCATGCGCATGGGTGACGGTAAAGTTGTTGACGCTATGATCAAAGACGGTCTGTGGGATGCTTTTAATAATTATCATATGGGTATTACCGCTGAGAACATAGCGGAGAAATATGATGTTTCCCGCGAAGACATGGACAAGTTTGCCCTGTCCAGTCAGTTAAAGGCTGTTGCAGCTATTGATGCAGGTAAATTTAAAGATGAAATTGTGCCGGTTCCCATTCCTCAAAGAAAAGGTGATCCCGTACTTTTCGATACAGATGAATATCCCAAGCGTGGATCAACAATTGAAGCTTTAACCAAGCTGAAGCCTGCATTTAAGAAAGACGGACGTGTGACCGCCGGTAATGCCTCCGGCATTAATGATGGTGCAGCAGCCTTTGTTATAATGTCTGCGGATAAAGCCAAAGAACTTGGCATTAAGCCTATGGCTGTGATCAGGAGCTTCGGTGCGGGTGGCGTAGATCCCTCTATTATGGGTATGGGTCCTGTTCCCGCTTCTAAAAAAGCTTTGGCTAAAGCCGGTATAACCGTAGCTGATCTCGATGTTATTGAAGCAAATGAGGCTTTCGCGGCACAGGCTCTGGCAGTGGGCAGAGAACTTGGTTTCCCGGAAGAAAAGCTTAATCCCAACGGTGGGGCTATTGCTATCGGTCACCCGATTGGTGCCAGCGGTGGCAGGATTTTAGTAACCCTGCTTTATGAATTAAAGCGTACCGGCGGCAAGCTTGGTTTGGCTACTTTATGTATCGGTGGCGGCCAGGGAGCGGCTCTGGTTGTTGAGATGGCCTAGTTCTTAGTTTAGATTGATAGTGCCGGGTTTTGATTTATTTGCCCGGCATTTTTATAAAAATATGTTATTAACTTCAGGAGGGATTAGCATGGTTCAAACAATTATGGTTATCGGTGCCGGTCAAATGGGTGGAGGTATTGCTCAGGTTGCCGCTCAGGCCGGTTATAATGTAATTCTTAACGATATTAAAGACGAGTTTGTACAAAGAGGTTTGGGCATTATTGATAAAAACCTTTCCCGCGCCGTATCCAAAGGTAAAATGGAAGCTGCCGCCAAGGATGCAGTTCTGGCCAAAATTAAAACATCTACCAGCCTTGACGATGCTAAGGATGCAGATCTGGTTGTTGAAGCCGCTATTGAAAATATGGAACTGAAAGCAAACATTTTCAAAACTCTTGATGTTGTTTGCAAGCCGGAAGCCATCCTGGCTACCAATACATCCTCACTGCCGATCACCCAAATTGCGGCCGTAACCAAGCGCCCGGACAAAGTTATTGGCATGCACTTCTTCAACCCTGTACCGGTTATGAAATTATTGGAAATTATTCGCGGTTTTATGACCAGTGACGAAACTTATAATACAATTGCCGAGATCGGGTTAAAAATGGGCAAGGTTAACGTTGAAGTAAAAGACAGCCCCGGCTTTGGATCTAACAGAATCTTACTGCCGATGATTAACGAAGCTTTCTTTGTTCTGTCAGAAGGTCTTGGCACTGCTGAAGATATTGACAATGTAATGAAATTTGGTATGGCTCATCCCATGGGGCCCCTGGCTTTAGCTGATTTAATCGGTTTGGATACCTGTTTAAACATTATGAATGTTCTGTACGAAGGATTCAAAGATTCCAAATACCGTCCTTGCCCGTTACTGGTCAAGTATGTACAGTCCGGTTTGTTGGGACAAAAGACAGGTAAAGGCGTATACGATTACAGCAAATAGGAGGTGTCTCACATGACCTGGAATAATCTATTACTGGAAAAGGAAGACGGTATTGCGGTTCTTTCTGTTAACCGTCCAAAGGTTTTAAATGCTCTTAATGAAGAAACTTTAAAAGAGCTTGGGGATGCTTTCTCTCACCTTGAAAATGACGCTGAAGTAAACGTAATTATTTTAACCGGTGCCGGAGATAAAGCTTTTGTAGCCGGTGCGGACATTGCTTTCATGCAAAAACTTACTCCCATTCAAGCTAAAGAATTTGCCCGCCTGGGACAAACTGTCTTCAGTAAAATTGAAAACCTGAAAAAGCCGGTTATAGCTGCCATTAACGGTTTTGCTTTGGGTGGCGGCAACGAGCTGTCTATGAGCTGTGATATTCGCATTGCTTCTGATAAAGCTAAATTTGGTCAACCGGAAGTTAACCTCGGCATTATGGCCGGTTTTGGCGGCACCCAGCGATTAACCCGCCTGGTTAACCCCGGCATTGCCAAAGAAATACTAATGACTGCCGATATGTATGATGCACAGGCAGCCCAGCGCATCGGTCTGGTAAATCATGTGGTAACACCTGAAGAATTAATGCCTTTTGCCAAGAGTATGGCCAAGCGCATTGCTGCACGCGGTCCGGTGGCCTGCCGCCTGACCAAGGAAGCTGTAAATGACGGATTGGAAATGGATTTAGAAAAAGCATTTATTCTGGAAGCTGACCTGTTTGGTTTGGTGTTTGCTACCTCTGACAGAAACGAAGGTATTGATGCTTTCTTAAACAAGCGCAAACCTGAATTTAAAAACGAATAGCTTAGAAAGATTAATGTCTTGGAGGAACCGTCACAACTGTGGCGGTTTTTCTTATCCTAAAAGACTTTACGGGCTGGTAAAAATATTATGTTTAACAAAATATCTTTTTCTGGGAGGAGTTTAAGGCCAGATGTCGAACAGATTAATTAAGCTGAAATATGTTTTTTGCAGCACTAGTCAATTAGGGGTGGTTCTCATCAATGAACGAATTCATAAAGAGAGCTTAGATGGTCTCCAGATAAACAATGAGGAAAGCAGTTTGCATGCTTTAATCAGGGAGTTGCCTCTTGCTTTTATGGGTGAAATACTTTTAAAGGGATCTCTTTGCATTAGTCAAAATCTGGCACAAAAACTTTTACTGGTCCTGGTAAAAGCGAAAGAAGAACTGCACAAGATTGATGTGGATATTAAAAAGCATGCGCTTAGTTTTAAAATAGTGGTTAAGAAAAAGCGAAATATGTATGGCTGTCTATTGAAAATTAAGAAAATTGAAATTAATGCAAAAAGTAATTATTTAATTTTGCATCTGGCTGAACCTCCTCAAATCAGAACTAACAGTGTTTTGCAAAATATATTTGTCGGTATTGGTACAAAAGTAACTCATATGAATTCGGGTGAAGAATTTATCATTAATTATTTATTTGGCAATAAAAGAGGAATAGACTATTCAGATAACAGGATTACCATGGATCTCAGGAAGATGGCATACATAAATGAAATATATAGCAGAGAGATATTTGGCCTGAAGCTTATTGATGTGGTGGATATAAAAGAGGTAATTATTAATGAGGGTATGGTAGAGATTTTCTGGGATGTTGCTATGCCCTCGGTTGAAAGTTTTAATCTTGATTAAGGGAGTGTGATGCGATGAACGTTTAGTTATCGCTATGTGTTGGACTGGCTTTTAATAATATTTTTATATAGAGGTGAAGGGTATGACAAGTATGCTGGAAAACATTAATATAGCTGATATTATTGGTAAGGTTGGTACTTTCGCCAAAGAGTATATAGAAACACAGGTAAAATATTTTTCGGATAAGGATAATATTTATGAGTGGAGAGATAAATCGCAGGTTCGCGTTATAGACGGGCTGTATTTTATTACTAAACTGGCGTTAGATGCCAAGGATACGATTGCTGATGAGAAAGTAAAGTTTTACCTCCAAAATCCCGAATATCTGATTGAAGCTGTTACGGAAAAGATTCAGGAGATTAAAGAAAATCCCGTGGGTACACTGGAAGAATACTCCTACCTGGGTACCGGTACACTGGGCTTTTTGCTGGGTTATGGGGCTCCTAATTTAAAAATTTCTATGCTGGGTTTAAGCAAGCAGTCAATTATTTCCCACAGCATTTTACCGGTGCTTGGTCTGAAGAGGCTTTTGGATATGGCTCTCAAATCGGAAGAAATATTTGATTTCACTCCGGTTGAAGAGATAGTGAAAGCCGACATGGTTAAAATGATCAAGCATTTTGCTTCTAACCCCTTGTTAATCGGATTTACTTTCGGTGTGGGTGCTCACCTGATGCTGGATGTAATCAGATCCAATGACGGCATTGTATTAACCGGTTTACCGACAACTATTCTGCCTGGCGGCAGGCTGATTGACCGGGCCTGGTTGTTAGGCAGCGCTCTGGCCTGCTTCTCATTGGGTAAAGAATACATTTGCGCTTCCCAGGGTATCGAAAATGAAATGATGACACTAAATGATGTTGTTCGCATGGTGGAAAAAAGAGCCAGCTAGCAATAATGCTTGATTTATCATAATAATATGATAATAAAAAAATAATTTTAACAAACTGCCTGTAATATACGGGTAGTTTTTTTTGTGCTCTGGGAAATTATGCTTATGATAGATCTGTGGATAACTGTAAGTTTATTTTCGGTGATAATTTGGTTAAATTAATAGAGAATTTGTGTTTGCATAATTTCCGTCGAGCACGAGTGGCTGCGGCTGTCTCGAAAGTCGCTTAAGCGACTTTCTTGGCTTTTTGTATAGAAGTGAAATTATTAGGGATATATAAAATATCTCTTATGGGATTGGAGGTGAGCAGTTGATTCGTTTTTTTTGCCAGGTATGCTGTAACGATAATGATGAAAAGTATGACATTTATACCAGAACAGATGATCTGTATAATATATTAACTATTGTTTGCAAGCAGTGCGGCAATACCAGGGAGATACTGGTCAGCAGTGAGTTGGAAAGCTTTTGTCGCGATGAAAAGGGGGGCAATATACTGGATGTTAAAGGGGATAACTTTTGACAGCAAGCGCTGCATCATATGCGGTGAGCCGGAGAAGCCGGGTTATTTAATCAGCCGTAATAAATACAATGCATCAGTATGTGACCGCTGTGAGATAAAGGCAGCGAGACATATTAATAAATGAACAAAAATGATTTTGCTCACCGTATACTGGTAAATCTGGCTCGCCAAATGAAACTGGGAGAAATACTTGACAGAAAAAAGCTCTCGGATAAAATCATTGCCGAGTGTTTCCCTGAAAAAATCGAAGATGAGCAAATCTGGCGTGACAGGATAGACAAGCGGCTGGATTTTTTGCTGCAACACAGCCGGCAGGAGGAATCAGAACCGCTGTTGGTACACTTGCTTGAAGAAAGCTGTGAGGAATGCAGTGTGGAAAAGCGGCCCTGTGTTCATGCATGTCCTACAGGAGCTATAACTTATGACCGGCATGGTAAAGGCAGCATAAATACCGCGCTGTGCGTGGAGTGCGGATGGTGTGTGGATACATGTATTTCGGGTGTGATTATAGCCCGCTCTGAATTCGCACAGGTTGCAACTATGCTGCTGCAAAGTAAGGTCAACCCAGTATATGCCATACTGGCACCCTCTTTTGTAGGGCAGTTTGGGCCCGGTGTAACCCCGGAAATATTAAAAGCCGCTCTCAAGGCGCTGGGTTTTAGCGGTGTCTATGAAGTAGCCATGGCCGCGGATATAGTTGTTCTTGAAGAAGCCAGAGAGTTCTGTGAGCGCATGAAGAGCAGGGAAAAGTTTATGATCACCTCCTGCTGCTGTCCTGCTTTTATAAAATTGGTGGAAAAGGTGAGGCCTAAAGTTGCCCACCTGATTTCTCCTTCCATGTCACCGATGATTATTATGGGAAAAATGCTTAAGGGGAGGGAGGAAGAATGTCGCGTAGTTTTTATCGGTCCCTGTATAGCTAAAAAAGCAGAAGCTAAAAGACCTGATTTACAGCCGGCTGTTGATTGCGTATTAACATTTAAGGAAACTAAAGCTTTACTGGAGGCTGCTGAATTATCACTTGACGGTTCACTGGGGCAGAGTGAGGTGCAGGATGCATCGCATGACGGGCGTATTTTTGCACATACCGGTGGTGTTTCCGAGGCTATTCACAGGGCTGTACAGAGGCGTGCGCCGGATTTAGAGTTCAGGCCGGTTAAAGGCAACGGGTTAAAACAATGCAGCGAATTGCTGAAGCAGCTGGAAGAAGGCAGGTTGGATGCCAACTTTATGGAGGGTATGGGCTGCCCGGAAGGCTGTGTCGGAGGTCCGGGAACCAATATCAAAGCTGCCGAGGCGGCGGTTTTGGTCAGAGAATTTGCAGACAGGGCGCCAAAGCAGCAAAGTGATGACAATATCTTTGCCCTACAATGGATGAAGGAATATTACAAAGCTGCGGATACCGAATCTATCAAGCTGGATATGTGATTATTGAAGAGTACTTATTGCGGGGGTAATCAAATGGACGTACAAAAGACTTCCGAAAACAAATCAGTCGAAGAAGCTATTGAGAACCTGGTAGAAAAGGCTTTAAGAGCCAGGGACAATTTTTTAAATTATAACCAGAAACAGGTGGATGATATTGTCAGGGCTATGACTTTGGCCGGTCTGAACAGACACGCGGAACTGGCTAAAATGGCGGTAGAGGAAACCGGCCGGGGTGTTTATGAGGACAAAATAACTAAAAACATCTTTGCTACTGAGTATATTTACCATAGTATTAAGTACCATAGAACAGTTGGTGTGATTAATGAAGATGAAGAGGCCGGTTACCTGGAAATAGCTGAACCTGTAGGTGTGGTAGCCGGAGTAACGCCTGTTACCAACCCTACTTCCACAGCTATGTTTAAAGCTATAATCTGCATGAAAACCAGAAACCCGGTGATTTTCAGTTTCCATCCCGGTGCTCAGAAGTGCAGTGCTGCCGCGGTGCGGACTTTGCTGGAGGCCGCTGTATCGGCGGGAGCGCCTGAAAACTGTATCAGTTGGATTAAAGAGCCTTCCGTAGAAGCAACGAGAGCCTTGATGAATCACCCGGGAGTTGCCCTGGTATTAGCTACCGGGGGAGGCGGGATGGTCAAATCGGCTTACAGTACAGGTAAACCGGCACTGGGCGTGGGTCCGGGCAATGTACCCTGCTACATTGAGAAATCGGCTAACTTGCGGCGAGCGGTTAATGACATAATCCTGAGCAAGACTTTTGATAACGGGATGATTTGCGCTTCTGAGCAGGGAGTTATTGCAGACAGAGAAATAGCAAGGGAAGTCAGGAGACTGTTTACAGACTACGGTTGTTATTTTCTTTCACCGGAGGAAACCGGACTGCTGCAGAGGATGGTTACCGGAAACGGTACCTGCTCTTTAAACCCGGACATAGTTGGACACCCTGCTGAGGAAATTGCCAAAACAGCCGGTTTTGCCGTGCCTTTCGGTACTAAAATTCTGATCGCGCAAATTGACGGGGTGGGCAAGGATCACCCTCTGTCCAGAGAGAAATTAAGCCCTGTACTGGCTTATTACGAGGTAAACGGGTATGAGGAAGGCTTTAAGCTGTGCCAGGAAATGATAGAATTTGGCGGTATGGGACATACTTCGGTGATTCACAGTGAGAATGATGAGCTAATCAGGAAGTTTTCGCGGCGCATGATGACCGGCAGGATTGTGGTCAACTCACCTTCCAGCCATGGCGCTATCGGGGATATATATAATACTAATATGCCGTCTCTAACGCTGGGATGTGGTTCAATGGGACATAACTCAACTACCTCCAATGTCAGTGCGGTTAATTTGATCAACGTTAAGCGCGTGGCCTATCGCCGGGAAGGCATGCAGTGGTTTAAAGTTCCGGAGAAAGTATATTTTTCACCAGGTGCGGTTCAATACCTATCCAAGATGCCCGGGGTGGCAAGGGCAGCAATAATTACTGATAAGATTATGGTCGATTTGGGTTATGTTGATAAGGTGCTTTATCACTTGAACAAACGTTCCAATAAAGTTGCGGCGGATGTCTTCAGCGAAGTGGTGCCGGATCCGTCACTGGAAACAGTTCAGAGCGGTGTGTCCATGCTCAAGAACCTGCGGCCGGATACTCTAATTGCATTGGGCGGCGGTTCTGTAATGGACGCGGCTAAAGCTATGTGGCTATTTTATGAGCACCCGGATGTAGAGTTTGATTGGCTCAAACTAAAGTTTTTAGATATAAGGAAGAGAACCTATAAATATCCCAAACTGGGCCGTAAGGTGAAAATGGTGGCAATACCCACCACCAGCGGCAGCGGTTCAGAGGTTACAGCCTTTACCGTAATTACGGATAGAGGCGCTGAGATTAAATATCCTTTGGCCGACTACGAATTAACTCCTGATGTGGCCATTATTGACTCAGAGTTTACTTATTCAGTGCCGCCGGATTTGACTGCCGATACCGGCATAGATGTACTGACTCATGCGCTGGAAGCTTATGTTTCGGTGATGGCTACTGATTATAGCGATGCCATGGCTATAAAAGCTATGGAGATGGTATTTGAGTATTTACCGCAGGTGTACCGGGACGGAGGCAATAAAAAGGCCAGAGAAAAAATGCATAATGCCTCCTGCATTGCGGGAATGGCTTTTACCAACGCCTTTTTGGGCATCTGTCACAGTTTAGCGCATAAGGTGGGCGGGGAGTTTCGTATCCCGCACGGCAGGATTAACGGAGTTTTCTTGCCTCATGTGATTGAATACAATGCTCAAAAACCGTCCAAATTTGTTTCCTACCCTAATTACGAATATTACATGGCTCCGGAGAAGTACAGGCGGGCCGCGCAGCTTTTGGGACTGGCGTCCTCAAGCGTTGAACAGGGTGTGGCATCTCTGGTCGGGGCTGTGCGCATATTAATGGCGGAGATTAACCTGCCTGCGACACTGATGCAGTTGGGTATTAATCGGAAGGATTATGAGGCTAAAATACCCTCACTGGCGGAAAAGGCTTTTGCCGATCAGGTAACCGTGACCAACCCGCGGCTGCCGTTGGTGGCTGAACTGGAGGTTTTATTGAGAAAAGGCTATGGTGAGATTAATAATTAAAATGATAAAAAGGATGTGTATTGATGAATGAATTAGATTTATTAATCAAAGAAAAATTGGTTCCGCTTAGAGAGAGAATATTAGAATCCTTTGCTCAAAAACACCCCTACATAGAATCTGTGATGAATGGCATGCTTTCAGGTAAAAAGAATAGAGTTGGAATGGTGGTAACAGAAAGCGGCAAGACTATAGGTGAATATACTTTTCATACGGAAGGTCTTCATGTGGCAAGTGTTGATTGTGGTGAGCTGTCTCCGGAAATAAAGCACCCGTTCCTGGGAGTCATAAAACCTTATGCTATAGTTGAAAAATCTACACTGGAGAAAATGCTAAATGATGAAGAAAGGCTGGAAAATGATCTTTTTGCCACTGCAATGGGATATATGCCAGAGGTAACTTTGAAGTTTTTGCATTGATTTTTAATAGCAGAAATGACCGTGTATGCGGTCATTTTTTATGTAGCAGGCAATACTTAAGCCCAAGGGACATGGTTGGCGGAAAAAGAACGATCTACAATGAAAGCCAAGACGGAATACAGATCTCATGAAAAAAACGTTGGGCCAATTGATTCTGAATGGAAAATGATGTTACTGCTATAGGAAAACTCACCACTCACTATTACACAAATTGAACATTTCCTAAATACTGATAATTGTTTGGCCTTGTGGTATAATATTCATAATTGTATAGCACAACTAACTGATGTCCAATGCGAACTGCCGGAAAAAATAGAATGAAGGGGAGGATAAATATGGTAGACGGACGTCCCAAGACACTTAGAATAACTATTATTTTCGCAGTTGCTATACTGTTAGTTGTTTCAGTTTTTAAGCTGGCAGGATCACTGAAGAATACTGGAAATAAGATGATTGAAGCAAGTAAAGACAGTATATCCGATACATCTAAATCTTCAACTGTACTGCAAAAAGATATTTCAAGTCCGATTAAAATTACAATACCCTTAAAGCTTGCAGATCCTGAAAAAACGCTTGTGGATTACTTCAAATCCATCGGTTATGACGCCAGGCTGACCAAAAAGAATGATACTGTGGAAAGAGGTAATGAAAAAGGCCTGCACCTGATATTTGATCTAGGAAACGGCACAAGCTTTCAAGCTACTGTCTTCAAGCTTGATAATAAGGAAAACGGTGCATGGGAAATTACCGATTCCAGCTTTATCAATCCTAAAGGAGAACTTCTGGTTGCACTGATTGAACAGAAACTTGCCGCTATAATATCCACACAGAAGTCGGATGAATTGGAGCATAATAAAAACGCATTCAAGAGTAACACTTTGATTGAAATAGCCAACTATGGAGAACCGGCATACAAATACATGACAGGACAATTTGCAAATGGTAAAGGAAAGGGTGAACGGGGTGATTTAATGGCGGAGGCTTGTATAGAAATACTCGGATACAGGAACAATGTTCCGAAAGGCTGGAAGAGCGGCGAGGAATGGTATTCACAGCTAAAGCCTCTGGAAATAGTACCATTGCCGCCTGTAAATCCGCCCAAGGGTAAAACCCTTGAAGAGCTTGCAACTGCGGCAGCCCTCAAGCGTTATAAACCGTATAATGAAAATGGAGTGGTGATGGTTGCTCCGTATGTGTTTGATAAATTTGAAGAAGGCGATATGCTGACCATATGGGCAACGGTGGATTTTCAGCAATATCTGCTCTATGAGAAAAAGCTTGTTCAAATCAGTGGAGGCGTTGTTCCTGCCGCTATAAAGCTGTGCAAGGGGTCTGATGGAAGCTATGCATTTGCTGAATACATCGAAGCAAAGGATGGCGCCGGTTTTGTGCCGTCCATAAAGGAGTTTTGCAAACAAAAAAGTGGAGTTGCAGAAAAAATTATTGAGCAGTATGGTAAGCATAAGGAATTGGCGGCTAAAATTCATGAGAGCCTTATAGCCTATCTGAAAGTGAACAACCTGACCGGCATATATCTTGAGGACTTTAACGGAGAACAAACGCCGCTGACATGAAACACGAAAACCGCTCTTATCAATATCAGGGAAGGGCTCTTTGGAAGGGGATTTGTGGTATGCTGGGAGTTTCTCTTTTCTTTGGAGTTTTATTGTGGATTTGGGTAATAGTAAGTAGTGCTACTCATTTGGTTATAACAATTATTGTCTATCGTGATGCAAAGAAACTTTATGAGCCAGCTTTAAGTATTTCACCTTTCTTATGGGCAGCTATAACTTTTGCAATGCTTATAGGCGGAATGTTTATTTACTGGTTAATGAATTACTCTAATCTTACCAGGACAAATTTTAAAATCTGAATATGAAGTAGTATCATCGTCAAATGCAGATTTACAATTACAACGATACGGGCAAATAAAATATAAAAACTAAGAGGCCCCATAGGGCCGTCCTGCACTCAAAATAAGTCGCTGTGTGTGCCTGTTCTGGTAAGTGTCAAAACTAAAACATCGTTGTCAATCTTGTAAATCAAAAGCCAGTCGGAAGTAATATGGCATTCTCTATGTCCGGTCCAATAACCTGTTAACATATGGTCTTTGTTTTTCTCCGGCAAGGGGATTCCAGCCGCCAACAGAGAAACAACATCTTGCAGCAATTGGATATTATACCCTCGCTTCATAATTGTCTTTAAGTCTTTTTTGAATCTACCTGTCGATAAAATCTCATACTTCATTCCGGACCTCCGCTATCAGTTCTTCAAAACTTGAATAGCGTTTTGCATTTGGGTCACGGCTTATTCTATTGGCTTCTTCCATAGCCGCTATTGTTTCAGCATTCGGAATATTTAAAGAAATTTCAAAGGGTATTTTTCCCTGCCGAACAGCCTGTCGGACGAAAACAGTGAATGCTGTCGTCATATTCATACCCAATTCAGAGAAAAGTTGTTCTGCCTGTTCTTTGAGTTCTTTATTAATGCGAATGGTTAAATTTGTTGTTTCAGACATTTGCTATCACTCCTTTGTTATTATTATATACATTTTAACACAAATTATGTGCATTGCAAATGCAATGCACATAAAATAGTATTGTCCTTCATATAGCTATACTTGCTTCATTCTTCCAGCCATAATTTAAAATCCTTTACAGATATTTTACCCTTCACGCATAAATTCCTTCTTTTCCGTGTTTCCTCTGCCCATTTGTAAAAGGCCTCCTTGTGGATTTAAAGGTGGATTTCAGGAAATTAATTTATAGAAAATCTCATTTTGTTATTATCTTATTGACTTTCAATTTATTGATTACCTGGTATAATTCATTAAGAGCAAATTCCTCGGACATAGATAAACCGGTTTTTCTGTGAAACGTTTTAAGTACTAGCTTGGCTGCGTCAAAAAGTTCAGATATTGTGGCTCTAGCGCTTTCTAATTCTTTTGAAGCCATAATGCTTAATTCTGATTCGTTCGTTTTTATACCTGATGAATCAGCTAATGAACATGTTTGCTCAACTTGTGAGATATGCAAGCCAAAACGGTTGTCCGTTAAAATTTTCAATAAAAACACCCCCATTCATTTTAGATACTTGTAAAAACATTTGCTATATACTGTGCAAAATTTTATATTTTTTGTAATTATAACAGTAAATTATTAACCTATTCTTTTATATATCTTAATTTTATATTGAGATTGGGTTAAAAGCCAAAAACTATAAATTGCTATATAAATTAAACAAAAACTGTAGATAAAAAATTCTACAGTTTTTGTTGTCTAATTAATTATTTCATTACTTTCAATAGCTTTGATGAGTATAATTATTATTACCGTTATAATTGTAAATTCAGGCAAATAATAAGTGATAAAATTTACCACTAATAAAACCAGAGCTAAAAAGCCATTATAATATCAACGGGTTCACAATAACCGAGCTAAGATTATTACAGGGTCTTAACAGGCTGTATAATAATCGGTCAAAGGTTAATATTAGGTTATAATAAGCTTAGTATTAGCTGGCGGGAAGATCGGTAGGTATTTAGGCAGGCCATATAGTAATCTATAAGATTACTATATGATCGTATGAGATATCTATTGGTTGAGCTAAGATTAGTATGAGTTTCGAAGAAAACTTTTTATGAGTTTTTGAGGTCTATAATAGTCGTGAGATTATTATAGGCTTCTAAGGAATTCATGCTAGTTGAGCAAAGGTTATCATGGGTTTCATAATGGTTCAGGGTAGTCGAAAGATTGTCTTGGGCTATGAAGAGATGCATGGTAGTTGTAGCGTAGGTTATTGTGGGCTCTTAAAGGAACCTTTTCTCTTCAGGAGAAAGGTTCCTTATTATGTGCGTAGCTATTTTAAAATACATCTTCAAATCTCACCTTAATTGATTCTTCAAAGGTTCTTCTATACTTTAACTGTCATAACAAGTTAACTTTTTTCTAAAAGGATCGATTAGACCGGTCTTTTTTCTGTGTTAATCTGATATTAAACATCTGTTGATTCGTTTGATAAATTGTTGTACCATATTCAAAAAAAGGTAAATAAGTTTATTGCGGCGAATTATTTATAAATTCATGTTAAGGTTAATATATTTAAAAATCTTAACTTGAGCAAATATAAGAAAGGGTGAAGAATCATGAACAGGAGATTGTTTATTTTTCAGGGTCTACTGGCAGTTTTTCTTATTGCACTTGTCAGCCTGACAGGTTGCAGCTCCCTAATAGGAACTTTAAACACAAAAGGTGTTGTTGCTCAGTCAGAGAAGGTTAACGTTCCTGTATTTGCGGCTTACGAAGATGTGCCGGTGAGCATTAAACCTGCTGTAGTGCCATATAAAGTAAATCCTGACTTAAGCAATATCACCAACCGTTCTATGTTTCAAATTAGTGACCAGGCTAAAGACATGCTGGTTAAAAACAGTTTTGCGGTAGTCCCTAACGACTACAGGGAGTTTTTCGAACTTTACGAAACAGAAAGATATGAACCGGTGCCTCTCTTTATCACCACAGATTCAATACTACATAACTACCACTTATTTTTTGATCATTTACTCCGAACCATTGAAACTGACAAGTTGGCATCAGAATTAAAAGTACTGAACAAAGCTATGCTGGAGCAATCAAGAAATCAATATGATACATTAAAAGGTACAGGCTGGGAGAATGCCGCCAAAAGAAATACCGGATTTTTTGCTGTAGGAAGCAAACTGTCTGATAATGCTGCCGTAGTACCTGAAGTTATTAAAAAGGAAGCGGCAGAAGAACTAAAACTAATAAATGAGCACAATACTATGGCAATTTCACCGGTTATGAGTATGGGTAATGGTGATGAAAACATTCCCAAGGAAGATTACTCACAATATACACCCCGCGGGCATTATGAAAAGTCTGATATACTGAGAAATTATTTTAGAAATATGATGTGGTATGGTAGAATTACCTTTTGTCTTAAAAATGAAGATGAGTTGAAATCTGCTGTTTTGGCTGCTCTGGCACTAAGTGACGACCAAATCAGGTTAGGTTGGGAGAAAATTTATCAGTCAACAGGTTATTTTGCCGGTCAATCTGACGATATTTCCTATTATCAGATACGAGAGTTACTGGAAAAAGTCTATGGACCCAATGCTAACCTGCGAGAATTAACCGGCAACAAGGAAAAATGGAAGGCTTTTATGAAAGCTGTCTTAGAATTAAAAGGCCCGTCCATTAACTCCATACCTCTTGAGTCGGTTAATCAAACTGCAGAAGAACGGGAAAAAGAAATAAAGGGTTTTCGTTTTATGGGACAGCGTTTTACTGTTGATGCATATATCCTTCAAAGACTGGTTTATCCTGAGGTAAAGGATAACCGGCGAGGCAAAATGAGGGTGCTGCCCAAGGGGATGGATATCCCGGCAGTACTTGGTTCAAAACAAGCTTATAATATTTTGCAGTCTGAAGATGAAACCCAATACCGTTACTATGAAGAAAAATTTGAAAGAATCAAGGCTGAAACAGAGGGCATGGATAAAAATACTTGGACGCAGAACCTTTATAACGGCTGGCTTTACTCGCTATTACCCATGCTTCAGGAAAAAACTCAAGGTTACCCTTCTTTTATGCTTAACCAGGCCTGGGCCAGAAAAGAGATTAATGCTTTCCTGGGCAGTTGGACTGAATTAAAGCACGATACAATTTTATACGCCAAGCCGGTTTATGCTGAAGCGGGAGGCGGGGGAGATAATATTGATGACCGTGGTTATGTTGAGCCAAATCCCTATGTATTTGCCCGTCTGGCTTCATTGGTAAAAATGACGTCAAAGGGTTTGCAGGAGGCCAATCTCATAGATGACCGTGATAAAGAGAATCTTAGAAGGATGGAAGAGATGACCCTTACCTTAAAGAATATAGCTGAAAAAGAAATTAACAATCTTCAATTAACCGGAGAGGACTATGATTTTATACGTTTTTATGGGGCAAACCTGGAACATTTCTGGTTAGAGGCGCTGCGTGATGAAGGTATTGATCACCGCTCGGCGATTTATGATAAACCGGCGGCCCTGATAGCTGATATAGCAAATTACCCGGAAGGCGGCAGTATTTTAGAAGAGGCAACCGGACACATATTTGATATATATGTTGTAGTGCCGGTGGAGGGTAAGCTAAGGATTTGCAAGGGTGGAGTGTATTCCTACTATGAGTTTACCTGGCCGATAAACGATCGCCTGACGGATACAAAGTGGCATAAGATGTTGGAAACCGGTGCTAACCCGCCACTGCCTCTATGGACAAATATGTTTATAACAACCCGCTGATATGAGAAAGTTGACGACACTTTTAATTCTTTGTCTGGTATTTGCAGTAATTTTACCTGGATGCGTTTCGATCAGAGATGACTTTACAAAGTTTCGTAAAGAAAAGCTTAAACTCCCGGTCAGGGTAAGTTTAATTAACCTGGCTGTTTTGGATGCGGCAGCTTTTCAAATGCTTAGAAATACTTGTGAGCAGAACTTAAAATACGGTATTATGTTACCGGTCCAGATATTAAGTATGCTTAAAAGTAATGAGAATTATGAAGAAGCAATTAATACCGGGGGTTTAGCAGCCTTACCATTGCTGCTAAACCCTCTAGCCCCACAAAATTATGCTATACAAGATAACATTTTAATAGTTGATCAAAATAAATATAAACAAGAAGAAAAGTATGTAGTTTTTCCACGTAAATCTTTACAGGAGAAGAAGTTGCTAAAAAGTCTTTCTTATGATTTGGACGGGGATGGTCAGGTGGAAAAGTATTCTTTATGTGATGGCCGTGTAACAGTGTCGAAAGACAAGGACTTGCTTTGGCAAACACCGGAATACTGGTGGGTTGATGATTTCTTATTAGCAGATGCCAATAATGACGGGAATTGTGATCTCAGCTTACTGCTCTGGAAATCCGGAAGTTTTGGAACACAAATGCCTTTTTGGATAGAAACTGTTGATAAAAGCATAAAGAACCATCTGTTTGTCTTTAAACTAAAGGATGGTGTTATTAAACCGTTATGGCAGTCTTCAAATTTGGATTTTCCTATTCTTGCCGCAGCTTATACAGACATAGACCGGGACGGTAATAACGAATTTATAGCCGTAGAGGGTAATTATAATAATCCTCATGAGCGTAAACTTACTGTTTGGAGATGGAAAGGCTGGGGATTCCATTTAGTCTCATATCGGCATTGACGAGTCATAGCAGACATAGTCCAGGATGTAATTAATATATAAAAATATCTTTAAGATTAATAGTTAAATCTGTAAAAATAGATGAACAAATTTGACCGTTTTTATAAATTTCAAATTCACCGTACTCATCATTTTCTTGTAGACTGTAGACCACGATCTCTTTACGCACATAATTTACAATCCAATATTCTTTGATTTTGTGCTTTTCATACAAATGTAACTTTTTTATATAATCAATGGAAGGAGAGGACGGAGAAGCAATTTCTATTATAAAGTCCGGCGAACCCAGGCAGTGTTTTTCACATATTTTTGATTTATCGCAGACTACCAGTAAATCGGGTTGAACGACAGTCTTAATATTTTGAACTTCCTCATTTCCTTCGGGCAGCAATACATCATAGGGTGAATAAAAAACAAAACAATCTTTATTAGCGAAATAGTTTGCTAAATGCAAATATAATTTTCCAGATACAATTTGGTGTTTTGTTGATGGTGAAGGTGTCATTGTATATAGTTTACCATTTAATATTTCGTATCTATTTTTATCGGGAAGCATTAGATAATCGGAGTAACTATATTGTGTTAATTTTCTTATAGTGATATTAGACATTTGGATTTCTCCTTTTATTTCTATAAAAAATACTTTTATTATATATACTTCCAGTCTTGTATGGTAAAATTAATGTATAAGTATATTTTACCAGTTAAAACCATTAAAATAAACCTAAATAATTTAATTTTCATTAATTTTTTAAAAATAATCTTTGTCATGAGGGGCAATTATGGATACGGAATCTTACGAAGAAAAAATTATGCATGAATTGAAAATATGGCAGCTGAAAATGACAAAGAAGCCTTCTTTAACAAACCGGTTAGCTAAAGGCCTGCAGCATAAGGTTAATGATATCATTCCGGATAAGGTGCACGATCTGATAACAGCTACTATTAAAAACATGGTAAAAGCTGTCTTATTCGGTTCCGAGTATATTTCCAAATATCCTGATCATGGACTTTCTTTGGAGGAAAGTGAAAAATTAGTATTGGAGAAGGCCAATTTCTACAAGAAAGTAGCTGCTACCAGTGGTGCAGGTACAGGCGCAGGAGGACTTTTGCTGGGACTGGCTGATTTTCCCATATTATTGGGCCTGAAAATCAAATTTTTATTTGATGTTGCAGTATTATATGGGTTTGACGTAACTGAATTCAGGGAGCGCTTATATATTTTATACCTGTTCGAATTAGCCTTTTCCAGCCAGGAAAAGCGATCACAAGTATACAGTTTTATACTAAATTGGGACATGAAAAATGAGCAGTTGCCTACAGAATTAGAAGCCTTTGACTGGCGGAGCTTTCAACAGGAGTACCGTGATTACATAGATTTGGTTAAAATGCTGCAGTTAATGCCTGGGATTGGGGCAGTTGTAGGAGCATATGCCAATTATCAGTTGATGGATAAATTGGCCGAAACCGCTATGAATGGTTATAGGTTGCGACTGTTATAAGTAAATAGCGATTATGACGCACTTGTAGCTGATAAGTGTTTCGCAATTTTAAAAAGAGCCGGGTCTTTTGATGTCCCGGCTATATTAAATAAAAATAAAAATACACATTAGAAAATGATAAATAAGTGATTGTTGGGAGATGCTATCCAAAGCCAATGAATCTATATACATGGATTAATTGCTGATAAAAGACAATAAGTGCTCTTGAACAGCCAGTAAATCTGTGGTTTGGGGTAAGGTGTCAAAAATTTTTGTAATGTAGCCTTGTCGGGCAATTTCCGCAAGAGTAAATTTAAAATTTATATCATAAATCCAGGATAACTGCAATAGTTTTCTATCATTGCAATTTGCAACATCACTGTAGCTGCAGCTTTGCTGCTGGAGTAAATTTTGCACAAAAGTTTGGGAATACTCAGGTGTGTCCGGCAGACCTGTCTCCATCACTGAATATGCGTCATTGGTTGGATGTGTATAATATTCTACAAACGAATGAAGAATATCCAGTTTGTCTGCATCCCGGATTAAACGCGCAAACATTAGGCAGCGTTCCGGCAGTGACAATGGCAAATCACGCTGGTTGTGATATTCAATAGCTGTTTTGATAATTGCTTTTTCTTCCTCTGACAGAACAGACAGAACTCCGGTAAGCCCCAGTTCACGTAGACCCATTTGAGCATGATCTTCTGTACGACGGTCGTTAAAGCTGCGGTAAACAGTGTATTGCTTAAAGCGGCCCAAATCGTGAAAGAGTGCGACGGTGTCAGCCAGGTAAAGATCTTCCAATGACAGATTAAGTGATTGACCAATACGATTAATGTTTTGGCACACCCTGTCTGTATGCTCCTCTTTGAACTTAATACCGGTTTGTATTTTGGGATCGTCGCTGTAATAGCTTTTGGTATATTGATAAAACCAGAGACGAAAAGCCTTGACTTGTTCCTGGTGCAAATATAGTGCCTCCTTTCAGTGCCAACACCTTCAGCCGTGCACATTTGACCTTCTCAGGCAACTTACGGCCTTTGGTGAATTTACCGTTAACCTTATTTATATTATAATTTATACTGTAAACAAGTACAACGGAATCTATAACAGAAACATGATGTTAATGTTTGCAGTTCACGGCTAATACCAAACATTGCGAGCATGGAAAGGGGTTATTTAATTGTCTAAACTTAATACTCCTCTGGATATCTATAAGTTTTTGCCAAAATCAAATTGCGGACAGTGTCAGCTGGCTGGGTGTTTGGCCTTTGCGGCTGCAGTGATAAAGGGTCAAAAAAATCTTAATGAATGTACTAATTTGGATGACCACACAATTAAGCAACTTAATAAACAAATTGTTAATCTTAAAACTGCTGATACAATTCAAGAGCAATTATTGAAGTCTTTGCAAAGGGAAATTTCTTCAGTCGATTTTCCTTCCTCAGCGCTAAGACTGGGTGCGTCATATACCGGGAAATACTTAAAAATCAAGGTTCTTGGTAAGGATTTTATGGTGGATTCTAATGGAATAATTATTTCTGACTGCCATGTGAACTACTGGGTGACAATACCGTTGCTTTCCTACATTAAGTATGCCAGGGGAAGCAATGCTGCCGGAAATTGGGTTCCTTTCAGGGAATTAAAAAACGGTAAATCAAGAGAGGCCATTTTTCGAAAACGGTGTGAACAAGCTTTAAAACACATTATTGATAAAAATACAGATCTGTTAGAAGATATAATTAGTGTTTTCAGTGGCAGTCAGTTGGTTAATGTCTTTTCGTCGGATATTTCGCTCGTTTTATATCCACTGCCGAAGATTCCTATACTAATTAACTATTATAAGCCAATAGATGATCTTGAATCGAAACTCAATATTTTTTTAGACGAGACAGCGGAAGATAATTTAAACATTGAGCTAATTCATATGCTCTGCACCGGTTTAGTAACTATGTTTGAAAGGATAGCTGTGCGGCATAGTTAATGTTGTTGAACGCGATCTGATATGATTGATAACTAAAAAGATAAAATATGACATTAAATTCACCGGAACATTTCACACAAATAATCGTCTTATAATTAACAGGACATCTTCTTACTAATCTATGAGATATGAATTGCATAGGTATGGGACAAGAAATGCAACCTAATATTTAGGAGGTAATGAATTGTTAAAAAAACTTGTTCTGGCTATTTTTTGTATAAGCCTGTTGATTTCTGCCGGTTGCACTGCTAAAAAGCAGACTGAACCTAATACTCAAAACAAACCTGAGGCAGGCATAATTATGAGTGATTTTCAGGCCCTTATTCAAAAGAATTCCAATGTGGATGAGATTGCTGAATTCTTAAGTAAGAACATTTCCAGTGTTTCTAAAGAAGATGCTACAAAGATGGTAGTTGGTTTTGAAGAAGAACAGAAAGACTATCTTACCCTACTTGAAAATAAATTTAATGAAGATGGCATGCAAGATAAGATAATTAATGAATACAAAGCTATTACCTCTAACTCCGATATTAGTGATATTGAGCTAAAAGAACTAATGTCTGTAACAAAAAAGAGCGGTTATAAGATAGAGACAGCTGAAGGTTTCTTCTTTCCTATTATTGACTATGGCTTTTACAAAAATTTTAGTTCATTTGTGACTGATGATATGAAAGATTATATTAAAATAATGACTGAGGAATCTAATAAAATCCCGGCAAAGGACGCTGCGCTTGTTATTAGTTGGAATGAAGTACTGGAAAGAGCCCTGCAGCAGGAAAAGTTTATTAACTCCCACAGTGATTCCGTAAAAATTAATGAAATAAAGAAATTATATAATAAATACGTTACTTTTGTTATATATGGTACAAACAATACCCCGCTTTTTAGCTATGACTCAGAAACTATAAATCCTGAAGCCAGGGAAGTTTATCAGAATGCAGTTAAGAATGTTGGAGACAGTCACTTATTAAAATCACTAACTGGATTTTTAGAAATACTTGAAGATAACCACTACAGGCTAACAGCTGAAGTTGGGAAATATCGAGAGAGCCTTGTTAAAAAATTGAATGAAAGCCTGTCAGAAGCCAGTAATTTAGAAAAAGAAAATGATGTGTAAAAACTATTGCTTCTTTTTCTCTCGTTGTATTTTTTCCAATGCTGCCCGTACTTTTTCAAATTCTTTTTCGGTATTTGCAACTTGTTCTGTTATATCATCAAGATTGCCGCTGCGCCCGATAATTTCCAACTCATTACCAAGGGCAAAAAGTTTCATTGCTCCAACGTTAGCGCTGCTTGATTTGAGAACATGTGCGGCAAACTCCAGGGCAATTGCATTTCTTTGCAGGAATGCCTCCTTTAGGGCTAAAAGCCGCTTGGGTGTTTCACCAAGGTAGATATTTATCAGTTCATTGCCAAAATCAATTGTTCCTTCTATATGTAAATTCTGATAGCTCTCCAATACCTTCAGATCAATGACATCATTGTATTCTATAGATAGCAACTCCTGTCCGTTGTTTACAGGTGGTTGCTCTTTTTGTTTAACAGCTGAATTTAGCCAGTGCTGCAACACCTTGAGCAGCTGCGTTCGGTTTATTGGTTTGCTAATATAATCATCTATTCCCGCATCCAGGTAATTCATCCTGTCACCCTGCATCCTGTGGGCTGTCATAGCAATTATGGGTATGTGACGGTCACTGCCTGCCTCCGATTCACGTATTAATCGGGTAGCTTCATAACCGTCCATTTCAGGCATCTGAATATCCATCAAAATCAGATCGTATTTAATTCGTGATATGGCTTCAAGCACCCCATACCCACTTTCAACTATATGGGCTATAAGGCCGAAATTTTTTAGCAGTTGTACAACTACCTTCTGATTAATAATATTATCTTCAGCCAGTAAAATCAGACCGCCTGAAGCTATTTTATCAGTATCTATTTCGGAGAAATCAGGCATGTCGTTGCTTCTAATTTTCATTTTTAAATGTTTCCTTTATAATTATCTGATTATAATGATAAAAATTTAATTTGTGAGATTGTACTACCATAAGCTTATAAATAAATTATCATAGATGAAAAGTTTTTACCATAAAAATCTACAAAATAGATCAAATTTTTTAAATTTGTTCAATAAAGCTAGATTATTATGAAAAATTATACTGTAAAAAGAAACGTTACAACTAGACTCTTACTAACATATGATGATAGAGAAAATCATAAAAGGAGTGCTACATAATGAGTCTTGAAATTAATCCTTTTACTTTATTTTTGATATTAATACTGCTAATTCTAAGCATGCAGCCAAACTCAGAAGATGAATTGGATGAGTTTGCCGGTGCTTTAGAAGCAATAAAAGAATCAACAACTCATTTCAGAACTGGCTTGGCCAGAATACAAGGTATTATTAATTAAAAAAATAAACTTGCAATAACTGGGGATAATTTCCGCAGTTTTTTTGTTGCTTTTGAATATATTAAGCTGCTACGGTTGGGAAAAATACTATTTATTCATAGGAGGTGAAAGAACATTGCGATAGATAAAGGCGTCTGTATAGTGCACTGTCTGCCTGGTAGGGTGAGGTTTTTTGTCAAGCAATTGTTTGGCTGCAGGAACGCTGCTGAAAGATTTAACCGTCTTTTAGTGCAGCTTGAAGGTTTGAGTTCGGTGAGGGCCAACCACATGACCGGGCGTGTTCTGGTTGTTTTTGATGAGAAAATCATATCTGTAAAAGAAATTGCATATTTACTTAAAAATTTTCACCAGTTGGAATTGGCCTATTTAGAAACTGCCTCTACCGTTGATGCAAAAGCAAAGTCCGCTTCTGACCGGAAGTTGGTAGAACCGGAGGATTTGCCTGTAGGCAGGCAGCTTTTTAATGTTATTTTAGGTGGCAGTGTGCTGGCTATGCTTACGGTTAAACGTTATACAATAGGAAAGTCGGTATTTTCCGGTTCTCAAAAACTTTTTAACGTGGCAGCGCTAACTGCTTTGGTATCAGGGTATCCAGTGCTTAGAAGCGGCGTAGGACAATTGTCTCAAGGTAGATTTAACCACGACCTGGTAATGAGTGCTATTGGTATTGCAACCGTTTTGCTCAGAGAGAGTATTCCGGGGTTGACCGTAATTTGTCTTGTTAACCTTACAGCCTTATTGCAAACTCTGGTTCGTTTGGCGGCACAAAAAGCCATCATAGATTTTGGTAAAAGTACAGCAGCACATAATGTTAAAGAGGAATTAGAGAATGATTTAATTAACCCGGATATTAAAGATGAGTTTTCCGGTGAACTGGCAGTAAATTTAAACATTCCTTATCGCAATTCAATTATACACTTGTTGGGACAGGTAGCAAAAGAGGATGAACATGATCACTCCATTATAAAGGCTAGAGTTAATGCGGGCATTAGCAGCAAGGATAGTAAAAATTTAGACAGCAAGCCTAATCAAAAGGCTTGGCATGATATTGCCTTCTATCATAGTAAAAAATCTTTGCCTTACTGTGCAGGCTTAGCCGGAATAACAGGTATGGCTGTTAACAGCTTCAGTCATAGCCTGGCCATGCTTTTGGCGGCTAATCCCGCTCCTTCGGGTCTGGGAACCTCAATAGTACAAACTGCGGGCATGACGATAGCTGCCAGACGGGGAATTATGATCAAGTCCGCAGAACATCTGGAAAAGATGGCTCTTGTTAATTGCTTATTGTTGCCTGCTTCAAATACCCCCTCTGAACTGAATTCGGGGATTTCTCAGTACCGGAAAGAGTTGAACAGGCTCGGTATTGAACAAATCATCACTGTGGATGGCAGCCATTCGGAGGAGGCAAGACTGGCTCTGGTAGAGGAGCTTAAACGTAATGGAAAAACGGTGGCTTATATAGGCAAGACAGAACTTGATCTTCCGGCACTCCAAGCAGCAGATTTATCTCTGGCCGGGTATGCAAGCGACCACTCAGTGATTACACAGGCAGGGGTTTTATTGTCAGGGAAATATTTGCCTAAAATTAAGGAGTTTCTGTATATAGCCAGGCAAGCGGAAAGCATGTTTAACAAAAATCTACTGCTTGTCAGAGGTTTTAACGCGCTTGGTCTAAGCCTGGCCGCCATTGGTATACTGTCTCCTGCAGGTGCGGCAGTTTACAACAGTTTAATCAGTATTGCTGCAGCTGTAACGCTGAGTATGGGCATGAAACACGGCCTTGTTAATGACGTGGGAATATCCAAGGCGCAGGCGTGCTCTGCTCAAACACAAAATAATTTGCCTGTATTAATAGAAAAAGGTTCGCCGGTTAAAACTCATACCCCTGCACGTGCATCCTCCACTCCCACCAGTAATTATTACCAATTGGAGCTTGCGGAACTGTACCAAATATTTGATACTGCAAAGGATTTTGGATTGACAGTGTCCGAGGCAAAAAGCAGACTGCAGGACTATGGTCACAATCTGCTGCGGGAGAGTAAAACCCCAGGATTCCTGAGCAGGTTTATGGCTCAGTTAAAAGATTTTTTAGTCCGGGTATTGTTGGGTTCTTCACTGGTATGTGCTGTTATGGGTGAATACTATGACGCACTGGCCATATTAACTATTCTGGGTGTAAATGCTTTCTTAGGCGCGTTGCAGGAGTATAAGTCGGACGGTGCTTTAACTGCTTTAAAACAAATGACTGCTCCCAATGCCAAAGTTTTTAGGGACGGTCAATTGTGTGATGTAGAAGCAACTGAACTGGTGCCCGGAGATATTATAACTTTAGAGCAGGGTGATAATATTCCGGCTGATGTGAGGATTATTACAGCCAATGGTCTGGAAGTAGATGAATCTGCTTTGACCGGGGAAACCTATCCCGTAGCCAAACGGGAAGGGACAATTGCCGATTGCCTGACTTTGACAGACTGCAATAACCTTGCCTTTATGGGCACTTCTGTCAGTAGGGGACGGGCTACTGCCATTGTTGTGGCAACAGGCATGGATACGGAGATCGGCAAAATTGCTGATATGCTGCAAGGTGTTGGAGACGAACCCACACCCTTGCAAAACAGGCTGGTTCAGGTCGGTAAATCGGTGCTGAAGGTATCTGTCGTGGCAAGCGGGTTAATCGTGCTGGTGGGTATTATCAGAGGCGGTTCAATGTTAGAGATGTTTATGACCGGTGTCAGTCTGGCAGTAGCAGCAATTCCTGAAGGTTTGCCGGCTGTAGTGACTCTGGCTTTGGCTGCCGGAGTGGGGAAAATGGCTAAATCCAACGCAGTCGTGCGCAGGCTGCCGGCTGTTGAAACTCTGGGCAGTGCCACAGTAATATGTACGGATAAAACAGGTACTTTAACGAAAAATGAGCAGACTGTGCAGTCTGTATATTGCTTTGACCGGTTGTGGCGTTTTAGCGGTACAGGTTACAATCCGGCTGCCGGTAGAGTTATTGATGAAGGTCAAACTACCTCAGAAAGGCATGTACTAAACAGAACTTTAACTGCTGCTGTTTTATGCAGCAATGCCGAACTTTTTCAGGAACAGGGTTCCGGCCTTTGGAGCGTTCGGGGTGATCCGACTGAAGGAGCCATCATTGTGGCTGCCCGTAAAGCAGGTCTTACCCTGCAAGAATTGCAGGATAAGTTTACACGAATTAATGAAATCCCTTTTGAGGCGGAAAGACGCCGCATGACCGTGTTTTGCCAGGATAAAAAAGGTAGAAGAATGGAGCTTATCAAAGGCGCTCCGGATACAATAGTCAATGCCTGTGCTTGGACGTTGGGTAATGGTGCCACAGGCGAATGGGATTTGCCGATAGAAAATAAACTTTTACCTCTGGACGAAAAATCGAAAAATAAAATCCTTACGATAAATGAAGAACTTACGCAGAAGGCCATGCGGGTTTTGGGAGTTGCTTACCGCTACTATGAGCACGAGGAACAGGGTTGTGAACAGGGGTCTGTTTTTCTTGGTTTAATCGGTATGGTTGATCCGCCCCGGGAAGAGGTGCGCCAGGCTGTGTCCTGCTGTCGAAATGCCGGGATTAAAGTGGTTATGATTACCGGTGATCATCGCAATACAGCTCTGGCAGTGGCAAAAGAACTTGCTTTAATCGGAGAGGAGCAGCAACCTGCCGCCAGAAAGGTTATTACAGGCTATGAATTGGATCAAATGAGTGAAACTGAGCTGGAGCAGATAATTAGTGAAATCAGCATTTTTGCCAGGGTACTGCCAAAGCATAAACTGCGTTTGGTTAAGGCTTTCCGGCGGCTGGGTGAAGTAGTGGCGATGATTGGGGACGGGGTTAATGACGCACCGGCAGTGAAGGAAGCAGATATTGGTATTGCAATGGGTAAGACCGGTACTGATGTGACCAAACAATCGGCTGAAATAATAATTACTGATGATAATTTTGCCACTGTTGTGACTGCAGTCGGGCAGGGCAGAGGGATATATGAAAACATCCGACGGGCAGTTCGTTATCTTCTGGCTACCAACGCCGGTGAGGTTATCTTGATGTTTGGCAATGTTCTACTGGGTATGCCTTTAGCCATGATACCTATCCAACTATTATGGCTTAACCTTTTAGGCGACGGTTTGCCTGCTCTGGCTTTGGCCGTTGACCAGCCTGATCCACAGTTAATGTGTTGCCCGCCTCGTGCGAAAGACAGCAGTATATTTGATGAGGGTATGAAACAGAAAATTTTATCACGTGGTATAGCTATAGGATTCACTGGTTTGGGTGTATTTGCTTGGAGTTTGAGGTATAATGATCTCTGCCGGGCGCAAACCATTACTCTGGCTGCTTTAAGCGGCAGCCAATTATTGCACGCTATTGATTGTCGCCACGACAGGCAAAGTCAAGAGGGCCTGTTTAAATCAGGGATTCAGGAAAACTGCTGCAATAAACCGGTTGAGATAAATAAACTGCCTGCCAATAAGAAACTGCGGGGGGCTGTAATTTTCTCGGCTGCTTTATTAGTGGGTGCGGTACACCTGCCGTTTGCCCAGAGGACCTTAAAAACCTGTTCGTTGGGTATTAAGGATTGGATTACCGTGTTGCTGGGAGTTGGCTTTACATCAGCGTTGGACCGGGCTATATTCAAACTTTTGCCTGAAGAGAAGCTAAAAGATAAAAAAAGTTTACTTTCTTTTCCCGCTCAATAAGAAACTGATATAATAATAAACCGGCATCCTTAATCGGGATGCCGGTTAAATAAAAAGAAGAAATTTTTTCTTAAGTGTTATGGACTATATGCTGCTAGTTTTTATATTTCTTTGCATCGTCGAAATTATGCTCTTCGATGTGTGGCTCATAGTTTTCTTCCGTATTTTCTTTGTCTTTGCCGCAATTGGAATCTGTGCAGTTGCACATTGATTCGGATTGCTCAACCGGCTTTTGCATACTGCCGGTTTGCTCAACTGATTTCTCCAGTTCACGGCGGGCCTCTTCAACATAAAGACTTATTTTTTCTCTGGCCTGGTTAATCATTCCCTGAACCTCATCTGCTGCGCATAAGCCCCCTCTTACTGCCGTTACTCCAGCTGTGTGAAGGTGATCCCTCAAATTAAACTTGCTGGTTTGCTGCTCACGTGCTTCAGCAACTAGCTGCTGCCAGTTGTTGTTTAGCTGGTCTCCACTTTCCTTTAGACTATCAGCTAAAGTAAGTATTCCCTTAGTTGTAAGTACTGCCAGTCCGCGCAAGCTTTTTTTGATTACCGGTGAACCTGCTCCGATTAAAATACCGGCAGCAATCAACCCCACCGGTGTAAATTGTTCCAGTGAGCTTATCCTCATCCATCTCATTGTTAATACCACCTCCATGACAGATAGTATTAGCCTGTTGCATAGAATTTTATGACAGGTAAAATTTAAAATGCCGTATATGTAGGATAAATTAACAGTAATGGGGTAGATTAATTTTATAAATTTTGAGAACAGAGAGGTGCACCGGGATATGCAGGAAGGTATGCAGTATCGGGATCAGCTTGACCGGCAAATGGTAAACAGCATTAAAGAAGAAATACTGGCTGATTTAAAAGCACAAAAAGAAGAAGAAAGAAGATATGAACGTAGAAGCGGCAACTATTTAAGAGAAGACCGGAGTAGGAACAGCGGATTCCAATACTCTGACAATAATGTTGTTAGGGAAGAAATATTAAAGGAACTGCGTGCGGTTGAGGAAATAGAAAAACGATTGGCCCGCCGGTCAAACCCTCACACAGCAGGGCTGGTCAGAGAACTTTTGGAGGAAGCCAGAGAAAAAGGTATGACCGTATCTGAACTTATTCAAGCTATGTCAGGCAGAAAACCAAATTTAAGAAACAGGCTGTCAGATATGTTATTTAACTCACAGAGATTTCCTTTGGGTGTGGGAGCAGTTTTACTGGGATTGTTATTGATTCCCGCAGCCAGAGGGGGCTTGCGGCCACTTGCTCGTAAAATTGTAGAAGAATTTATAAATATGTCGGAAAAAACGCAAACTGTAATTGCACGGGCACAGGAGGATTTAAGCGATATTGTGGCCGAAGCGCAGTTTGCCAGGCTTGCTGATTCAGCGCAGCAGGCAACGGAAAATAATATACCGGAAGGATTGAGTAAAGACAGTGAAGTTCACTGAATTGGAAAGTATACTAAGCGAAGCGAGTCAGAAAGTGCACGAAGCTGTAGACATAAGTATAGCACTGAGAATGAAGGATTCAACTGATAACGAGAAAATTACAAGGGTCTGGGAGGATTTTTTGGGTAATTTTATGAGCTATGTTAAGGAAAAGGGGCGGGAAACAGGACATAATTTGATGGCCGGGCTATCCTTCAATCGTATTATGAAATAAGAGATAAGACCCTTTGCCTGTGCATAAGGGTCTTATCTCTTATTTGTATCATTGGAAATTATTCTTATGATGGAGCTGCGGATAAGTTGTTGTTTAATGTAATTGAAATTTATATTTCATTAGCAAGGTTAGTACTGCATAATTTCTAATTGGTACAAATGCCTGTGGCTGTTCAAAAGTCGCTCATGACTACTTTTTTGAAATAATAATTATATTAAAACAATAACAAATGTTTTTTGAGGAAGTTATGGAATTTAACTGTGTTATTTGATATGATTAATCAAGGTTCTATATTTTATTAAGGAGGATATAAAGTATGGATAGATGGGTATGTGAGCTTTGTGGTTACGTTTATGATCCTGCGGTAGGTGCTGAAGGAGTGGATCCCGGCACACCTTTTGAAGAGCTTCCCGAGGATTGGGAGTGTCCTGAGTGCTTAGCCAGCAAGGATAAATTTAAGCTTGAGATGCATATGCGGTAGAGGTTAGTTATAATAGCTGCTTTTAACCCGGACGAGCAGGTTACCCGTTAAATAAGTATTTGATTTATAAAAACTGCTGTACAAACTAACCAGGATATATATCCTGATTAGTTTGTCATTTTGTTAATATAGCAATAAAATTAATTAAGGTAATAACTATGGCAATAAATGACAAAAGGCTGATGTTTTTGTGCGAAGTTGAGAGTCTGTCCAGTTCTGTTTTTGTAAGCATAATATTTTCGATTGCTTGATTTAATTCTTGCCGCAATTTTTCCTTTTCTGCTTTTGAACTGTTAAGCAGGTTGTTGATCTTTAAATCAAGCTTTTTATAATGTTCTTCAGTTGGGTTAACCAGCCTGCTATGAATAGCGGTAGCCAGTGATTTTACTACGGTTGTTTCCCCCAGATTGTTCATTGTTTAATTCTCCCCGGCCTGTTCAATAGCGTTGCGGATGGCTTCCAGGATTAATACAGGACACTGGTCGATTTTTTTTTCCAGTTCGTTTATTTTATTTAATACTTGTTGAAAATGAAGATCTTCTCTTTCCTTAAAATCTTCAAGCTTGCTGACTGTACGGTTATTATCTTCCAGTATAGGCTTAACAAATTTCAACTTTAACCCTACCAGGATATCCTTCATTACTAGATCCATGTCATTATTAGAATTGTTCAATCCAATCCCTCCTAAGTTAAGATGCCGGTTTACAGCTCATCCAGGTTTTTTTTAAAAGCTATTAACAGTTGATTAAGCTTTTTTTCGGATTGTTGATTAAGCATTTTATTTAACCGCTCTTCCAAGTCCTGTATTAAATCCAGCTTAATATTATGGCCGGTTTTTGAACTGATATCCCGAACAATCTTTTTTAATCTTTCATCGAGAATTCTGGCGTTTTCCATTTTAATTACCCCCCGTTTCCAGTATATTTTTTATGTCCTGAAGTTTTTCATAGAATTCACCTAAAGCTGGGTTGTAATTTATCTGAGTCGACACCAGTATCTGACCGGGTGCAGCAGCCGTTGTTTTAGTTATGAGAGAGTTGTTTGTTGTTCTGGAATCCCTGTCGATTTCTTTTAGCAACTGGTTTGACCAATTTTCTAAACCTAGTTTTATATTATCCTGTTCTTGTAATATAAACTTTTTTATATCACTTCTAATTTCCAGTTCTTTTACACGATTAAAAAAGCCGCGGTTTTGTTCCAGAGCTAAACATAAATTTTTTAGTGTTGGGCTTATCTGCAATGTTTGGGGAAGCTCTGAAGAGCAACTCGGAAAATACTGTTCTGTGAGCATTATCGCTTTCCGGCAGTTTTCAATAATATAATTATTTAAGGCAGCAGCCCATTGAAAATAAGAGAGACATTCGATTATTATATTTTTATAAAAAGACAGGTATGTCTTAGACTCTTTTACCCCTGTCAGAAAACCTATGAAATCCTGTTCGCTGCTTAATTTGTTTATAACAGATTCTAATTGGATGAAGCGCCTGTCAATTTCCGCTATTGTCTCTGTTTTATATTTTATCAACTGTGCAGTAAGCAGAGATTTGTTGTTTTCTGCATTAGTTTTTTGAGTGATAGGACTCATTTCTTCAGCATTCTTAATATTATCTATAATATTAAGAATGTATTTTATTTCCCGGATGTAACCGGACAACACTTTTTTACCCCTATAGTCATAGACTGAAGATTCAATATCATTTAATAACCCTCGGAAACTGCCGTCATCTTTGTGCAGTAGTGCGGCAAGGGATGAAATGGCATATATCGGTAGCTTATGGTTGACACCTGTAATATATTGCTGTAAAAGTTGAGTTGCTTTTTGCTTCTCATTCTTACTTAAAGTATCGGCAAAGTTCAAAATGAAAAATATCTTTTTATAAGCCGTTGGATCTACTTTTAAAAATTCTCTGATTCTGTTAAGAATTATTTCAATTGGGTTCGATATGTTTTGATTAAATAAAATATGACGGACGTTGAAAAAGATCAGGTAGATGTCACTGTTTTGCAAGTAATCAGTTGTAATTTCACTGTGGTGCTTGTGAGTGGAATCCAAACCCGGTGTATCAACAAAGACTGAAGTTTTTAAGTATTCAGCCGGGTGGTAAACCTCAATCCTTTCAATTCTGAAGCCATTGCTGCTGGTTATCGCTTCTTGAAAGGCCTTGACTCCCGCAGCTGTTTCCAGTTCAAATCTCATTGGAGAAGCCTGGTGAAAGGTGAGTCGAACTTTTTCTGTTAAAAATCTATGTGTAAAAAATTTTGCGGAAACTGTTTTGTACTTTGATGATAGGGTCAAGTGCATAGTTGCTGTTTGATTGTTTTGCAATATGTTTATTGACTGATATATGTCATTCCTTTTCCCTGACAGTAATTGGAGGTCATGTTTGATTTTGTCGTACTGATCATTGCCGGTGTTTTTAAATCGTTTGTTTTCAAAGATTTCAACTGACTTGATTTCTTTTTGTTTTTGGGTTAACCAGTCGGATAATGCCTTTATTTCTCCGGCACGTGGTTCTATTTTTCCGTCTATCCTGTCATATAGCTGTAAAGTTACCTGAGAGGCGGGATAGATTATAGCTTTTTTATGATCCGCATAGCTTATTTGGGTAAGAGCAAAGGTGGTCGGTTTATTTTCTGCCGGGAGCACTTCTTCACCCATTAAAGCGTTAAAAAAGGTTGATTTGCCGGAGGAAAAGCCCCCGGTAGCAACTATGTTAAAACGCTCTTTATTTATTTTTTTGATTAATTTCTTGATAATTTTGTGAGGATTTGCCCGATCATTGCCGGCAGGGCAGGATGCCCTGATACGGTTTAGCAAGTCTAATAATTGTTCCTTGATTTCTGAAAAATTCATGCATTTCTTATAAGTAAGCTTAATAGCGGTGTTCTGCTCTGTTTTACTGGTATTCCTTTTATCATTGTCTTCTAATAACCTATTCAGGTGCTCGGTATAAGGAGCAGTATTCAATTTAGTTTCAAATTCCAGCAGCTCTTTAACTGTTTGTTGCAAGTAAGAGTATTTTATTAAAAAGTTGCCGTTAGAAAAAGTATTAAATGTTTCTTTGACTTGCCGCTCCAGAGATTTATCTTTTTGCACCAGTACTTGCCGTAGTTGCTTCATGACTTGTACAGCCAAGTTGGTTTCCAGGTATAGTCTGATCAGTGAAATATTTTCTTTATTCAACGTGTTTATACTATGCAGATGGGCAGCACCGGGTAGAATCTCTTGCAGTACAATCCGTGTTTCTTCCAGAGATGTCCCGTCAAAGTTAGTTAGGTTGCAGTTTATCCAGAAAGATACCCTGGAAATGTTTTTAAATAAAGTGCAGCTTATTGATTGAAGCAGCCAGCGTTTGTTGAATTCCTCTACACCGCGTTGATGAAATAAATAGAGCAGCAGGTCCGCATCTCTTATTAACTTAATCAGATAGCGATTGTTGATAAAGGGACTGTCCAGACCGGGGGTGTCTACCAGGGTCATTTTTTTGAGTAAAGGGTTATTCAGATAAACCTCCGCCAGTTCAAAGGGGTCATTATTTTTGCCGGACAGGGCTTTTAGAAATTCTTTTTCCTGCTTGAATTTGCGTGATTTAAGTTTGCCATAATTAATTTCTGCGTGAAAAGCTTTACCGTACTGCAGCCTGATAACTCCCTTTGTTGAAGGAGCTATATCAACCGGGCTTATTTCAGTTTGTAAAAGTCCGTTAATCAGGGTTGATTTGCCGGAGTTATAAGAACCCAACAAAACTATTTCCGGTTTGATTAACTCTACCTTAAATTTATCCGCTAGTTGATCGGACAGAAGAAGGAATTCATTAATATAATCCATAGGGCTCAAGCCCCCTAAATAAATACTTCTAAAATGGAATATATTAATTTATATAATAAAATATTACAGATTGATGTAAAAAATTAAATAGCTTAACGTAGGATGGGGAAGGCATGGATTAATAATATTGAAAATAAATAAAAACCCCCTTAATAGAACGATAGTTCTTTTACCGTGTCTACTTGGGGGATTATATTAAAAAAGCGATGTATTTCTATGCTGTTTTAATTCTATTGCCTAATTAGGTTATCTAAAGTGAACTTTGCTGCAAATCCTACTATAGTATTACAGGCTTTCTTTTAGTATTTCACTTAAATCTTTTACTGCTAAAACTTCATCTTTGTTTTTAGTTTTAACGCTGTCTTCAAACATTACTACGCAGTAAGGGCAGGCTGTTACTACATAATTTACTTCCTTGGCTGCAGCTTCTTCTACTTTTTCATCACTGAAACGCATGTGGGCTTCAGTCTCCATCCAGATACGGGAGCCGCCGCCGCCACAGCAAAGGCTGTCCTCTTTATTATTATCAAATTCCACTACTTTTAACTCGGGTACTGCTGACATCAATTCACGAGGGGCATCGAACAAGCGTGCGTGACGCCCTAAATAGCAGGGCTCATGGTAAATTACTTTTTGGTCTACCGGATTGGTGAAGCTTAATTTACCATCTTTAACTAGTTGATTGATTATCTCTGTATAGTGATAGACTTCGTATTCACCACCGAAAGCAGGGTACTCATTTTTAAAGGTATAATGACAATGAGGTGAAGTGGTGATGATTTTCTTAACACCTTTGCTGTTAAAGAGGTTAATGTTGTGCTCAGCGAGAGCTGTAAAAGCTTCTTCTGCGCCAATTTTACGGATAGATTCACCGCAGCATTTTTCCTCTGCCGACAATACACCAAAGCTTACTCCGGCTTTCTGTAGCAGTTCAGCGATGGATTTTGCAATTTTCTGGCTGCGTGAATCAAAAGCCGAGGTGCAGCATACATAGAGAAGGTACTCAGTGTCCTCTGTAAAAGCGGGCACTGCAGCATCTTTAGCCCAAATTTCTCTCTTGCTTTTATCTTGAGCCCAGGGGTTGCCCTGACTGCTGATACTGCCTACAACCGCTTTCAAGTTTTTAGGCATAGCTCCTGATTCGCAGATCATGCTGCGCATAACTCTGACCACGTTAAAAATATCAATACCACGGGGACAGCGGACGGCACAATGTTTACATGTGGTGCAGGCAAACAATACATCATCGCTTTCATAGCCTTCGAAACCCATGCGTCCCATATACAACATTTCGCGAATTGTAAATTCGCTGCCAACGCGTTTCCATGGACAGGTGGCAACACAAACGCCACACTGCATGCATAGTGTAATTTCTTCGCCACCGTATTCAACGATGACATCTTTTATCTCGAACATTGGTATTCTGGCTTCAGCCTCTGACATCTTATAATTTCCTCCTTGCGCTAAATAAATTAAGAATATTGCTGCTTTCATTTATTAAAAGAAACGTAGATTAAAAGATGGATACTGCTGCGTCTGGAATTAATTAAAACTTATCACCCCCGTTATATATAGTCTGCTGTATCTAATGTTGAATATATATTACCTTCCCCAAGTACGCTCAAAATCCTGCTTCTTTATACAAAAAAAATCAAATAAGCAGTTAAAAAGTGTACAGATTGTAACAAAAGTCTTCCGTATTGTATGTATACAGGTTGTTTAATTCTGGTTATAAGTGTTATTATTATGATGTAGGAATTTATCCGAGGTGGCTTATGAAAAATATTGTTATTTCGATTATTCAGTTTGAAAGGAAAAAGCTCGATAAGGAGTATAATCTGGCCGCTATGCGCAGTTTCTTGCGCTGTGTCAAAAAAGATACCGATATAGTGCTAATGCCTGAAGGCTGGCTGGGACCTGATATACTGGATATGCCCTCGTATATAGCTGTTTTAGAGTTTCTGGTGCAAGATCTGCCTCATGAGAACTGCCTTTTGGTAGCAGGCGCTCATTATGTGTCTTCCGGCAGCAGGGTTTTATCCAGGGGAGCTTTTGTATTGCCCGGGGAATTAAAAGCTGTATATTTTGAAAAGCAGTTTCCTTCTCACGCTATTAAAGAGAGGCAATTTGTTGCACGGGGAGGTCACCTGCCGGTAATAGATTTTAAGGGCATAAGGATAGGCGGAGTGGTATGTGTCGATTTATTTTACCCGGAAGTGGTGAGAGGCCTAGCCTTGAGAAATGTGAAGATAGTGTTTAACCCTGCGAATATTCCTGACTGCCGTATGTCGCTCTGGCATAAGCTGGGGGTAGCCCGTGCCTGTGAAAATACTGTTTTCGTTGCCATGGCAAACAATACCGGTACAGCTTATCCCGACGGACGTGCTGTTAACGGGCAAAGCTTTATAGCCTGTCCGGGTGGTGATAGTTTGTTGACCTGTGGAAACGAACCGGGTGTTTTTCAATTTACAGTTGATCTGGAAGAAATTGAGCGGGTGAGGGAGCGCTGGCAGTACCTTCAGGATATAGTTGATGAAAGGGATCGAGTAGAAAGGTGGTACCTTTGGTGACTCAGAGAAACTCCCGCTATAGCCAGTATTCGAAACACCTGGTGGAGAAATTTGGACAAAAAGTTTATAAGTTGCCTGTCAATCTGCCTGGCACCTGTCCTAACCGGGACGGAAAAGTTGGACGGGGTGGTTGTATTTTTTGCGATGAGGAAGGTGCCGGATTTGAATGTTTACCCGGTACTTTAACTGTTCAAGAGCAAATTGCTGAAAACAAGGCTTTTTTTCAGCAGCGTTTCAATGCTCATAAATTTATAGCCTATTTTCAGGCCTTCACCAATACATATATGCCTCTTAACGTCTTTAAGGAAAAAATGCGGGCTGCCTGCCAGGATGCAGATATTGTCGGAATTTCTATATCTACCCGTCCTGATTGCATTAATGACAGTTATCTTCAATATTTACAAGATTTGCGGCAGGAAAGAGGCAGGTTGAACATAAATATTGAGCTCGGTTTGCAGACGGTTAATTATCATACCCTGAAAAAAATTAACCGGGGGCACACTCTGGCCGAGTATGTGGACGCTGTTTGCAGGATTAAAAAGCATGGTTTTGATGTTTGTACTCATTTAATACTCAATTTACCCTGGGATAATCTAACTGATGTTGTTGAGAATGCCAAACTCGTTTCTGCTTTAAAGGTAGATTATGTTAAACTGCATTCTCTTTATATTGTAAAAAACACGGTTCTGGGTGAAATGTATAGAAACCACGAATTTTCGGTGATTACCCTGGAGGACTACATTCATCGGGTGGTTGCGTTTTTGGAGTATCTTGCTCCGGATGTTGTGGTTCAGCGCCTGGTTGGCAAAGGACCCAAGGAAAAAACATTATTTAATAACTGGGGTGCCAGTTGGTGGCGTATTAAAAACATGGTAGAGAATTGCCTGGAGGAAAAGGATACCTACCAGGGAAAACACTTTGACTATTTGAATGGAAAAGCTTTAAGATAATGAATTGAAAAAGCCTTTGCTTCGGGTGAACCGTGCAAAGGCTTAAACATGTTAAAGATTCAAGAAAGTCGCCTTAATCGACTTTCGGGCAGCTACAGTCACTTCTACTACCCTGAAAATAAACTCAAAAGTACAATTTCCGTTCTCTGTGGTGCTGCACCGCGGCTGCAATATTACTTGCCTGCATCGAGCCACTCAACCTGTCCGGTAGCGAGATGGTACTTGGCTCCCATTACTTTTACATGACCATGTTCTATAGCTTCTTTAACCACAGGACTCTTTTCAATTTCAGCTACTACAGCCTTAATATTTTCGTCAGCAGATTTTTCAATCAGCTCTTCCTGTGAATTGCTGCCTGATGCTTTGGCCTTATCTACTGACGGTTTAATTGTTTGCACAATACTTCCTATACTGCCCGGTGCTTCACCGCCCTGGACCGTGGCGGTAACAGCACCGCATTTTTCATGACCCAGCACTACAACGAGGGGAACTTTTACGTGTTCAACAGCATACTCTACACTACCCATACTCACAGGATCAACTATATTGCCCGCATCGCGTATAATAAATATATCGCCGAGCCCTTGATCAAATAAAAGTTCAGGCGGTACACGCGAGTCAGAACAGCTTACAACGGCAGCAAAGGGATGTTGACCTTTTAATAATTCATCCCTTTTAGCCTGACCTAAATCTTTATTAGCCAGTTTGCCGGAGACAAACCTTTCATTGCCTTCAATAAGAAGTTTTTTAGCGTCAGCAGCGGTTGCCACATCGGCAGGTCTTTTGTAAACGGAATCAGGAGCAGCGGAAGTCATTTTCCCGGGCGCAGCGGTGCCGGCCGTTTTTCCCTGGGATGTGCAACCTGATATCAGCATTAGTGAGGCTATAAGGAGCAGCGCCAGCAGGAACCCAAGGGACTTGTTTTTTGTCATCACAATCACCTCTCAATTTTGATAATTTTTAATATTCTATAAATAAGCTTTTTTTCCTCCTCTGGTAATAAAAATCTGTCGTTTTTATAATAGAATTTTAATACTTTAATATTTTAATACGTTAAGGCTTTTTAATATGCATTGACATTACAGTCTTTTTTCTATATATTAAAACTGAACTTAATAATTCCTCGTTAGGTGAGGCTTCTGCATAGAACATATGCCACTGCCCGGATAGGTCGAAAGACCGTAACGGGTTAACAGGTATTACCGGATTAAGGTTTTATCTAATGTGGCTGAGATTTATGTCTCTAGCTGTGCATGTGCCAAAACTCGTACGAGTGGGGAATGGGAACTGTTTTAACAGCCGTGGCGTAAAAATCATACGTCTTTCCCAGGCTGTTTTATTTTTTATGGTAATTATTTGTATTTTAACAGAGCTTATTATATTTGCGGGAGGTGGTTCAAACTATATGGACAGTGGTTTGTCCGGTTATAAAAATGAAAATATAAGTTTGATCACCTTGCTGGGAAATCATCCCGGATTGTGATCCGTAAAGAGGTGAAAATCATGGAGTTAGCCAACGGGATCAAAATCTTGGGACAATTTTATATCAGTGGTATTTTGTATAAAAAAATTGTCGATGCCAAAGGGAGAAAAGTTGGAGAGGTCAGAGATTTGGCTGTGCTCTGGGACGCTAAATCTCCACATACAGTGGGTATAAAATATGCAAAAAATATACAGAGCTTAATCCCAATAACTGCGGTAAGCTATTTTTTACCCTATGTTGTTTTGAAAGATGAATTTGAAAAGATAGAAATGTATAGCCTCAAACCGGACGAAATTATGGTTAAGAAGTGGCTGCTGGATAAACAGATTGTCGATATTAAAGGATCAAAGCTGGTTCGTGTTAACGATATTCAGCTGTCCTGGGTACTGCATAATGATGTATATGATATTATGCTTACTGCTGTCGATATCGGCACACGCGGCTTGTTCAGACGGGTCGGGGCAGAATTCCTGGCTTTTCGGGCCAGAGAAAACCTGGTTAAGTGGCAGTATTTAGAGCCTATTGAAAGACGCACATCAAACATCAGGCTTGCTTCACAGGAAGGAAAGATTAACCGGCTGCACCCGGCAGATTTAGCTGATATTATCGAAGATTTAGACCACAGGGAAAGGTCCACTTTATTTGCCAATTTGGATAATGTCGTAGCAGCAGAAGCCCTGGCGGAAGTGGATTTGGATACTCAGGTAGATATTATTGAACAGTTGGATGTTGAACGGGCGTCGCAAATATTGGAGGAAATGGCCCCGGATGAATTAGCGGATATTCTGGGCGAATTGCCGGAAGAAAAATCCGATGAGTTGTTGAAACTTATGGAACCGGAAGAGGCCGAAGATGTCCGGGAATTAATGAATTATCCTGATGACACTGCCGGAGCCTTAATGACCACGGAATACATTTCTATGCCTGCTGCGATAACTTCCAGGGAAGCAATTGAGAAACTTCGCGAAGAGGCACCCGTAGTTGAGACAATCTACTATATCTACATTATTGATCAGGCAAATAAGCTTTTAGGTGTTGTTTCTTTAAGACAACTTATTATTGCTAAACCCGAAACCGAACTGAACAGTATAATGGAAAAGCGCTTTATCAAAGTTTTGGACAGCGATACCCACCAGGAAGTGCTTAATGCTGTTTCTAAATATGACTTGATAGCTGTACCTGTCACAGATGAGGAAAACCATATGCTGGGTATTGTAACAGTTGATGACGTTATAGATACATTATTGCCCGATCGCAAGAGCTTGGAGAATTTTTCTTACTTTATGATGCGCAAAGTATCGGCTCGGAGGTAACGGGATGAATATGGCAAAAAAATCCGGTATGTGGAAAAATATATTGTTGTTTCTATCTGTAGTTGGTCCCGGAATTATTACTGCCAATGTAGATAATGATGCCGGGGGCATAACTACTTATTCGGTAGCAGGCGCTTCCTTTGGTTATAAATTTTTGTGGACATTCATTCCTATGATTATTGCCTTAATCATAGTTCAAGAAATGGGTGTCAGGATGGGTGCCGTAACAGGCAAAGGCCTGGCAGATTTAATTAGGGAAAGATATGGTGTTAAAATCACCTTGCTGGCCATGCTGGGGTTGGTGTTGACTGCTATGGGCAACACTCTGGCTGAATTTGCCGGTGTAGCAGCCAGTATGGAGGTTTTTGGTATTAGCAAATACCTGTCGGTGCCGGTTGCAGCCATAATTGTCTGGTGGCTGGTGGTTAAAGGCAGTTATAGCAGAGTGGAAAAAATATTTTTATTTGCTTCAGCCTTGTATCTGTGTTATATAGTCTCGGGTGTTTTGGCTCAACCTCCCTGGGGCGAGGTTTTAAAAGAAACAGTAACACCTCATTTCTCTTTTGAGAGTGGCTATATTTCTATGATGATAGGTATGGTGGGAACCACTATTGCACCCTGGATGCAGTTTTACATCCAGTCATCAGTAGTGGAAAAAGGTATTACGGCGGAAGAGTACAAATTATCACGTATTGACGTTATTTTTGGCTGTTTTATGGTCAATATTGTAGCTTTATTTATTGTGGTTGCCTGCGCGGCAACCCTATATAAAAATGGTGTTACAATTGAGACAGCTAAGGATGCTGCCATGTCTCTCCAGCCTTTGGCCGGCCCCTGGGCTTCGGAACTGTTTGCATTCGGCTTGTTTAACGCCTCATTATTTGCTGCCTCTATTTTACCTCTTTCTACAGCCTACCTGATCTGTGAGGCTCTGGGCTTTGAAGCGGGAGTTGATAAGACATGGTCGGAAGCACCTATATTTTATTGGTTGTATACTCTGTTAATAGTTCTCGGAGCCGGATTGATATTAATACCAGAGCTTCCGCTGATCACAATTATGCTCTGGTCACAGGTGATAAATGGAATTCTTTTGCCCTTTGTGTTAATTTTTATGCTGGAGATTATTAATGATAAGGATATTATGGGGGAATATACTAATTCCAAAATATTTAATATGATTGCCTGGATTACTACTATAATTATGATTGGTTTAACGACTTTATTGGTATTGAGTTCAATCTTCCCGAACTTATTGTCCTAAATAAGATTTAATTATTTGTGACATTTATGTTACAGTCTTGTGATATTTATTTATTATAATGATAAAAATTGAGGAGGTGAAGTCATTGAAAAAATACTTTATCTTAGTTGTTGTAATGCTGTTAGCGGTTGCAGTGCTGGTTCCTACCGTATTTGCGGCTGACAGTACCAGTTCGGCTAAAGCCTGGTTTGATCAGATGTTTGCGACAAAAAAAGCCTGGGTTGATCAGGCAGTAACAGACGGAAGGTTAACTGCTGAGCAGGGGCAGGCCTGGAAAGCACGTCTTGATCAGAATCAAGAGTTTCTATCCCAAAACGGTTATCAAACTCCTTGTGGCAAGCCCGGATGCGCAATGGGTAGTGGAAGAATGGGCAGTGGAGGCATGGGTTTTGGAAAAATGGGTGGGTGCCCCTTGTGGGGAGCCCCTTCTGTCAATAACAACTAGTATTTATCTATCGATTAAAAAGGATCTCCCCAAAAAACGGAGATCCTTTTTAAGTGTGCGATTATCCATTTAATGTTCAAAGAGGGGTTATTCATGCCGAATATGGTTTATTCCCTCATCTAAGATCCTGAAAATATGCTTATCATCTAAAGAATAGAAGACCATTTTTCCTTCTTTGCGGTATTTAACTATCCTTAAGTTTCTTAAAACCCTTAATTGATGTGATATAGCTGACTGGGACATATCAAGTATGGCCGAAATATCGCATACACACATTTCTTCCTGCTTCAAACAGAACAAAATTTTAAATCTGGTTGGATCACCAAGTGCCTTATAAATGGCGGATAGTTTTTGCACTTCCTCAATATCCGGCAGGTACTTTTTTATTTCATTTACAACTTCTGTATTGATACATTCTATTTCACAGGTTAGTTCTTCTTTATTCATAGCAGTGCACCTCTGTTTAACGGCTTTGCTGCCAGGAAGACAACAAGAATCCGGTCGCTATAGGCGACTTTCTTAATAATTCTCCTTATGTTTAAGAACCCGGGTAGCATTAAGTACAGCCAGCAGGGCTACACCCACATCAGCAAATACAGCTTCCCACATATTTGCCTGGCCTATCGAACCCAGAGCAACAAATATGCCTTTTACAGTTAAGGCCATGATAATGTTTTGCAGGACAATTTTTTTTGTATGCCGGGCAATATCGATGGCCACAGCAACTTTGCCTGGTTGATCATCCATAATAACTATATCCGCAGCTTCTATGGCTGCGTCAGAGCCTAGCCCACCCATGGCTATTCCTACGTCTGCCCTTGTTATAACCGGTGCATCGTTAATTCCGTCCCCGACAAAGGCTAGTTTTTCCTTGATAGATAGATTTGCCATCAGTTTTTCCAGCCGGGCTAGTTTGTCTTGAGGCAATAACCGGGAATATACAGCATCCAATTCAAGTCTGGACGAAACATCTGCGGCCGCAGTTTCATCGTCACCGGTCAGCATAACAACTTGTTTGACTCCTAATTTTCTTAATTTACTTATAGCGCTAAAGGAATCTTCCTTAATCTCATCGGCGATAGTAATGCAGCCGGCAAATAAACCGTTAACAGCAATATAGACTATCGTGCCTTCGGCAACACACCTTTCATAAGGAATGTTTTCCAGATCTAAAAGTTTTTCATTACCGGCTATAATTAACTGGCTTTTATATTTTGCCTTGATTCCGCAACCGGCTATTTCCTCATAAGCCTCAGCTTGTTCATAGGGGCTGTTGCCGTCGTATGCTTCCATAATCGAGCGGGCAATCGGGTGATAGGAATTAGCCTCGGCTTTTGCAGCGTATTTTAAAACATCCTCCGGTGAGAAGTTGTTTTGCGCTTTTATATCAGTAACGTGAAACACGCCTCTGGTTAGAGTACCTGTTTTATCAAAAACCACTGTATTTACACCGGTTAAAGCATCCAGAAAGTTTGCTCCCTTAACGAGAATACCTCTTTTAGAAGCTCCGCCAATACCTCCGAAATAGCCTAAAGGGATGGAGACCACCAGTGCACATGGACAGGAGATTACTAAAAGCACCAGTGCCCGGTGTAGCCAGTCGGAAAAAACAGCACCCGGTATAACCAGCGGTGGTACAAAAGCCAGCGCAGCAGCTCCCAAAACCACAGCAGGGGTATAATAATAAGAAAATCTTGTAATAAATTTTTCCACCGGTGCTTTTCTGCTTCCGGCATTCTCAACTAAATCAAGTATTTTAGCTACTGCAGAATCGGCATATTGCCTGCTAACCTGAATCGTGATCAGACCACTGGTATTAATCATACCAGCCAACACTTCTTCTCCTGTTTTTAATCTTTTGGGCACTGACTCTCCGGTTAGAGCAGAAGTATCAAAAAAGGAGAAGCCTTCTGTTATAATACCGTCCAGTGGTACTTTCTCTCCTGGTTTAATAATAATAAAATCACCTGTATGAACAGTTTCCGGAGAAACCTTTTCTATATTGCCGTTTAGCTTTAGGTTGGCATATTCCGGTTTGATATCCAATAAAGCCTTTATTGAAGCGCGGGAGCGATTAACAGCCAAGTTTTGAAAGAATTCTCCCACATAGAAGAAAAACATTACACCTACCGCTTCCGGCAGCAGGTGGATGGCAATTGCGCCTCCGGTAGCTAAAGTCATTAAGAAATTTTCATCCAGCATATTACCTTTAAATATGTTTCGAAAAGCAGTAAGCAATACCTTCCAGCCAACCAAAAAATAGGCTGATAAAAAAACTGTGTATTCCGCCCAGGTATACCGTGTATTACGCAGATTATCATCAAAAACAAGGCCTGTTGCCAGCAATACAAAGGCAATGCCCATAACAGTCAACGGCTTTTTGATATTTGATTTTTCTTCCTGTGGCTTATTGATTTCTTCCAGTATAACACCTGGCTCGATAGAGTCAATAATCTCCTGTGCTTGTCGAAAATATTGCGGGTTTATTAACAGGGTACCGGCTGCAAAATTTAATGCGGAGTTTTCCAGTCCCCCGGTCTTACTTAAGGTGCTCTGGATTTTAGCCGCACAACCTGTGCAGTGAAGACCCTTTAATTTATATTTTTTTTCCTGCAGGTTGACAGGAACCAATTCCACTCCAGGCTCTATGCTGTTAATAATTTGTTGTGCCCTGAACACATGCTCTTCTTTTAAATAAATAGATTTGGCTGCAAAGTTTAACTGGGTATAATGCATGCCTTCCTGTTCTTGCAGTAGTTTTTCAATTTTTGCCGCGCAGCCGGCACAAGCCATGCCTTTTAACAGGTACTTGGTTGTAGGACGGTCAATGACTGTCTGCATTTTTTCTCCCCCTGCATAAGAATTGTATGAAATCAATAAATTTAAATAGCAATATGTATTATTTGTTCATATGAACACCTATTCATTTATTATATTTAAGATAACCTATTAGTTATTTGTTGTCAAGTTAATAATTGAACCATTTAAATGAAAAAAACCGTCCCGAAGGCGGACATTAGGAATTTCATAGCAGCAACTTTTTCAAATCTCAATTTTAATATTACGATATCATAAATTTTGTTTTTTTATAAAGGACCTGAGAGAATAAATATTAATGAAGAATAAAAGGGGTTAAGAGAATTTTCTCTTAACCCCTTTTATTCTTCACCAAGGCACAAAATTATTATGACTTATTTAAAAATTCCAAATGGCTTGCCTACCGGTAAGAAAACCTTACCGAAATGCACGTTTAGAACTACGGCAGCAGAACCATAAAAAGAGAATATCGAAATCAACAACTCAGACCAGGCCGCCATGTTATGGAAAAAGTGTTCATTGATTTGAAAAGTAGAAAAGGTTAAACCAATAAATAAAAAATCAATAAGTACGAAAATAATAAATAAGACCTTATTGGTTTCCATAGAGCCGATAGTCATATAGAGTGTGAAAATCAGGTAACCCAAAAAAGCTATGCCAAGTTGTTTGCCGTCTACATCGCCTGCAAGTTTGTCGCCAAATGCGCCCATTTTAGTTAACCAGGACATAGCCACTGCGTACCAGAAGAAAGCATAAGCTCCAAAAGCTGTTGCTCCAAAAGTATTATTATGTTTAAAATCTTTTAATGAGGCCACTAACTGGGCACTTGCTCCTAAAAATATGGCCCAGGGAACTACAAAAGACAAACCGGTTGTCCAACCTAGTTTCTGCGAGGCTGCAACCAGTGTTACCATGGCCAGACCGAACAGGCCAAGGGCACCAGGATCTGCATTAACCTCTTTACAATGCATAGTTTGATGAGAACTCAAATTATCTTCCTCCTACATATAAATTAAATAATCATATTATTAACATGTGAATTTATATACAAATTTTTTTTCTTGTCACCTCCTGCCAAGGAAGATTCTGTTGCAGAAGTTGTCGGATATAATGTGCGAATATTGCATAAATTCTTAATATTTTTATAATACAGATCTAATTATATTTACTATCATTTCAGAGTCAATAAATATATCTTGAAAAGCCATAAAATAAGGATGAACGGTAACCAGATAAAAGGTGGTCTGACCACCTTTTATCCGCGTATTATGCCTTTAATTTTATGTCATCTGTCAGAGGAATTGTTTTAGGTGCATTAACTATAAGAGAAATCAGTGCTGCCAGAATTAAAAGACCTGCGGATATTTGGAAAGCCAGAGTGTATACTTTAAAGGCATCAGCAATCATACCGGCCAGCATAGGCCCGAAAACTCCGCCTACTCCCCAGGCAGTAAAAACCAGACCGTAATTGGCACCAAGGTTTTTAGTGCCGAAATAGTCGGCGGTAGTTGACGGGAACAGTGATAACAAAGAACCATAGTTAAAACCAACTGCTGCAGTTCCCATAATCAAAAGCGCCGGTGTTTTGAAAGCTGAAAACAAGAACATTATAGCGGCTTGAAAGACAAAGACCAGGAGCATGGTTCTGGTGCGACCGATTTTATCGGAAAGTATACCGGCGATAATTCTTCCTCCGGCATTAAAAATGGCCAGAATAGCTACCAGCAAGAATCCCAGGTCAACACTGGGCACTTGCTGCTTGGCAATAGAGGCAATATGTCCGATAGTCATAAGTCCCGCAGAAGCGGCCAGTGCAAACATAAGCCATAAAAGAAAGAACTGAGGGGTTTTTAACATTTCACCGGGCATATAATCAATTTTTGCATTGTCGCTGTTTTTACAGCCCGGAGAAGGAGTTCCGCCCGGTAGATAGCCTGGCGGGGGATTTTTTAGAAATTGAGCAAAGCTAACAGTCACAAATAAAAAACCTATTCCTAAAATAAGGAAAGCATTTTTCAAAGCAAACTCAGTTAGAAGGTATTTTGAAAGAGGCGATATATAAACCGAAGCCAATCCGAAACCGCTGACTACCAGACCTGTAATAAGACCCTTTTTAGCTGGTGGAAACCATTTTACTGCCGGGGGTGTAGTTGATGCGTAACCGAGCCCGATGCCTGTTCCGGCTAAAACACCAAATCCAATAGTTATCCCCCAAAAACCGGTGCTGGAGATAACGGTATTGCCGTCCGACAATGTCGGAATAAAAAATGAGGCCAGGATCAACCCCAGTCCTGTTAATGCTCCGCCGGTTGCGGCAACAACTCTAGGACCAATTTTATCCTGCCAGCGTCCTGCCGGTACCATCATTAAGGCAAATATACCACAGGCTATAGTATATGGCAGAGCGGCTTCAGTGTTTGATAAGCCGTAGTGGGTTGATAAATCCTTCTTAAAGATGCTCCACGCGTAAAGAACACCCAGCGCTAGGTTAATACAGATAGCTGCGCCTGTAACCGTCCATCCTTTTGAGTTGCTCGCACTCATAAAAACACCTCGCATGATTTTATTAAATGTTTTTAAAGGACTGATTGACTGGGGTATAGGCTGCTTTTGTTTTAAAATGGTTTTATAAAATAAAGATTAGTCTATTTGTTCTCTATCCTCCCTTCATAATCCGAATAATCAAAATATTAATACAACTAAACATCCGCTATTTCTATGATTAATCTTATTGTATTAATATAAATTATAAAACACACTAAAAAATACTTAAATGGCAATAGCCTTCGGTTATACGGTCAAATAGACACCTCTTTGGGAATAAAAGTATAATATTAATTTATTAATGGCTATTAATCATTTATTGAATTAATTTTGTATGAATTTTGTTTTTTTGTTTCCTGAATTAAAGTATTATATTATAGAGCATCAGGAATTCTTTATATGATTTTGTTTTTTAACCTGCCGCTTTTGTCGAAGATGAGCAGTATGGGAATTGAGTTACCATATTCAGATTAATATTTGGGGCGATAGCTTATGAGCAGTTTTACTTTTGTGCATGCTGCGGATTTACACCTGGACAGTCCTTTTCAAGGGTTGAAAGAAGTCTCTCCTGAAATAGCCCGTGTATTACACGAGGCTACATTTAAGTCGCTGGCAACTATAGTTGAAATATGTATTAAAGAAAAAGCAAATTTTTTGGTTTTATCCGGGGATATTTTTGATCATGCAAACTACAGCTTGCGTGCCTGGCTAAAACTGAGAGAGCAATTAACCATACTGGCTGAGCATAATATACAAACCTTTATTGCATGGGGTAACCATGATTTTGCCGGAGGATCTCCTGTTCATATTGATTGGCCGGACAAGGTTTTTTTCTTTCCTCCCGGTGAGGTAGCGGAGGTTATTGTTTCAGTCGCGGGAAAGGATTCGGCTTTGCTGCAGGGAATCAGTTACCCCGCCGGTCAGGTTACGGAAAGTTATGCCGGTAAATTTAAACGTAATAACAGCCTTTTTCATATAGCTGTATTGCATTGCAATGTCGGGGAGAAACCCGGACATGGAAACTACGCGCCCTGCAGTTTGTCGGAATTGTTAGAGTGTGACTTTGATTATTGGGCTCTGGGTCATGTACATACTAGAGAGATAATGCATCCGGAAAGGCCGGTGGTGGCATATCCGGGCAATAGCCAGGGCAGGCATTTTCGTGAAACCGGTGCAAGAGGCTGTTACCTGGTGCGGGTAAAGGCGGGACAGGTGTTTGAGTTGGTTTTTAAACCGACAGAGGCTGTTCGCTGGCAGGTTGAAGATATTTCATTGGATGGGATTGATTCTGAACAGCTATTGTTGAGCAAGTTATATAGCCGTTTGGAGCAGTTAAGCGAAAAAATGGCTGGAGTGCCTCTGCTCCTACGTTTGCGTTTAACAGGGCGCAGTAAGCTGCATAAACGTCTAAATGACAGTTTACTTCAGTTTGATTTGCTGGCAGAGCTCAGGGAAAGCCTGGAGGATAGAAATCCTTTTATCTGGCTTGACTCTATAAAATCTATGAGCAGGCCGAACCTGGATATGGAGTTGATATTATCACAGGACAGCCTGGCCGGTGATTTTTTGCGCCTGGTTAAAGCGGCACAACTGGAGCAGTCGGGATTAAATGAGATTAAGGAGTCTTTAAGCCCACTGTTAAATAACAGGAGAATAAGACAATCAGATTACAGGTTAACTGAGGAAAAATTAAAGCATTGGTTGGAAGAAGCTATGTGGCTGGGATTGGATTACTTAACCTGGGAAGAGGAGTAAAACTATGCGTATAATGCGTCTTGATATACATGGCTTCGGGATTTACCGGGATTTTTTCTGGGATAGCCTGGCACCTGGTTTAAACGTTATTGAAGGGCCAAACGAAGCGGGCAAATCAACCTTAATGGCCTTTATCAGAGCGGTGCTTTTTGGTTTTGCCGGCAGGCGCGGCAGTGAAAACCGCTATGAATTATCAGGTAGCAGGCGCTATGGCGGTTCACTGGTTTTTGAGGATGAAAAGGGTTTGCATTATACTGTTGAACGCCATGCCGGTGGTGCCTCAGGTAAGGTTATGGTGCATTTGCCTGACCGAACCGTTGCCGGCGAATCTGTGCTGCATAATATATGGGGCGGTGTTACCGGCACTTTATATAAAAATGTTTTTGCCTTTGGACTGGAAGAACTGGAACGACTGGATAGTTTGCAAAATAGCGAAGTGAGCGGCTATATTTACAGTGCGGGGATGGGGACGGGTTCTGTATCCCTGGTGGAAGTAGAGAAAAAATTAAAAATTAAATTGGAAGAGCTTTATAAAAGCGGTGGTCAGAAGCCTAAAATTAATAATATTATAAGAAAAATGGAAAAGCTGGATGAGGAAATTGAGGTATTGAAGGAAATACCTTTTGAGTACAATCAACTGCAAAAAGAAAGACAAGAAGTTGCAGAAATGCTGGAACAAACCAGAAATAAGTTGTCGCTTACGCGTCGCCTGATTTCTAAGGCAGAAAAAGCTGTGCTTGGACGAGAATTCTATGAGCAATTGCTTCAGATTAATATTTCACTTGAGCATATGCCGGAACTGCAGGGTTTCCCGGAGAATGCCCTGGAAAAATGGGAAAGAGCAGACTATAAACTGGCCGAGAAGTCATCCATGCTGGAGAAGCAGCAGTTTCGCTTGCGGGAATTAAGAGAGGAATTGGAGAAGCTTTCTGTCAATGAAGAAATTTTAAAGCTAGCATTAGATATAGAACTTCTTCTGGAAGAAAGACGTGTTTTTGTTGAGTATTGCAATAGCCTGTCCGGTTTGAGGCAGGAGGCCAAATCAGTGTCTGAGGAGTCAGTTCGTATACTTAAAACTCTAGGTTATTCCTGGTCTTTTGACAGTATACGTGAATTTAGCTGCTCAGTGGTTACAAGAGAGCAAGTTCGTACTTTTAAAGATAGTTTTCGCCGCCAGGAAGAGCGTATTAATGAGCAGCTCTTCAGGTTAAGAGAAAATGATAGGTTGTTAGAAAAATGCCGCCTGGAGAAGTCTGCAGCAGCGCAAGCTGTAAAAGACTGCCCGGTAATTATGCCGCCAACTTCAGAAACCTGGACAGTTCGTTCAAATTCTTTGCAAAAGTGGCAGGCTGGTTGCTCCAAATTAGAGAGGAGAGAACAGGATTTACGCTACCTGGCCGACCGGCGCAAGGATATGCGGGAAAGCCATGACAATTTGAAAAAAAGCAACCCTGCTGACAATAGGGTGGCTGAACTGCTGGCTTTTTTATTTTTGATAACATTTGGTTTGCTAAGTGTTTTCTATTTCAGAAATCAACTAATAGTTGCGGCAGTATTAATGATTTTTATTTCGTCTCTTCTTGTTCTCTACATAGTCTTGTACCAGAATCGCAGGATTAGGCATAACCAGTATCAAGAGGAATTGTCACTGCTGCTCCATAAAATTGAGGAAGTGGATAGACAGCTAGCCCCGGTGCAAAGTGAAATCTTAAAAGAACGCCAGAAGCTGCAGCAATTGGCTATGATTTTTTGTGGGAAAAGTGATCCCGTTGAGGAGGAAGTTTTCCAAACAGTAAAGGAATTGGAAGAAGAGGAGCGTTTTAAGCAGCATAAAGCTATTCTTCTGAAGGAACTGATGGCTAAAGAAGAGGAAATGAACCGGCTTTTGGAATTTTCGGACAGGTATAGTGCTGAGATGAAACTGCTTGAGGATAACTTGACTGTTCTCAAGCAGGATTGGAATAGCGTTTTGGACTTACTGGGAATTAAGCAGGAGATATCACCCGGTGGACTGGAGGAGTTACTGCTAACTATTGAGAAAGCTCAGAATGTGCTGGAATCTAAGGATAAGCTTGAGCAGCAGCTTGGCTATGTGGAAGAGGAAATTGCCAGCTATACCAGGCGTGTCAACACTATCCTATCCCTGGCTTTTTCTGTGAAAAAGCCAACCAATTTTTTTAGCAATCTTCAGCAGGTGAAGGTGGAAGACATCGCAGCAACAGTTCTGCAAATTAAAGATGATCTGTCCGCAGCACGCTTGTCTAAAGACAACCAGAAGATAATCATGGGGGAAATAAATAAAATAAATACGAATATAGAAGAGATGCGGTTAGAAGTAGATAAACTTAAGCAGGAGCAGTATAATTTAATGCTCCTGGGTAAGACTGACAATGCTGAGGAATTTAGGCAGTTATCAATTCTTCAGCAGGAACGCAGAAAATTAATCTGCCAGAAAGCTGAGGCGGAAAAAAATTTGCGTTTAATTGCCGGTTCAAAAGAAAAGTTGGCGGAGATAAATGAAATTTTAAAAGTTCAAGACGACGATGATGTAAAAGAAGATCTGCTCAAGTTGCAGCAGGAATATGAGGAAATGGAAAAAGAATATTCTTTTCTTACTGAACGGAAAGGACAGTTGACTCAAAGAATAGCTGATCTGGAAAAAAGCGATCGTTTAGCGGGTTTAATGTTGTCTAAAGAAGGTTTACTGGCTGAACTGTCCGAGTTGATAGAAAAGTGGAGCGTAGCAAGCATTTGTCAGAAATTGCTTGCTCAGGCCAGAGAGGGCTACGAGAGGGAACGTCAACCGGCAGTATTAAAAAGAGCTTCCCGTTACTTTAAGACTTTTACCGGGGGTAAATACAACCGTATTCTGGTTCCTCTGGGGAAAAGCTGCCCGGAGGTGGAAAAAGAGGATTTAACCCGTTTAGGAACCGGTGAGTTAAGCAGGGGTACTGCAGAACAGCTTTACCTTGCTATGCGTTTTGCCTTAGTCAGGGAGTTTGCTGATAGGGTGGTTTCTTTACCGGTGCTCATGGATGATATTCTGGTCAATTTTGACCCCGGGCGCATGCGGTCGGCAGTTGAAGCAATCGGGGAATTGTCCCGTCAGCACCAGGTGCTTTTCTTTACTTGCCATCCCCATGTGGCTCAAGCGCTGGTGGAAGTTGACTTCCCGGTTAAATATATTAGCCTGAGTCAGTAAAACCACATTGTTTAATATTAATTAATATGGATGCTATGGCCGCAGTTATTCAATATAAAATGGTCTCCGAAGGCTTGCTTAAGGGCCATTTGCGCTTTAAACCCGGTGCAATGCGATACGGCAATTTTTTCGATGCGCATAGCTTTTAAAGCATTTATGGTTAACTCTAAACGCTCAGAATTTGCTTCAATTAAGTGAGTGCCGCCGATAACCGCATGGATTCTCTCGGAATTTGTTAATACTCTGGCATAGTTCAGCGTATTTATAATGCCGGAATGGGAGCAGCCAAGCAGCACTACTGTCCCGGAAGATGTTTTTATTACCAGGGCTTGATCGTCCAGAAGGAAATCCCTGCGGTATTCGTTCCCTTCTAAAATAACATGACCACTGGCTGTTGGTTCAAAATTTACATTACGTGGAATTTCTCCTGTTAGCAATAGGCCGGGGCATATTTCCACCGGTTGCCGGTTAAATATAAAATTGGCTCCCAGTGCTTCCAGTTCTTCAACCGCACAGGGCAAGCCCATAGGCTTGTACTCATTATTCTCCAGTTTGCGGTACTTAGCAAGCAGACTGTCAGGATGTGTGTAAACCTTTTTAGGACCTTTGGCCAGGATATGTTTCAATCCGCCAGTATGATCGAAATGACCGTGGCTTAAAGCTATTTCGTTGATATCTTGCAGGTTAATGCCCAGCTTTTCTGCATTGTGAAGGCAGGATATGCTCTGTCCTGTATCGAAAAGCAGTCTGTACTTACCGTATTCTACCAGTATGGATAAGCCGTGTTCAGCTAAAAGCCCTTTTCTGTTAGCGCTGTTTTCTGATAAGGTTGTCAGTGTTAACATAGTAACCTCCGGGTATTTTGTTATTAGCCTGACTCAACTACAATGGGAATTAATTTAGCCTGGCAGTAGGCGCAATAGCCAAGGTTTTCGGGTTCTTTTTTCAGTGCCTGGCTCAGTGCTTTTGCTTCCTGTAAAGAGTTTGTCTTTATAGCATTTTGAAAATACCTGTTGCCCGGGCAATTCTCATCAGAGCAGATTTGAATAACCAGATGATTCATAAATACCGCCTTTATTATAATTTTTATCGAAGGAAATTTTTGCTGCTGTCAGCTTGTTTGTGATTATATCATAGATCCAGTTCAATGCCAATATTGAGACCTGTCGGGCTGTTTATGTCAAACAGTTGGTTTAATTTTGAATTTTAATTAGAGAAAACAGAGAATGTAGAAGGATTTATGAAAATAATGCGGAAATACTTAGTTAATGAGTTTTGCCAGAAAGTCGCTTTAAGCGACTTTCTGGCAGCCGTGTGCGCTTATGCCAGTTAGAAATTATGCGGTACTAACCTTAACTTATCCGCAAATCCATCATAAGTATAATTTTCCTGGAGTAGAATAAAATTTTGTAGTAAGGGTTGGTGAATATGACATTCAAAGCCGCCAGTTTTAATATTAATTCTATACGGGCCCGTAAAGAATTGCTTATCAACTGGCTGTTGCAGAGCAAACCTGATCTGCTTTGCCTGCAAGAAACCAAGGTTATGGATAAAGATTTTCCTGTTCAGGATTTCAGAGATATCGGTTATAATACGCTATTTAAAGGACAAAAGTCTTATAACGGGGTTGCCATACTTAGCCCGCATGATTTAACGCGAGTGGACAGTGATTTAGGAGAGGCAGCCGAACCGGGTGAAGCCAGACTGCTGGCTGCTCAGGTTAAAGGAATATATGTAGTTAATACTTATATACCGCAGGGACAAGATCCCAAAAGTCCCAAATTCATACATAAACTGAATTGGATTAGAGCCATGCGTGATTATTTTACGCGTAATTTTACTCCTGAGCAGCCCGTTCTTTGGTTAGGTGATTTTAATGTGGCCCCGGAGCCTATAGATATACATGATCCCAAGAGACTTCTCGGTCATGTCGGCTTTCATCCGGAGGAGCATAAAGTATTGGCCCATGTAAAGGAATGGGGTTTCCAGGATATATTTCGCAAGCATAAGCCTGAGGGAGGTCATTATACATTCTGGGACTATCGTGTGCCCAGGGGAGTGGAAAGAAATCTGGGCTGGCGGGTTGACCATATTTGGGGTACCAGGGCTATAGCCGACCGGTCTATGGATTCGTGGGTTGATATTGAACCGAGAAAACTGGAAAAGCCTTCAGATCATACTTTTATAATGGCTGAATTTAATATTTAATAATAAGTTAGTAATTTTAGAAACACACCTGCCAGGTGTGTTTTTCTATTTAAGGCAGAAAATCCATTGACTAATACTTAGGTTTGCAGCAGTTATTATTATATATTGCAAATTTATGAAAAAATACATAATACCTAGCTGCAAACCTGTAACAATCGTGGTTTTAATTTCATATTATGACATTAAACAACATCAATGCAAAAAGATTATAAACCATTATAGGTAATCCTATCTGCCCGGAATTATACTGGCATAACAAAATGAATTAGGAGTGATATTATGAATATTGCCTTTAAGAAGTGTTTAGTCTTTACTGATTGTGCTCAAAAAGTTGCTGAAGCAAGGGTGAGAATTAACCATATTTGCAGCACTTTTCATCCGGCCATCGCAATTCATGTGAATGAAACCAATGGCCAGGCAACTACCAAAGATCCGGTTACAGGAAATATTGTACCTATCAAGTTTGAGCTATGCTGCCAGGAGCCTCACTTTAAACCTACATTAATAGACAACAAGATTATTAACTGTGGTTGGGTGAGAGGCGCTTTGTTAGTTAAGAATGCTAACAGCGGCGCTTCCTTTGGATGCCTTGATGTTTCTCTGGTATTCCAGGAGGAACAAGAAGCCTGTGGCGTTTTGTCAACTGATCATATTTCGGAGTTCTTTGTTCGGCATGAAGGTAACTCTACCTGTGTTGTTTTTCTTTCATCTACCAGTGGAGTAATTGAGCCGTATTTGATTATGAAATGCGTTTTTGTTGTTCAAAAGGATGTTACGCGCAATGAAAAGGTTCTGCCGCCCGGCTGCCCCACTAAGACCCCGCCGTGCCCGTGTCCCGTAGATTGCTAGACCTTTAACTCATATAAGGAATGGCAGTTGCTACTCCCCGTGGACAAAAGACGGGGAGTTTTCATTTTTTAAAGGCAACTAAAAAGATTAAAAAGAACTTCCTTGTTAACAAGAAAGTTCTTTTTATGTATGGCATTAATCATTTTAACCGGTTGTGTTTGTCCGGGTGGCAGATGGCAATGCCGCCGTTGGCTTCAATGCCCGCAACGTAACCGACTACTTTACCGCTTATGGTAAACACCTTTAATTCACGGCTGATATTAGCAGAAATAAAGAGCTTGGTTTCAGTTTTGTTCAGTGCCATCTGATTTGCGCCAAAAAGGGGACGAGGGTCAATTAGCAAGCCATGACCGAAAGATTTTACAAAGCTTAATGTTCCAGATAGCTGGTTGAAATTGAAAACATCAACTGTACTTTCGGTTAAAACGTAAACTGTACTACCGTCACGGGATACTACAATGGTGCCTGGCAGGTTGTTTGTGCCGACTGCATTTAATAAGGTTATATTTTCCGGGTTTTGGGTTTCCAGAATCCCTATGCTGTTGCCAATTAAGTTGGCTACAAAGGCAAAATTGCCGTCCGGTGTAAAAGTAATGTTAAAAGGTCTGGTGCCTCCGGAGATAAACTCCTGACCAGTGTCAAAAAGAACACCGTCGGCATCAATTTTAAAGCGCCTTACGGTATTGGCTGAAGAACGATCGATGAGGATTAGCCCGTTGCCGTTAGGCGATATAGCAATACCCACGGCATCGTAAGGTATGGGGATAGTACTAATAAACTTATTTTTTAGGAAACTGTAAGATTGCATATTAAAAGGGTGATTTAAACCGGTTACAGTTACAGCAAACTGATCATCCGGCGTGATGTCGACATCAGCCATAGAGGATTGTCCTTCTTGAATGGCGACTACTTTTGGCGGTTCTAACTGGGTTTCTATTTGTACAAGAGTCTGGCAAAAATCAGATGTCACCACAACATTGGAGCAATCGCTGGTAATTGCTGTATCAACAAAATCGTAGCCCAGGGTAATCTGATTCAAAATCTCAAGCGTATCAGTGCTGAAAAAGCTGATGCGTCTAAGATGCTGTTCTACGACAATACCGAAATTGGATGTTGTCTGAAACACTTAATTACCTCCCAAATATTATATTGTTTTATATGATATGATCTAAGGTGTACATATGCTACAATAAATAGATAAATTTGTATGTTAATTTAACCTTATTTTGTCCTAAAGCAGATAGTGTGTTTGTTCATTCTGATTATTCCACAGGCAATATTGCTCATAAATGTATATTTAAAATTTTCTCCGGTATACTCTTCTGAATTGTCGACGTATTCTTTGCTAAGGGTCAGCAGGGCAAATACAGTATCTTTAATTTTAGTAACTTTTCTATCCTCACCAGACATCCAACTGCCATCTGTTTTTTGCAGTTCCAGCAGGTGACTTGAAATTTGATCATACCAGTTATGAGAGCCGATTAGTTTGGTATAAGGTGAAATAACACAACCCTTTTTGAAGCTGTATAAAGAGTAAAAGTGCCAGTCGTCGGAACAATTGCTATATAGATACGTGTAATTGTTTTCTAACCAGTTTTGAACGTTGTTGATTAATTTTTTGACTTGTATTTTGTTTGCTTCGTCCTTGCTGAATATATTGATAATTTTTAAACCGGAAAATGCAGCGGCTGTCATGCAACTGGTTGACTGATTATTGTTTAAGTCGGTTGGCTCATGGGTTTGGTAGAAAAAACTGCCGTCTTTATTAACAGCATGATTATTTTGATACCAGCTTAAAGTTCTTTGCCAGGTGTCATAAGGAACTGAAATGGACCAAAAGGTGGCGGCGTAGAGAGCCAGCAGGGCAAATTGTGTATTGGATCCGTCGGTGTGGTCGTAGCCATAAGGTCCCCAACCTCCGTAAGATAAATTATTGCCGGTGTCTGTACATTGTGCTTGGATAAGCCAATTTATGTCTGATTGCACCCTGTCTAAGGTTTCCGGAGTTTTATGCTTACCGGCGACTAAGACCATCACAGTCAGGGCACGAAAATGAACAGATTGGGGAGGAGATGAATTCATAATATAAGCAACAGCATTCTCAATCTCTGGAGACATGCTGTCTAAACGGCTGTGAAGCAGTGCCAGTACGGCCAGGCAGGTTGACCCGAGATCCCAGCTGCCGAAACTACCATCCGGATTTTGTTTTTCTTTTAGCCAGGCTGTTCCCTTTGAGACAGCTTTTTTAATGTCTTGCTGAGTGGCCAAATTAATTCCCCCACTATAATAAAAATATTGTACTTCAACATAATACGTAACACCCTAAAACTAATTGCATATTATAAAAAATATTTAAGATTTTATTTGCTACAGGGGGATAATTTATGGCAACTACTATTAAAACACCTGTTGTTATTGGAGAGGATTCTACTCAGATTCTAGTATTAAGTGATACAATTGTCTTTAAAATACCTGTATCGGGGGTGATAGACGAAAAATTTGATATTAAAATCAATGATTGCAAGGTTTGCCCGGATACAGTTGTTTTTAACGGTACGGTCAAAAAAGATATCATCTATAAAGAACCGTCCAATGCTTTTAATGAAGGTGGAGTACGCTATCATGAGGAAAGCTACAATTTTGGTGGAATTTTCGAAATTAAGGGTGTTCAGGAGGGAGATACCTGTCATATCGAGAAAACAGATGCGGTCAAGGCTAATTATTTTATTCCACAGACTTATGACAATAGTGGCAATATCTTGACAGCCACACAGAAGTTTATCGTGGATATATCAATTAAAGTGACCAGAGAACAGCAAATTCAGGTTTAACGGGCAGTTTAAAGCTGGACAGAATAATCTGGCCGGTTTTTTGTAACTTACCTTATGCTCATGATGAACTTATGGATAAGTCGCCTGCAAGTACAAGCAGATGAGCAGCTTTGTAAGATTGCTGAGGTGACTGTCTTATTATAGTTTGTTGATGTGGAGGTGGGGCGGTTTATGGTGCTGCTCGGACATAATGTAAAAGAAAAGAATTCCACCACAATATATACCCCTAAATCATTGTACAGCCAAGATGTTTCGGAAGTGCAAAAAAGCCCAAGCAGGCCAGTTGGCAAATATAATGCAAGAAGCAAATCTGGATTTAGCAGCCGTCTTCTTACTGTCAGTTCTAAGATACTATACTCACAAAATAAAAATGCCGTGGATCAAATTAAAGATATACCGCAGAATATTTTAGAAAAAGAAATTAGGGAGTTGGAAAAAGCAAGACCAATAACATTATCCAATAATAAAGGCGGCAAATTTTCGAATAGCGAGGATGTTGGAATAAAATTAACAGCGCTTACTCAGTCCGCCGTTAATAATTCGGCTGGGCAGCCAGATGTAAAGCGGCAAATTGGTTCCGGTAAAAAAGCAATCACACCAACCAAACAGATAATAATATATAATGCTAATAGGCCTCAGGGAGAATTGACGGATAACAGTATTTTTAATGATTGGTTAAACAATACACCGCATAATTGGAAAACTGAGAATGTATTAAAAACAAGGGAGGCTCTTACCGGCACTTATGCGATAAGACTGGGCGGCAGCCCTGAAAAAAAAGCCTATATCTATCAGGACATAGTAGTGCTTCCCGGTTGCTTTTATGAAATCAAATGTAATTTTAAGATTCCCGCTGCTCATGCTCGTTCACCGGCAATAAAATTGCTATGGTTAAATAGCAATGCTGAAATAATAGGCTATGGTATGAAACTCTATATAACACCAGGTGAAAAAACCTATTACCAAAATGTTTCCTGTATTACTGGTAAGTCGCCACCTAAAGTGGTCTACTCCAGATTATATTTTGAGAAGCATGATCATGGTATTTGGGATATAGATATGGTTTCTTTTCGATGTTTATAAAGAAAACATTCTCAGTAAATGAAAAGGCATAAGAAAAGCGTGAAGTTTAAGTAACCTCACGCCTACTTATTTGTGCACGTGTTTAAGCTATGTATTAAGTTCTATGTGTTTTACAGTTAGAGACTTGTCCTGCCATAATTCTTGAATTATGGGGGTGACTTTAGCGGTAGATCCGCTGGTATAGAATATCTCTTTTCCCTGTTTGCCGGTTGAAATCTGGTTAAGTGTGTTGACGATTCTGCTGACCTGGCGGGCAACTGCTTCCCCTGTGTCTATAACTGTTATTTGCGGCCCAGCAATTTTTTCCACTAAAGAACGCAGGAAAGGGTAGTGGGTACAACCCAGTACTATGGTATCACTTCCGTGAACCAGCATAGGATCCATGTAGCGGTGCAGCAATGCTTCTGTTTGAGGGCAATCCAGTTTACCCTCTTCCACTAATTCCACCAGGCCGGGGCAAGGCTGGGTGAAGACTTCTATATTGCTGCCAAATCTTTCAACAAGTGAAGAAAATCTCTCCCCGTTAATGGTAACACCTGTTGCCAGAATGCCGATTTTACCGTTGCGAGATAATTCCGCAGCCGGTTTAATGGCCGGCTCAACTCCCACGATAGGTATCCGGTAATGCTTTCGAATGAGATCAAGACCTGCCACAGAGGTGGTATTGCTGGCCACAACAATTAACTTTACACCCTCTTTCAATAAAAAATCACATATACTGAAACACCTGGCCCGAATGACCTCAGGTGTTTTTATCCCGTATGGACAATATGCGGAATCAGCAAAATAAATTAAATCTTCTTCAGGCAATAGTTTGCGAACCTCTTTCATAATGGATAAGCCGCCTACACCCGAGTCAAAGAGACCAATCGCAGCAGGTTTTATCATGATATATTCACCTCTGTCATAAGATCTTAGCTTACTTAAATCTTTATCATTATAACTTGATGGGTTAATGTTAGCAATTAGTTTGGATCTGTTTGCCATTAAAGTTAAAGATATAATACTAGGTTAAGAAAATCATGAACAGCGGTGTAATAAAGACTTCAATAAAAGCTGCTGCCAATAGTACCGGAAAAATTATGTATGTGAAAAATTTTGCGGCATCTTTAACTGAATAGGTTGGGGGACGGTTGCGAATAAACTTTAGCGCTTGTTCCACTCCTAAGTACATACCGACTGAAGCAGACAGGAAAAAAGCCGGCAGTTCAATTATACCGTGAGGTAGTAGACTCGCCATAAGATAGCCGGTTCCATGCAGGTAAAGAACGGGTTTAATAGCATAGCCGACAACTATTCCGTTAAAAAACAATGTTAAAACAGGTACTATGCCCAAAGTTAATAATCCCCCAACTACAGCTAAGGCACTGGCCAAAAGGTTTTTTCCCAAAATAAAGAGTGCCAGTCCCAGCAGAGTGTGAGGGAGATTGAAAGAACCCTTTATAAGCTTTTCCAGTTCATTCATTGATTCTTTAGCCGATGTGGTATCAGTTACAGAGCTTAAGAAAACGCATCCAAAGATTATTCCTAAAGTAAATATTATAAGTGAACTGTTAAAAGCCAATAGAAAATTGTTTTTCGGCAGTAGTTTTTTTAGCATATCATCCATCCTTAAATTAAAGTTATCCTTATTCTATTATATTTTAATCATATTAGCGAGTTGTTTAGAAGGCAAAATAATTTTTTAGCATACTATTATATCCTAAAACCTTCTTTTAATAAGTTTAATCCTTTGTATTCACTGTTCAACGGTTAGTCTTGACATATTAATACTTAGTATGGTATTTTAGTTAGGAGATGAGTAGAGTTGATGAGTATTTAAGTTGAGAAGAGCTGAGATGAGTAGTCTGGCCTTATGTTTGTTTATTAACTGCCGGCGTTCATTTGAGCGTCGGTTTTTGATTTGAATTAAAAACTCTTGCAGCAGGGTGGTTTGATTAAGCCGCAAAAGATATAATTTGTTGTAGTTTAATCTTTTAATATGCTTGTAAATAAAATGAGTGGAGAAGAGCTGAGAGGAGGATTTTTGAGATGTTTGAGCAATTTCCTGATGAAAGAGGTTATTATGGAACTTATGGGGGCATGTTTGTGCCGGAAACTTTAATGCCGGCTCTGGAGACCCTGACCAGTGTTTACAAGGAAGCTATGCATGATCCGGTGTTTTTAGGAGAATTGAAATTTTATTTTAAAAATTATGTAGGCAGACCTTCTTTGCTCTATTATGCGCAAGGACTGACCGAATATCTGGGTGGAGCCAAGATATATTTGAAGCGAGAAGATTTGAATCATACCGGTGCACATAAGATCAACAACACTATTGGCCAGGCATTACTGGCTAAAAGAATGGGGAAACGCAGGATTATTGCTGAAACCGGTGCCGGTCAGCATGGAGTGGCTACAGCTACAGCAGCAGCACTTTTAGACTTTGATTGTGTAGTATATATGGGAGAAGAAGATACCCGCAGGCAGGCTCTAAATGTATTCCGGATGGAATTGCTGGGGTCAAAAGTAGTTCCAGTAAAGACTGGAAGCCGTACTTTAAAAGATGCAATGAATGAAGCAATGCGTGATTGGGTGGCTAATATTGAAGATACTTATTATGTTATCGGGTCCGTAGCAGGTCCCCACCCATATCCTGCGATGGTAAGGGATTTTCAGGCTGTTATAGGCGAGGAAACCAGGGCGCAGATTATGGAGGCGGAAGGCAGATTGCCCGATTATGTGATAGCCTGTGTAGGCGGCGGCAGCAATGCTATGGGTATGTTTCATCCTTTTAAGGAAGACACGGAAGTTAAGCTCATTGGGGTGGAGGCTGCAGGACACGGTACAGAAACTGATATGCATGCGGCTACTATATCTAAAGGCATACCTGGTGTTTTACACGGTTCACTAAGCTATTTGCTGCAAGATGAATACGGCCAGATTGCCCCGGTGCATTCCGTATCTGCCGGTCTGGACTATCCCGGAGTGGGTCCTGAACACAGCTATTTGAAGGATTCAGGACGGGTGATTTATACTAGTGCTACAGATAAAGAAGCACTGGATGCGTTTCAAATTTTGTGTCGTACAGACGGAATTATTCCGGCCTTGGAAAGTTCCCACGCTTTAGCTGAGGTGATTCGACTGGCACCCGGTCTTTCCGCGGATAAAGTTGTTGTGGTCAACCTGTCGGGACGTGGTGACAAGGATGTTCAGACTGTTGCCGAGATATTGGGTAACCTGAACCAGGCAGCAGAGTAATCAAAAGCACATTTTCTAAAAGCGATATCAGTATAGTGCCTACCTTTTATTGGAGTATTAGAGATAAGCAGAGCACGCAGGGTTATTAATCAGGCGTGCTCTACTCCTTGCAGGAATATTTTTTCTCTAATTTTATTAATTTAACTATTGACGTTGCAATCTAATCCTGCTAAAATAAACAATGTCGCTGTGAGGTAATAAAAACGGCGAAGCCAAAATAGTACTTGACGATTAAAAAATAAGTTGGTATAATAACAATCGTTCGAGTTAACAATAATTTAACAAAGGTCTTTGAAAACTAAACAGTGTAAGATGGATGAAATTTAACATACCTCGTCAAAAGTTTTAACTTTTAACGAAAATCTATAAGCCAAATTTTAATGAGCAATCAAACTTTTCACATATTTAACGGAGAGTTTGATCCTGGCTCAGGACGAACGTTGGCGGCGTGCTTAACACATGCAAGTCGAACGGAGTTAAGAAAAAAGTTTACTTTTTACTTAACTTAGTGGCGGACGGGTGAGTAACGCGTGGATAATCTGCCTGTAAGACAGGAATAACGCCGGGAAACCGGTGCTAATACCGGATAACCTCTTTTTATCGCATGGTGAAAAGAGAAAAGGCGGCCTCTTTACAATGCTGCCGCTTACAGATGAATCCGCGTCCCATTAGCCAGTTGGTGGGGTAACGGCCCACCAAAGCGACGATGGGTAGCCGGCCTGAGAGGGTGACCGGCCACACTGGAACTGAGACACGGTCCAGACTCCTACGGGAGGCAGCAGTGGGGAATCTTCCGCAATGGGCGAAAGCCTGACGGAGCAACGCCGCGTGAGCGAAGAAGGTCTTCGGATTGTAAAGCTCTGTGATATTGGACGAACAGATTTCTTGTAAACAGCAAGGAAAAATGACGGTACAATAAGAGGAAGCCACGGCTAACTACGTGCCAGCAGCCGCGGTAATACGTAGGTGGCAAACGTTGTCCGGAATTACTGGGCGTAAAGGGCGAGTAGGTGGTTTATTAAGTCAGAAGTGAAAACTCCGGGCTCAACCTGGAGACTGCTTCTGAAACTGGTAGACTTGAGTGCAGGAGAGGGAAGCGGAATTCCTAGTGTAGCGGTGAAATGCGTAGATATTAGGAGGAACACCAGTGGCGAAGGCGGCTTCCTGGCCTGTAACTGACACTGAGGCGCGAAAGCGTGGGGATCAAACAGGATTAGATACCCTGGTAGTCCACGCCGTAAACGATGAGTGCTAGGTGTCGGGGGTATCGACCCCCTCGGTGCCACAGTTAACACAATAAGCACTCCGCCTGGGGAGTACGGTCGCAAGACTGAAACTCAAAGGAATTGACGGGGGCCCGCACAAGCGGTGGAGTATGTGGTTTAATTCGACGCAACGCGAAGAACCTTACCAAGGCTTGACATCCCGTGACCGCCGTGGAAACATGGTCTTGCAAGTTTACTTGCACACGGAGACAGGTGGTGCATGGTTGTCGTCAGCTCGTGTCGTGAGATGTTGGGTTAAGTCCCGCAACGAGCGCAACCCCTACAGCCAGTTGCCAGCACATAAAGGTGGGAACTCTGGCAGAACTGCCGTTGACAAAACGGAGGAAGGTGGGGATGACGTCAAATCATCATGCCCCTTATGTCTTGGGCTACACACGTACTACAATGGCCTGAACAGAGGGAAGCGAAACTGTGAAGTAGAGCCAACCCCTAAAAACAGGTCCCAGTTCGGATTGTAGGCTGCAACTCGCCTACATGAAGTCGGAATCGCTAGTAATCGCAGGTCAGCATACTGCGGTGAATACGTTCCCGGGCCTTGTACACACCGCCCGTCACACCACGAAAGTCGGCAACACCCGAAGCCGGTGACTTAACTCGCAAGAGAGAGAGCCGTCGAAGGTGGGGTCGGTGATTGGGGTGAAGTCGTAACAAGGTAGCCGTATCGGAAGGTGCGGCTGGATCACCTCCTTTCTAAGGATATTGGAAGCAGAGGCAAGCAGATAGAGAGTATATACTCTTCTTGAAGTCCAACTCATACTTCTCAATATTGGTCGACATCCATCAACAAACTGTTTAGTTTTGAAAGACCTCGAATTAGAGTTTGATTTTGTGGGATATCTATTTTGATCTATTCGATCGAATCTCGAACTTCAAACATCGAATATCGAGTATGGGGATGTAGCTCAGTTGGGAGAGCGCTTGAATGGCATTCAAGAGGTCAGGGGTTCGATTCCCCTCATCTCCACCAGCTCTTTGAAAACTACACAGCGTGAAGCAAAAGAAAGCTCTATTTATTAACACAAATAGAACTCTCAAGCGCAAAAAATAGGTCAAGCAAAAAAGAGCATACGGCGAATGCCTAGGTGCTGCAGGCCGAAGAAGGACGCGGCAAGCTGCGAAAAGCCACGGGAAGCCGCAAGCAGGCAACGATCCGTGGATATCCGAATGGGGCAACCCGGCGAGGCAAACCCTCGTCACCTATAACTGAATCCATAGGTTATAGGAGGGCACCAGGGGAACTGAAACATCTTAGTACCCTGAGGAAAAGAAAGCAACAGCGATTCCCCGAGTAGCGGCGAGCGAAAAGGGACCAGCCAAAACCTAAACTGCTTGCAGATTAGGGGTAGCGGGACACTCATCACAAACCATTGCCTTAGCCGAAGCGGCCTGGAAAGGCCCGTTATAAAAGGTAACAACCCTGTAGGCGAAAAGGCGAGAAGTTTAGAGTGGATCCCAAGTACCGCGGGACACGAGGAACCCCGTGGGAAACAGGGAGGACCACCTCCCAAGGCTAAATACCTGCAGCGACCGATAGTGATTAGTACCGTGAGGGAAAGGTGAAAAGCACCCCGGAAGGGGAGTGAAAAAGAACCTGAAACCGTATGCTTACAAGCCAGTCGAAGCACGTTAAAAGTGTGACGGCGTACTTTTTGTAGAACGGACCGGCGAGTTACATCTAACGGGCAAGGTTAAGTCAGAAAAGACGGAGCCGAAGCGAAAGCAAGTCTTAACAGGGCGGCAAGTCCGTTGGAGTAGACCCGAAACCGGGTGATCTACCCATGTTCAGAGTGAAGCTTTAGTAAAATAAAGTGGAGGCTCGAACCGACCTTCGTTGAAAAGGAGGCGGATGAAACGTGGGTAGGGGTGAAATGCCAATCGAACCCGGAGATAGCTGGTTCTCCTCGAAATAGCTTTAGGGCTAGCCTTGAGAAAAAAATCCGGAGGTAGAGCACTGACTGGGCTAGGGGCCTTCACCGGTTACCGAACTCAATCAAACTCCGAATGCCGGATTAAAGAATACTCAAGAGTCAGACTATGGGTGCTAAGGTTCATAGTCAAAAGGGAAACAGCCCAGACCGTCGGCTAAGGTCCCAAAGACATGCTAAGTGGAAAAGGATGTGGGGTTGCACAGACAACCAGGATGTTGGCTTAGAAGCAGCCACCATTCAAAGAGTGCGTAATAGCTCACTGGTCAAGTGGCCCTGCGCCGAAAATGTAACGGGGCTAAAGCATGTCACCGAAGCCACGGATGTCGCAAGACATGGTAGAGGAGCGTTCCATATGCAGCGAAGTCGTACCGTAAGGAGCGGTGGAGCGTATGGAAGTGAGAATGCCGGTATAAGTAAGCGAAAAGGCAGGTGAGAATCCTGCCCGCCGAAAACCTAAGGATTCCTGGGGAAGGCTCGTCCGCCCAGGGTAAGCCGGGACCTAAGCCGAGGCCGAAAGGCGTAGGCGATGGACAATAGGTTGAAAATCCTATGCCACCAAAAGTCGTTATCAGGATGGGGTGACACAGGAGGGTAGGCCAAGCGCGCGGATGGAAAAGCGCGTCCAAGCTCGTAGGGCGTCAGGCAGGTAAATCCGTCTGATATAAAGCCTGAGAAGTGATGGGGAGGGAAAATAAGTACCGAAGTGGTTGAACCCATACTGTCAAGAAAAACCTCTAACGAGACTCATTGGTGCCCGTACCGCAAACCGACACAGGTAGGTAGGGTGAGAATCCTAAGGCGCGCGAGAGAACCCTCGTTAAGGAACTCGGCAAAATGACCCCGTAACTTCGGGAGAAGGGGTGCCTCATTAACGTGAAGATTTATACATTCGGAGCGTGAAGAGGCCGCAGAGAAAAGGCCCAAGCGACTGTTTACCAAAAACACAGGTTCCTGCTAAATCGCTAAGATGAAGTATAGGAGCTGACGCCTGCCCGGTGCCGGAAGGTTAAGAGGAGAGGTCAGAGGCAACTCGAAGCTTTGAATTGAAGCCCCGGTAAACGGCGGCCGTAACTATAACGGTCCTAAGGTAGCGAAATTCCTTGTCAGGTAAGTTCTGACCCGCACGAAAGGCGTAACGATTTGGGCACTGTCTCAACGAGGGGCTCGGTGAAATTGAATTGCCGGTAAAGATGCCGGCTAACTGCGATAGGACAGAAAGACCCCGTGGAGCTTTACTGCAGCTTGATATTGGATTTTGGTATTGCATGTACAGGATAGGTGGGAGGCAGAGAAGCCAGGGCGCCAGCCTTGGCGGAGCCAACGTTGGGATACCACCCTTGCAGTATTGAAGTTCTAACATACGGCCTTGAATCAGGCCGGTGGACATTGTCAGGCGGGCAGTTTGACTGGGGCGGTCGCCTCCCAAAAAGTAACGGAGGCGCCCAAAGGTTCCCTCAGCGCGGTTGGAAATCGCGCTCACAGAGTGCAAAGGCAAAAGGGAGCTTGACTGCGAGACATACAGGTCGAGCAGGGACGAAAGTCGGGCTTAGTGATCCGGCGGTATCGAGTGGAAGAGCCGTCGCTCAACGGATAAAAGCTACCCCGGGGATAACAGGCTTATCTCCCCCAAGAGTTCACATCGACGGGGAGGTTTGGCACCTCGATGTCGGCTCATCGCATCCTGGGGCTGTAGTAGGTCCCAAGGGTTGGGCTGTTCGCCCATTAAAGCGGTACGTGAGCTGGGTTCAGAACGTCGTGAGACAGTTCGGTCCCTATCCATCGCAGTCGCAGGAAACTTGCAAGGAGCTGTCCCTAGTACGAGAGGACCGGGATGGACGGATCACTGGTGTACCGGTTGTCGCGCCAGCGGCAATGCCGGGTAGTTATATCCGGAAGGGATAAGCGCTGAAAGCATCTAAGCGCGAAGCCCACCTTAAGATTAGGTTTCCCTTCGCAAGAATAAGACCCCTGGAAGACCACCAGGTAGATAGGCCGGGTGTGTAAGCATAGTAATGTGTTTAGCTGACCGGTACTAATAGGTCGAACGCTTGACCTTAATATTCACGCTGTGCAGTTTTGAGAGAGTTTCCGGTGGCAATAGCGAAGAGGTCATACCCGTTCCCATCCCGAACACGGAAGTCAAGCTCTTCAGCGCTGATGGTACTTGGGGTTACCCCCTGGGAGAGTAAGACGTTGCCGGAATTAAATTGGGCGATTAGCTCAGCTGGGAGAGCGCCTGCCTTACAAGCAGGATGTCGGCAGTTCGATCCTGTCATCGCCCACCAATAAAGGACTTGCATTAATCATGCAAGTCCTTTAATTTTTGCATTTTTCGTATAATTAATTGCAACCGCAACCGCACGACTTTTTACCGTGGTGGTGATGAGGAAACAGGTTTTCTTTGTCATTCAATAACATAGCAATTTCTTGCTTAATTTGAGCACTCGGCTGTGCTTTAATAGCTTCTCCGACTTTTATAGCTTCAATGACTTCTTCCACAGTAGCACCGGCTGCCATGGCTGCATTATAGTGCTGGTGCAGGCAAGAAACACAGTTTGCCGCCATACTGGCACCAATGGCAATAAGCTGCCTGGTTTTGTTATCAAGAAGTGCTGACATATAATTCCTCCTCTATAATTAATCAATTATAACGCTTGCTATATTATACACCAGAATGAAATAGTTTCAAAATTTATTCGTTTTAAAACATGGAACAAGTTATCCGTTTGTTTCGTCTATTTAACAGAGATGAAAACAGGAGGTGGATTAAAAGAATTAAGAAAACGTGTAGTGAATAGATAAAAGTTAATAAAAAATAGTGAAAGGAAAGTGAATAAACAATGAAAAGTAAAAAGCTAGTCTTGCAAGTAATTTTATTTTTATTGCTTGTTATGGTGACGACACCGGTGCTGGCAGAAGAAATTGATACTAATGTTATTAATGTTAGCGGTCAGGGCAGTGTAAAAGCCGCACCGGACCGGGCGGCTGTAACTTTAGGCGTAATTACCGAAGCTCAAACAGCTCATCAGGCCCAGTCAGATAATGCTCAAAAAGTAGATACAGCCGTTAAAGCCTTAATCAACAGCGGAATAGCCGAGAGTGACATTAAAACAAAGAATTATAGCCTGCGACCAAACTATGTTTACCCTGAAAAAGAAGCTCCTAAAATTGTGAGCTATATAGTGGAAAACAATATTATGATTACTGTAAAAAACACCGAGCAGGTAGGTAATATACTGGATGTGGCAGTAAAAAGCGGTGTTAACCAGGTAAACAGTATTAATTTTTATGTTGAGAATGATCAAGTGTTAAAGGTTCAAGCATTGCAAAAAGCTGTGGCAGATGCCAGGGCCAAGGCAGATGTTTTAGCTGCGGCTTTAGGCAAGAAAATTACAGGTGTAAAATCTGCCAGTGGCAGTTGGAATACTAACATTCCTGGTCCCATATATTTTTCCAAAGATATGGCTGCCGGTTATGGATCCTCTAATTCAATCAATCCGGGTGAATCAGAGATAGCGGCCACTGCTGATATTGTATATATAATTGAATAGAGTAAACAAAAATGCCGCCTTAGGGGTTTAGGCGGCATAGGCAAGTTCGTACTTACTTTCGGAGTGGCACAGGATATCTCGGTATCCTGTGCCTTTTCCGTTAGGCCGATAAACAACTCTTTCAAGCAATGCTTTGTGGAAGGTCGGTTTTGACCTTCCACAAAGCATGTATGGACTTTCATTCTTTCAGGAGGACAAACAGTATGCGTTTATTGAAAAAAGCACCTGCGCTTTGTATTGTATTCTTCTTGCTTTTATCTGGCTGTACATCACAAGAGAATGATAATAGTACAAAATTGGTAGAGGCAGAGGAATGGCTTACATCGCAAGCAAGCAGATATGAGATCTTTGCCGGCGAAATGCATGACGACCTTTATATCATCTTGGCAGGAGATAAACATCCGGAAGTGAGCGGACTCTATACCTCGTTTAGGGTTTTTTCCATGCAGAAGCATGGGGATGAATACTCAGTCAAAGCGGTTAAAAGTGCTGAAGCAGCACTATCTGCAGGATTTACCGCTTCTGTATTGGTTACAGATGGCATGACTATCGTATTTGGTGACATTGCAGATGGCGTATATGATTATTCATTGGATAAGATCGTGCCCACCGAATTCTCCGAAGCCAAAGTCATCTATGATAACGGAAAAGAAAAGACTGTTTCTATCTCAAATAACAAACCATATATGATAATAATGGATGGAAAAGTCGATATTAAAGACATTGAATATTTAGGAACTGGAATTGATGTGCGATATTCCGATTACTTTAGCGAGGACTTAATGGGAAATGCAACTTCGTCAGAACCAACAGAAATTGAATAAGTAATAAATGAGTAAAAATAATACCATAATTAACCATATGTAAAGCGCAGATACCCTTACGAAATCTTTAATCAATTTAAGACGATAGATAATGGCACATTATTCTTGCAACACTAATAAATCCAAGCGATGTTTTCTCTTTCAGTTATATTAAGGGTATGTCGAATACCCATACCAAATGGTTGGTAGGTACCGGTTCCAATTACACAGAACAAATAGGAAAGCGCAATTAGTAACAATAGCCAGTCAATAGAAACGTAGAACAAACCTGGTATTTATTTAAACCTAAGTTACCCTTTGTTTGGCGAAAGAAGATCTCCACCGGCCACCGGTTGCTGTAATATTCCAAAATAATCTGTTTATCAAGAGAAACATCTGTGCATGAGAATGCATGTAATGCCTTTGGCTCATTAAAAGCTTTTTCGGGTAAACACAATAAGACTACAGCATTAGCAATCTCATTAAGAGCCCCCTCATAACGATATACCCAGTAAGAAGAGCACAATAGGTCATCAGAACTACGGAAGGGCACAATATTTCTGTCTTAATGAATGTTGTAGCTACAATAAGTATATGAAAAGCCGTGGATTTGTTGCCTCGGCTTTTTGTGTATTTCATGGGAGAGATTTACTTCATAATAAAAATGGATCTATACCGTATTATATTGCTTTTATCGACAATATACACCTATTGCACGATAAAACAAATTATGATAAATTTTTACTTGGATGTAATACCAAATATTTATAACATTGACTAAATGACTACCGGCTGAAGCCGGTAGGTTTGTGTTCTCAGTTAGTATGGCGTTCATGGGAACAACAAGGGTATGATCTTGATTCTTGGCCCTATAATACTATGGTTTCTCCTTCTGAATTAGTAATTGATGATAATGTGTATAGTTTTTATTACAAAGCTTAGTTAAGGATGTAAATGTAAATGTTTACTATAATAAAATTTAATACTAAAAGGGCAATATTAATAATAATTGCCCTTTTAGTTACGGTTATAACTTTAATAGGGTGCAGTAACACAATGGTAGGTAATCTAACTGCATTTAAAAAACTAAATGAAGGTGAATATTTAGTTTGCTTTTCTAAAGAATTTACTAAACCAGCAAAATTTGTTGTTTATAAACAGAATGGAAGAATTGTGGAACAAGGATATGTTAAAGATGGTCAAGCATTGCATTGCTTAGAACCGTTTAGTGGAAATTACATAGTAACTTCAAAAAGAACTAACCATCATTTTATAATTGATAGCCAAGGGAATATAAGCTCAATCTATTTACTAAAGGAAAAATATAAACCGGACTCCGGTTTCGGTACTTTCTTTACCTTATCATCTAATAACTGGTTATTATATGCTATGAATATAGGTGACTTTGGTGAAGGATATATTAATGAGTTAATATATCAAAACGGACTAAATGGGAAAAAACAATCTATAGATTTAAAGGGTTGTTTGCTAAATTCAGCTATCGTTTTCGAAAATAAAATATATGCACATTATTTCAATGTCGATGATACTGTCAAACATTCAGGGGGAATTTATGTAATTGACATATCAACTAATCTTATAGTTAATAAAATCCCAATATACAGAAAATCCCTATCCTTATTGCAGGGAAAACCTATAAAAGTTTATAATGATTATTTGATATTATATGGATATAATTCAGATATTAATCCAGAAAATGATAAGAAAGATCCCTGTTTAAGTATTTTTAATATGAAAACTAATAAATTTGAAAAAGAAATTACGTTTGAAGAAAGTTTTCACCCTATAGCTTTGGAAATTTTTAATAATAAGATATATGTTATTGGCGATAATGCTAAAGTTAAAATGCTTAATTATAAGTATGATATCATTAATGAATTTTATCTTTCTGATAAGGTTTTAGAAGACAAATATCTTGAATGTGGTGGATTTATTGATAAAACAATTATAAATGGTTCAGAACTTCACGTTTTTTATCGTTTCACCTATGATTCAAAGAATATACAATTTCCGGGTGCTGTTCATGTTTATAATATTGAAACCGGTAAACTAAAAAGAATAACTGAATTACGATTAAATGATGAAAAAGATTGGTGGGGCGAACAAATTGCAGTTACCTTAATAAAAAAATAAAAAAAGGACTGACTGACTTTTTTCCAGTTTAAATTGGCACTTTACACTTGATTAATGTACACTGCCAGTGGCGGTGACTTTTGAAAAGTTGAAGCCATCGCTATTGGCACTGGTTTTAAATCTAAAGGTATATCGTCATTGACAGTATTCCAAGGCCATTGCTAAATGCCAGTGGCGGATATTAGCTTACCGCCAGGGAGCGCGAACTGCTACAGTGGTTAATGTAATATGGGACCTTTTTAGGCGGTGTTAATACAAGTAAGGAAATGAATGTTGTTAGTGCATCTGCTAATTATTCATTACCAGGATATCTATTTGGTGTAGAGCATGTTAGAGCATGAGCACGAACAGAAAATGTACAGCAGATATATCCATCATCTTCTGGTTATCTTTGTGGTATAAACGGATCTCAAACTAGATTATACAGCGATGATTCTCGTAGGAGTTATATGTTTATGACAGGAATGAATCCTCCAGATACATCGTTGAACTTACCCCTAATTATTTGGGATATTTTAAACTATAAAGGTATTCCGACAAATACACTTTCAGCTTTTGCTAACAATTTTTTAGCTTCAGGTATTTCGTCATCAGGCCTTGGTACCTATGATGCATCTAAGACTTTTAATGCAACTAGTACAAAAATTAATTTACCAAATTCATATTCGTACAGTAACGCTGATGCCTACACCAACAACAGTACGGGATCAAGTGCTGAAGTCTGGTTTGGATACGACGTCAGAAATAAAAACAATACATCTTATAGGCTTTGGCCTCAGTCAAGAATACAGTATTGGGTAAGTTATAATGGTAATTTCCCAATATATTTATGGACAAACTATGCAGGAGTACAGCATACTGTAAATTAATAATTAAATATTATGGAGTTTATCTTTGAATACTAAAAATAATTGGATATTAATAGTTTTAATTATATTAATTTGTTCCTTACTAGCAAATATACAACAATATATTATTATTTCAAGAGCACAAAGTATATCTATTAATTTAGCCCAAAGATATGCAAATGATATGCTCGGTTACATCAATGGTTTGGAAGAGGAGCTAGATTTGGCTAAACAAAGTAATTGGTCCGATGTCAACCAATTATGTTCAATTTCCTCTAGTATATGGTCTGCCTATATGGACGCAGTATCATTATTAGATTTTACTCCATCTATTGAAAAAACCATAAATAAAAATGGAAATGTTATTAATTCTTTGGCTGATTTATGGCCAGATTTAAAAAACGAGTATATAAATTTTAAAAAAGCTGCGGTTGATCGTAGCAATGGGTTAACAGTAGATACACAGAAGCTAGAACGTTTTAGAGCTAAAATTAAAAAAGCTAATTTTCCTAATCAAACAACATTTACCTGGCAACGTTTATATTTATCGATTAATAGATATTTTGCCGAGGATAGCGTAAACATTTCTGGTGACATACCGCAGAAATAAGCGGAAAAAAGTTAAAGTTGTTTTTTAGCTATATATAACGGAACAGTGAACATATAGAGCAAAAAACCTGTAAAAACAGTGCTATAATTTAATGCAACCTTAGGCTGAGAAGTAGTAAAACAGTCTGGGTCGCTGCTATCTTTTTCAATAAAGAGAGCTTCGGTTAATAATTACGATTATATCGTGATTACAGTAAGGGGAACGTCCTGGTGTTTTTGTACAGGGGCGTTTCTTAATACCGAAAATATCGAGTAAAAAAGCTTGTAACCAACGCCAATTGAACCACTATATAGGTAAATAAGCATAAGTCCGGCCTATTATAACTGGCAAATAAACCGAGGCCGACTTGGTGCTGGAGCTTTGCGAAAGTTATTTAATATTAATTCTGTTTTTGTATATAATGAAACGCAATCTTCGGAATAAGGATAAAGTCTTACTCGTTAAAGACTTGACCGCCAAGGATTGCGTTTTATTTTTTGTGAGTCATAAATCCTGTTGATATTGTTTGCTTACCGTCTTCAGTTCATCTTTCAACTTCTGAATCTCTTCTTCAGTTAATCCAGTAATATCAATAATAATTTCAACAGGCAGTCCTTTTTTAGAGCTGCTAAAGCAACTTCCTTTTTACCCTCATCCTTAGCTTTCTTCTGCATTTCATCCAAAGTTATTTCTAAATTCATAATCATAATATCCACCCCTAATGAGGAATTTTCACTCAAACCATCATCCAAGTCTTTCTGTATATATAGCGGTAACTTTGGTCTTAGTGCATTTATTAACCAAGTTGCAAATTGTCTGAATTCTTCCGGTGTTAATTTTTTTGTTACTTGTAGAGTTTCCTATTTATGGGGGTTCATTAATGAATGAGACAAAACTGCAGCGACAGTCTCAATTTTAAATAGCTGAGAATGGAGTCGGGGGCATTAATTCCGGCTTCTTTACTTTTACTTATGTGTGCGGCAGTGGTGGCAGCTCTGAAAGTGCAATATTGAGGATTCTAGTTAGGCTGTGTTATAATTTCTAAAAAATGCAAAGGGTGAGAAACCGATGCAAGAAACATTGTATACTTACGATGATTACTTAAAGCTAAACGACGATAACCAATATGAGATAATTGGAGGTAAGTTAATTATGGTACCTTCTCCAAAATCAATACATCAAATACTTAGTTTGAATTAGCTGCTACACTTCGGGATTATGTGCGGAAAAATAAATTGTGCAGGGTTATTACTGCTCCGATGGATGTTGTTCTGTCATCTACAGAAAAACCGAAGCCGGATATTTTATTTATTTCAAAAGACAGGTTGGACATTATTACTGAAAACAATATTCAAGGTGCCCCGGACTTGATAGTTGAGATACTGTCACCGTCAACTGCTATATATGATCGTACAGAAAAAAGTAGGATATATTACAAGTATGGCGTTAAGGAGTATTGGATTGTTGACCCGTATATTAAATGTGTAGAAATTTTTGTACCGGGAGAAACGAACTGGAATCTTTATCAAGCATTTAATACATTACAGAAGCGGATATAAGAATTAATGTGGATTATCCTTTTTCTAATGTTGTTCCGTGTCCGGCAGATCAATACAGTGTTCGAAGCAATATGGCACATGAATTTGGTCATGTTATTGGATTAGATCATAGTGCTTCTACCAGTGCTGTTATGTATGCATATTTTAGTAAAGGTCAGGATAGAAGCGTCGGAACAGATGATAGAAATGGGTATAACAACATCAAATGGTAATAATATACCTTTAAAATTTCAGTAAAAAGGAGGACTTTATATGTTAAACAAAAAAAAGTAATAATGAGTGGTATATTTTTAGTTGCTATTTTAAGCATCTTTAGTGTTTCTTATCTTCAATTATACCATAATACTGTTGATGCTAAATCAAATCAAAAAGGAGCAAATGCTCTCCATGTGGAGTATACTATTCCTTATATGTCTGATGAAGATTTGGCTGCAAGTTCACCTATAATAATTCAAGGGATAGTAAAATCAGTATCTTCTGTCAAATGGAATAACCCAAAAGGACTAGAACCATCCCAATATACAGAAAATGATATGCTCTATAGAGATAATATAATATCTGTTTCAGATGTTTTAAAAGGGGATGTAAAAGGAAATGAAATTACAGTAAGAACTTACAGAGGAGATTATCCCCAAGGTGAAAATATTGTAAAAATAGACACTGGGGATGCATACGGTAGTTTCTCCCAGGGCGAAAGTGTAATTTTATTCCTTGCAAACGATGATTCAAACTATAATAAAGACAAGTCTAACAACTACTATATTTTAAAAGGTATGAATCAAGGAAAATTTTTAATCACGGGCAAAACGATAGCTAGTGTTCATGGGTCTAAAGAATTAAATACCTTTAAAAATAATATCAAAAATCATAAGAAAGATATTGTTAAGCCAAATGTAAAAGGTGATTTCTAGGTTGAAGATATAATCAGCGGCATAACAAGTATTGGCATATATGTTTTTATCAATTAATAGATATTTTGCCGAGGATAGCGTAAACATTTCTGGTGACATACCGCAGAAATAAGCGGAAAAAAGTTAAAGTTATTTTTTAGCCATATATATAACTGAACAGTGAACATATAGAGCAAAAAACCTGTAAAAACAGTGGTATAATTTAATGCAACATCAGGCTGAGAAGTAGTAAAACAGTCTGGGTCGCTGCTATCTCTTTCAATAAAGAGAGCTTCGGTTAATAATCATGACTGCATAGCCTCATTAAAAAAGCCGACTCTCATTCCATATTTTGGGGAGAAAGAGTCGGCTTTTTCTTTGTTTTACACCCTGGGTTATGCTTTTATTAACCCAGTAGCTTTATTATTCTTTTTAGATTGACGGTGAATATGGTTATTGCCCTGTCAAACCGATTTGTTCGACAACCTTAAATTTATTCGTTCTTCTGTGGCTTTCCTATGAAGCTTACCCTATTAAGAAGTTATTTTTAGTTTATAACTGGTATTTGTGTGTTTAGCAGGGTATAATTAAAAATAATCATATAAACACAAAATAGCTTGGAGGAGTGACATTTTTGAAGAAAGCTGTTATTGAAACGGAAAAGGGAAATGTTGTATTGGAATTGTTTGATAAGGACGCGCCTAATACTGTAGCCAATTTTGAAAAACTTATAGGACAAGGTTTCTATGATGGACTTAATTTTCACCGTGTAATACCTGGTTTTGTAATCCAGGGTGGTTGTCCCAGGGGAAATGGCACGGGTGGCCCAGGGTATACTATTAAATGCGAAATAAACCCTAATAAGCATGTTCGTGGCGCCTTGTCAATGGCTCATGCCGGGCGTGACACAGGCGGCAGCCAGTTTTTTATCTGTCATGACGCTTTTCCTCATTTGGACGGTGTGCATACTGTTTTTGGTAAAGTAATTGACGGTTTAGAAGTAGTTGATAAGATTGAGCAAGGGGATAAAATGAATAAGGTTACTATAGTTGAAGAATAATTTGTAGAAATAGTTTAGGGGTTAAACAAAAGTAAACAGGCTAAAGAAAAATCTAAAGTATTAAGCAGCCTAAAAGGCTGCTTAATACTTTAGTGTCTCCTTTTATCAAAGACATAAAAGAGAGAAACTTGAAATTGGCGGTGAAAATATTATAATAAGAAAAGATTATACTTCTCAAGGGATTAACCGCCAATGGTCAAAAATACCGGTTAAGTGATACATATATAGCGATTATTCATTAGCGGAGGAAAACATGGATATTGAACAATTGATAATAAGGCATGTAGCCGGCAATACCGGACTGCCTTTAAAAAAAGTTGAGAGCACTGTTCAGTTGTTGGATGCAGGCAATACTGTACCTTTTATCTCTCGTTACCGTAAAGAAATGACCGGTGAATTAAATGAGGTTGAGATACGCAGTATTGAAGAACAATTAAAATACCAGCGCAATCTCCAGCAGCGTAAGGAAGAGGTTGTCAGGCTGATAGAAGAACAGGGTAAATTGACGGATGAACTTCAGCAAAAAATTATGAGTGCCGGTAAATTAAACATAGTGGAGGATTTATACAGGCCTTATCGCCAGAAGCGCAAAACAAGAGCCGGTGTAGCCAGAGAGAAAGGACTTGAGCCTCTTGCCCTTTATATTCTGTCTCTTCCTAAAACCGGTGATCCGGGCTTGGAAGCTCAAATATATGTTAATGAAGAAAAAGGAATTCTGACAGCGGAGGATGCTCTGCAAGGTGCCTGTGATATTATAGCCGAAACAGTTGCTGACGATCCGGAGATCAGAGGCTGGGTTAGAAGGTATATTTTCAGAAATGGTTTGCTGGTAACCGAGGCTAAAGAAAAAGAAACTCGTTCGGTGTACGAGATGTATTATGAATACAGTGAGGCTGTAAGAACCGTGGCGCCTCATCGCACACTGGCCGTTAACCGGGGTGAAAAGGAAGGCATTTTGAAAGTTAGGATTGAGGTGCCGGAAGAAGAGATATATGGATACTTGAACCGTCGCTGGTTAAAAAATCCCGTCTCAGTTACTGTTGCTTATGTACAGAGCGCGGTTATTGACGGTTATAAAAGATTGCTCTTTCCTGCCGTGGAAAGAGATGTCCGTAATGAATTAACTGAAAAAGCTGAGGAGCAGGCAATAAAAATATTTTCCAAAAACTTGCGCCAACTTCTACTGCAGCCACCGGTTAAAGGGGAAGTTGTGTTGGGAGTTGACCCTGGTTTTCGCACTGGTTGCAAATGGGCAGTGGTTGATGATACTGGAAAACTATGGGAGGTGGGAGTGGTTTATCCTACTCCGCCGCAGAAAAAAATTACAGAAACCAAAGAAATCTTTCGCCAACTGGCTGATCGTTACGGTATAACTGTTATTGCAATTGGCAACGGTACTGCTTCCCGTGAGACAGAACTGGTAGTTGTTGATTTCATTAAAGAATATGTGAGACCCTTGCAATATATAATTGTCAGTGAGGCAGGTGCCAGTGTTTATTCGGCCTCTGAACTGGCTGCCAGGGAGTTCCCAAAACTGGATGTGGCTGAACGCAGCGCAGTCTCCATTGCCAGGCGTTTGCAGGATCCTCTGGCCGAACTGGTAAAAATAGACCCTAAAGCAGTTGGTGTCGGCCAGTATCAGCATGACGTAGCTCATAAGCGTCTGGAGGAAAGCCTGGCCAGTGTTGTGGAATCGGTAGTTAACCATGTCGGGGTAGATTTAAATACGGCTTCTCCGTCTCTATTGTCACATGTAGCCGGAGTTAATATGACCGTAGCTCAAAAAATAGTTGAATTCCGTGAAAATGAGGGTAAATTTAAAAACCGCAGCCAGTTAAAGAAAGTTCCCCGGTTAGGACCGAAAACCTTTGAACAATGCGTTGGTTTTCTGAGAATTAGTGATGGTGAAAATACCCTGGACAAGACACCCATACACCCTGAGTCATATGATCAGGTAAAAAAGTTTTTGAAAGAAATTGGCTGTTCTATGATGGAAGTCGGTTCCGGTAAAATGAAAGAAAGGCTCAAAAATATAGTTATAGACGAAATGGCGCTTAAATTAGATATAGGATTACCAACATTGAAGGATATAATCGAGAGTTTGGAAAAACCCGGACGTGACCCGCGTGAGGAATTACCCAAACCTATCTTTAGAACAGATGTTCTAAAGATAGAAGATTTGCAGGTAGGCATGGAACTCAAAGGGACAGTACGAAATGTAGTGGATTTCGGCGCATTCGTAGATATTGGAGTAAAGGTTGACGGTATGGTTCACAAATCTGAACTGGGTACCAGGCGTTTCAGTCATCCTATGGATGTGTTGTCTGTAGGAGATATTGTAACTGTAAAAGTTCTGTCGGTAGATCTGGAAAGGCAAAGAGTGGCTCTGACATTAAATGAAAAACACTGAGACAGGTTCCGGTTGTAATGTAGTATTGCATGATTCCCTCCAGCATGAAAAAGCTATGCAGTTCACAGATAATGCATATAGGTATCATTAATTGGCATAATAACTTAAAAATCAATAAGAGTCTTTGGAATCTTTTTGGAGGGTGACCTTATGTTTTATTTTAGAACTGTTTCTGTTAATCCCAAAATGCCTGAGCGTATTTCCAGACTGCAGGATTTGCAATATAATCTGTGGTTTAGCTGGCATGAACCGGCACTTGAGTTATATCGCCAGCTTAATGAAGTTCTTTGGGAAGACTGCTACCACAATCCTGTTAAATTTTTATTGGAATTGCATCAAGAGGATCTGCACGAAGCCGCGCAGGATAGCAATTACCTGGCTCTTTACGATCAGGTAATTGGTGATTTTGATCGTTATATGAACGAAGAAAAGTGGTTTCACAAATATTATAACCAGCACAAAGACAGAAGTATTGCATATTTTTCAGCCGAATTCGGACTTCATGAGTCTTTGCCGATTTATTCGGGAGGTCTCGGTGTATTGGCAGGTGATCACACCAAGGCTGCCAGTGACCTGGGTATACCCTTTATAGGTGTTGGATTATTATATAAACAAGGCTACTTTACCCAGAGAATTAACCGTGAGGGATGGCAGGAAGCTTTTTATCCCCACTATAATTTTTATCAGATGCCCATTGTCCCGGCAGTTCATGAAAACGGTACGGAAGTGCAGATACCGGTTGATTTGCCACAGGGAACGGTATTTCTCAAAGTATGGGAGATGAAGGTGGGTCTGGCTAAAATCTATCTTCTTGATGCTGATGTTGCCCGTAACAGCAAAGAAGACAGGGCGCTCACAGCGCAATTGTATGGCGGCGATCGCGATATGCGCATAAAACAGGAAATTATTTTGGGTATTGGAGGAGTCAAGGCTTTAAGAGCTTTGGGTATTATCCCATATGCCTGGCATATTAATGAGGGACATGCCTCTTTTTTATGTATAGAACGGATTAGGGAACTGGTACAAACCGGTATTCCCGTTGCTACTGCTAAAGAGGTGGTTAAGTCTAATACATTGTTTACTACCCATACTCCTGTTCCTGCCGGGCATGATACTTTTGATGAAGAAAAAATAGATTACTATTTTGGTTACTTATACGGGCAGTTGGGAATGAGCCGGGATCAATTTATGCAGTTGGGATGGAATAAAGAACACAAGGCCTTTAATATGACCGTATTGGCTCTCAACCTGTCCAGTTATTGTAATGGCGTGAGTAGATTGCATGGGGAAGTGTCCCGTAAAATGTTTCAAATCTTTTTTGATCAACTGCCGGTGGAGGAAGTCCCCATAACATCAGTTACTAACGGGGTACATGCGGAGAGCTGGATAGCACAGGAAATTAAAGATTTATACAGAGAGTACCTGGGGAATGAATGGGACAAAAATATTTCTGATCAAGAACAGTGGCATAAAGTGGATAATATTTCTGATGAACGAATTTGGAATATACATAAGAAGAAAAAAGAAGATATGATTTTTTTTGTGCGTCACAGGCTGGAGCAGAAAAAACTGCGTAACCATGAATCATCTGAAAGTGTCGCTGAGGTACAAAACTTTTTAAGTCCTGACAGTTTAACCATAGGTTTTGCCCGGCGTTTTGCTACCTATAAGCGTGCAACTTTGCTTTTTCGCAATAAGGAAAGGTTGGCCCACCTTTTCAATAATCCGGAGCGCCCTTTACAAATAATCTTTTCCGGCAAGGCTCACCCTGCTGATGACGCCGGTAAGGAATTTATTCAAAAAATATATCAGTATGCTAATGAGGAACCGTTTCGGGGTAAAATTGTTTTCCTGGAGGATTATGATATAAATGTAGCACGCTACTTAGTCCAGGGTGTAGATGTTTGGTTAAATACGCCGCGTTGGCCTATGGAAGCCAGCGGTACCAGCGGTATGAAGGTAGCTATGAACGGCGGATTGCATTGGAGCGTGCTGGATGGGTGGTGGCCTGAAGGTTATAACGGGTATAACGGTTTCGCTATTGGAGAAATTGATAACAGCCACTTAAGCGAACAGGAACTGGACCGTGAAGACAGTTATTCCCTCTATGCATTGTTGGAGGAAGTTATAATACCGTCTTATTATAATCGGGAAGACCACCTGCCAAGAGAATGGATTAAAAGAGTAAAGGATTCAATTAAAACTCTTTCTCCGGTTTTTAATACCGGACGGATGGTTCAGGAATATGCGAGTCAATTTTATGTCAACTGTATTGATCGCGGTTTAATGTTTTCAGAAGAAAACTTTGCTCTGGCTGGCCGTGTTAGAGCATTTAAACAATATTTAATGGAAAACTGGCATCATGTTGATTTTAAGAATGTTAATTTTAATGGGACAAAGGATATGAATGTGGGTGATGAGCTGACTTTAAGCGCTACTGTCAGATTGGGACCTATTAACCATAACGATGTTAGGGTTGAAATTGCTTACGGTTATGAAAGCGAACATTCACTTCATAATATACAAACCAAGCCAATGAATTTAGTTGAAGCCGTAGGTGACGGTCTTTACAGGTATTCCGGTTCACTGCAGCATGCTCAGCAAGGAACTTTTGGCTATACGGTAAGAATCAGACCCTCCAGCACTTACTTTGCCAATGATTTTGAACTGCCTTTGGTTACCTGGGCAGGAACATTTTAATAAAACATATTGATTATCAACACCTTCAGGGTTAATCCTGAGGTGTTTTGATTTTTTCTGCTAAATTCATCAGCTAAGTTATCGCCTGGTTCCTGCTCAAGGTTGTATTAAACTCATTAAAAGCCAAAGCTTTAAAATACTAAGATCAGGTCTTAGATCTAAAAATAAAAAAATAGAAATTTATATTCCAGACATAGTATCCAATAATTATCCTATACTAAAGTAAAGAACTGAAAGGGGTAGATCTATGACATATAAAGCTGATTTTCAGAAAAACAGTGCTGTGATGACAACCCCAATCGGTGATTACTTAGTTTTAAAAATGATTTCTGTGTACGAGTCTGGATTTTCATTAACTGAAAACTTCAGTTTAACTGAAGAAACCGGGAAAGAAAAGAACATATGAGTTGTTTTTGAATTTACCCTGTTAGATACAGGGTTTTTTTAATACTCCGGCTCGGCTTATTGGGTTATTATTGTAATGGTGATACTAAATGTTTGCCATAAAGGTCATAAATTTTTATAATTCGTGAGATTGGAATATCCTCTGAAGTAAAAAAACAATGATGAGGGTACTCATTTTTAGTTGATTGATCCCACTGTTTAGGCAAAAAATCAACGGGCATATCATCGGGATTAGTGCTTATCTCAGAGATATCCAGTTCAATAATAATAAGTTCTTCTTTGGGTATATCTTTGTTAAGCCCGGTAAAAAATTCAGCCATTTTTAAAATCCATTGCCGGTCATCGGTTAAATAGATTCTGGGTAAGATATCTTTTTCAGACATCTTTATGCCTTCCTCCAGTATTTGCGGCAACAAATTTTTTGTGGATAGATGATACATTATTTGCATTCAGTTATAACCTGGTTTCTAAAACCTACTAAAAACTACAAGTAGTTTTTTCACCCGTCCGACAAACGGGTGGCAGTGTCACAGGATTCAACTGCTAGGCCATAGGCTCTCGCCTATGTTCCGGGTGGTCTCCTCTAAAAGAGTTTCCCCGCCACTGCTTAAAGCGAGTGTACTACCCGGAGAAGGTGTTACCTCCGCCTGGGTTCCGACTTGCGGCAACAGCCTTTCGCTGCGTGTACTGTGCCGCCCGCAAAATTTATAGCAAAGGGATTAACCTATACCTAACACATTTTTCCGGTGAATCTGCCATGAAACCAGGCTATTCACCCTCTTCCTTTTCGTGATTTTTTTAATCTTGGCCAGCACAGACTTTTTAACTGCTGACCATTGTTTCCAATTTGCCATTTGTTTAAATTCAGGTTTCTTTTTAACCAGTTTATCAAGCAACATCTTGGGTATCTTCTCATGATCAAAGCCCAAGCCACGCCGGGCTATGACATAGCCTGCCGCTTCGTGAACAGCTATGCCGTACATGTGCTGGTATTTTAGGATGCCTATGACCGAAGTAAAAGCCGGTTTTACCTTTAATATCGGCACTCCCTCACGGGCAGCACACCGGTCAACTGCTTTTAGAAACTTCGACCAGACAAAACTGTGACTCATTCGGTTAAACTTGGCCGTTACGGACTTGTCATTTTTAAACTTCAAGTCCTCTACCGCCAGGGCGTAACCTTTTTCTTTAGCTCGGAGGATCACTTTCTTAGCCATTTCGCAGGTCTGGTTATTTCTCCGGTTTGTTCTGGCATAAGTCCATTCGCCTTGGCCAAGCCATTCACTGCCCCGGTATTGCCCCAGACAGTCTACCTGGGTTACGCCTAATCCGTCCGGATTGGTGTCTACACCAAACGCACCCTTATGGTTATATGGCATCGGAACTTCTTCTTCAATACTCACATGGACGTAATATTTCCCGTCTCTGCGGAGGATTTCTACCTGATAGGCACTGCCTGTTTTAAGATAATCCAAAACCATTTGCCGGTAGTTGATACCGTTAATCTTGCCGGCCTTTTTCGATGGCTTTTGAGATAAATAGATCGGCACCGTTATGCGGTTATACCGAACGGATTTCCCTTTCTGTACCGGGTCGGCGGCTATATCAAGATAGATTTGGTCTTGGCCTTTGTATATGCGGGTATTTAGGTTGCCGCCTTTGGTTTTATCTCCCCGTGACAGATAACGGTTACTTCTGACTTCCTGCCACTCTTCTCTGGTAATATTGCCTTTGCAGCGTTCTTGAAAGAGCTTCTTTCCTCCGAATACAACAGGCGGAAAAGTATTGTTATCCAGGTGCTTTTGCCAGAAGGCCAGTTTACGCTGTTCCTTTTCTAACCGTTTTTGCAGTTTGGCAATCTTAGACAGTGATTTAGCCTTGGCGATACGCTTTTCTGTAAATTCAACCTTTGCTTTGGCGTTTTCATAGTGCATCTGCACTAATTCATATTGGCTTTTGATTGTGGTCTGGGCATCATATACTGCATCGTTAGCCTGCCGGGAGTTAAGTCTGAACTTTCCTTGTACAGTTATACGAATGTCTTGTACTTTCCATCCATCCAGCAGTCTTTTAAATGCCCAACGAACTGCGGTACAGTAACGATCCATGAGGTTATCAATGTATTCTTTCTGTTTAGCTGTCAGTTCCAGGATTATTCCCATCGCCGTTGTCTTCACTGGTAGTCACCTCGCTTTCAATGACCTTTGACAGCTTTTTTGCTACTCTGCCGCCACGTTTTCCATTTAAACCACTGGCAATATCATGAAAAACAGCCTGAATAGCATATTTGTTATTTGATGCATATTCTAGTAAACCTTCCCGTTTATCGATCAAGATTCCCGGCATCAACCTGTTTTTGTGTAGATACCCTGGCGTAGAGAAATACGGTATTTTGAATTCGGATATATTTTTTGCCCTCAAAGGATTCTACTTGGGATATTTTATAGCGGCGATGGCCAGTAGGAGTTCTTTCTGGAACTAATATCTTTTTCTTTTCCCAAACACGTAAAGTATTAATACTAATCCCTAAATATTTAGCTGCTTTGCCAATACTTATACGGTTTTCCATCCTAATCATCTACCAAAATTATATCATATTATGGCAGGTTTTTTGATATTAATTTAGTTTTCTAGTAACAGTTGCATCCTCCTATTTTATTTCGGTAGTATATCCCCAAAAATTTATTTTTTAAGTCTGCTAATCTCATATCTATAAGTTTTATATTAAAGGCTGATATTCGACAATAGCCGGGTAAATTCCTTTCTTATTAAAAAAACCATTGGTGAAACTTACTAAGAAAACGTAGATGTTATGTAGAAGTCTCATTATTGTTTACGTTCTGTTATTAAAAATACTTAATTCCGTCACTGGATTTAATTAATGAGAAATTTTACTTATATGGTAACTAAATAACATAATAATAATTTAATAACATAATTGGGATAAATAAGAAGGATATTTTAATTTTAGATAGAATTACTAAGATATTATTTAATTTTTTGTTGGGTGGGGATAATATGAAGACCAGAACATTTAAAATAATTATGAGAAAGACACTTAATGAAGTAGAAAGCCTGAAAAGTCGTATGGAAGCGCTGGAAGAAAAATTGATGGAGTTAGAGGCGTGTAGGCACAGTGAGTCGGTAGTTGCGGCAGTGCCGGAGGAAGTTCAGGAGCAAGTTGTTAATCGCTCTGATCTCGTGGCTAGGGACAAAGAATTTTTGAGAAAAATAAGTATTATCAAACAGACTCAGATGATAATAAGGGCCAAATACGAGGAGCAGAAACAAAAAAGAAGGCCAATATGGGAAAAAATTATTCCTCGCTGGATTATCGTTAAAAATCCATAGTCCATAAAAAACCTGAATACCCGGTTGTGGGATTCAGGTTTTTTTTATGTGAGACTAATATGAATAACTGTCAGCAAACCAGTCAGAAGAGCCAGTAGTTTGTGCGTTCTAAGCAGATCCTTTGAGCATGTATATTGTGTTTTCATGAAAATTCCCTTGACAGATGCTATTAATAACAAGATAAGTGATAGTAAACCCAACCATATGACTGGATTCCAGAAGGGAAAGGTTAATAGCATAGTTAACCCGTGAACTAGCGCAAATGAAACCGCAATTACTCCCGCAAAATAATGATGTTTGTTTAACCACCTTAATATTTGTTTGGCCTTATGCTGGTTTGAGCTGCCCAGATTAGGAATGACGTGTTGGCGCAGCAGATAGGGCAGTAAGCTGATGATAAAAAATATTGCCGCAAAGGAGCCTAAGCTTTTTCCTGTCTCTCTAATTGTTCTGCCTGGCTGAATTGCAGCACTGTTTTGATGTTGCCAGCCATGGCCGGCAAGTGCATTCTCAATACAGGCGCCATTAGAAAAACAAGTCAATAGCAAAATGGTTAATAAGTATATAAATATTACTTTTTTACTTTGCCTCATTAGATATCACCCCTTATATTGTCTATAACCATTATAATACAAAAGTTTTAATAAGTTATAATATTTTTTAAGATGGACGTAACATTTTGCCAATAAGTTACGTCATATATACAAAATATTAAAATAAAGAGGTAGAGAAGCGTTGATAGCAACCGGAGAACTTACTAAAACCATGCGAGACGAGGATCTTTCTTTTGAAGAATTGTATGATCGCCATTTTGCCGCTGTAAACCGTTATTTGAGGTACCGGGTAGTAAGCATCTGGGATGCCGATGATTTGACCGCTATTGTGTTTATGAAGGCAATGGAAAAGTATCACCAGTTTACGGGCAGCGGTAGTTTTATCTCCTGGCTTTTTCGTATAACACACAATACAATGGTTGATTACTTTAAAATGAAAAAGGATATACCCTCTGATCTAAGTTATGTTATGCGTACGGATAGTATCACTAACGAACCGGAGGAAATAACCTTATACGGAGAAGAGGTTGCCTTACTGAGAGAATTAATTTTAAAGCTTCCAGGGGAGCAAAGAGATGTACTTTCCCTTCGTTATGCCGGTGAATTGCGGTTCAAACAGATTGGAGAAGTACTTGGCAAGCATGAGGGAGCGGTGAGAACTATTCATCACAGAGCTCTCAAGCAACTGCGCAGCATGTTTGCTGAAAGGGGGGCGGTGCCTGATGAGAGATAAGGAGGATTACAAGCAGCAGTCGGATAATGTATTGCCAATGGAAAAATGGCGTCAGGAGAAGACGACTGTTTCCGGAGACAGTGTGAGTTTATTGCTGGAGCACATGAGAATGGTCAGGCAGTCGGTTCCGGTAAATGACCGGCTTAAAGAGGAATTGCGCCAGAAGATGTTTCCCAAAGCTGCTGAGTCGCAGTCAGTAGAACCAGGGCCGGAAAACATTAAAGAACAACAGTCAGAGAGTAAAACAGGTTTTAGAAAAAAACTAAAGTGGTACGGTATTCCGGCAATTCTTGCGATATTATTATGTATTATTTGGTTTGGGCAAGCAGGAGGTTACAGTAAACTGGAAACCGTGGGTGATTTGCAGGAAGTGGCTCGTTACTGGTCAGACAAAGAAGATTTACAACCTGCTGTTAGTCCTGACGGAAAAAAGTTATTACTGACCAGAAGCGGTTTATTGCTTATGCTGGATCAAGACGGTACGCAAAGAGTTCTCTTGCAGCCGCAGATAAATGAAAAATATACTTACCCGTCCTGGACTTCTGACGGAAATAAAATTACTTTGGTCAAAAAAATCAATGGACAAAACGAGGAAATTATTCAATTGGCCGCAACCGCTTTAAACAGTGGGGTTAGCCAAGGAAGCCATTCAGAATGGAAGAATAATCTGGAAAGTTTCTCTCGTCAGAAGCCTGAGCTTTTGTACCGGGGAAAAGCAGGTGAAGAGATAAGCAATTTACACTGGTCGCCGGTAGGAAATAACCTGGCTTTTATAGTCAGGAAAGAAAATCAAGACAGTGTTATTATACTGGATCAGGAGAAAAAAATTCATAATAGGGGTGAAGGCTCGGAGCTTACCTGGTCACCGGATGGATCCGCTTTGGTAGTCGAAAGAAAAAAGGATACTTCTCAACTTTTGATTATTGGTCCGGACGGCCAGGAAGTAACTTTAACCAAAGGTGAAAACCCGGTTTGGGGCCAGCAAGGATATTTGGTATATACCGACATGAAGTCACAGGAGAGGATACTAACTTATATGCCTGATGGTGAACCTCAATTTACGGTAGAGCAGAAGGTGGGAGAAATTCGCTCTTTATATTTAGGTAAAAATGGCATAGTTTCGCTTAAGAAGGTTCAAGAAAAGAAACTGGCCGAGCAGAGTAATCTTTTAATTAATATAAATAATCAAGGTTCCCTGACTGAACTAAAATGGCTCAGGGATTTGGCTGAAAATGGCGTTAAAGATCCAAGGGTTTTAATGCTGGATGATATAGAGAAAAACATCAGCCAGTGTTTTGGCCCTCAGGGTAAAACCCTATATTTAACTCGTACTGAAGGCGAAACAGTTTCAATTATGAGAGCTGATCTGAGAGAAAGCTTATAATTAAAGTAATTAATTCAGGAGGAACCGTAATGGAGAGAAACCAGTGTTTTATCCTCTTAATAAAGGATATGATAAAAACTTTTCCTGCCTTTTCGGCAGCAGTGATTTTTATATTGCTAATTTTTGCTCAACCTGCTGCCTCTCAGGCCAGCGTGACTGTTCAGGCAGTTCCGGGTTTAAACGGAATATATAAACAGAGCCGCCCTCTGGAGATAAAAATCTCGGTAAATAATGACGGGCCGGCAATAAACGGTTACGTTAAATTGGTGCCCAAAGATGATGAGGGCAGACCGCTTAATTATATGACAGCTTACCGCCGCTCTGTAGAAATACCTGCCGGGACTAATTATAAAACAGTTATGCTTATTTTCGAAGAAAATGGTCCCTTAAAAGCAGATGTTGAGTTGTGGAGCGGAAACAGCAGGTTAGCTAAAGCTAAAATTCAGGGCACAACTGTTGATCAAAGAGGCTCTATAATCCTGGCTTTAAATGAGAAAACCCTGCAAGGCGGCTTAATGAGTTATGCTGATAAAACATTTGGTCTTAACAGTACGGTTAAATATCTGCCGATTGCAGATCTTCCGGCAGATTACTTTGCACTGTCTGTGGCAGATGTTATAGTAGTTGAACCTGAATCAATAGGTCAACTGAATGCAAAACAGGTTAGCGTGATAAAAGATTGGGTTAAGCTGGGAGGGAAATTAATCTTATCCGAAGGTGCGGGAACTGCCGCTAACCAGCCTTTTGCGGAGTTTTGTCCTCCTTCAAATAATACAGCTGATTTGTTTAAAATTAGTGCCGGTCGTGGTACGGTAATTTATTCACGCCCAGGGGTAGGGAATGTGTCGGGCACTGATAAAGAGTACTGGGAAAGTTTTATTAAACAGTATGCAGATTCAGATAATAAGAATGTTAAAGAAGTAATAATAAATGAAGGTATGCGCAATAACGGTAATCTGGTTGACACCAGTTCATATATACCGCAGTTAAAGTTTCCGTCTCTCAGCAGCCTGGCAGTTTTCTGGGTTATATATTTGCTGCTGGTCGGTCCTCTTGTTTATTATATTCTCAAACGCTATGATCGCCGGGAACTGGCCTGGATTGTTATACCTGTTTTCTCACTGGTTGCCTCGGTTGCAGTTTTTCTGGCTTCACCTTCTCAAAAACTACCGGATCCTTTTGGACAAACTCTTTCCATAATAGAAATATTGGACGAGCACCTGGCTGAAGTAAGAAGCGCCGGAAGTTTCATTACTGTAAAAGGCGGCTTGCTGCAGGTTGAGTCACCGCAGGACGCTATAGTCTTTCCTGTCAATGTTTATAGCTCGATGAAAGAGCCTAATGAAGTTGAAATAAAAAATAATTCTCAGGAGATTTCTTACCGTAATGTAGAGTATTGGTCTATCAGACAGGCATCACTGTATACACTATGGAGCGATTACGGCCGGGTAGAAGCTGATTTGCAATTGACTGGTAACCGTATCGTGGGTAAAGTGAAAAATGCTACAAAGACAGATCTTAAAAATTGCAAAATACAGGTAGCCGGGCGCCTCATAGATTTAGGAGAACTGTCTATCGGCAAAGAAATTCAGGTATCGGAGGACTTATCCAAGTGGCCGATTCTCAACCGTTGGGGTAATATGGAGGAACGTCAGCGCCAGGAACGCATACAAAAGGACACGAGTATCATCAGGGAGGAACGCATGCTGTCGGATAAGTTGGGAACTGATGGGCAACTCTCTACTAGAATCGAGTTCAGCGGCTGGAGTGAGCAAAAGAGCTCTCTATTTCAAATAAAACAGGCGAAAAACCGGCAAGAACAAAACAATCTGACGCTGGTGCGGCAGTATTTTCCTCTGCAGCTGCCTGCCGGGGTTCCGGTTAAACTGCCGCCTGGTCTTGTACCGGCACAGGTAACGGATGGTTTTTACGGTGAGGAACCCGGCGGTGTGGTCTCAAGAGGTGATATTACTTTTGAGTATAACCTGAACGGTTTATTTGCGGAAGCAAAGTTTGTCTTGCAAACAGTGCATATAGGTGATTTACCGGAAACAGCTTTGCAAAACGGTATAAAAATTTACGACTGGCAAAAGAATGCCTGGGTAGAGTTTAAGCCGGGGAAAAAGAGTATAACCGGTGTGGAAATGACACAAGGCATGGTTAGTTTAAGCGGAGAAGACCTGAACCGTTGCCTCTCAACGGAGAAAGAACTGAGGCTGAAACTATCCGGCGGGGAGCAAAAACCAAAAATAATTCTGCCTCCGCAACTCTCTATAGAGGGGGTAACCCAATGATAACGATTAGTGGTTTGAGTAAAAAATTTGGTAAACAGTTAGCCCTGGATCAAGTCAGTTTTAGCATAAAGGAAGGTAAAGTCTTTGGCCTAATAGGACCGAACGGGGCCGGTAAAACCACTGCCATGTCTATTCTGGCAACGCTGCTGCTGCCGGACAGCGGTACGGTGGAGGTGAACGGTTATAACGTTTTGCTAAATCCCGGAGAAGTACGTCAAATGATTGGTTATATGCCCGATTTCTTTGGTGTCTATGACGGTCTAAAAGTTACTGAATATCTGGAGTTTTTTGCCGATGCTTTTCAAGTTCCGGAGAATCAGAAAAAAACCATTATTTCTGATTTATTAGAACTGGTTAACCTATCTGTTAAGGCTGATTTCTATGTGGATACACTTTCACGCGGTATGAAGCAGCGTTTGGCGCTGGCCAGGTGCCTGGTGCACGATCCTAAAGTATTGATCCTGGATGAACCGGCTTCGGGTCTTGATCCCAGGGCCAGAGCGGAAATGAAGGAAATTGTTTACCAGTTGAAGCAAATGAATAAAACTGTCCTGATTAGTTCTCATATTTTGCCGGAGTTGGCCGAGATGTGCGATGAGGTTGCCATCATGGAAAAAGGCCGTTTGGTAGCCAATGGTCCTGTGGCAGAAATTACTTCCGCCGCATCCGGCATGCGGCACCTGATTATTGAAGTGCTGGAGCGTGGTCAGGAATTGGTTGCTCTGGTGCGGGCCAGGGATAAGGTCAACCAGGTGCAGCAGAACGAAAATTTAATAAAATTAACATATAGCGGTACGCGTGCCGAGCAGGGAAACCTGCTCAAGGAAATTTCTCAGGAATTTCTGGTTCTCCAATTTTATGAGAGCAAAGGTGATTTGGAACGTCTATTTATGTCAGTAACGGGCGAGGTGAATTAAAGATGAGAATAAACCCTGTGTTAACAAAAGAACTAAGAGAAAGATTCAGAACACCTAAAACAGCACTTATGATCAGTTTATATCTTCTGGTTATCGGAGGCTTTAGTTTGGGTTTTATTTACCTGCGCATGAAAGAATCAACAGGATATTTCCAACCATGGAACAGCAGAGATATTTTTTATGTTCTCAGTATAGCACAACTGATACTGTTGGCCTTTGTCATACCCGGGTTGACGGCAGGGACGATTAGCGGTGAGCGTGAGCGCCAAACCTTAAATGTTCTATTGACTACAAAACTAACCCCGTTGGGTATAATAATCAGCAAGATGCTGTCCTCCTCAGGTTTTACAATATTATTGATGATAGCTTCGATGCCGCTTTACTGTGTGGTTTTTATTTTCGGAGGTATCTCTCCGGTTCAGATAGCCGGTTTGATGGGTTTTTACCTGATCACAGTTTTTTTGTTTGCTTCAGTGGGCATGGCCTGCTCGACCTACTTCAAACGTACAGGTGTCAGTACTGTAACGGCTTATGGAATAATTTTTCTTATCGGTGGAGGTACCGGTTTTCTGGCAGCTTTTTTGTGGCAATTCTACCGCACGCAGTTTGTTACTGAAACCCCTCTGATTGTTCAAATGCTGCTTGACATCAATCCTGTTATTGTATTGCTGCGCATACTTGGACAGGACGTATCTCCAGGCAAGGAAATTAATTTAATTATTCCATACTGGGGTATTTATACCGGTGTTTGGTTGATTTTTGGTTGCTTGCTGATAGCCTGGGCAGTTATCAGGCTAAATCCCCAGCAGCGTACTAAGGGCTTTTTATTTCGGATGTAAAAAAGAAACCCCGTCCTAAACTTAGGTACGGGGTTTCTTGTGATATAAGAGCTATACTGAAGATAATAAAGAAAAGACCTTCTCCATAGAGGAAAGGTCTTTTGGGGGAAAGTTAGGTCAAAAAAGATGCCGTTGTTTTTGAATATTCAGTAAAATGCAATGGCAATTCGCAATTATTCGAATTGCTTTTTTCGTAGCTCTGTTATGAATAATCCCATATTGCATCCTATTCTGTCCAACATTGTTTTTTCGTCCTCGCAAATTTGCCGTTCTTCTTTTATTGCATTATCTACATTCTTCAATAGAGATTCGCAACGGAAGTTGCCTTTTGTATTAAACCCTAAAATTTCTGATGCTTTCTTACTGGTATAAGTATGCTTGTTGCTAACTTTACTATTATATAATATCTGTTGTTCATCACCTTGGATATGTTGTGCATAAGCGTCAGGCGTATGCAATAGCAACCATATGTCAAAACATGGGTTTGTTACAACTATTATCTCATCTTCTTTTACGGCTAATAGTAACTCAGTAAAACCGGCCCCTGCTGGGCCATTGTAAATATCTAAATCAAACACGACTACAAACTTGTCGCCTTCTGAATAAGTCGAGTTTGCATCAGCTTTAAGTTCTGCTCGCTTTTGCTCCGCAAGTTCAAAAAGTTTTTTGGGGTTGCTCCAACCTTGATGCATTCCTGTTTTCTCAAGCGGAACAATTTTAATTGCATTGTGTATGCCAAGTTCTCTTTTATAATTGCATAGCCATGTAAAGTATACCCATTCGGTATTCTGACCCTCACAAACGACATAATATGCAATTCTAAATTCACCTAACTGTCCAATATCAGTCTCCCTGGTAAGGGGACGATATTCTCGAAGCGGCATTACTTATCACCGCCTTTGCATTCTAGCTGCGTAAAGATGGGCAACGCACCATATCTTCCATCTAAATATGCTTTGTCAATTTTGCGGTCATATCTTTCACTAAATTTATCAAGCGAATAAATGACTGAAGCATTTTCTTCGTTTTTTTCAACAAACCAAATCTCATCACGTCTAAGGACATCCTGTGACATTATTGAAGATTCATGCGTTGTAAAAATGAGTTGAGTGCTTTTCCCCTTAGTAAGTTCCACAAATAACTCAATTAATCGTTGTGTTACCTTTGGATGCAGACTCCGTTCAAGCTCATCTACAATATATACTCCACCTTCTTTGTTTTGCATTACAATTCGCAATAAGTCAAATATTTTTTTGGTTCCATCCGATTCCTCTGAAAAAGCAAAATCATACACGCTATTTTTATGATGAAGTACTATAGTAGTCACTTTTAGTGGTTCATTCTTACCTTTTTGCTCAATTCTATACCAACCAGTAGGCCCCGAGTGGATAATTGCAAATCCCTTAATTATTGAATTATTCAGATTTTCATCAAGTGTTTTGGTTATTGCTTTATGTACTCCGCTTGGCAGCCTTGTTTCCAATTCAGTAATATCAAGATGCTCATTCTTAATATCAACAATTCCTGTATCAAAACTACTTACAGCATCAACAAATGATTGAAAATTATCTTCGCTATTTTCATAGCACTCAAAACTTTGAATTACTGTGTCGGGCATTATAAATTCAAGATTTGTAGCAAAGTACTTATAGACATCAACAAAGCATAGTAAGTTTTTGCTATTTGTTGCTTTCTTGCTTTTATTAATTGTGTTAAGAAGTAATATCCGTTTATCATCCATAAAGTCATTTGAAATATCTAAGAACCGGCTTTCTTCGTTTGAAAGATGAAGATAGCTTTTATTAACATTCAAACGATATGAACCCTGAAGATTGTCTATTTCTCTTTCATAAATATGCTCCTGTTTATCTTTACTGGGATATAATCGATAAAGCCATTCAGCAGTCACAGTCTGTTGAGATAAAATCGCCGAAAACCCATAAGCATAAAATGAACCATTGGTATAGAATTCAAATTCAAATATTGATGGCTGGGTTCTGTTTTTTTCTGAAAGCTTGCAAAACATATCTCCTGCATCTAGTGGAAGATTTGATTTTGCTACATGAGAAGCAAATCTCATCGCTTCAAATATCTTGCTTTTTCCAGACGCATTTGCGCCATAAATAGCGCTTAATTTAAGCAAATTGATATCCTCAATTTTATATATATGGTCAAGATGATTTTGAGTTCGCCCAGCAATCATGGAAAAAATTTGTTTTCTATTATAGGATAAAAAATTTTCTACTGAAAATCTGATTAACATTCAAACCACCTCGTTTTAAATTTGAGAGAAAAAATCTCCTTATATTATTATATTACCACATACTAATTTATTATACAACGATTTTAAAGAATATATCGAGATTTTCTCTCTTAAGGTATTTTTAGAAAACCAAAACAGTAATCGACTTCTTTCGACAAAAATGTGGGAAGTTTGGTCAAAAAAGAACCCATTTTATCCTTACTAAAGTTCTTGATTTCCATTTGCGCTAATCCTTATAATTCATTATGTACAGCATAAATAGGGATGAAGGTAAAACTCCTTCATGCAGCTATATCTGTTCTTGAAATCCTCAATGGCTTCCTGGTCATCGGAATTACCGGTTCCATCATAATCACCGTTTCGAGCTTTGTTTGCAATATCAATGAAGGCTCTGAAGATGCCCTTGTGCCTTTGCTTGAAATCAGGTCGTTAAACAACGGATCATATTTGTTTGCTCTTGCGTTGAAAATGATCCGCTTTATGATAAAGTCATTGGAATATGCCTTGCCCCCAAATTGAATATTGATTCCATTCCTGATCAAAACAGATTCCATATGAAGCAACCTCATAAAGACTTATTATCGCAATTATATCACTAAACCCGATATTTTCCAAGTTGTGCTGAATACGCCGCAAGAACCATCGTCACATAAAATGTCTACAGAAATCAGAGTATCCGAAAATGACTGTATCCAATTCACTGTAGGCATTCCAAGAAAAGATGCTCTTGTTTTTCTTCATAAATATATTTATTTTACTTGTACTTAACTCTTAATTACAGGTCTATAGATTCCCATAATACAAGGAAATCGAATTCTTTAATCACTATTATCGTAAGCTAGGAACTTTTTAACAACATCCAGCCCGAAGGCCGGATTAATCCAAATGTTGAACTCACAGGAGATATCTGGATGAGCAAAAGTACCGCCGTTTTTTCTTGCTTTGATGTAATCCCTATCGCACCGGTATTGGCAATCCAATGCTTGAACGTGTTTCCCAATCATAATTTTACCGACTGATGAACGGTGAAATCTGGGTATGTCATTTACATTTAGCTGCTCCGGCATCCAATAGCTTCTGCTCTATTTTCTTCCTTAGTCCTTGTAAACGTTATTATTTGTGGGTTTAGTAACTGCTGTATTTTTCTTAGTAGGCCAAAACCTACTGCGATTCATGTTATAAATTTTATTTTCAAGGATTAATTTTATAATTTTTAAAATTTTAAGGGTTAAACTTATGCAAATTGACCATTTTAGGCATAAAAAAAGACAAACCCACTTTTAACTAAGGTTAAAAAATAGGTTTGTCTACTTGGCGTGCCTGAAGGGAGTCGAACCCCTAACCTTTAGATCCGTAGTCTAACGCTCTATCCAATTGAGCTACAGGCACTTAAACGATAATATTAGTATAGCAAATTTAAAGATGCTTGGCAAGCTTTATTCTGCTCTGGAAAATTATGCTTACAATAGATTTGTGGATAAGCCATTATATGATGAAGTACAAATTTATATTGCATGATCAATGTCAGTTCTGCAGAATATCACTTTTAAATTTAACTGCATAATTTGTAGAAAACAAATTAGGCAGGTGTTTACTATTACCCGCATAATTTTTGTTCACGGTATTGGTTTGGACACCGGGGAAGATTACTGGAAGCCCTGGTCTGCTGCATTAGCTGAAAGCTTGAAGTGCATTGAGCTTAATGTTGCAGAGAGCAGCTTTGACGGGGTTTATTATGCCGATATATATGCTGCAGTTAATTTGATTGATATATCCCATAAATTGCAGAAAGAAAGATTCATTTTGCAGGTAAAAAATAATGCTCGGGAAGATATGTACAGGCAAACACCCTTTCACCAGCGTGGTCAGATAGAGGATGTATTGGATAATGGCAGTAAGCTTTTTGGCCAAATGTACCATTATTTTCACGATGATCAAGTATATGAATGCATTAATAAGCGTTTATATGATAAATTGGCCTCAGTTGAGGATAAGGTGCACCTGATCGGCTACAGTTTGGGATCTTTAATAAGCTTTTGTTCTCTGCAGCAGAGACGGGAATTAACCGGTAAAGTGAAAAACTTTATAATGGTGGGTTGCCCACTGTTCTGGTTGCGGCATGGTATGAAATTAAGAGCTGATTTGCATGTAAAACCTACCTTAAATCACTTCACAAATGTGGCCGGCATTTTGGATATTGCCTATCCACAAATAGTGCCTCGTTATGTGGAGGGATTAGATGAGCAGGTTAAAGTAACAGTAAACAGATATAACCCGGTTAAGGGACACAGTGCTTATTTTGATGTTAAAACATCACTGAATGCAATTGCTGAAATTATAAAAAAATACTATCACGAATAAGCGGGGTTATGCCTTGTTTTTTAATACTTTAGGAAACTCTCATGAGCCTCAAATCACAGAATAGAATTAAAAGATTTTCGTAAAAAATTATGCTTATGATGGATCTGAGGATAAGTTGAGGTCAATATTGCATAATTCTCAACGGGCACGAGTGCCTATGGCTGCAAGAAAGTTGCTTAAAACGACTTTCTTGCTTATCACTGTCTCAAATAATATAGTATAGTATGTATAATCAGATAAAATTAAACAAGATAACCGGAGGAACGATATGAGCAGAAAAATAATTGTGGATGCAGACGCTGTGCCTAGAAAGGTTCTTCATATATGCCGGCAGGCAGCAGATGAATTCTCTATACCGCTATGGACGGTAGCAAGTTTTAATCATTGCATAGATTCGCACAGGCATGTAGTGGTGGGCAACGCTTCGCAGGAAGCGGATATTTATCTGATGAATATGACTGTCAAAGATGATATAGTGGTAACTCAGGACTGGGGATTAGCCGCTATGGTGCTGGGTAAAGGTGCTGCCGCTCTTTCGCCGTATGGCCGGATATACCAGACATCTACAATAGAGTTTCTCTTAGAAGAAAGAGAGATTAAGGCCAGATTCAGGCGGGGTGGCGGGAAAACTAAAGGCCCGCACAAAAGAACCACGGAAGATGACAATAAATTTAAGCAAAGTTTGCTGATTCTCCTTAAGGCAAAAGAAAGTAAATTATAATTGTATAAAACATAGAAACCTGTTATAATATTTAATGTTTGTATAGGAGGAATTGAGTAATGATTAAACAGGAGAACTTAAGAAATATTGCTATAATTGCTCACGTCGATCATGGGAAAACCACACTGGTTGACAGTATGTTAAAGCAATCCGGTATTTTTCGGGATAACCAGCATGTGGCTGAACGGATCATGGATTCCAACGATCTGGAAAAGGAACGGGGAATAACCATACTGGCCAAAAATACTTCTGTTCGTTATGATGAGACCAAGATAAATATAGTCGATACTCCCGGTCACTCGGATTTCGGGGGGGAAGTTGAGCGCGTCTTGAAAATGGTAGACGGTGTGCTGCTTTTAGTGGATGCTTTTGAAGGACCAATGCCGCAGACCAAGTTTGTCCTGCGCAAAGCACTGGAACTTAAACTTATGCCAATAGTAGTAATAAATAAGATTGATCGCCCGGATGCCAGGATATATGAAGTGGAAGATGAAATTTTAGGACTGTTTATTGATTTAGGCGCCAGCGAAGAACAGCTTGAATATCCGGTAATCTATACCTCAGCCAGAGCAGGTACGGCCTCTCTTGATTCAGAACAGTCCGGCACCGACCTGAGGCCTTTGTTTGGAGCTATATTGGAGCATGTTAAGGCACCGCAGGGTGAAGCAGAGTCTCCGCTGCAGTTATTGGTCAATAACACCGATTATGACTCTTATCAGGGACGCATGGCTGTTGGCAGAATCAGCAGAGGTAAAATGAACAGTGGACAGCAGGTAGCTTTGATAAATCATGATGGTAAAATTACGGCAGCTAAAATAGGCAGGTTATACGTTTATGAGGGCCTGGAGAGGGTAGAGGCTCTGGAAGCAGGTTGCGGTGAAATAGTGACCTTTGCCGGTTTAGCGGAGGTTAATATCGGTGATACAGTGGCCTGTAAGGATAACCCGCAGCAATTGCCGCCAATTACTGTCGACGAACCTACAATAAAAATGAACTTTATAGTTAATGACAGTCCTTTTGCGGGTCAGGAGGGAAAACACCTGACTTCACGGGAAATTCGCGCCCGCCTGTTTAAAGAAATCGAGAAAAATGTGAGTATGAGAGTGGAAGAGACGGCAGACACCGATGTCTTTGTAGTGAGCGGCAGAGGCGAACTTCACCTGTCTATATTAATAGAAAATATGCGGCGTGAAGCTTATGAATTGCAGGTATCCAAACCCGAGGTAATCTATAAAAGAGAAGCAGGACAGCTTTTAGAACCCATGGAACTGTTGGTTATTGATATTCCAGAAGATAAGATGGGCCCGGTAATGGAGATGCTGGGTGTACGCAAAGGTGAAATGATCAATATGATCAGCCAGAGCGGGGGACAGCTTCGCTTGGAATTCAATGTTCCGGCTCGGGGTTTGATTGGTTTTCGTTCTCATCTACTAACAGAAACCCGCGGTCATGCGGTGATGAATCACACCTTTAACGGTTACGAGCCTTTTAAGGGGGAAATGCAAAGCCGCTATCAGGGAGTTTTGGTGGCGCTGGAAACAGGAGAGGCTACAACCTATGGTCTTTATTCGGCACAAGAAAGAGGCACACTGTTTATTACACCGGGCACAAAAGTATATGAGGGCATGATCGTTGGTGAGAACAGCCGTGAACAGGATCTGGAAGTGAATGTATGTAAAAAGAAGCATTTGACCAATATGAGATCCAGTACAGCTGAAAACGCATTAAGATTGGAAGAACCCAGGCACTTTAGTTTAGAGGAAGCGCTTGAGTATTTAGATGATAATGAGTTGCTGGAAATTACGCCTTTGAGCCTGAGACTGCGCAAAAAAATATTGGACAAAGACAACCGTTACAAGGCCAATAAAAATTCTAAACCGGCATGATATGAAGGAACCGCATATCTGCCGGTTTTTTTTAGGGAAATTATAGTTGAAATGAATCCATGGATAAGTTAAGGTTAGTACTGCATAATTTTCAATGAGCATGAGTTCCTGTGACTGCAAGAAAGTCGCCTTAAGGCGGCTTTCTTGAGATGAGAGGGTTTGTGAAATTTTCGACTTTATATAATACAATTAACATTAATTTTACGTCCGTATAAGGTTAGCTAATTGCTTTTTAACATAAATCTGCTATTATATAAGTAAGAGTTGAATAATTAATGATTAGTGAATGGAGGTGTTATTTAGATGACCAGGGAATTAATTGAACGGATTTTGAGAGATGTCGGTTTGGAAAGCTTGGATGAGATTGAAACTGAAGAAGAAGACATGGAATGGTAAGACAGGAACTAAACTGGGGGGTGATTGTTATGGATATGCAAAGCTCTGTTAAGTAGGTCGGCACCACTGACAAAAGTGTGTGCCGGCCTTTACTTTTTACTCTAGGAAATTATGCCTATTAAGCATCCTTTTCACTTAAGTAATTAGTTAGTGCTTCCCGGATTATGGCTGTCAATTGTTTTCCACTCTTTTCTCGGTAATTATCTAATTTAATTTTTAATTCCGGATCAATTCTTACGGTCAACCGTGCATATTTATCTTTAACCATTATTAAACACCTCCTAAAATATGATATTAGTGGAATGATGTGGTTGTGATTAATAAATTATAAATTTTTTGTATTGACATCTTTTTTATATGGTGATAAACTATTTATACATAAAAAACTAAATAATGATTATCTGTCAGGTACCTTTAACAAGGATAATAGGGAAACAGGTGTGAGTCCTGTACGGTCCCGCCACTGTAAATGGTGAATTTGTTTTCGAAAAGCCACTGTAGGTATAAAAACTTATGGGAAGGCGGAAACAAATGATGAGCCATAAGTCAGGAGACCTGCCTGTCATTTTATACATAATTGGCCTTTCGGTGTAGAAGGTAATGTAGGTAACAATGTTATTGATACATTACTCTAGTCAAGCGGCTGGGGTTTTATAATTTATAAACCTAATTTTTCTAAAAATTTTACCCATCCTGTCTTTTTTTAGATTTCCCGGTATATATTTAAATACCGGGATTTTTTTTTGCTATTTATAAGTAACTTTTTTATTAACTTAAACCTTACCAAAGTCTATATCATGTTATAATAAAGTTAGTATAAATCTTCCTTTCAAAGATATAGTATAACTTAACAATATCAGGAGTGTGGTAAAATTGGAACGTGAATTAACTTTAGAACTGGTTAGGGTGACGGAAGCTGCCGCTCTGGCTTCAGCCCACTGGATGGGAAGGGGTAAAAAAATGGAGGCTGATGAAGCCGCTACCAATGCTATGCGAGATATGTTTGACTCGGTAGCCATGTGCGGTACGGTAGTTATCGGAGAGGGAGAGATGGATGAGGCTCCTATGCTCTATATCGGAGAAAAAGTTGGCTGTGCATGTTCCCCGAAGGTAGATGTAGCGGTTGATCCTCTGGAAGGTACCAATATACTGGCTAAAGGCCATCAGAATGCCATGAGCGTAATTGCTATTGCTGATCATGGCAATCTTCTGCATGCACCGGATATGTACATGCAGAAGCTGGCTGTGGGACCCAGGGCTGCCGGAAAGGTTCATATTGATGATCCTATAGAGAGAACCTTGGAAATAGTGGCAAAAGCTAATAATAAACGGATAAGTGACTGTACCGTTATGATCTTGGAGCGCCCCCGCCATGAGAAATTAATCGAAGCGGTACGCTGTGCCGGAGCCAGGGTAAGATTAATTGGAGATGGTGACGTGGCGGCAGCTATTAACGTTGCTTTTGATTTTACCGGTATAGATATTTGTGTTGGCAGCGGTGGTGCCCCGGAAGGGGTTATTGCCGCGGCTGCGCTGAAATCTCTGGGTGGAGAAATGCAGGGACGTTTACTTCCTGAAAGTGAAGAAGAATATAACCGGTGTTTAAAAATGGGTTTAAGCGATCCGGTGAAAATACTGTATATGGATGATTTGGTTAAGGGTGACGATGCTATATTTGCCGCTACCGGTGTAACTGACGGTGAACTGTTAAAAGGCGTTCGTTTTTTAGGCGGGGATCGGGCTGAAACTACCTCTCTCGTGACCAGAGCTAAAACAGGTACTGTTAGAACTATAAAAGCTATTCATTATTTGCCGAATAAGCCTAATCTGGCACATGAGTGTTTTACTAATAGTTATATAATTAGATAGGGTTAAAATATCAAATTTGATTTGTAGAAAAAAGAGAGCAGATTCCGATTCGGTATCTGCTCTCTTTCTTAGGCTTTGTTGAAAATCCTGGCCGTTTTGGCCGCTAAGTGGCCTAATTTAGGTATTCTCCCCAGTTCCTCGGCGGTTAGAATACCACCTAGTATTACCGTTAAAGCATAGATAGCTGCTCCGATAATAATACCTGTGATTGTGGCCATTCCGTTGCTTTGGGTGTATGTAATTACTAGATGATAAGACTCCCACACGCAGGCTGCCATTAATAAAGTGGCCAGACCGGGTTTAACAATAGTTGCTTTAAATTTAAAATTAAAGCCGACATACTTGGCAATAGTAGCAATATTGAGAGTTGATGATATAACAAACATTATTACCTGGGATATTGCTGCTGCTCTGATTCCTAATGGACTTGGGGTGAGGTAATAAGTAAAACCAATTTTAAAGATTATCCCAACTAATAAATTTCTGACCGGAATAGATATTTTGCCTATTCCTTGGAGCACTCCGGTAGTTACCAGGTGTATTGACCAGAATACGATGCTGAAAGCTACATAAGCAAGGGGAACGCCCGCCGGCTCATTGTTAAATATAAAAAGGGTCAGGTGAGGGGCCAGCACGAACAGTCCCGCTGCTGCCGGCAGTGCAAAAATGGTAGCCAGCCTTACACCCTGAGCAGCTTGCTGCCTGATTTTTTCATAATCTTTAATTGCATAGGCTTCAGCTATAGATGGAACCAGGCTCGTTCCCATTGACAGGGCAAAGGCAATGGTGATATTTATAAAGGACATGGCCATCTGGTTAAACTGCCCATAAAAAGCCGTGGCCTGCTGTTGTGTATAGCCTATTAATTGCAGGCGGTCAATAATCAGCTTATTGTCTATGATTCCTGTTATAGACAGAGCAACACTGGCAAAGGAAATTGGCAGAGCCGTGGCAAATATTTCTTTAAAGATATCCCAGTTCGAGTTCTTGGCCTTAGTGGTAACTGTATTTTGCCACTCTTTGAAATTATGCCGTTCCCTCCAGTGGTAGTAAAGCATAATCATGGCAGCTAATACGGCACCCGGCAGGGCTCCTAAATTGGCTCCGGCTGCTGCTATAGCCAGTCCCTTGGGTAATAGAAGGTAACTTAGAGTGACCGTGCCAATAGCCAGCAGTACCTGATCTGCTATCTGGGAGACGGCAACTACTGTCATGTTCTGCATCCCCTGAAAAAGGCCGCGGTAGGCGGAAGTGGTGGCGGCAAAAAAAACTATAGGTGCCACAGCCCTGAGCCCGTAAAAACTGTCCGGGGTAGCCACAATACCTGTTTCCACCAGCCACTCGGCGCCGAAGAACAGTAGAAAAGAGAAAGATAAACCGATGGACAGCATAGCGGCCCGCGCCAGCTTAAAGGTTGTATAAGCGTCCCTGTACTGGCCGGAAGCAATTTTCTCAGAAACCAGCCTGGCCACTGCTACGGGGATGCCGGCAGTGGAAATGGTGAACAGAAGATAGTAAAATTGATTGGGTATTGCGTAAATGCCCAATCCTTCATCACCCAGCATGCGACCCAGAGGAATTCTGTATGCTGCTCCTAAGAACCTGATTAAAATACCTGCTGTAGTGAGAATTAATGCTCCTTTTAGATAAGATTGCTTGTTGACACTTATACTCATATAATTTTGCAACCTCTTTTAGATTTATACCTGGATGCTTGACTTATTTATTTTACTACAATTAATGCCTAAAGGGAAAAAAAATACTCAATTTATTTGAAAAAAGTTCAAGGAGGACAGGTAATGCGCTGCGTAATATTTGCTAATGGTGAAATTAATAACTATAATCACCATAAAAAGTATTTAAAGGACTCTGATTATATTATTTGTGTTGACGGAGGAGCCAGGCACGCTGAAGCATTAAAGATAATTCCCCAGATGCTGATAGGTGATTTTGATTCTATTGCAGAGTCAACATTAGAAAAATTTCTTTCAGCAGGCAGTCAGGTGAAAAGATATCCACCTGAGAAGGATCAGGTGGATACAGAACTGGCAATTATTGAGGCTATTAAGCTGAAACCTGAGCAAATTCTTCTTATGGGTGTGCTGGGTGACCGCCTGGATCACACTTTGGCCAATATCCAGTTGCTTGTAATACCGGCAGCAAAGGAAATTGAATGCTGCATAATCAGTGATTGTCATATGATATCACTGATTATGCCGGAACACACGGCGGTTATTGAGGGTAAACCAGGGGATTTATTATCCCTTTTACCCTTAACACAAACTGTGCAGGGTGTAAATAGTTACGGGTTAAAGTGGAACTTGCATGACAGTGTTTTTACCTTTAATCAACCGTTGGGAATTAGCAATGTGTTGCAGGGGGAGAGTGCCTGGGTTAAAATAAAAGCGGGAATTATGCTTTTAATAAAAGTTTTTGAACCGGATATTTAAAAATCATCATGTGAGTCAAAGTGTAGAAGATTTTTATAATAATGTTTTAATAGAATGAAATCATTTCTGTTTTTAGTGTATAATATGTAAAGAGTAAATGCCGGAGGTAATTTATGAAGATACAGTATATTGAGAATATAAGACATGGTTTGCCAGTTGATTCAGTATATTTGCTGCAGTCCAAAAGATTGCAGGGTTTTAGGGGAAAGGCGGGAAAATTCCTTCTGGTGGTCCTGGGCGATAGGACAGGCAGTGTGGAGGCACGCATTTGGGAAAACGGAGAGGAATTGTACGATAAATTCAATCCCGGTGATCTGGTTAAAATTTCGGCCGATACAGGTGAATTTAAGGGAAAATTGCAGCTCAACATATCCTCTATAAATATATACAGAGGTAAAGATGTTGACTGGTCTGCTTTTTTACCTGTGAGTCCTAAGGACAAAAAAGAAATGCTTAAGTCTATGGATAGTATAATTATGTCTATAAATAATCCTGATTTGGCCGCTTTATTGAATTTATTTTTTTCCGATTCTGAATGGTTGAATAAGTACAGCACGGCTCCGGCGGCTAAAAAACACCACCAGGCTTATTTGGGCGGTTTGCTGGAGCATTCTTTAAACGTGGCTCAGGCCTGTCAACAAATTGCCCGGGTTTATACTCAGATTAACCGTGATCTGCTGCTTACCGGAGCCATATTGCATGATGTGGGAAAAATTGATGAATATAAATATGAACGCATGATAGACATGAGTGATCAGGGTAGATTACTTGGTCATATTATTATAGGCATACAGATGGTTGACCGGGCAATTGAAGCTCTACCCGGTTTTTCGGATAATTTGCGTCTTAAATTATTACATATGATTGCCAGTCATCACGGCGAGTATGAATGGCAGTCTCCTAAAAGACCAAAATTTTTGGAGGCCTATTTGCTGCACCAGTTAGATCTTCTTGACGCCAGGGTAGATGCTTTTACCAGAGCGGCAGAGGATCGGGTGGATTCAGATGAAGCCTGGAGTGATTGGGTTAAAGATCTAGAGAGATATATTTATAAAAAATAATAATTAATTTCTTCAAGTTGTGTTTACACAGATATTATTCGGGTATAAGTATACCGGACTAAAATTCCCGGCAGCATTTGTAAGATTAAGAGGTGAATTCTTAGATGGAAAATACAGAGAAATACCTTGAACAAGCTGAATTGCTGAAAGCGCTGGCCCACCCGACCAGATTATGCATAGTTAATGGTTTAATAGAGAGAGAGCATTGCAATGTTAACACTATGAAAGATTGTCTTTCTTTACCTCAATCAACAGTATCTCAGCAACTGGCCATTCTAAAAGCCAGGGGTATTATTGAAGGCCGTAGAAATGGCACGGAGGTTTTCTACAGTGTTGTTGACGAGCGGGCTAAGGCCATTGTAATGTACTTATCGGGTAATAAGGCTCTTGGATGCTATTAATAGGCGGTTAATAGATATGGAGGTAACCTTATTATAAAATATTTTCGATGCTAACAGCTTCTTTTATGGGGATATGTTCTACTGATTGCCTGAGCATAGCTAATTCTCCTAATGATAGACCGGTATTTTTTACTTCAATATAACTTTTAATTCTGGCAAGAGCTATTTCTATTTTGTCAATTTCCTGGTGGTCAATCACTACAGCCCACCAGGTTTTATTTTTTTCCCACTCTTTTTTTGTTGAATCTACTTGTTCTCGGGCCTTACTCCAATTATTTTGTTTTATTGCCTGTTCTATATGTGTAAACTTTACATCCATTTCTCCGGCTGTCGCAGCCAAGTGGTGGTTTACTCTGATACCGGTAGCGGCTAGTGCCAGTAAAATTATTGATAGTCCAATGATAATACGCACAGATTGTTCCTCCTTAATCAGATTTTAACTGCCAGAATAACTTACCGTTGGTATCCAGACTGGCAAATAAAACTTTTTGATGACTGTCAATGCCAAATTTGGCTAGTTCTCTTTCCAGCCAGTTCTCATCCAACTTAATCATCCGCAGGTTATTACTCATTATTTGTCCGTCTATGATCAGTGTTGTAGGTATTCCCTCATATTTAGTGGATATCTGTAGATCTTCCGGGATTAAAGGACGTTTCTGAGACTTGGGAATAACACTTAGCTTGCCGCCGGTTTCCAAAATGGCAAATTCAACGTCAGCAATATTGGCAATGTTCTTTACCCTTAGCTGTTCCAGCAAATCATGTATGTTGTAGCGAATACGTCTTAGTTCACTTTCCACGAGCTGTCCGTTTTTTACTAAAATGCTTGGAGCCCCGCAAACAATAGTCCTAAATTTAATATTTTTTAGTGCCGCATATGATATAAAAACCTGAGCGATGAGCAGGCCGAAAATCGGTACCAGGCCGTTGGCCAGGGGCACACCGGTATTGCTCATGGGGATGGCGGCTAAATCTGCGATCATCAAGGCGATAACCAGCTCATAGGGTTGTAGTTGACCTATTTCTTGTTTACCCATCACACGCATGACTATCACTACACCCAGGTATAGAATCAGGGTGCGTATTAAAATTAGCAACATAGTTGATTCACCTCAGCATTAATTTCATAATGATTTAATTATTTGCTGTTATAAACTAATTCATGCAAAAAAAACAGCAGGAGCTATTAAGCTCCTGCAAAGTTATTTAAGCAAGTTGACCGGAAAATATGCCATTTATGTTTTGAGTGTCATATATGATATTGATTTCTACATGTGAACCATTTTTATTGAAATCAATAAGTGCATCCATACTGTTGCAAATAAAGCGAATAGGTACCAGAGCTTGCCCGGAAACAGGATCTATTCGAGGAGGGTTCTCTAAGAAAACCTGCCGGTTATTGACGAAAGCAACTTGGCTTCCGATACTCATCTTAATTATATTAGTGTTTTTGATGATGGTTATGGCTTTGTTTTCTTCATTCCAGTAAATTTGAACTCCTAATTTTTCAAGGGTGGTCCTAAGAGGGCAGTATAGGGTGTTATTTATTATTTTAGGTGAACATTTAGCTTCAGAAAAATTAACGGTTTTTTGGTTGATTTTTACTACTACCGGTCCTGCGTTTATAAGCAGTTCCGGTATAGTAACCAAAGTATATCCTTCCCTCCGCAACCGGTCAATTATCTCCGGCAGTGCGCTTATTGTATTAATCAGCTTGGGATTATTATAACTATGCTGCAGTATAATGGCGCCCGGCGAAACATCTTTAAAAATATTAGAAGTAACTTTTTCACTGGATATGCCGCGCCAGTCCTGAGAGTCTGAGCTCCAGCCGATTATTTTAAAGCCTAAATCATGTAGAGCAATTAAAGATTGCTCGTCTAGATTGCCAAAGGGTGGTCTGAAAAGATGAATATTTTGCCCTGTAGCCTTGGTAATGATTTTTTCCGTATCCAATATCTCATTAATTAAGCTATCCCTGTTATAATTGCTGGCATGAAACCAGCTATGATTACCAATGACATGCCCGTCCTGGCTTATCTGTTTTAATATGTCCGGATACTTGGCAGCGTTAATGCCTATAACGAAAAAGGTAGCATTAACTTTTTTTTCTTTTAAGACTTTTAAAATCTGTGGGGTTATTTTATTATCCGGCCCGTCATCAAAAGTCAGGGCAACAATCTTATCATGTGAATAACTTCTGTTTATCATTATTTCAGGGTATTTAGCAGCTAACCATTGTATAGTTTGTGCATTACTCTGAGTTGCGCTGAAAATCGTGATTATGATTATAAAAATTATGGTTATTTCTGCTCTTCTAATCATTTATTTACCCATCCAATATCATTGTAAATTGTATTTCCTAAATAATGATATTCAACAAGGGCTATAAAAACATGCTTTAACTTCTAAAATATTTCCGGCAGGCTGGTATTACGCAATAGAGTCTTGTAATCATTAAATAATATTTCTTCCGATTTTGTTGTATTGCCTTCTTGCCAGGTTATTTTTAGTTTGCCGTTACGCAGCTGTTGTTCCGCTTGTTTTAAAGAAACCACAGCTGTTTTTTCGTAGCTTATATCATTAGCTATAAACTGCGGCTGAAGCTGTGCTTCCAACTGTGAGCGCTGGCCCTGGATTTTATCACCGGTAAAGCCGGCAATATTTTTTTCACACTCGTATTTGGTAACAGGGTTAATTCCTGTATAAGACAGCTTGACCAGTGATTTCTGAGTCCATCCGGTTATATCGGACTGATCAGATAAGACCTGGACAATAGTTGCTGTCCAGTTTTCACTTGAAGCTGTGGCAATAATGCTGTTGGGCGAGGTATCCTGCAAAATAGGATATTTATATTTGTCCGAAATGAGCCAGAATTCTCTGTTGCCCAGGTTAACTCTCCCTAACGGTAATACAGCATTATATTCTTTACCTCTTGAAGTCAACTGCATTGATACAAAAGCAATGTTACTGTCATAAAAAGCTATTTTACTGATTTTGTAATTGTCTATTGGCTGAACTTCTTTCTTTTCTTTAATCTTTTGGATGTATTGATCCCTTGCTTCTGTTAAAAATGGGTATTGAAAACTAACTACGCTCATGTTGTAAGCTTGCTTATAGTCATTGTTTTGAATGGCTGACAGGTATGCTCTGACTGTCTTTTCCAATTCAGGGGTATTGGGCGGTGGTGAAGAAGAACAGGCAGTAAGCATAGTTGCCAGTAAGCAGAGTAGTAAAATTTTGAGTTTTCTACTAAGAGACACTTGCATTCCTTCTTTCATATTTTTAATTTAAAGCTTGATAATAGAATTCAGCATAAATCCTTGGTATCCTTCAGAAAACAAAAAGTTTTTTGTGAAGTTTTGATCTGTTTTGGGCTGCATTTGTCCAGCATAAGGATTCGACTAATGTTTATAAAATCCTTTTTAAAATGTATTAATAATTGTAGGCTGAAGGTTGTTTTTTAGGTTATAATAATGAAATATATTTATGTAATGAGGAGATAAGATGAAGGATATTAGAGTAGCGGCTGTACAGATGCAGGCCATAGCCGGGCAGACCAAAGAAAACTTAGCTAAAATAATTATGTACTCGGAAGAGGCCGCTGCCAGAAAAGTAGATGTATTATGCTTCCCCGAGTTATGTGTACAGGGTTATAACAGGGAGACTGCCCGTATTATGGCTGAAACTATTCCGGGTGAATCCTCTGAAGCAATCAGTCAGTTAGCCCGGAAGAAAAATATAACTATTTTAGCCGGGATAGCCGAAAAATCAGCCGCGGGCTTGCCCTATATTACACAACTGGCAGCTTTTCCGGATGGAACAATAAAAAAGTACCGTAAGACGCATTTAGGTAAAAGTGAGCTGCCATATTTTACTCCCGGGGAAGTGCTTCCCGTTTTTAATTCGGATAAAGCAATGTTTGGCATAGCTATCTGCTGGGATTTGCACTTTCCTGAAGTGACTACGATATTGGCTCTGCAAGGAGCGGAAATAATATTTGCTCCTCACGCCTCACCCAGCATAGTGGGTGATAGGAAAGGCATATGGTTAAAATATCTTACCGCGAGGGCTTATGATAATTCAGCCTTTTTGGTGGCCTGCAATCTTGTGGGAAACGGCGGGGGAAAGCAGCAATTTTGCGGAGGTGCTTTAATGCTTGATCCAAAAGGAAATATTATTGCCGAAGCCTTTGATAATCGGGAGGGATTGTTGGTAGCTGATTTCGATGCCGCCCTAATAAACACTATACGCCAAAAGAAATCCGGTTCCATGAGAAATAGTTTTTACCTGGCAGCCAGGCGGCCGGAGTTGTATAACAGTTACCGGAACGAATAAACTCACGATGACTGTTGCCGGAAAGCCGCCATACAGGTGGTTTTCCGGCAGCGTATTTAAATTTTAATATAGGACCAACCCTCGGTTTGTTTTCTGGTCAGTTCGCCTACAGCAGAGGATACGATTTGGACAAACGGCAGTAATTGTTCTGCCGGGATGTTTTTATCTTTTAGGGTATTGGAACAGACAGCCAAAATAACTCCTTTGTTATGCAGTTCTGCCAGTTTTTCCTCATACTCGCTTCCTTTCAAGTAGAAATCATTTATTCCTCCGGCATAAGCGATTAATTCTATTTCCACATTTTCAGATCCCAGGTCCTTAATTAAGTTAGTAATATTTCTAACAGCCATATTTTTCTTAACGGCATTATCTTCATTTAAAGCAAAAATAGTTTTATACCTGGCCATAATATCACTCCTTACTGTTTTTTGTATTATGACATAACCAGAAAATCGGTGCAAGAGGTTATTTGTTTGACGGAAAAGTGCTTGCCATCTTTTTTTTTATACCACGTTGAAGGGAGCAGGGAATTTTATTAGTCCACTTGTCTGGTTAAGTATGCCGGGAACAAGTTCAAGAACCATAAACGCCTTATCAGGTACAGGGAAGGGAGCTTTTATGCCCTTAGTACTGGCTGGTAAAAAACCAAAACGCGGGTAATAAGAAGGATAACCTATAACAATAACCGCCTTATATCCCGCGTTTTTGCATAAAATTAGGCCATGCCGGACTAATTTTGAACCTATACCCTGTTTCTGGTACTTTGGATGCACAGCTAAAGGTGATAGAACCAAAGCGGGTATTTCTTTAGTTTTTGTTTCAATAACTAAAGGGCTAAACAGTAAATGTCCTACTACCAGCTCATCTTGTACTGCAACCATTGATAATTGAGGGTTAAAGTTTACTGAGTGACGAATATCCTCGACTAACTTCGCCTCATTAGGTCTGCCGAAAGCCAGTGAGTGCATTTCATAGACTGCAGCATAGTCTGCAATGCTCTCGGCTCGGATTGTCAGCATATTATACCTCCTTAAGATAAACCAGTGAAAATAATTGTTGATTATTTTAGATTTTTATATGCGCAGCAGTTTAAATCATCAACCCTGACAGATAGTTGATTTGATATTTTTTTAGTAGTTAAGTAGTTGTTTAAGCAGTGCTGTTAGAAAGTGTAAAGAGAGATGTTTGGTTCTTAAAGCATACAGGGTTAATTTTCTCTAATTATATTGGAGAAGTGATCTCCTGGCAAGTGAGGTAGCTGAGATAGCCAAGATTATTTGCCTGACATTAAACATTAGATAAATTAATAATAAAATTAAAGCGGGTGGTGAATACAATCATAGCTATAAAACAAATTAGAATAAAGAATATAAATAAATTGGGACAGCATAAAGGTATTCGTTTGAAAAAATTTTTCAACTGTATGTCACAAAATGCTCTTTGGTCAAGTTATATAATTAGAAGAGGCTAAGGCAGGTGTCACTATGGATAATATGCCGGTCAACAAATTTAAAGCCATGTTTGATGACCATTATCCGACTGTCTGCAGGCAGTTGACTTATCTGTTGGGCAACCGTTTTGCCGCGGAAGACGTAGCTCAGGAGACATTTTTAAAACTTTATCGCACCCCGCCGAGGGATAAGGGTAATCTGGCCGGCTGGCTGTTCCGGGTGTCCCGTAATTTAGCCTTTGATTACTTGCGCAGTGAAAAAAGCAGGGGCAGGCGTGAGGAACGCAATAAAATTTGGTCTGAAGGGTGTACTGAAGCTTTATCCTGTGAAGAAGCGGTTATGCGCAAAGAAGCGATAACCCTGGTGCACCAGGCACTGCAGAACCTTTCGGAAAGGGACAGAGCTTGCTTATTGCTCAGATTCTCCGGCGCCGGTTATGAGGAGATTGCGGAGATAACGGGTATAAAATATTCTTCAGTTGGAACTGTGCTGGCCAGGGCGCGGGCCAGATTCAAGCAAGAATACTGCTGCCTGAAGGGAAGTGATGACTGATGTGCCTCAAGGAAGGTGTTTTACAGGCTTACCTGGATCAGGAATTGAGCGCGGCACAGAGAGCTGAGGTAGAAGCTTGCCTGACCGGCTGTGAAGCATGCAGGCAGTTGCTGGAGGTGCTTAAGAGCAATGATGCTTTTGTTGCAGCAAAGCTTGAGGCATATGCCTCCTGGTTGGAAAATCCCTCTATGGCCACCAATGCGGCTTGGGCCAGATTTTACGGTGATTTACCGGCTAAAGAGAGCAAGCATAAATTTGGGGAGGTTTGGAAAGTTATGAAAAGATACAGGTTGGTGGCTGTAGCCGGTGTTGTGGTTATGGCGCTGGCGGCATCGTTTAGTTTCAGTTCTGTACGCAGTTTTGCCGGAGAAATCTTAACGGTTTTCCGAGTCAATAAGGTACAGACAATAAATATCGATCCACAGGAAATAGCCAGACTGCAGGAGTCTATTGAAAAGGGTACCGGACAAGTAAATATAGATAACTTTGGGAAAATTGAGCTGAGCAATCAGCAAACCTCTGAAGAAGTCAGTCTGGAGCAAGCCGGGCAGGCGGTAGATTTTCCTGTCAAATTGCCTGTGCTGGCGGGAGATTATAAAGGACCGGTTTTACAAAAGAGTTCGGCTGGTAGAGCCAGTTTTACTTTAGATATAGTTAAGGCCAATAGCCTGCTCAGCTCTTTGGGGAGCCAAAAACTTTTGCCCGAAGAACTGGACCAGAAAACTTTTACTTTAACCATGCCGGTAATAATCGGGGCTCAGTATACGTTTGGCAGCGAGGATAGCCGTTTATTGGTAGCTCAGGCCAGAAGCCCTGAAATGTCAGTGCCGGAAGGTGTTTCGGTTGAGCAGATACGTGATACGCTTCTTTCTGTACCTGTTTTGCCGGATAGTTTAAGACAGCAGTTAGCCTCGGTTAATGACTGGCAGCATACGATTTTGATACCGAATATTGATGGCAACTCTCAGGAGGTAATGGTAAACGGTGTGCAGGGTGTGTTTACCACTGCTGTTGGGCATAGCGGTCATAAAGCTAATGAGAGAAATGAGCGGAGCCTGGATGAGCGAGGTCATAACAGCAGTGCGCTGATTTGGCAAAAAGACGGCGTCATATACGCGATTGCCGGTAACGAACTGACTCTGGATCAGTCTTTGAGCATGGCTTCCTCTATGAAATAAGTTTTATGAGGTGTTTACTTGATTATAAAAACTGATAACCTGACCAAAGTATATGGAAACAGAATTGGCTGCCAAAATATTTGCCTCTCGATTAACGAGGGGCAAATATTCGGTTTATTAGGCCCCAACGGGGCCGGAAAAAGCACACTGGTCAAAATGCTGACCGGCCTGCTCAGACCTACTTCCGGTGCGGCGCAATTATTGAACCGTCCTCTGGGGGATTTGCAGGCCCGTAAAAAAATCGGTTTTCTGCCGGAAAATTTTCGTTATCAAGAATGGCTGACCGGTTATGAGTTGCTCTCTTTTCATGCAGCCCTGTATAAGGTTGAAAAGACAAAAAGGACGAGCAGGATAGATGAGGTGTTAAAGACAGTTGGCTTAGCAGGTCGGGAGAAACAAAGGATAAGAACCTACAGTAAAGGAATGCAGCAGCGTATAGGATTGGCCTGTGCCCTTTTACCGGACCCTGACCTGCTTTTTTTGGATGAACCCACTTCTGCTCTCGACCCGCTGGGCAGGCGTGAGGTGCGTGAAATAGTCGTTAGTTTGCGTAATCGTGGAAAAACAGTCTTTTTAAACAGCCATTTGTTGAGTGAAGTAGAAATGATTTGTGATCACGTAGCGATAATTAAAAGAGGGCAGATAGCAGCGAGCGGGACGGTAAACGAGTTATTATCCAAAAGTGTGGAAGTGGAAATGATTATTACCGGCATGAACGAGCAGATTGAACGTGAGTTGCTCCTGATTGGTACCGGATTGAGAAGAGACGGTGAGCGGTTTTGTGTTTCACTGGACAGGGAAAGTGATATACCCAGGTTAGCCGGAGCAGTGGTGCAAAACGGTGGGTTTCTATACAGGTTGGCTGCCAGACGCAGTTCCTTGGAAGACCTGTTTGTAGAGTTAATCTCTGATAAGGAGGACGGTCATTGATAACGATAGCTGCTATTACTTTTCGTGAGGTTCTGCGTAAAAAAGTATTACTTACCACTTTGCTGCTGGCAGTTGCCTTCTTTGCCCTGTATGGAACAGGTTTATATCATGTCAATAAAGATTATCATTCAGCACCAACCATGCTGAAAAACGTCTTGATGCCCCAATTGTATCTGGTAGGGCTATATTTCGGCAATTTTATTATAGCTTTTTTAGCAATTTTCAGTTCGGTAGGCACAATTTCTACTGAGGTAGAAAACGGTACCATGCACGCTATTTTATCCAGGCCAATTTCTCGCAGCCATATTGTGTTGGGTAAATTTGGCGGTTATGCCGGCATGTTAACAGTGGGAGCCGCAGTGTTTTTCGCTGCTGTAACCTTGCTTATTAATATTATTACCGGTTTCCATTTGCCTAATGCTGCTTTGTTGGTTGCCCTGGCTTTATTTTGCTTTCAGCCATTGCTATTGTTGGCTCTGGCTGTTATGGGGACAACTTTTTTGCCCACATTGTCCAACGGGGTGGCCTTGTTTTCGCTTTATGCGGTAGGTACAATTGGTGGTATAATCGAGCAGATAGGCAATATGGCCAGGAGTGAGACGTTAACTAATATAGGAATAGTGTCCAGCCTTCTTATACCGACTGATGCAATGTATCGCAAGCTGACCTGTGTGATTGCGCAGGCAGCCAATTCACCGCTTATCTCAACGCAAATGGGTCCTTTTGGCAGCCAATCAGAGCCAAGCCACTGGATGATTGTATATTCAATATGTTATTTCATGTCAGTTCTTTTAATAGCGGTGCTTGTTTTCAGCAGGCGGGATGTGTAGGGGCAATAAAAAAACACAGAATTTATGGTAAACATAGATTCTGTGTTTAATTGTTTTCTACTTATATAATTTATCCGACCACTTCATAGCCTGCATCAATAATTGATTTTTTAATGTCATCCAAAGTTAATTTATCAGAAGAATATGAGGCAGAAACTTTTTTTGCTGCCAGATCAACTTCCACCTTGTTTACTCCAATTTGCTTTAGAGCATTTTCCACGGCAGCCTTACAGTGGTTGCAGGACATTCCCTCAACATTTATGGTAATAGTCTGGTTATTATTGCAGGAGCAACCCATTGCAGCACCTCCTTTATAGTTATTGTCTATATTTTTATATTATCACTTTTCCTTCAACGTATCAATAAACAATCATATTTTTCTCAAATAACCGGGGAATGTACCGGCTTAGACTAAGTTGTTTTAAGATCCCTGGGTTCCCAGCCTAACTCGATTTTATCACCGTCATTAATTGGCTCAGTAAAAGCGGCATCCTGTGAGTTTAATTTAAATACCAGTTTGCCTTGCGGTCTGGTTGTATCAAAATTTACAGCATCAAAGATGTCCAGCATAATATGTTCATATTTTCCGGATAACTTCACTGCTTCACCGTTAACAAAAACAGTGATTTGTTGCGCCGGTAATATTTCATGTGAGGAGTCTGAAATAATACTTTTGTCAGGAGTATCGTTAACAGTTAGTTTTTCTCCGCTCTCAGATGCATTGTCAGCGATATGAATAGAAGATACTATAGCTTTATTCGGCAGGGCTCTCATCGGCTCAGCTTCAACATTGGCATTTTCAGCTTTTGATAGGGCAATTATTTTCAATATATCTCCGTTTTTGATCTCGGTGTCGGGGTAAGCAGCTTCCTCATTTAATAGAATTTCAACTGCCGAGCCTGTCTCAGGCAAGTAATCTCTGACAAAGGAACGTGGAATTATTGGCCGCTGTGTTTCTCCAATACTAATTTCATCCCCATCCCGAATAATTGAGTTCAAATTGGCTTTTAGACCGTTAATGAAGATATCCGTTGATTGCTGTTTCTCCTCGTATAGCACAGTTTTTTGCCCGTTTAGTGTGAATTGCAGGCTGGCATTGTTTTTACCCAACAGGTTTTTGATATCATAATTTATAGCACAGAGTGTGCTGGCAACACTTGTGTTTTGAGTTTTTGGAATTCTGTATAAATGGTCATTGACTGTTATCGATATAAAATCATGTGGCAAATTTTTATAAGCAACTGCTGCAATACCTATGACCGTAACCCCGTCAGGACCGTTGATAAGATTTTGCGAGCCACGCTCCAGGTCAACCAGAGCAGCCCTGTCACGTATGATTACGCGTGTATAATCAAGGTTGAGTCGCCTGCTCATTCTTTCTCTCAAAGTGGGTATTTGGCAGCCTCCGCCAATGCAAAAAACAGATCTGGGAGCCACACCGTCATTCAATTTCAGGATATTATCACATATTTCTTCAACCAGCAGATCTAAAGCCGGATTAATTGTTTTCATTAAGTCATTATTAAAAACTGTGTTTTCCTGGCCTAAGATGTCAGTATATATTATTTCTGTTTTGTGGCTCAGCTGCCTTTTGATTTGTTCTGCGGTATTAAAGTTTACCAGGTATGCTTGAACAATTTCTTCAGTTATTTTGTCACCGGCTAAAGGCACCATGCCGTAAGCAATAATTGAGCCGTTTTTGGAAATAGCTATGTCGGAAGTACCTGCTCCTATATCCACCAGTGCCAGATTTAAGAGTCTGAGACTTTCCGGTATAGCTACTTCAATAGCTGCGATCGGTTCAAGCGTCAGGTTGATTGGCTCCAAACTACAGCGATATAATACTGAGTAAAGTCCGTTGATAACTGTTTTAGGCAAAAAGGTAGCAATTATTTGGGCACCGATTTTTTTACCCCTGTGACCGATCAGGCTTGTTATAGGGAAGTCGTCCAATTTATAAGTTATGATGCTGTGCCCTATGCAATGATAATCGGCTTTGTTTTCAATTTCCTTTAATAGCTCCTGGTAGATTTCATCCAGGGCTGCCTGTTCAAAGCTGCGCAGTAAACTCCTATCTATTTCAATATTGTTGTCAATAATCTGTTCATAATAATGGTTTTTTGTAATTAGAGATCGCCCGGCAGCTGCCACAGCTACCTGGTGCAGTTTTTGACCGGTTTTCCTTTCCAGGCTGTTTTTTATTTTTCTTATCGCTTCAGCCACTTTGGGTACATTATGAATTTGTCCGTCATACATTGTGCGGCTGTTGTGCTCTAACATTTCTTCCGCTTCAATTTTCAACCGGTCGTCTTCTATTTTTCCGACAATACCTATGACAGATCGAGTGCCGATATCTAAAGCAAATATATACTGATTTTGACAGTATTCAAATTCCATAATAGATGACCCTCTCTATAAATGGTTGGATAAGTAATATAGTTAATTTTACACTAATATAATCAATTATATAGTAATACAAAAAACTGTACAATAAAATAAAGTATCTGTTAATTATGATGTGAAAAACTTTTTATTTTCTATTGTTAATAGAAGTTAATTTATATAAAATAGGTTATTATGATAATCGAATAATACTTAGAGGTGAAAGCTATTTTGACAAATATGAATAAAGATTATGGTCGTGAAGTGGCCTATAGTTTTGTTGAAGCAATAAAAAATAATGATTCAATGGCTTTTTGGAGACTCCTGGACAGGCGGGGGCAGGGTTATTTTATAGGAATGTGGTTTTATGTTTTGGGAGATGCCAGCGTGAGTATGATTATGAATTTAACGGGAGAAAAAAGCTTTTTGGATAATACCCTGGGTCCGATTATAAATAGTTTGAGGGAGAATTTGACTGGTGTGCTAGACGATTTTGTCATCGGGGATATAGTATATCTTGACGATGTTCATGCTAAAATACCGATTATTTCGAGAGAAGGCAACGGTAATCCCAATGAGTCTGATTATATACCCTTAATACTGGAGTTAACTCCTATGTCTGAGGTAGATCAGGTTAATAGCAGCGGAAAGATAAACTTCACTTGCTGGAAAATTGACACTTTGAAATGCATTCAGGTGAGAAGCGGGTAGTTAAAAAATAAATCCCCTCGTTAAATATAAACAGAGGGGTTTTTATACTGTTTTGGGGCTTAAGCTTGTTGATCATAAACTTTATTTTAAAATATTTTCCTCAATCCAAGTACGCAGCTGGGAGTTAATATTATAAAGGCCGCTTTCTTCCAGGCTGACACCTCTTTCCCTAAGCGCCTCCAGCATTAATTCCTGAGGCGGCTGTTGGGGGCAGTTATGACTAACGCTAACATATTGAGCCATTTTGTAGAGTACCAGAAAAGGTGTACAATTTCTTAAATCAATTACAAACCCGTAACCTTTTTTTCTGTTGATAAATTCTTTCTCGACATTAAAATCCCAAACCAAATTATTTTTTATTTGATCCATAGCATAGTTCATGATAGATTCATTAGGATCTATAGTACCCATACTCTCATTCCCCTTTCCAATTAGTATAAATATATAGTGATTGATTCATTTAGACTGTATGTTGGTCAATATTATTATAAAAATTAACCCGCGAATATCATACAATACCGCCAAATGTGTGTCAATAAGGGGTTGTAATCCTTGCGTCTATTATATTTTACTGATACGCATATCAGGGCCAGTAATCCGAAATACAGGATAGATAATTATTATGAATCCCTTAAAACTAAATTGCAGGAAATTGTTCAACTGGTTGAGCTATTTTCGGTTGATTATTTGCTGCATGGCGGGGATTTATTTGATTTGCCCTGGCCTCCTGCCAAAGCGGTTCAAATGTCAGTAGATTTTTTAGAGCAAATAAAAGTCCCTGTTTATATAGTGAGCGGGAATCATGATTTATTGGGACAAAAACTATCTACGATAGAGAATACCATGCTCTGGTTTTTAGCCAGTCGTGGTTTGTTCAGGTTGTTGTCTCCCGGTGATAAGATATACCTTAAACAGGCGGGCTTTACTTTGCAGCTTTCAGGACAGCATTATAATGCCGGTATAGATAAAGAAAACAAAATTAACTCGTATTGTGTGAAGAAGAAAAATTGTGATATAGCTATTCATATTGTGCACGGGATGCTTTTACCCCAGCCATTTTCACCTCATGTACCTGCAACTATGATTCACCAGGTAGCTCCTCTAACTGAAGCTGACTTTACTCTCTGTGGTCATGCACATTTAGGTTATCCTGCTGAAGAAATAGACGGGAAGATTTTTATCAACCCCGGTTCCATTTCTCGTATACTGGCCTTAGAATGGGAATTGGTGCGGGTTCCACAGGTAGTTTTTCTTGATTTTTCGGGTGGAAAAGTGCAGTGTCAGTATATTCCTTTGAAGTCTGCGCGCCCTGGTTTTGAGGTATTAAGATTTAAATAAATTATGTTTTATGTGAGGGAATGCAATGAAGCAGCTTGTTTTAGCAGAAAAACCGTCTGTAGCGCGTGACCTATCCAATGTTCTGGGAAATTTTAATAAGGGCAACGGCTACCTTGAAAGCGATGCTTACATAATAACCTGGGCTATCGGACATCTGGTTACTTTGGCCGAGCCTGATGATTATGATGCAGCTCTCAAAAAATGGTTTTTAAATACACTGCCTATTTTACCGAGAGAGTTTAAATTAAAGCCGGTTTCCGCTACATTAAAACAGTTTAATATCGTTAAGTCTTTGCTGCATCGAAATGATGTGGGGGACATAATCTGTGCTACTGATTCAGGGCGGGAAGGGGAGTTGATTTTTCGTTATATTTATAAGCTGACTGATTGCCAAAAACCTTTTAAGCGGCTCTGGTTGTCTGAAACTACTCCTGCTGCGGTGCGCAAGGGTTTTGATAATTTGAGGCCCGGTAATGATTTGGACAGGCTGGCTTTTGCCGCAGAGGCCCGCAGCCAGGCTGATTGGTTAATTGGCATCAACGCTACCAGGGCTTTTACTGTTAAGCATAATCAATTGCTTTCCGTAGGTAGAGTGCAAACTCCTACCTTAGCCTTAATTGTTAACCGGGAACAGGAAATTAGAGCTTTTGTGCCGGAAAAATACTGGGAGCTGTTTGCTCTTTTTACAAAGGAGAACGGCCAGACCTATATCGGTAAATGGTTTAAGAAGGAGAAGAAAGCTGTTGAAAATTGGGAAATTCCTATTCAGGTAGGGCAAAAGCAAACTAATCAAAACCCTGCAGCTTCTTTTGAAGCAGCACAGGGCGGGATACCTTCAGTGATGGGAGAAGCGGTTCCCAGCAGTAATGGTCAAGACAAGCCGGTGGCTATGCAGACCAAGTTTGCTGCCAGGGAAGCAGCTCGGGATATTCAGAAAAAAGTAACAGGCCAACCGGGTCAGGTTGTCAGTGTTGAAAAAAAAGACATTATTGAACACCCCCCCCTGTTATTTAATCTAAATGATTTGCAAAAAGAAGCAAACAAAAAATTTGGTCTTTCGGCAGCTAAAACATTGTCTGTGGCCCAGGAATTATATGAATCCAGAAAGTTGATTACCTATCCGCGCACCGACAGTCGCTGTATAACGGTAGAAATGGGAAAAACCATACCGCAGCGCTTAGGAGCGTTAGCCGTAGTTGCGGAGTATGAAAATTTTATTCATTTGATTAAGGAACGTAAAGCTTTTTTAAACAAGCGTTATATTAATGACAGTAAGGTTACAGATCATACAGCATTGATTCCTACAAACGTAAAACCTGATTTAGATAAGCTAAGTTCTGATGAGCGCAGAGTTTATGATCTTGTAGTTAGGAGATTTTTGGCAGCCTTTTTCCCTCCGGCCCGATACGAACAAACTCAGGTAATTACCGAGGTTAAGCAGGAAACGTTTCTTAGCCGTGGCCGGGTAGAATTAGATAAAGGCTGGAAAACAGTATATGATCCGGTTCAGGACAAACTTGTAGATGATGAACAGGGTATTTTGCCGGTGATTGAAAACGAAGAAAGTGTCTTGACGACGAAGACAGATATTAAAGAGAAGAAGACTAATCCCCCTAAGAGATATACTGAAGCGGCATTACTTTCAGTAATGGAGGGTGCAGGCAGGTTGCTCAACGATGAGGAGTTGAAAGAAGCCATGCGGGGCAGCGGGTTGGGTACTCCTGCCACGCGTGCCGCAATAATAGAAAGACTGCTGAAGGTTGGCTATATTGAGCGTAGGAAAAAAACGTTGTTGCCTACTGAAAAAGGCGAGAATTTGATAAAATTGGTCCCGGAACAGGTGAAGAGCCCGGAGATGACTGCCCGTTGGGAAAAAGCTCTGGCTGATATTGAGGACGGGCAGCTTAATCCGGGAGAATTTATGTCCGGTATAATTGAACAAACCAGGCAGGTTGTCGAGCTGGCCAGGCGGCAGAAAACAGAGGGTGAGCCGTTGAGAAACAATAGGGATATTATAGGTAAATGCCCTTTGTGCGGCAGACCGGTTGTGGAGTATCCGAAAAGCTATAGCTGCAGTGACTACAGGGCGGGTTGCCAATTTGTGATTTGGAAGGTGATACTGGGTAAAAATATAACTGTAGAAATGGCACGTATATTATTAGAAAAAGGCCGGCTTGAAAAACAGCCGGGTTTTATTTCAAAGAACGGCAAAAAATTTGACGCCCCTTTGATTATAAGGAATGGAAGAGTCGAATTTGATTTTTAAAAAGTTGCTTGACATTAATAAGATGTAGTAGTATGATAATAAATGTCGCTACGGTGCGGCGTAAGAAAACATTAAACGGAGCTGTGGTGTAGTGGTCTAACATGCCGGCCTGTCACGCCGGAGATCGCGGGTTCGACTCCCGTCAGCTCCGCCACTCAAGCCGCGGTAGCTCAGTTGGTAGAGCAGAGGACTGAAAATCCTCGTGTCGGCGGTTCAATTCCGTCCCGCGGCACCATTTGCGGAAGTAGCTCAGTGGTAGAGCATCGCCTTGCCAAGGCGAGGGTCGCGAGTTCGAATCTCGTCTTCCGCTCCACAGATTCTAGGTTGACATAACTTTGATGATGTGCTATCATTATAACACTCTCTGTAAAGTGAAAAACATAAATTGGTTGTTGACAGGGAGAAGATAATTTGTTAAAATACAATTCGTCGCTGTAAGGCGGCAACAGGTCTTTGAAAACTAAACAGTGTAAGATGGATGAAATTAAACAAACCTCGTCAAAAGTTTTAACTTTTAACGAAATTTAAGCCAAATCTTAATGAGCAATCAAACTTTTCACATATTTAACGGAGAGTTTGATCCTGGCTCAGGACGAACGTTGGCGGCGTGCTTAACACATGCAAGTCGAACGGAGTTAAGAAAAGAGTTTACTTTTTGCTTAACTTAGTGGCGGACGGGTGAGTAACGCGTGGATAATCTGCCTGTAAGACAGGAATAACGCCGGGAAACCGGTGCTAATACCGGATAACCTCTTTTTATCGCATGGTGAAAAGAGAAAAGGTGGCCTCTTTACAATGCTGCCGCTTACAGATGAATCCGCGTCCCATTAGCCAGTTGGTGGGGTAACGGCCCACCAAAGCGACGATGGGTAGCCGGCCTGAGAGGGTGATCGGCCACACTGGAACTGAGACACGGTCCAGACTCCTACGGGAGGCAGCAGTGGGGAATCTTCCGCAATGGGCGAAAGCCTGACGGAGCAACGCCGCGTGAGCGAAGAAGGTCTTCGGATTGTAAAGCTCTGTGATATTGGACGAACAGATTTCTTGTAAACAGCAAGGAAAAATGACGGTACAATAAGAGGAAGCCACGGCTAACTACGTGCCAGCAGCCGCGGTAATACGTAGGTGGCAAACGTTGTCCGGAATTACTGGGCGTAAAGGGCGAGTAGGTGGTTTATTAAGTCAGAAGTGAAAACTCCGGGCTCAACCTGGAGACTGCTTCTGAAACTGGTAGACTTGAGTGCAGGAGAGGGAAGTGGAATTCCTAGTGTAGCGGTGAAATGCGTAGATATTAGGAGGAACACCAGTGGCGAAGGCGACTTCCTGGCCTGTAACTGACACTGAGGCGCGAAAGCGTGGGGATCAAACAGGATTAGATACCCTGGTAGTCCACGCCGTAAACGATGAGTGCTAGGTGTCGGGGGTATCGACCCCCTCGGTGCCACAGTTAACACAATAAGCACTCCGCCTGGGGAGTACGGTCGCAAGACTGAAACTCAAAGGAATTGACGGGGGCCCGCACAAGCGGTGGAGTATGTGGTTTAATTCGACGCAACGCGAAGAACCTTACCAAGGCTTGACATCCCGTGACCGCTGTGGAAACATGGTCTTGCAAGTTTACTTGCACACGGAGACAGGTGGTGCATGGTTGTCGTCAGCTCGTGTCGTGAGATGTTGGGTTAAGTCCCGCAACGAGCGCAACCCCTACAGCCAGTTGCCAGCACATAGAGGTGGGAACTCTGGCAGAACTGCCGTTGACAAAACGGAGGAAGGTGGGGATGACGTCAAATCATCATGCCCCTTATGTCTTGGGCTACACACGTACTACAATGGCCTGAACAGAGGGAAGCGAAACTGTGAAGTAGAGCCAACCCCTAAAAACAGGTCCCAGTTCGGATTGTAGGCTGCAACTCGCCTACATGAAGTCGGAATCGCTAGTAATCGCAGGTCAGCATACTGCGGTGAATACGTTCCCGGGCCTTGTACACACCGCCCGTCACACCACGAAAGTCGGCAACACCCGAAGCCGGTGACTTAACTCGCAAGAGAGAGAGCCGTCGAAGGTGGGGTCGGTGATTGGGGTGAAGTCGTAACAAGGTAGCCGTATCGGAAGGTGCGGCTGGATCACCTCCTTTCTAAGGATATTGGATGTTGGAAGTTAACGGTTAGCCACAGGGAGAGAAATCTCACACAGCTAACAAAATCTCCATATCTCAATATTGGTCGACATCCATCGACACAACTGTTTAGTTTTGAGAGACTTTTTCCGGTGGCAATAGCGAAGAGGTCATACCCGTTCCCATCCCGAACACGGAAGTCAAGCTCTTCAGCGCTGATGGTACTTGGGGTTACCCCCTGGGAGAGTAAGACGTTGCCGGAAACTAAATTTACCCCTAAGAGGGGTTTTTTCTAACACATGATCAATAGCCAGAAATTAGCTGTTGACTTGAGTTAAAACAAAGAGTAAAATAACATCTTGCCGGCACAAAGTGCCGGGGTTGTTGTCTCTGGGATAGCCTAACTACCCAAAGACCAGCAACCAAAAGTAGGTTAAACAATAAAAAAGTTCTTTGAAAACTACACAGCGTGAAGTAAAAGAAAGCTCTATTTAACAAAATAGAACTCTCAAGCGCAAAAAATAGGTCAAGCAAAAAAGAGCATACGGCGAATGCCTAGGTGCTGCAGGCCGAAGAAGGACGCGGCAAGCTGCGAAAAGCCACGGGAAGCCGCAAGCAGGCAACGATCCGTGGATATCCGAATGGGGCAACCCGGCGAGGCAAACCCTCGTCACCTGTAACCGAATACATAAGTTACAGGAGGGCACCAGGGGAACTGAAACATCTTAGTACCCTGAGGAAAAGAAAGCAACAGCGATTCCCCGAGTAGCGGCGAGCGAAAAGGGACCAGCCAAAACCTAAACTGCTTGCAGATTAGGGGTAGCGGGACACTCATCACAAACCATTGCTTTAGCCGAAGCGGCCTGGAAAGGCCCGTTATAAAAGGTAACAACCCTGTAGGCGAAAAGGCGAGAAGTTTAGAGTGGATCCCAAGTACCGCGGGACACGAGGAACCCCGTGGGAAACAGGGAGGACCACCTCCCAAGGCTAAATACCTGCAGCAACCGATAGTGATTAGTACCGTGAGGGAAAGGTGAAAAGCACCCCGGAAGGGGAGTGAAAAAGAACCTGAAACCGTATGCTTACAAGCCAGTCGAAGCACGTTAAAAGTGTGACGGCGTACTTTTTGTAGAACGGACCGGCGAGTTACATCTAACGGGCAAGGTTAAGTCAGAAAAGACGGAGCCGAAGCGAAAGCAAGTCTTAATAGGGCGGCAAGTCCGTTGGAGTAGACCCGAAACCGGGTGATCTACCCATGTTCAGAGTGAAGCTTTAGTAAAATAAAGTGGAGGCTCGAACCGACCTTCGTTGAAAAGGAGGCGGATGAAACGTGGGTAGGGGTGAAATGCCAATCGAACCCGGAGATAGCTGGTTCTCCTCGAAATAGCTTTAGGGCTAGCCTTGAGAAAAAAATCCGGAGGTAGAGCACTGACTGGGCTAGGGGCCTTCACCGGTTACCGAACTCAATCAAACTCCGAATGCCGGATTAAAGAATACTCAAGAGTCAGACTATGGGTGCTAAGGTTCATAGTCAAAAGGGAAACAGCCCAGACCGTCGGCTAAGGTCCCAAAGACATGCTAAGTGGAAAAGGATGTGGGGTTGCACAGACAACCAGGATGTTGGCTTAGAAGCAGCCACCATTCAAAGAGTGCGTAATAGCTCACTGGTCAAGTGGCCCTGCGCCGAAAATGTAACGGGGCTAAAGCATGTCACCGAAGCCACGGATGTCGCAAGACATGGTAGAGGAGCGTTCCATATGCGGCGAAGTCGTACCGTAAGGAGCGGTGGAGCGTATGGAAGTGAGAATGCCGGTATAAGTAAGCGAAAAGGCAGGTGAGAATCCTGCCCGCCGAAAACCTAAGGATTCCTGGGGAAGGCTCGTCCGCCCAGGGTAAGCCGGGACCTAAGCCGAGGCCGAAAGGCGTAGGCGATGGACAATAGGTTGAAAATCCTATGCCACCAAAAGTCGTTATCAGGATGGGGTGACACAGGAGGGTAGGCCAAGCGCGCGGATGGAAAAGCGCGTCCAAGCTCGTAGGGCGTCAGACAGGCAAATCCGTCTGACACAAAGCCTGAGAAGTGATGGGGAGGGAAAACAAGTACCGAAGTGGTTGAACCCATACTGTCAAGAAAAACCTCTAACGAGACTCATTGGTGCCCGTACCGCAAACCGACACAGGTAGGTAGGGTGAGAATCCTAAGGCGCGCGAGAGAACCCTCGTTAAGGAACTCGGCAAAATGACCCCGTAACTTCGGGAGAAGGGGTGCCTCATTAACGTGAAGATTTATACATTCGGAGCGTGAAGAGGCCGCAGAGAAAAGGCCCAAGCGACTGTTTACCAAAAACACAGGTTCCTGCTAAATCGCTAAGATGAAGTATAGGAGCTGACGCCTGCCCGGTGCCGGAAGGTTAAGAGGAGAGGTCAGAGGCAACTCGAAGCTTTGAATTGAAGCCCCGGTAAACGGCGGCCGTAACTATAACGGTCCTAAGGTAGCGAAATTCCTTGTCAGGTAAGTTCTGACCCGCACGAAAGGCGTAACGATTTGGGCACTGTCTCAACGAGGGGCTCGGTGAAATTGAACTGCCGGTAAAGATGCCGGCTAACTGCGATAGGACAGAAAGACCCCGTGGAGCTTTACTGCAGCTTGATATTGGATTTTGGTATTGCATGTACAGGATAGGTGGGAGGCGGAGAAGCCAGGGCGCCAGCCTTGGCGGAGCCAACGTTGGGATACCACCCTTGCAGTATTGAAGTTCTAACATACGGCCTTGAATCAGGCCGGTGGACATTGTCAGGCGGGCAGTTTGACTGGGGCGGTCGCCTCCCAAAAAGTAACGGAGGCGCCCAAAGGTTCCCTCAGCGCGGTTGGAAATCGCGCTCACAGAGTGCAAAGGCAAAAGGGAGCTTGACTGCGAGACATACAGGTCGAGCAGGGACGAAAGTCGGGCTTAGTGATCCGGCGGTATCGAGTGGAAGAGCCGTCGCTCAACGGATAAAAGCTACCCCGGGGATAACAGGCTTATCTCCCCCAAGAGTTCACATCGACGGGGAGGTTTGGCACCTCGATGTCGGCTCATCGCATCCTGGGGCTGTAGTAGGTCCCAAGGGTTGGGCTGTTCGCCCATTAAAGCGGTACGTGAGCTGGGTTCAGAACGTCGTGAGACAGTTCGGTCCCTATCCATCGCAGTCGCAGGAAACTTGCAAGGAGCTGTCCCTAGTACGAGAGGACCGGGATGGACGGATCACTGGTGTACCGGTTGTCGCGCCAGCGGCAATGCCGGGTAGTTATATCCGGAAGGGATAAGCGCTGAAAGCATCTAAGCGCGAAGCCCACCTTAAGATTAGGTTTCCCTTCGCAAGAATAAGACCCCTGGAAGACCACCAGGTAGATAGGCCGGGTGTGTAAGCATAGTAATGTGTTTAGCTGACCGGTACTAATAGGTCGAACGCTTGACCTTATATTCACGCTGTGCAGTTTTGATGGAACTAGATGAGAATTTATTAAAGCCCTTTAGAGATTTTTCTAGAGGGTTTTTGCTTGTGCGACAGGCAGCAGCATTATTTTTTGCTGGTTGTTGGTACATGTTATCAGTACAGCTTTTTTTGTAAATACAAGTAAGGTATTACAATGCTTCATGTAACCTACTTATCGACACTATAGGATTAAGCATGTTTCCGCATACAAGCCATGTGGAGTGTGTAATAAGGATAGAACGGTAAAATCCCAATGATTACGCGGGTTGCGGTGTTTTTTGAGCTTAAATTTTGGTAGTAAGGAATGGGTGGTCATCGCTGTGAAACGAAGAAAAAGCCGGGGTAGTTGTGTGCCTCGGCTTTTTACCGTAAAGTAGAATTAGTTTAAATTATAGCAGCTTTGAACCCGATAGTTTTTGTTTAGGTATCCATAAATTAATAAACAAGCCTAAGACTGATATTACACTCAGGGCAATAAAAATATTGTGTAAACCAAAAGTAAGTACTTCTTTGTTCAAGGTTGCTGAGCCAGTGCTAACTGTATGATAAAATAAAACCCCCAGCATTGCCACTCCAACTGTTTGACCTAGTGCTTGGGTAAACGTAAAAAGAGCCGTAGCAGAACCACGCAAATTCCATTCCACGGAAGATTGGATCACGATACCGGACGAAGTCAGAGCTAAACCAAACCCCAGTCCGATAATAAACATCCCAAAAATCAATTCAAAAATCGAAAAACCCATCGCCACCAGCAAGCTACAACCAGCCAGAATGGCACCGGCCCCTAATGAAGTGGTATTACGTACACTAAACTTCATTAATAGCTTTCCACAGTAGAAAGCCCCCAGTGTCCACCCCACAGACATGGGAATTAAGGCAATCCCAGAACCAGTTGCTTTATAGCTTAACACCCCTTGAACCCATATAGGCAAGTAAACATTCAAACCGATTAAGACCGTACACAAAAAGAAAGTAGCTAAGTTCGGAACCATTACCATCGGCAACTTAAATAAATTAAGCGGGAGTATAGGTTCAGGTGATTTCAACTCAATAAAATAAAATAGAGACAGAAAACCTACTGCATTAATCAATAAACTCAAAGTAATTGGCGAGATCCAAGCCTTATTCTGACCACCTAAAATAATCGCATATAATAGGGAAGTCATACCGATTGTAAAAGTGATGGCTCCCGGATAGTCAATATAGCGCTTTTTCTTAGTAAATTGCTCATGAAAAAAGAGTTTGATCAAGCTGATCGAAAGCAACCCGAAAGGTATATTAATCAGAAATATCCAATGCCAAGATAATAAATCAACAATAAAGCCTCCGACAAGCGGGCCCAGAATTCCTGAAATGAACCAAATTGCACTAATTAGTCCTTGGATCTTTGCCCGTTCCTCAATATTAAAAATATCACCGATAATCGTCAAGCTAACCGGAAATAAAGCCCCGGCCCCTATTCCTTGAATCGCCCGAAAAAAGATTAGATGGGCCATAGAATGAGCTAAACTACAAAGCGAAGATCCGATCAAGAATATAACAATTCCAATGGTAAATACCTTTTTCCGCCCAAAAAGATCCGCTAGCTTACCATAAATTGGTGTAGTTATCGCGGTGGCCAGCAGATAAATAGCAAAAACCCAACTCATTAAATGGATGTTCCCTAGATCCCTAACAATAGTTGGCATAGCTGTACTTACTATTGTTACTTCAATAGCAGCCAAAACTATCGCCATCAATAAACCAATTATTACCTTTCGTCTGTTAATTTGTATGACGACGCTGATCCCACATCACCTTACTTCCTCCTATTAGATGCAGTTTATTAGAACAACAGCACTAATCAATACAACCCTGTGGATATTATTATACAGGATATATAGTTAGTTTTCTACTCAAGAAGAAAAACAAATATCTGTTAAAAGACCTCCTTATTGTTTCTGTATGTTTTATTTAAAAGCCTTATTGAAGAATTTGAAATACCGATTCATGACCGCCATTGGTCTAAATCGAGTAGGGTAACGCTATAGTAATTAAAATGTGCGAACTATAAATATACAAGAAGCCGGGGGCTGGAGAACAAAATCCTCGGCTTTATTCATTTCTTGCATTTCTGTGCTATGGTTAAGCCTTCACCTCAATCCTACAGTCGCTCACTAATACCCCTCGCAAAGCTACGATGTTGCCCGTGGCAAGCGAAGATTCCCTGTCGGGGGGGTACACTGTATAGGTATGTCGAATTTACTTGGAGTCTTTAATCCGGGCCGCTGAGAGGTGTTCTAGCGACACAGCGTGAGTCGATGGATGAACTGGGCCGATTTAGGGGGTATTCCGTAAAACGTCTAGAAGCCGCCTGCGCAAAGACGCTATCCTATACCGTCCACCCAAGCCTAAAAAATGTACAGGCAATCCTTAAATCCGGACAGGACAAGCTGCTTGATAGCAAAGACGCATCGGAAACGCCCCAGAGACATCCCAGTATGGTTTTACACGTGGTGCTGATTACTATAAAAGGGGGAATAACTGATGTTAAACGATAACACTGTATCCAAGCTGCATGAGATGCGGCTCAGTGTCCTGGCACAAGCATTCCGTGAGCAGTTAAAAGACAGCTCCTTCCATAGATTATCGTTTGAAGAGCGGCTAGGTCTGCTTGTTGACGCGGAGTGGGCGGTACGTAAGAATAACCGGATGGACCGACTCATCAAAAAGGCCGATTACGCTATCAGCGGCGCGTGCGTCGAGGACATTGAGTATCACCCGGACCGAAAGCTTGACAAGGCACAGATAATCAGACTGGCTACCTGCAATTACATCCAGGAGTATCACAATGTGGTTATTCTCGGGGCGACAGGAAGTGGTAAAACCTACCTCTCCAATGCCTTCGGAATGGCGGTCAGCCGAAACTTCTACACCGTGAAATATGTGAGATTACCAGATCTGCTGAGCGAGTTGGCAATCGCCCGCGGCGAAGGAACCTACCGCAAGGTTATCAAGCAGTACAAGCAAGTGAAATTATTAATTTTAGATGAGTGGCTGCTATTCCCTCTCAAAGAGAGTGAAGCACGGGATCTGCTTGAAATCGTCGAGGCAAGGCATAAAAAAGGCTCTACCATCTTCTGTTCCCAATTCGATGTTGCCGGCTGGCATCTTAAAATCGGCGAACCGACGCTTGCAGACGCTATCTGCGACAGAATAGTCCACGACTCCTACAGAATTGTGATTGAAGGAGACTCCATGCATAAGAGAAAGGGTATTGTGGATTAAATCTGAGTTTTTAGGAATCGGTGTCGAGGCAACCGGCACCAGATTCCCCTAACCATAATCAAGATAATTCTGTCTCCAGTTGGACTCACTTTCGACGGAAGCTATGCCCAATATCAGCGGAAGGTGTGCACAACGTCAAACGGTTAACGTGCACTCACGCTCCGAAATATTCAGTAAACGATGAAGAACTTGAAAAACTTCATAAGGAACTCAAAGAAGGAATATATAACCCCTTGCCCGTACGCAGAGTGAATATTCCGAAACGGGATAAACCAAATGAAAAACGTCCATTGGGAATTCCCATGGTTTATTCATACTGCACTCCCCTCAAACACGTTTTGGAATTAAAGAATTTGTTTGGATTTGGATACCCACTCAGACAACAACTTTTCAGTCTCCTTGTCAACTAAAATATTCCATGGTCGACCAAGCGCAAATTTTGTACCTTTAAGCAGGCCTTTGTCTAACAGATAATATAACCACGTGCTTACTGACGCCGAAACGTTCAGCAACTTCCTTTACAGTAACCGGGAATTCGCACAGGAGAAACTTTGGCACATAGACAGGTATATTGTACAGAGGTTTACGGAATGGTTTAACTACAAAAGGCAACGCCAGCATAGACTGGGTAACATGAATGAAATACGCGAACTCATCTATCGTTGTGGCCTTGCCCGGATGCGGGTTGGCTGAATGCTGAAGGAAGAAGAATATCGGAAAGCCGTATGCGAGAAAACCGCACGTACGGTTGTATGTCCAGCAAAGGCTGGTGTATTCAGCAGGGGAGAAACCTGCCGAGGTAAAAGTCAGAAACCTTGTAGCTAGGATAGCAGGGTTAAAGGAAACTGAGATTCTGGAGTCTATCGACAATATTATCCAAGGGATGATAGCGAGTTGCCAGGCCGTAGCGAAAGCGAACGCATAGGTGGCCTCGAAAGTGCGTAGTCCCGAAGGCTGAGCCCGCAACCGTAGGGTGAAAGCAGCATGGACAGTTGAAAACTGACTGATACAACTGTTCCACTTCGGCGGGGTGGTAGCGACAGCATGGTAACAAGGATACACTGAGCAACTGGAGAAGCCCTCCTTGCCCTAAAAAGAAATTTTTAGAAAAAGGTAGATTCTATAACCAGAAACACTGGGAAATGAATTGAAGGCAAGAGGGTGGCGGATGGGTTCGTAGGAGCAATGAATCTGGGTAATACCGGGGAAGCAAAGGAACCCTACTGTTAGCAATTCTTCCAACAAGATGGGAGGTAAGGACGAGATGATAAAGGCGTCCATAAACATACAGGACCTGAGAAGGAAGATATACATCAAGGCGAAGGCCGATAAAACCTGGAGATTTTGGGGATTGTACGTTCACGTATGTAAGATAGAAACACTCCAAGAAGCTTACAAAATGGCCAAAAATAAAAATGGAGCACCCGGAATTGATGGTATAACCTTTGACAATATTGAGGCAAGCGGGATAGAAATATTTCTGCAACAAATACAAAAGGAACTTATCTCTGGTACGTATTGGCCGACCCAGAACCGTAGAAAAGAAATTCCTAAGGGTGATGGTAAATATAGGATATTGGGTATACCAACAATTCGCGATCGGGTAGTTCAGGGAGCACTCAAGCTTATACTTGAGCCAATATTCGAGGCTGATTTCCAAGAAGGGTCATATGGATACCGACCTAAGCGGAATCCCCACCAAGCAATTGACAGAGTAGCAAAAGCAGTTGTGGAAAATAAAACACGTGTTATCGATCTTGATTTAAGGTCTTATTTTGATACAGTTCGCCATGACTTATTACTCAAGAAGGTAGCAAAAAGAGTCAACGACGAAAACGTGATGCGGCTGCTGAAGCTTATACTCAAAGCTAGTGGCAAACGGGGCGTTCCTCAAGGGGGTGTTATTTCTCCGCTCTTAGCAAATTTATATCTCAATGAGGTAGATAAAATGCTTGAAAAGGCAAAAGAAGTAACACGGCATGAACAATACACACACATTGAATATGCTCGGTTTGCCGATGATATTGTGATTCTAATTGATGCTTACCCTAAATGGAATTGGTTGGAAAAGGCTGTCTATCAGCGCTTACTTGAAGAGTTAACAAAACTTGACGTGCAACTTAATGAAGAGAAAACCCGGATAGTAAACCTAGCCAACGGAGAAAGTTTTGGCTTCTTAGGCTTTGACTTTCGAAGGAGCCGAACTCGCAAAGGTAAATGGGGAGTACTATTTACACCAAAAATGAAAGCACGCACCAAAATATTGACCGAACTAAAAGAAACATTTCGTCGTTTTCAATCACAACCAGTGAGCAGAGTTATTGAACTCATTAACCCTGTTCTACGTGGATGGGTGAATTACTATCGAGTTGGGAACTCCGGTCGCTGCTTTGGCTATGTAAAGGACTGGATTGAGAAGAAAGTACGGCGACATCTAATGCGAGCCCGTAATCTCAAAGGCTTTGGCTGGGACAGGTGGAGTAGGAATTGGCTGTATCAGAACTTAGGTTTATACTCGGATTATAAGATACGGCACTACAAAAATCCGAAAGCGCTGCCAGCACAATAGGTCACATAACCCTTGATGTGAAGTTAGCAGGAAAGCGCAGTGCGGGAAATCTGCACGCTGCGTTTGACGAGGCGGGGGTTGGAAACGGGGCAGATGACCCGCTTGAGGGGGACACTCGCCCGAAAGGAGAGAACCGGATTGGCCTCACAAGGTCTAGAACTGCTACCGCGCCTGTCCTCGACCCTACTGATGAGGGGGCGGTGGTAACCCCACTGCTCTACTTTGTAAAGGTAAAAACCTAGTATTTGCGCGCCTTGCGTGGTTTTTTTGGCTTGGCTGCAGGTAGTAATGAATGCGGATAAACAGCGTAATAAAAAGGAAAAGCCGGGGGAGATGTCTTCCTTGGCTTTTAATATATGTATTAGAGATATCTATATTTATGACAAAAAATAGATGTATGACCCAATTATTCTATTTTGTCGACAATATCTCCTATTGCATAATAAAACAAATTATGATAAATTTTTATTTGGGCGTATGCCCAAATATTTATAACTTTAAATAAATATTAAATAGTATAACTAACGGCTTATGAAGATAAATAAATAGTGGTAAATTAATATAATGCTTTGTTTACTAATGATGTGCTATATACACTCGCAGCTAGAAAGGTTTTAAGTGTTACTGTCCAGGAAAGTTCCGTAAAATTATTTCTTGCATAAGGGATGTAAGCCATATTATTTAAAAAATGTTCTTTAATGATTCATCCTATCCGATACATTAACGTAATGTATTTTGTGACCACTCTTTTAACTTTAATGTTGGTTAATTAGGGTTATTGAAGCAAAATCACATAATTTATATCCAGATTTCGCACTAAGAGATTACCTAATTAGAAACTATTGCCAAACGTTATTTTTTAAGATTATCATTAAACCATTTCTCTATTTGATAAGAAAAATTTATTTATGAATTAATGATCTCTATTAAACTCAAGTGGATGTGGTAAGTTAAACAACTTAACCAATACATCAATTGTATTAGGAATATTCGTCCCAACCCAATGACGCACGCCAATGGGTTGCAACCTTTGCTCTGAAATAGTTAGATCGTCGAGTTCTTTTTGTAATTTTTGGGGAGACATCTTTTTTCCGTTTTTAGCTAACAACCATGCAGCTAAATTTAGTACAAGCATAGCCAATACTTTTAAAAAACAATAGGCATCTACTCTTTTCGGGCTGCGAAGAAAAATCTGTTGTAAATCAAGGGATCCCTTCAAAGATCTAAAACTGATTTCGATGTCGTTTTTACTGCGATAGCGGGTAAGCAGTTCGTTAGCATCAACTTTCTCTTTGTCGTGGTTGGTTAAAAGCACAAAAATACCGTCAGTTTTCTCAAGCTCTGGAATTACCGCCTCATCTTTTGACCAGGACATAACAAGCGCATTGTGCTGATTTAGCTCTACTGTTACATTAAACAGTCTACGCATTTCAGGTTGGCCTTTAAAAATATTATCTACTGCTTTATCACAGGCTTCCTTGGTAATTAAGTTGCGTTTGTTGAGCTTGCCATTAAGTTCTAATAAAGCATCTTCTGTGTTGGTTATGCGTTTTTGACGACGTTCCTCTTCCTTGGGTTTTTTGTTCAAATCACAATAAATAACATAAATAATGGCCCTTACAGTATGTTTTGCAAGTTTTTGTTCACCTTTTTTGCGTCGCTTTTTGTTCTCTTTATTTTTGGGTGGAGGATCCATTTCTACTTTAAACGTGTATTCTGTTTCATAAGCCTCATAGTGTTTGGGTAATCAGCATCAAGCGCTCTGCCCATTTTGTCATCATTGAATTTTTGGGACGGTATGCCGAGTATTGTTTCGACCTGTCAATTCTCACAAGCTTCTTCAAATTTATATAAACGGGTAAGGTTTTTATTTCTGCGCACCATGTCACCAATCATTATTTCGCATACAAAACCAGTGCTTACCCGACAATTAGTACCGTTAGCTCTGTCTTCACGTAGATGTTCATAAGTAATATATTCTTCGCCAATAAAATCGTCAATTATTTTGCCGATGCCAAGACTTCTGGCTAAAAAACACCGATAGTACTGCACCTGAAGGATTTGACTTCGGAACCTCAACTTTTAATTCTGGCATTATCTTCATCAACGCTTCAGGTGGCAATTTGGCAAGTTGTTCTAAAATAAGTTGTAGGTCCATGACGATCCATTACTAATAGTTTTTTGCTATTAGTAATGGATCGACACCAAAAACCAACTGCTCTCCATTTTGTGGATCATATATTTTTGTGGTTGTAATTAATATTACTTATTCACCATTATCTTACAGTATTGATTTTTTATAATGCGGAAGTTAGGTTTATATTAAGTGAAGGAGGTGATATTATGATTCAATATCAAAAAATGCCACGTTACCCGCCTAAATTAATAGTGGCTCGGTAGGTAAACCGGGAATGATTTGCAACCATGTGCCCCACATTAACCTAACCTGAACCACTATTAATATTATTATATTATATGTATTTAAGAAGTACAATATTCTATTCGGTACAAGGGTACTTTCAATGAAATGACAAAAGCCTAGTTGTGTATTATCATGAAATTTTTATGCTTTGTATGCTTAATTTGAGTAAAGCTGTGCCCAATGCACTTTGCAGCTAGAATGATAATAAGATGTTCCTGCATATAACGATGTTTCTGTATAACCCGGACTTTGGCGCAAATATTTTCCAACCCCAGCTATATCAAGGCTTACACGGCACTAATAATAAAAATGTAGTAGCGAATATTTTTATGAATACACCAATAAAACCTTGATATATACTGGATTTCTGATAGAATTATAGTAGTCGCGAACAAATTGGAGGCTACGATGTTTCTCAAGAAATCCGTTAAGACAGTCAAAGGGAAAAAATACTCCCATTATAGTATAGTCGAATCATTTAGAGACAACGGTAAAGTTAAACACCGCTTAATTTTTGCAATTGGCCCTCTTGATGATGAAGCAGCCGATCGGTTACGCTTAACGCTTAATGCCCACTCTAACCAAGATCTTGTTGTGGCCAAATCTGATGATATTGTTGTCACAAAGCATGGAGCATATTTAGATGTAGCTGTTCTGGTTCATATCTGGCAACAATGGCAGTTTCACGAGTTCTTTCAGGATGACCGCTGGGTTACAGGTATGGTAATTAACCGTTGTATTGACCCGGTTGCGAAATGCAATGTGCAGGAGTGGATGACCAAAACAGTACTGCCTGCCTATATAGATACAGATCCATTGTCAATGAATGCATTTGATATCTTTCGAGAACTAGACCGACTATGCCAGCGAGAAACCGAGCTACAGTCATATATGTTTCGTAAAATTCAAGAAAAGCGACCAAATAGCCTGGATGTGTTTTTTTATGATATTACCTCTACATATGTAACAGGAAGTCGCTGCGTACTTACTAAGTTTGGCTACTCGCGGGATCACCGTCCCGATTGCGAACAAATTGTTATTGCTTTGATGATTACCCCGGATGGTTACCCTTTTTATTGGAAGTTGCTGGAGGGTAATACTCAGGATGTTTCCACAGTTTGCGACTTAATCCAAAACGTCAAGACTTGTTTTCCCATACAACACTGCACCATGGTTTTTGACCGAGGTATGGTATCTGCTGATAACCTTAAAACATTAGAGAAAACAAATTGGGATTATGTTTCGGCAATGGACAGGGACGAGATTAACGTATTATCATTTTTCGAAACAGCATTGCCAACCCCTCCTATGCCGGAGGACTGGGAACAAGTCTTGGCGATGCAGGAATTTCAACCAATAGATGATGACATATTGTATTACCGAGAATTTGAAGATGATAATCGGCGATACATTATAACTTTTGACGTGGCACGTTTTCTTGATGAGCACCAAATACAAAGAAATAAGGTAGAACAAATTAATAGGTGGCTAATCAAAAAAAATGGGGATTTGAAACAAGCCAAAAAATCAAGAAATCGTGACACTCTTGAGCGAGAAATCAGCAAAATCTCGAAACGGTTTCATGTTCATAAATATTTGTCCGTTCAGATTACGCCCTGTTCTCGTACCGTTACAACTAAAACTGGTAAATCTCGTACTGTTGAATCATTTCAGCTTTCAGATACTATTGACAACACTGCTTTGCAGAAAGAACAACGTTTGTATGGAATCACATGTTTTATCTCCAATATTACCCAAGAGCGTATATCTGCTCAGGAAATAGTACAGTGGTATCGACGGAAAAATAAAATTGAAGAAGCCTTTAGGGAGATAAAATCACATCTTGAATTACGTCCAATTTATTTAACCAGGGAGAAAAGAGTAAGGGCCCATGTTGCTGTTTGCATGCTAGCCTATTTTCTGAGAAATGATATTGAGCTCCAACTTAAGGAGCACGGAATTTCCAATTCAACTGAGACGGTTTTAGCCTTATTAGCTGAGTGCAAGGCTAATCGCTGGGTCTTTGATAAATCGGAGGCAAAGACACACTTAAATATCACAAAGGTCTCCGAAAAGCAACAACAAATATTAAAAGCGCTTGGATGTGAATCAATTGTGGACGTAAAGCATGTTAAAAACATTTTACAAAAGGCCGAAAATTGGCTGTAGTAGCGAACGCATTTTTTTAAGAGTACCTTAGCCCTTGCTACGACTGCATTTGGAAAAATCTTACGCCAAACTAAGGTATAACGGAACAAAGAATTCCCGCTTGATACACCCTAAAATTTACTATAAACAATATTAGGGTTGGGGCCTAAGCAGTGTTGGAAAGATATTTTGGTGTAGACATACTAACTAAGTGATTTTTGTGGGTGAAATAAAAAAAAATGCCCCCTGAAAGTTAGATGTATTAAGGGACAGAAGTTCTCGAAAGAACATTGGTTTTTATCAATCAATTATTTTGAGATCCTCGTAAAAAAAGAAATAGTGGATTTGGTAGACAACCAAATACAGAGTTAGAGTTGACAACCACGTGCCCTTAATATGCCGTTCAGTAACCACTATTACAATTCTATTTAACCATTTTTTTAGTTAATTTTCAATTACCAAAGATACATTTCTAGGGAGGTTTTATGATGAGAAAAGTTAAGCAAAAAATAAGTTTTTTACTGGTAATTGTTTTGTTAGTCAACTTGTTGTTACCATGCGCGAGTGCACTAGCTGCTGAATCATCAAACGATTTTGTAGTTCCTGGTGGCAACGAACAGAATCTTATATCTCCGGACACGTCTAATTGGGGTAATCAAACCAGTATACCGCAATCAAATGCAAATCCAAGTATTAAAAATAGTAATATGGAAGAAGCAATTGTGAATCAGATAATAGAAGATCGTGAAGGTCAAATATTACCTCTCTTGGCTTCCATTACTATTAGATTAGCTAGACAATATATTGTAAGAACATTGACAATTGCAAGAGTTATTATAACTAGTCATGCAAGTACTAGAATAGTACAAAATAGTATTTCTTCACTTCAATTGCAAAAAGTGATGGATAATGGGGCAAAATATGTAGATAAATATTCAGAAGCTAGAGCCATTTATAACAACCAACAAAATATAATTTGCATATTTACACAAGTAAGTGGTAAATGGGTTATGACAACTGTATACAAACCAGGGTTTGGCGAGATATCAAAGAAATTTATCCGATCAAATTGGAGTTTTTGATTTTTATAGTAAATTCCTATATTTAGTAAAATTGCACAGCGTACCTGTTTACCTGGGTACGCTGATTCTTGAAACTGCTGAGGTGATAATGTTGGTTATATTAAAAGATAAGGGGCGTTCAACTAGCTGTTGTGAACTTAGAATAGACATTGATAGTATCAAAGTAATTGGTGAAAATACTGAATTTGTTGACCTGACAATTTCATTTTATAATGGAAATTGTTTTTCCGATATAAAAGCCAGTATAGATTTAAATATTGATGACTTGACAACAGTATTGAAAAAATTAACTATGCTAGCAACGGATTCTGTTCAATATATTGATCCTTATGATCCAGGCTTTTTTATATATTCAATTCCCGAGACAGATCCAATAAATGATGAGTTAGTTTTTAGAATATTTGTATCAATTGACGCAGGGTTAATTAATGGTACTGGAGCAACATTTAGTGGGCCATCCCTGGCATTAACAGTTAAGCAATTGGATATTAATGTATTTGTAAATGAAATAAGAAAACAACTAATTGAATTTCCAAGAACACTATATAGAGCAGATATTTAATCTATTACTATATAGAAACGATTAATAAAGTAATGGTAATTTTTACTCCTATCCTGTAAAATAGAATCAAGTGTGGGGAGGGGTATTATTACCATGAGGAAATTGCATTTAAACAATCCACAAAATTTAACCATTGAGGATTTGAATAAGATAAAAAGAGAAACACCATATAAACTAAGATGCAGAGTTCAAGCTGTTATTCTTGTCATGAAAGGGAGACAAGCAAAGCAGATTGCTGAATATCTTGATATAAGTGAACAAACCATAAGGAAATACGTTGCTTACTTTAATGAAGGTGGAGTTGAAAAACTGCTTCATGTATCAAAAAAACCGGGAAGACCGCCAAGGCTAACCAATGAACAAAAAGAAGAGGTCAAAGAGGTACTGAAACAATCACCATCAGAGGTTGGTTTTAGTACCCATACTACTTGGAATTGTAAGACCCTCGCTGCTTACATTCATGATACATACGGCGTTAAATATACATCAGATGGTGTTTGGCGCATGCTTCTTAAGATGGATTTTCGTTATAATCGTCCCACTTATGTATTAGCCAAAGCTGATCCGGAAAAACAAAAAGCTTTTCAAGATGAGCTGGAAGAGTTAAAAAAATCTCACTGAATGTGAAATACTCCTATATGTGGATGCATCTCACATTAGGGACTATCAAGGTTTACAACGAGCATGGTTCCCAAAAGGTGAGCAAAAAAAGATTAAGACCATGCAAAAGTTACATTATACGGTGCTTTAAACTACTATACGGGTAAAGTTTTTTGTGTAAATTATGACAAAATCGATGCAGAAAAATTCAAAGACTTTCTTAAAAAATTGGTATCACATTTTTTAAAAGATGACATTTCTAAAATTTACATTGTTCTTGATAATGCAAGAGTTCATCATGCAAAACTACTTAAAGACTTTTTAGACGAGCATAAGGATCATCTGTTTTTTAAATTTCTTCCACCTTACTCACCCAATCTGAATTGCATAGAAGAGTTATGGAAATGGTTAAAAAATACAGCTATTTATAATCGCTTTCATAAAAATGCTTCAGAAATTCAAAAATCTGTTGACTCGTTTTTAGAGGAAATCAAATGCTGTTCGGAAGATGTGAAAAAGAGACTTTGCGTTTAATTTATAACGATATTTATTATTTCGGTTCTATATAGATAAAGCAGCTAAAGTTTTAGAAATATTTTTTGTAATGTAAGTTTTTAAGATTCCATTGGTATTTTGAAAATACTTTTTAAATATTGGAGTAGAACAACTTGAAATATTTACTTTTAATCCTTGTTATTATTTCGCCCATATGGGTAACCGGTTTTGCAATAGCAAACGAAAGAACATCATATTATTCAGACGAAAAAGAAATCCTTGTCAAATATAAAGATGAAGTTATTGAAACTTGGGGAGAACGCCTGTTGGAACCGAAAAACGGTTCATTCTTTAGTCAAGATAACAAACCTGTTGCTGAAGATTTTCTCCCCGAAATAGGAGTGGTCAAATATACGATTCCTACTTCTTTAAGTATGGAGGCAGCAATAAAGGCTTTCAAGAATGACGAACGGGTTCAGCTTGTTGCTACGAATGACACCCGATTATTAGATCCATATATGGTTAAATCATATTACGAAAGCTGTAATGAATCAGTATATGATGGGGTTTACCAAAACCCATCATATAAAGAGCAATGGGCTTTACAGCAGTTTGACATACCAAAAATCAGGGAAGAAATTGACGATGATAAAATTAAACAAGTTACCGTCGCCATCTTGGATACCGGAGTCGACCTTCAACATGAAGATCTAAAAGATGCTTTAGTGAATGGCTATAACTTTGTAAGCAACAATGAAGATCCCACCGATGATGTTGGACACGGAACACACGTTGCTGGAATTGTAGGAGCAATAAACAATGATAAAGGGATTATAGGGGTGGCCTCTGGTGTGAAAATAATGCCGGTAAAGGTTTTAAACAGCCAGAGTACAGGGGATGTAATGACAGAAATCAAAGGTATAGTTTGGGCTGTAGATAACGGAGCCAACGTAATTAATCTCAGCCTAGGCGGAGAACGGTTTAAATGTGGAGTAGACGCATTCAACCCCGTTGAATATGCTGCCGTCCAGTATGCAATCAGTAAAGGGGTTGTTGTCGTCGCCGCTGCAGGTAACTATTCAGAGATAGTATCTTATCCGGCAGCATATCCAGATGTAATTGCTGTAACATCAGTTGATCAATTAGGTGATATTTCAATATTTTCTAATTTGGGGACGGAAGTTAGTATAGCCGCTCCTGGTGAGGATATTTACAGTACCATGCCCGAAAATACATATCAATATGCAACCGGAACATCAGTTGCTGCCCCATTTGTCAGCGGGATAACGGCATTAATTCTAGCGAAAAATAAACTCTTAACTCCATATGAAGTAAAGCAACTTATAGAAGCAGGAGCTGATGATAAAGGAAATCCAGGAAAGGACGATCAATACGGATACGGTATTACTAATCCCCAAAGAAGCATAGGGTTGCTAGTTGTAAAAATCAAATCATCAGAATCCAATTTATTTTATCAGGGACGATCTCTACAATTTTCTTTGACAATGGAAGATATTGAGCAAAATGTCCAGTCTTCGGTATGTTCCGGTGTATACCAAGATGTATATAGTTTTGTGATTGATTTTAATAAATCATATGGGAAATACTATTATGGCGATTATCATCTGGAAAAAGGTTCTGTTGTAAGTATTGTATATGGGAAAGGTGAACAAGCGGTATTACTCGAAAAGCCGGGTTTTTATGAAACGCGTACTCGTAGCGTAAATCAGGAGTATGCTGGAAACCGCTATAAATTTAGCCTGTTTCCGGAAGCACCGATAGCAAATATTGAAAGCGGGTATTATAGTTTACCTATAGATTTAGTTCTGACTACTTCCACAGTTCCAGGGAGTATATATTACACGACTGATGGAGAATCACCCTTAAAAGAGGGGAAATTAAGGTCTGATGCAAAACACTATACTGAACCGATAAAAATTACCACCGATACTAATATTAAAGCAATAACGGTTTCAGAAAGATTTACCAGTACAACAGCTTCTTATTGGTATAAACAATTTTTTACGGATTTATCAATAGAAATCGAAGAAGAAGACCAGATTATTAAAACGGAAAATTATTTGCTGGAGGTTAATAAGCAAAATAATAGTAGTATATATAGACTAATACTAAAAGATTTGATAGAAAATAAAAATGATCAATACTTCGTTATTGATCTAGCTCTAACAAATACCGGTTCCAGTCATGATAAGCTTATATTATCAAAAGAAACCTTGCAAAAACTAGCTGAGCTTGAAAAGGATGTAAAGATTAAATATTTAGCTGCTGAAATTCTTCTCTCTCACGAACAGATTGTTAAAATGAAACAAACCAGCATTAATGAAGTAGAACTGGAATTTATCAGTTTAATACGGGAAACAGCTAAGACACACGTGAGTTTATTCCAGGAGCAAAATAACAAGAGTTCCATAAATCTCGCTTCCAATGTCGCAAAAACAGACTTGAAATATTTTAAAGATGGGGAACAGGTTTATCCGGATGAATTAAATGACATTAAAATAAAGTTAACTATTAGTATGACAACAGAAGAAACCCAAGAAAGCCAATGGTATGATTTTCGGAAAATGGGAGTTTTTCAGTTGATTGATGAAATGTATTATGAATATCTGGGAGGAGAATTGGATCTAAGTAGTCAATGCTTTACAATTGAAATAAAACCGGAAAAACAAATCCTCTTTGTCGCAGAGAACAGCCAGAGCTTTGAGGACATTCAAGACCACTGGGCACAAAAATGTATTGAAGTGCTTGCATCAAGACAGATTGTACAGAATATCAATGAAGAAGAATTTTTTCCTGATGATGCAATCAGTCGGGCTGAGTTTGTAATAATGCTTGTTAAAGAATTAGACCGGGGAAAAAGACAAATCTATACAGAATACCAGGGATATTTTAAGGATGTTTCAGAGGAAGAATGGTATTCACCTTATATTGAGAGGGCTAAAGAAATTGGTTTAATAAGTGGAACCAAAGCAGACTTATTTAAACCGGAAGAAAGGTTAACCAGAGAAGAAGCTTTTACTATTCTTATGCGGATTTACGAAATGACAAAGAAGGAAAACGGCTTAACCTTAGGAAATTGGAGGATTGTTTCTTTGCTCAACGAAGAAAGGGTTGCTCAGAGGCAAACAGCATCAGTTGACATTCAAGAAGTAAGTGAATGGGCAAAGCCAGAAATAATAAAGGGGCTGGAAATGGGTATTATTTACGGATATCCAGATGGAACAATAAGGCCTAAACATACTCTGACAAAAGCTGAAGCATCTGTAATATTATTAAGACTTTTTGAAAAATGCTCAGACAATAGCAAAGCACATTAAAAATAGGAGTATATTGAGTAAAAGAACTTGTACCCTAGCCACATTTTATCGTTTTATGGCAGCAAACCCTGATTTGGCAGCTGGGAAAGAGCCAGAGGAACATGAACGCGAATTTAAGAGATTTTCACACCAATTTATAAACGAATTATGGCAAACAGATGTTCTTTATGGGCCGTATATTAAGGTGGGCAAGGCTAAGAAACAGCTCTATTTGTTGGCTTTTATTGATGATGCTTCGAGATTAATTACTCACGGGCAATTTTTTGATACACAAAACTACACAGCCCTGAGAATAGCTTTGCGAGAGGCCATATTAAAACGTGGAGTTCCTAAGATGATTTACACGGATAACGGAAAAATTTACCGCGCCAATCAGTTCGCCATGCTATGTGCCAGTTTGGGTTGCTCCTTAATCCATGCCGCTCCTTTTACGCCAACCTCTAAGGGTAAAATTGAGAGATTTTTCCTGACGGTTCGCCAACGGTTTTTATCCAACACTGATACCACTAAGATTAGGGGTATTGATGAATTGAACTTGCTTTTTTGGCGGTGGTTAGAGGAAAATTATCAGCGCAAAACTCATAGTTCATTAGATCTAAGCCCTTTGGATTTCTTTATGTCGCAGGCCCACCAGATTAAACTTTTCTCGAATCCAGAGTTGTTAAAGGAATATTTCTTACTGCGGATTACTCGCAAGGTTAATCATGATGCTACATTGTCTATAGACACGGTACTTTATGAAACAGACCAATGCTTGGCTAACTCCCGGATCGAGGTGCGGTATGAACCAGAATGGTTAACTATCCCACAAAAAACATTACCCCTGTACAAAGAAGGTAAATTAGTAGGCGAGGCTAAACAGGTTAATTTTTATGACAATGCTAGGGTTAAAAGACGGGGCAGACCCAATTCGGCGAAAAAAGAAAAGCCGGAAGATGTTATATTTGAAAAGAAAGAAACGGTAAAGATACCCGACTCCTCAAGCAGTATCTCCTTTACGAAGTTAGCAGAGCAGATGAAGGGGGAGGGTGAGAGTTAGTGTTTCTTCAATATTTTGGGCTAAAATTTAACCCCTTTAGCAAAGAGGTCCCTGTAGAGAAGATGTATATGAGTCAGGATTTACAGGAGTTAACTCAAAGGTTAAAATACCTGCAAACTACAAGAGGTATTGGTCTTGTAGCTGGGGAACCGGGTGCAGGAAAAACAACGACTTTACGTAAATATGCTAGTGAATTAAATCCTTCTCTTTATCGTCACTGCTATTTCTCCCTGTCCACAGTAACAGTATCAGAATTCTACCAGGGATTGGCGCTGGAGTTAGGAGAAGAACCGGCTTTTAAAAAGGTAGCTATTTTCCGTCAAATCCAGCAAGCCATCTGCTCAATGTATTATGATAACCGGATAACTCCAGTTATTATCTTAGATGAAATACACCTTGCTTCAAGCAAACTTCTAGAGGATTTGCGGCTGATTTTTAACTTTAAAATGGACTCGCAAAATCCCTTCATTCTTATCTTGTCTGGCCAATCTACAATACGCAATAAATTGGGCATGAATGTTAACAGACCGTTAAAACAAAGGTTGGCGGTTAAATACGTTATGCAGGGATTAAAAAAAGAGGAAATCAGCGACTACTGCAACAGCAGGTTAAAGCAGGCTGGACAGGTGGAAGATATTATTACAGAAGGGGCTACTGAAGTTCTATATGCTAATTCAAACGGTTTGCCCCGGGTGGTAAACTCATTGATGTCCAACTCATTAATTTATGCCTGCAACCAGAATCTCAGGATTATCGATGAAGAAGTTATTTACCATGCACAGAATGAACTAAATATTTAACCAAACGGCTGGGGCATTTTGCTCCGGCTAATTTTTTTACCGCACTCTACTTTCCCTTTTAAGGACAGAAAATTTAATTTGATAATGGTTTCAAAACTTCTAAATTAATCTGCGAACAAAAGCCTAAAATCGGTCAGAACTAGCTGTTTTAATTTGAGAATAATGGATGGATTAATTTGAGAATTGACAGTATATGAGCCCATCAAACTTCAGGTTAGAAATCAAATCGATGATGCGGTTTATAATGAGGAATATAATAGAATATCGAATGAACTGGAGGAATTGAGAGAGCAGCGAGCAGAGTTTGATAGGCAGAATAACATTAGAAACGATTACCGGGAAAGGCTCAATGTGATTATTGAGACGCTGAATGGTTGGCAGGGCTTGCTTGTAGAGTTCAGTGATAAAATATTTAATGCGTTGGTTGAGAAAATAGAGGTTATCTCGCCAACGCATTTTGTTTTTGTGCTGAAAAGTGGGATGAGGGTGGAACAATTGGAATAAGAAGGTGGCTAATAAAGTTCTAGTTGATATATAATTATCTTCAAGAGTATGCTATATAGAACCGAAATAATAAATATCGTTATAAATTAAACGCAAAGTCTCTTTTTCACATCTTCCGAACAGCATTTGATTTCCTCTAAAAACGAGTCAACAGATTTTTGAATTTCTGAAGCATTTTTATGAAAGCGATTATAAATAGCTGTATTTTTTAACCATTTCCATAACTCTTCTATGCAATTCAGATTGGGTGAGTAGGGTGGAAGAAATTTCAAAAACAGATGATCCTTATGCTCGTCTAAAAAGTCTTTAAGTAATTTTGCATGATGAACTCTTGCATTATCAAGAACAATGTAAATTTTAGAAATGTCATCTTTTAAAAAATGTGATACCAATTTTTTAAGAAAATCTTTGAATTTTTCTGCATTGATTTTGTCATAATTTACACAAAAAACTTTACCCGTATAGTAGTTTAAAGCACCGTATAATGTAACTTTTGCATGGTGTCCATAGGTCTTAATCTTTTTTTGCTCACCTTTTGGGAACCATGCTCGTTGTAAACCTTGATAATCCCTAATGTGAGATGCATCCACATATAGGAGTATTTCACATTCAGTGAGATTTTTTTAACTCTTCCAGCTCATCTTGAAAAGCTTTTTGCTTTTCCGGATCAGCTTTGGCTAATACATAAGTGGGACGATTATAACGAAAATCCATCTTAAGAAGCATGCGCCAAACACCATCTGATGTATATTTAACGCCGTATGTATCATGAATGTAAGCAGCGAGGGTTTTACAATTCCAAGTAGTATGGGTACTAAAACCAACCTCTGATGGTGGTTGTTTCAGTACCTCTTTGACCTCTTCTTTTTGTTCATTGGTTAGCCTTGGCGGTCTTCCCGGCTTTTTTGATACATGAAGCAGTTTTTTAACTCCACCTTCATTAAAGTAAGCAACGTATTTTCTTATGGTTTGTTTACTTATATCAAGATATTCGGCAATCTGCTTTGCTTGTCTCCCTTTCATGACAAGAATAACAGCTTGAACTCTGCATCTTAGTTTATATGGTGTTTCTCTTTTTATCTTATTCAAATCCTCAATGGTTAAATTTTGTGGATTGTTTAAATGCAATTTCCTCATGGTAATAATACCCCTCCCCACACTTGATTCTATTTTACAGGATAGGAGTAAAAATTACCATTACTTTATTAATCGTTTCTATATAGCCAATTAGGGATATTAAACTTCTGTCGGATTCGGTTAGGCAGAAGCACGAGAATGCTATGTCAGTTTATTTAAATAAATAATTCTTGGCAATAAATATTTATCTTAAACAAAATTGAATTTTGATTTTATAGAAAAGCGCTCCTGAAAACCCACGGGCTTGTCCCGTGGGATGAAAGGAGCGGTCGCCCGGTAGGGCGACAAGTATATACACAAACACTTCCTCTACTGTATAATTGAATCATGGAAAGAAAAACAAACCATTGCGTCTACAATATTAACTATCATATCGTGTTTTGCCCAAAGTATCGTCGCAAAGCAATTACGGGTAAAGTAGAGGATGCTGTTAAACAAATAATTCAAGAAATATGCAATACCTACGGATACTTAAGAGCATTACCGCCAACAGAATATTTGTCGCTTCCCTGGCTTAAAAAGAAATACTTCTGGGGCAGCGGGTTATGGAGCAGAGGTTACTATATAGGCACTGCCGGAAACGTCAGCACTGAGACCTTCGCAAATATATTGAAGCCCAGAAATATTCCGGGAGGAGGTGAAATTGTGAGCAAATGTAAAAATAACCAATCAAAGAAGTCAAAAGGCATCGACATTTTGGTGAATAAATTTCCTGTATACCTAACCCCGGAGCAAACTTCCCTGGCCCGTACCCTGCAAAGAGAGGCAGCCAAAGTATGGAACACAACTTGCATTGTTCACCGTACAATCTATATAAAACATCACTGCTGGCTCGACGAAGGTGCCATGAAAGCGTTCGTTAAAGGCAAATACGGTGTTCATTCCCAGTCGGCGCAGGCTATAGTGGAAACTTACTTTGAGTGCTGTGAGCGCACCGGGAAGCTGCGCGAACAAGGGGTTACAGATTGGCGCTATCCCCATCGCAGGAAACGTTTTTTCACTGTAACCTGGAAGCCACTTGGTATAAATTACGAAGGAAAGATGCTGACTCTCTCCAACGGACGCGGCAGGGAATCACTTATACTTAACTTACCCAAAAGACTCTCCGGAGCCGTCATTAAGCTGGTTCAACTTGTATGGCACCGTAACCTTTACTGGCTGCATGTAACGGTAGAAAAACCGGCCTTGAAAAAAGTACAGGGCGGCGTTACAGCAGCCATTGACCCCGGTGAGGTACATGCTGTAGCTATCACAGACGGTAAGAAATCTTTGGTAGTGAGCGGCAGATTGCTGCGGTCTCTGAGCCGGCTCAGGAATAAGGTGCTGCGCAGGTTGCAAAAAGCTATTTCTAAAACTAAAAAAGGCTCAAAACAGCACAATAAGCTTTTAGCTGCAAAGTACCGGTTTTTGAACAATATTGAGCGCCGAATTGAGCACGTCATACATACCATTTCAGCTATTGTTTCAAAATGGTGCTTTGAGCATAACGTCAATACCGTCTATATCGGCAATCCAGAAGGCGTGCGCAAGAAGGACTGCGGTAAAAAGCACAACCAGCGGATGAGTCAATGGACTTTCGGTGAATTACGCAGGATGCTGGAGTATAAGTTAAAGCGTCATGGCATTAAGCTGATATCAGTGGATGAACGCGGTACTTCGGGTACTTGTCCAGCTTGTGCAGAGTATACCAAGCAAACAGGTCGCATCTATAAATGCGGCAATTGCGGTTTTGCCGGCCCGCACCGGGATATGGTTGGTGCTTCTGGAATTCTGGATAAATCGGTTAACGGTAAATTCACCAAAGGCCGTAAGTTGCCTGAGAAGGTCGAATATGCACGGCTGAAGGTAAAAACTGCTTAAACGTATCTACGATGAGTAGTAGATGCCCATGGACCGGGCCAAGGCTGTGGTAACACAGTGCTGTAGCTCATGAGAGAGTGTAAGACCTTGCTTTGCCAGGGCAGTTCTCAATGAAATGAGAAACCTCACGGGTAGAAGCCTCCGGGCTCGTCCCGGAGGAGGTTCACTATATAGAAACGATTAATAAAGTAATGGTAATTTTTACTCCTATCCTGTAAAATAGAATCAAGTGTGGGGAGGGGTATTATTACCATGAGGAAATTGCATTTAAACAATCCACAAAATTTAACCATTGAGGATTTGAATAAGATAAAAAGAGAAACACCATATAAACTAAGATGCAGAGTTCAAGCTGTCATTCTTGTCATGAAAGGGAGACAAGCAAAGCAGATTGCCGAATATCTTGATATAAGTGAACAAACCATAAGAAAATACGTTGCTTACTTTAATGAAGGTGGAGTTGAAAAACTGCTTCATGTATCAAAAAAACCGGGAAGACCGCCAAGGCTAACCAATGAACAAAAAGAAGAGGTCAAAGAGGTACTGAAAAAATCACCATCAGAGGTTGGTTTTAGTACCCATACTACTTGGAATTGTAAAACCCTCGCTGCTTACATTCATGATACATACGGCATTAAATATACATCAGATGGTGTTTGGCGCATGCTTCTTAAGATGGATTTTCGTTATAATCGTCCCACTTATGTATTAGCCAAAGCTGATCCGGAAAAGCAAAAAGCTTTTCAAGATGAGCTGGAAGAGTTAAAAAAATCTCACTGAATGTGAAATACTCCTATATGTGGATGCATCTCACATTAGGGACTATCAAGGTTTACAACGAGCATGGTTCCCAAAAGGTGAGCAAAAAAAGATTAAGACCTATGGACACCATGCAAAAGTTACATTATACGGTGCTTTAAACTACTATACGGGTAAAGTTTTTTGTGTAAATTATGACAAAATCAATGCAGAAAAATTCAAAGATTTTCTTAAAAAATTGGTATCACATTTTTTAAAAGATGACATTTCTAAAATTTACATTGTTCTTGATAATGCAAGAGTTCATCATGCAAAATTACTTAAAGACTTTTTAGACGAGCATAAGGATCATCTGTTTTTGAAATTTCTTCCACCCTACTCACCCAATCTGAATTGCATAGAAGAGTTATGGAAATGGTTAAAAAATACAGCTATTTATAATCGCTTTCATAAAAATGCTTCAGAAATTCAAAAATCTGTTGACTCGTTTTTAGAGGAAATCAAATGCTGTTCGGAAGATGTGAAAAAGAGACTTTGCGTTTAATTTATAACGATATTTATTATTTCGGTTCTATATAGGTATTCAAAAATATTAGTAACTTCATACTCTTACAGCACATTCTTACGCTAATGCGTTGGTTGAGAAGGTAGAAATTCTCTCGCCAACGCATTTTGTTTTGAAGATCGGGATGAGGGTTAAGGGGTGAAGTTAATGAATTTTCAAACAAACTGGGTTATTTGATAAAAAAACCGCTTTGTTTGAAATCTTAAATATTAAAGTGAACAATATAAAATAATTCTTAGAAATCCCTAATGATATGTGATACAATAAAATTGCTAAACCAAATAAACGGGGTTATCTAATAAAAAACCCAGATTGTTGGCTAACAAAAAGGTGGTTAAAATGAAAAAGGACAGAATGAGGCTGGATGAAATAAGGAATAGATTTGGAAATCAAGACAGTTTTACAGCACAACAATTATATAGCTTTTATTCTGAACAGGAAGCTGATCTTAATGTAGGAACTTTTCGCTGGAGAGTTCATCATTTAAAAGAGCTAGGAATTATTAGGAACTTAAAAAGAGGGATATATGTTTTTGAAAGTAACAAGAACTTTGAACCTATAGTATCAAGGACTTTAACAAAACTCTACAATTTAATTAGACGTCAATATCCATACACTGATATTTCAATTTGGGATACAGTATGGTTGCATAATTTTATGATTCATCAACCTGCTTATTCATTAATCGTTGTAGAGGTTGAAAAAGAAGCAATAAATGCTGTTTTTGAAATGTTAAGAGAGAAAATGAGAAATGTGTATATATATTCTAAAAAAAACAATGATATTGATTATATGATTTCTAGTAATTCGATTATAATAAAACCATATTTGAAAGAGTCTCCTGTAAGTAAAAATAAAAAGATTGTTGTACCTAAAATTGAGAAAATATTAGTGGATTTATATTTCGAAGAATCTTTATTCATTACTTATCATGGGCAGGAAATTTATAATATATTTGAAAATATTTTTTCAAAATATACGATTAATATTACCACATTATATAGATATGCAAGATATAGAACAATTAAGGAAAATTTAAGATGGTTTTTATTAAATCAGGTACAAATAGATAAAAAATACCTTTAAGGAGATTATATTTTGATAAAACAAGAGGCTTTTACAGAGGATTGGATTAATCACAAAGCTAATGAACTTAAAAATATTAGTAAGTATATCGATCCTATTTTATTGGAAAAGGTAACAAAAGCGTTGTACCTAATAGAATGTTTAACTAAAAGCAAAATGTCTTTTATCTTTAAAGGTGGAACAGCAGTTATTTTGTTACTAAAAATAGCAAGACGATTCTCTATTGATATAGATATCATAGTTGAGAAGAGCGTCAATATTGAACAATATCTAAAAAGTGTTATTGAGAATAATAAAGTCTTTAATCGGTTTGAAAAGGATGAAAGAAATAAACAGGTAGATCTTCCCGTAGTTCACTATAAGTTGTTTTATTATTCCATTAAGGATGGGAAAGAAAATTACATATTGCTTGATGTGTTATTTGAAGAAAATCCATATATGGAAATAATAGATACTAATTTAGATTGTAATTTGATTGATACAGTTGAACCGATTATTAAAATTAATACACCCAGTATTGATTGTATTTTAGGAGATAAGTTAACTGCATTTGCTCCAAATACAATAGGTATACCATATGGGGTTGATAAGGAACTTGAAATTATAAAACAATTATATGATATTAGCGGATTGTTTGACGTATGTAGCAACCTTAATGTTGTCCGAGAAACTTTTATTAAAGTAGCACAAAATCAGATTAATTATAGAGGATTGCAGAATGTAACATTTATTGATGTTTTGAATGATATTTTTGAAACATCGATGATTATAACCTG